>JAKPHK010000012.1 GCA_029550345.1 Pseudomonadota bacterium
CGCTGCGCCACTGGGGCAACGTTGTCGGCAGCACCGGCGCGCCGTTCGATGCCTGGCTGACCTTGCGCGGCCTGCGCACGTTGTTTCCCCGCATGGAACGCCAGCAGATTAACGCGATGGCCGTCGCGCAGTATCTGGAGCATCACTCGGCGGTGTCGATCGTGCACTACCCTGGTTTGTCCTCTCATCCCGGCCATGCCATCGCCAGCCGCCAGCAGCGCGGCTTCGGCGCAATGCTGAGCTTCGAACTGGCGGGAGGGACTGAGGCGGTGAAGCGGTTCATCGCCGCCGTGGACTGTTTTACCCTCGCGGAATCGCTGGGCGGGGTGGAAAGCCTGGTGGTCCACCCGGCGACGATGACTCACGCCGACATGGGCGTCGAGGCCCGGGCGCTTGCCGGGATCAGCGACAGCCTTCTGCGCCTCTCGGTCGGCATCGAGGCGGAGCAGGATCTGATCGCCGGGCTGGAACGGGGGCTCGACGCATGCGCGGTTTGAGGAGTTGGGCAGCGGTAACGGACAGGGAGGCGTTGGCATGTCGGCTCATGTGGTGATCGTAGACCTCTTCGGGCTGGTGCTGGTGGCCCTGGGCTTTAGCATGGCTTTCCGGCAATCGTTCGTGAGGAGAATGCTCGGGTGGTCGCCGGCGCCGGGCAAGACCTGTGAGGCGGATCCGACAGCCTATGGCCTTCGCATCGCCGGGGTCATGGTCATGGTTTTCGGATTTGCACTGGGGATGATGGTGACCCTGTTCAATCTTGCCTGAAAGGAGAGCTTCACATGGCCTGTCGCAGCAGCGAACTTGCGGCGCTGATCCTGCCGGAAATTCGGCTGCATTACGACGCTAGCGTCGAATCGCTCAACGACCTGGTAACAAGTGCCATCCAGCATCACCGCGCGGACGGTATCGATGGCCCTGATCTGCTGGCGGCCGTCGTCATCGAAGTGCGCCGTCTGCTGGCCAGCGAGGCCATGTCCGATGCGATCGACGAGGCTTCGCTCGAATCGTTTCCGGCCAGTGATCCGCCGGCTTGGATCGGTCGCAGGCATGGCGGCTCGACCGGTGGCCGCGAGTGATGGGAAACCTGGCAATCAAGCGGGTCTACGCGCCGCCGGCGGAAAGCGACGGGAAGCGCATCCTGGTCGACCGGCTCTGGCCGCGCGGTCTCAGCCGCAGCGAGGCCGCAATCGACGACTGGATCAAGGAGATCGCCCCTTCGCCAGCGTTGCGCAAGTGGTTCGGCCACGATCCGGCGCGGTTTGCCGAATTCGGCAATCTGTATCTCGAGGAACTGGACGGGAGCCCCGCCCCGGTGGTGCGGCTCTGCGGTACATTGCAGGATCAGGATGTCACGCTGGTCTATGCCGCACGGGACGAGCGCCACAACCATGTGCGGGTGCTGCGCGACTATCTTGCCCGGCGGGGATGCACAGTGAGGAAGGGCGTTTGATCGCTGGTCATGCCCGTGAGGGATTTCCAGGGTGGTGAAACTCCGACGTTGACGTCTTCGCTTAAAATATTAGGACTCCTACTATGAGTCGCGAACAGCTCTCCTACGGCCTTGGTCGCCTTGCCGCTCTCGCTCGCCAGCGGGATTGGGTTACGGGTGAAGCAGCCGGACTGACGCCCACCCAGGGCGATACCTTGCGCTTGCTGGCGGATCGTCCGGCAGGGCTTCGGCTTGGCGAACTGGCCGCCCACCTCAGTGTGCGGCCTTCCACCGCCAGTGACGTGGTCGCGGTGCTGGTCGCCAAGGAACTGGTCCGGCGCCTGCCTGATCCCGACAATGCCCGCGCCGTGCGCGTGGTGTTGACCGATGCAGGCCGCGCGATGCTGGGACAGATGCCCGATGGCTTCGATGCCGTCGTCGATATGTTGTCCGACGCGGATGCGGGCACGCTGCACGGCATCGTCATCAGCACTATCGTCCGCTTGCAGCAGGCCGGTCGGATCGCACCTCAGCGTCTGTGCGTGACTTGCCGCTATTTTGTGTCCGAAGCTGACGGGGCAGGCGGACATTTTTGCAGTTTGGTCAATCAGCCGCTCCAGCCCGCCGACCTCAGGGTGAACTGCCCGGAGCACGAAGCGACGGGCTGATGCTGACCATTCCCTCGGGGTGAGGGCACGCGTCGGGCGCAGCGTCTTTTGCGCCCTAGAATATTAGGAGTCCTATCATGAAGCCCAAGGCAACCTTCTATCACGCCGGATGCAGCGTGTGCGTATCGGTTGAACAGGCGCTGGGCCAGGCGCTCGATCCGGCGCGTTATGATGTCGAGATCGTGGATTTCAACACGGCCCCGGACCGGATTGCCGAGGCGGAAGCTGCCGGGGTTCAGTCGGTCCCAGCCTATGTGATCGACGGCCAGCCCTTCCACATCAACTTCGGTGCGTCGATGGCGGCAGTGAAGGGCGTGGGCTGATCGCACCTGACCAGACCGGGCGGGCTTTCGTGCTGACGGAGCCCGCCCCTTTGAAGAGACACGACTGATGCTCGATCAACTCGCCCCCGAATGGGTGACCAGCCAGTGGTTCAACAGCCCGCCGCTGACGCTTGCGGACTTGCGCGGCCGGATTGTCGTGCTGGGCACGTTCCAGATGCTGTGCCCGGGCTGCGTCGCGAATGGCCTGCCGCAATTGCAGCGGGTGGAACAGACTTTCGCCCGAGAGGATGTCGCGGTCGTCGCCCTGCACACGGTGTTCGAGCATCACGCGGCGATGATGCCGGTAGCGCTCGAAGCGTTCCTCCACGAATACCGGATCGGGTTTCCTGTCGGCTTCGATGCCCATGACGATCCGGCTGGGATGCCGATCACCATGCAGCGCTACAACTTGCGCGGCACGCCGTCGCTGGTCCTGATCGACCGGCAGGGACGCCTGCGGCACAGCAGTTTCGGGCACGAGCCGGATCTTGCGCTTGGCGCGCGGATCGCGATGCTGCTGGCCGAAGGCGCAGAGGTTGTGGCCAGCAGCGATGGGCAGCAGCCGTATGGCGAGACCTGCCGGGCAGGAGGCGATTGCAGCTGACAGGACATGGCGAATGAGGAACCCGGACGCATTGGCGCCATGATCGCCAGCCAGGGCTGGGCCGCGCTTTCAGGGAGGCAGGTGCGTGCGCTGACCGGGATCGTGCACGGGCCCGAATGGGATGCTTTCGGCAGAAGCTGGTCCGCGCTGGGTGATGATCGCTACATGGCAGATGGCGGGCGTTACCGGCGCAGGCGTCATGCCGTTCTGGCGCTGACCGATGGTGAAGTTCGCACCTTGCCGCCACGTCCGCATTACCAGAGCCGCGACTACAACTCGCTCAACGGCGGGATCGAGCGCTGGTTCGCGCAAGTGCAGCCCGAGGTGCTCGGCAGCGAAACCTTTCGTACCTTGCTTGCGTTGTGCCGCGACGTTTTTGCGCTGGCGGACGTACCTTGCGAGATCGAGGTTCATCAGTTCCGGATCGAGGCGGGAGAGACTCCCGGGTACCCCACGCCCGAAGGCATGCACCGGGACGGTGTCGATCGGGTCGGTGTATTCCTGATCGAGCGCTACAATGTGGAAGCCGGATCGACCCGTATCGCGATTGATGGCGAAAAGGATATGACCGAATTCACGCTCACCAATCCGCTGGATGCGGTGTTCATCGATGATCGGCGGGTGCGGCATGGGGTGACGCCGATTTCCAGCCTGCTCCCCGGGCGCGAGGCACACCGGGACGTGCTCGTGCTTACGTTCCGCTTCGTCTAAGCGGTGCCGGGAAAGGACAAGGCAGCATGGAAACAAGGATCAGGGGGGTGCTGTCGGGGCGAGTCGCGCCATTTGGCCCCATGGGCGAGCCGAGCGGTTATGCCAAAGCGATCCGCACCGACCGGGTGGAAGTCACCTTGCTTGGCCTCGAGGGGGACGAGCAGGCCGACCTTGTCCACCATGGCGGCGTGGACAAGGCGGTCCATCACTATGCCATCGATCATTACCCGGCATGGATCGCCGAACGGCCGGGACTGACGGCGGCCTTCAGCGAGCCGGGCGCATTCGGGGAAAACATATCGACGCTGGGGTGGCGCGAGGAAACTGTCTGTATCGGCGACCGCTTCCGTATGGGCACGGCTCTGGTCGAAATCAGTCAGGGTCGCCAGCCCTGCTGGAAACTGGGCCACCGTTTCGGCGATCCGGCGATGGTCGATCGCGTGGTCAAAACCGGACGCTGCGGTTGGTACTACCGGGTGATCGAGCCGGGAATGGTCGCTGCGGGCGACATCATCAGGTTGGTGGAACGCTGTCATCCTGACTGGACCGTCGCGCGGACCTTCCGCATCCTGATCGGCAAGGCGCCGACGCGGCGCGATGATATCGCTGAACTTGCCGGGCTGCCTCAGCTATCGGCGTCCTGGCGGGCGCGCTGCCATGCGATGCTCGGCTGATCGTGTGGTCATGCCTTGACCGGCAAAATCCACTGCTATTCGCGCAATCGTCAGAAATCGCAGCCTGCCGTCGAACCGCGCGGCGGATGTCCTTCTTCCAGGTGGATAGTGGCGGTGTAATAGCTTTGCATGTGCCCCAGTGGTGCGGTCTGCTGGTCGACGGTCAGGGTGAACGGCACTCCTTCCGGCGATGTCCCGGCATAAGTGCGCGATCCCGCACCAGCCCCGATCTTTTCGCAGGACATTTCGGTGATGGCGATCTGGCGCAGGCGCAGGGCTCCGGCGATGTCGTAGGGGATTTCTCCGCCCACCTTTGCCCAGTTTACAGAGACAGTGGCGGGCGCGCTGCTTCCCCCTATCGCGACTTCCAGCTGCCCCAGTGTTCCGGTCGCCAGCGCAGGAGGATTTGCTCTTCCAGCCCAGCGGACTCCCGATGCCCGTTGCTTCGTCATCGTTAGCGAGGGCTTGCCACTCCCTGCACCGGGCAGGACCGCCAACAGCATGTCGGCGGCAGGACCGCTTGCCATGACTTTCTGCCAGTTGGTCCGGCATTCTTCGTCAGCCCAGCGGGCTGCACTGGAATCGCGGCGGATCAAGTCCGCGCGGCAACTCGCCAGTGCGCAACGGCGCGCCGCTCCAGGGCTGGAACCTGCCACCGGCGCTTGCCCGGCTGCGTCGCAAGCTCGGCACCGGCGACGAGGCCGACCGGCGGTTCGTGCGTGTGCTGGCGGCAGTGCTGACCGACGGGCTGGATGCGGTCGAAGGCGCGAAGCGCTGGAGGCGGGTGCCGCCAGCGACGAGGTGATCCTCAACATCCTGTCGCGGCGACGCGAGCCGCCGCCGGTTCGCTCGCTCGACGTCGTGGTCGATCTGAAGCTCAACCATCCGCCCATTGCCGATTGCGCGCGCTCGGCCTCAAGGGGATGGTTGGCGCGTTCGATGAGGCGGTAACCTCCGGCGTGCAGCGCAAGCGCACCACCACCGAGATCCTGACTGATCTGCTGCGCGCCGAAGCCGCCCACCGCCACGCCGCCTCGATCCGGTACCGGATGAGTGCCGCCAAGCTGCCGGTGGTGAAGGACATCGACGCGTTCGTGTTCGACGGCACCCCGGCCAACGAGGGGCTGGTCCGTTCGTTGCACGCCGGATCGTTCCTGCCGGGCAGGCGCAATATCGTGCTGGTCGGAGGAACGGGTACGGGAAAGACGCATCTGGCCATCGCCATTACCGCCAGCGTCGTGCGCGCCGGCGCCCGCGGCCGCTACTTCAACACCATCGACCTGGTCACACGGCTCGAGGAGGAGGCGCGTATCGGCAGGCCGGCGCGCTTGCCGCCCAGCTCAGCCGTCTCGAGCTCGTCGTGCTCGATGAACTGGGCTATCTGCCGTTCGCCCGCTCAGGCGGCCAGTTGCTGTTCCACCTGATCAGCAAGCTCTACGAACAGACCTCGGTAATCATCACCACCAACCTGGCGTTCGGCGAGTGGCCCACCGTGTTCGGCGATCCCAAGATGACCACCGCGCTGCTCGACCGCATCACCCATCACTGCGACATCGTCGAGACCGGCAACGACAGTTGGCGCTTCAAGAACCGCAGCTGATCCGCCCCGATAGCCGACAGAAATGACCTTCGCTCTGCTGGCGCCTCCGGTCGGGCTACGCCCTCCCTACGCCACCAGCAGAGCGAAACCCGCGCCCCCCATCAACGGATCGCACTATCGCAAAGGGGGTCCCTGTTCGGCGCCGATCGGGGGTCCCGTTTGGACGCCGATTGACACACCAGCACCATTCCACGTCGTGCCGCGTGGATGGGCGGGCCCGGGCTTCCTTGCCATGCTGCTGTTCGAGAAGTTCGGACAACACCAGCCCCTCAACCGGCAGGCCGAACGCTTTGCTCGCGAGGGCGTGCCCTTGAGCCTGTCGACACTCGCTGACCAGGTCGGTGCGGCAAGCGCCGCACTGATGCCTCTCTATCGCCGGATCGAGGCCCATGTCCTGGCCGCAGAGCGATTGCATGGCGACGATACGACGGTCCCGGTTCTCGCCAAGGGCAAGACTGATACCGGTCGATTATGGGTTTATGTGCGCGACGATGCTCCGTTCGGCGGACCAGCACCACCTGCCGCGCTGTTCCATTACTCGCGCGACCGGCGCGGCGAACATCCGCGCGCCCATCTCGTATCCTGGGCAGGCATCCTGCAGGCCGACGCCTATGGCGGATATGGCGAGCTCTATCGCGACGGCCGCCAGCCCGGTCCCGTGTTCGAAGCCGGTTGCTTCGCTCACGCGCGGCGCAAGTTTTTCGAGTTGGCCGATGTCGAGGGGGCAGTACGCAAGAAAAGCCGCGGCGAGCGAACAGAGCAGATCTATCCGATCGCGCTCGAGGCGGTGCAGCGGCTCGATGCCCTGTTCGATATCGAGCGTAGGGTGAACGGCCTGCCAAGCCAGGAGCGCCTCACCGCCCGCCAGGAACACAGCGCACCGTTGATGGCTGATCTCCATGCTTGGCTGCATGCCCAGCTCGCCAGGCTTTCGCGCAACCACGATCTCGCCAAGGCCATCAACTACATGCTCCGCCGTTGGCCGGCGTTCGCCCGGTTTCTCGAAGATGGCCGGGTCTGCATTACCAACAATGCTGCCGAACGCGCCCTACGCGGCGTGACTCTTGGTCGTAAATCGTGGCTCTTCTGCGGCTCCGACCGCGGCGGCCAGCGCGCCGCCGTCATGTACTCGCTGATCGGTACCGCCAAGCTCAACAACGTCGATCCGCAGGCCTGGCTTGCAGACGTTCTCACCCGCATCGCCGAACAGCCCGTCACCCGCCTCGACGACCTGCTGGCATGGAACTGGCGCAAGTCGAACACCGCGCTCGCCGCCTGAAACAGTTCATAACGCGGTACTCGGCGGATGCTTACGTCGATTGTTCGTTGTTTGCGATTTTTCGTTTGACACGAGGTTCCTCGTTTGATCCTTTAACGATGCGCAAAACCCACTAGCTCAGTGCGCCCATGCGGGGTGCACAGTGAAATTACCCAAAGCTGCGATTCATTTATGCTTAGTGGCATGCTGCTGCGGTAGTGCCGCTGCGCGCGAAGTCGACATCTTGGATTTCGCAAAGTTGCATGCCGTGCAGCAAAAGCTGGTTGACCCTCAATTGCGGCATGGCTCTCCCAAGCGAGACGTCGAGTTATCGTTACGAGCCCATCTCGAACAGAGTGGGCTGGAGCATTGGGGTGGAACTTCGCCGGCAGATGGGGCTAATCTTAGCACTGTAATGTTTGGTGGCAATTTTGAAGTGGATCAAAGGCTTTATAGGGGGGTGATGCCAATCATACAGCAGGCACATGAACGCGGGCTCGGAGCAAGAAACATCGAGAACTGCGAAAGTGTTCGCTACGCTCCGACTTGGTGGTTGCCAAAGGAAATTGAGAGCCGCAGGGCACTCAATTTCGACACGGTCGCAGCTATAGCCTGCGAGTTCGGCCTCCCGACCAATCTGCTCGACGCTGTTATCACGCAGGAGTCCGGACATAAATCCTGGGTGATCAGCAGTGCTGGTGCAATGGGCATCATGCAGATCATGCCGGGAACCGCCCGCCTTCTTGGGCTATCGTATCCGTTTAATAAAGTTTCAAACATGCG
>JAKPHK010000043.1 GCA_029550345.1 Pseudomonadota bacterium
GAGGCCATGGAAGCGCCGTTACGCGCCGAGGTCACGGCACTGAACGAACGGCAGGAGGTGGAGTTGCAGCACCTGGAACAGCAGATGACCGAACAGTGGGAACAGTCCTGGAGCCGGGCGGACCGCCGGACCAACGACAACACGCGCGAACGCCCGAAGGGCCGCGGCGACTCGGCGCGCGGACGGAAGGAACAAGGCGGCGGACGGGTGCGGGTTCGGGATTATGATTGATCCGGCAAGGCATTCAGGCGCGCTTGCAATTGTTCGGCGACATCGTCAAAGACCGCATCCCCCCAGCCGGTCGTATCCTCTTTCTGGTAAAACGTCACATAGTGACCCTTACCGGTTTTTAGGCGGGTTATAGCCTCGCGGTAAATCGCCGCTTCATCATCGGAGATGGGCAAATCCCGCAAGGCATTGCGAACGCCGCGATACCCGTTCTTGATGCATTCCGCAACGCCCCAATGGCCGCCTTCATCATAGGCCATGTAGTCGAGCCAGTGCCGACTGAGCAGTTGTGTGAGAAGGGTTTCCCATTCGGTCGAGGTCATGACAAGGGTTCTCCTTTCGTGAAGCTCTCATGGCGTGGCTGGCCCCCGCTTGCGTCGAATAAAGCGCCAGCCGCCCCACCCGGCCCCGCTGATGAGCGCGAGCAGGACCGCCCACGTTACCCAGGGCCGGGCGAACAGTGGACGCGGCGGCGGGTGGTCGCGTAAATCTTCGACATCCTTGACCAGCTGTTCCCGCGCCAACCGCTCCCGTTCCTTCTTGCGGGCCAGGGCAGCCTGTCGTTCGGCTTCCTCTTGCGCCCGGAATTCGGCCAGATAGCCCTCCGCCACCGAGCAGGGCAGGACGATGTAATTTTCCGGCAGGCGACCATAAGCCTGTTGGAGCCGCGCCATATAGGCGGCCTGCACCTCGCGGCATTCCTGCATCCGCCGCATTTCCGGTCCAGTACCGAGGCAGGCGCGCAGATGCGCGGGCAGATGATCGGGATCGTAGTTCAGGCAGGCCGCCCATTGCGGTTCCCCGGTTGCCGGCAGTGGACGCGCACGCGCCGGGGGTGACCCGGTGGAAAGCGGTGCGGCGGTTGCCGCAGGCGGCGACGGCGAAGGAGAAAGCGGCGCGGGAGCTGGAGACGCCGCCGCCGTTCCCCCCTGTGTCAAATACTCCGCCGCGAGCTGGCAATCGGGCCGGACATAGCCCGGCGGCAGGCTGTGATCGGCCATGGCCGCGCGCAGGCCGATTTCATAGGCCCCGAACACCTCGCCGCAGCCGCGCAGGCGTTGCGCTTCCCGGCCCGGTTCCATCCGGTAATAGCCCGGCAGCACGGTCTTGAGGCACTGGCGCAGATGTTCCGCCGGCGGTATGGACCCGTAATCCAGGCAGCCCGACCAGTATGCCACCTGACCGGTCATGTCCTGGACCACGCGGGCCAGCAGCGCGCAGGAGGGATAGAGCACCTCGCTCTTGGCGCGCGGTTCGCGCGAACGCAGCCGCACCCCCTGCCCCCGGACCGCCCCGCGATACTGGGCGATCACGGTCCGGCAGGGCGCGGTATCGAGATGGCCATGGGCCATCGTGCGCCCGTCCGGGCGTTGCAGCGACGACAGGCAGGCATAGACCTGCTCGAAATT
>JAKPHK010000070.1 GCA_029550345.1 Pseudomonadota bacterium
GTTCACCGATCCGGTGCGGCGACCGGAGGCGCGGCGCGGAACCCTGCGGGCGGCCCTTTCGGTTGACTGCGATAGAGGTCGGTAAAAGGGAAACGGGGCAATAGGAAAAGAAGAGGGGGTGCGTTTGCGCACGGGTGGCGAGTTCGGGTGGCGGTTGTGAGGCCGCCTACCGAATTCGCCCCCGTATAACCGCGCATCCCCTATTCAAAAAATTCCTTTCTACAGTCTTCCGGTAATCCAGTCGTCAAGGGCGATAGCGGCCTGTTGCATCAGCCGGTCGAACCCGGCTTGATCCGGGGCGGGGTCCGTCCATCGGAACCCGAACAGGTGCAGGGCGTCTTCGTCGTCGCTGCCCTCCGCTGTCCAGCACGGGCCGTCGATGCCGGCCAGTTCGTCCACGCCGCTCGTCCAGTGCGCCGTAAAGCGCGGGGCGGCGTGGTGGGTGATCGTGCCGGGTCCGGCGTCGCCGGCTTCGATGGTCCAGTCCGTATTCATCGGTTCAAAATTCCGGGGGGTTTAGAAAAACGATAATTGCCTGGGTCCGCCGGGTGGCGGTCCGTCCGGCACGGGCGGGCTGCTCACCGGGGCGTCCTCCCCGGCGGCGGGTAGGGGCTCGGGTTCGGACGCGCGCGCCGGTTCGGGTTCCGGCGGGGCCTCCGGGACCGTTGGGGTGTCGTCGCCTTCGGCGTCCGGCTCCGGATCGGGAGCCGGGGCCGGTTGCAGGTTCAGGAGAAAATCGGCGGCCTTCTGGGCGTGGCTGGCGGCGGTGAAGATCGCTTTCTTGTCGTCCTTCAACACTTTCAGCCAGGAGGCGATATAGGCGGCGTGGTCGTCGCGGATTTCGGGAGTTAAACCGAGTTCGGCACAGAGGAAAGCGCTGCCGATTTCGGCCACCAGCTCTTCCATGGCGTAACCGGCATCGCCCCATTTCTTGCGCCCCATGTCACGATCCAGCCGGGAAGGGTGGCAAGTCCAGTGCGTTTGTTCGTGGGCCAGGGTGGCGTAGTAGCTTTCCGGGTCGCGGAAAGCTTCGAAGGGCGGCATTTGGATGAAGTCTGGTTGGGGGGCGTAAAAGGCGCGGTCGCCACCGTGGCGGATGTCGGCTTTCGTTGCCGCAAAGAAGGCGTCCAGTCGGGCCAGGCGCTCGGCCTCGGACAGGTGCGGCGGCTCGCTTTTGGCGTAGTAGTGCGCGGGCAAGCCGTCGATCTGTTCGACGTTGAAAACCGTGTAGCCCTTCATGTAGGGGATTTCGATTTCTTCGTCCTGCCCGGTCTTTTCGTTGGTCTCGGTCCGGGTCAGGGTGTTGGCGTACACCACCAGGCTGCCGTGCTCGCCTTTTTTGACCTGTGCGCCCAGCTCTTGGGCCTGTTTGTAAGTCATCCAGATCGGGGCGGTGTAGCCCTTTTCCATCGCCGTGGTCCACAGCATCAGGGTGTTGATCCCGCTATAGGGTTTGCCGTTATGGCGCAAGGGCCGGGAAACCGGGCCGGCGGCGTGGGCGGCGTTCCAGGGCTGCATCCAGGGCCGGGTGCCGGCTTCAAGCACGGCCAGAATCGTGTCGGTGACGCGGGTATAAACGTCCTGTTTCATTTTGAGAATCCTTTCATTCGGGTTTAGAAGTTTTCGGAAAACAGGTCAAGTCATCAGGCTGCGGCTGTTCAGGTGCGGCCAGACCTCCAGCAGGCGGTCGGCAAAGGCGCGTTCAATGGGGTTACTCATGGAGTTTTCCTTTCTTTTGGTTTGAAGGGTTGCGTCATGCAACCCGTCTAGGCCCGCGCCAATGAGCGGGGGGAGCCCGTCAAGGCCGGACCGCGCCGAGGGGTCCCCGGCCTGCACAAGCCCAGGAGCGGCACGCGACGCCGGCGCGGAAGGTGGGGGAAACGGCGCGGCTCCGCCCGCAAGGGCTTGGCCTTGACGGCGATGGGGCGGCACGCCCC
>JAKPHK010000083.1 GCA_029550345.1 Pseudomonadota bacterium
AGCCAATGGCCCATGAGCCACTGCCGCCGTGGCAGCGAAGCGGGATCGGGCCAGCGGTAAGGCGTGGCGCGCAAGGCGGAATGCCCATTGATGCGCGCCGCCGCCTCGTCCGGCTGGAGCGCGGCAAAATCCATCGGCTGGGGTGCGGTTGCTGCCATCGTCATTCCCCCCGCCGCGCCGCTTCGATGCGCCCGGCAACATCACCGCGCGGAATGTCTGCAAAATCGGCGCTGGAGTCCGCTGGGCACGTTTCCGGCCTTGGGGTGGCCACAACCCCGGCAACGGCCTGAGCGGCCTTTCTGGCGGCTTCCAGCCCGATATTCGCGGCAAGGTGCCGGTCATCGTCCGCCGCAAGGATCAGTTCACGGCTGGGGAACAGCTTGCGCATGGCCCGCGCCACGGGTTCGAGGTTGCGCGCGGACATGGCAGCGGCAACGCCAAAGCCGGTTGCCGAATGGACAGCCGCCATGGTGGCGAAGCCTTCCCCTATCACCAGCGGGCCAGCCGATGGCCTGCCGTCGAGAATGTGCACGCCATGGGGCCAGAACAGGCCAGCCGTGCGAGCGTCCTTGCCGAATAACTTGAAACCATCGGGCCGGATGCGCTGGACGTTCCACAGGCGAAAGCCGGGATCGACCATCGGCACCAGCAAATCGCGCCCCGCCTGCCGGATGCCAAACGGCTCCAGCGCCTTGGCGACAAGGTAGGGGTGCGCAGGATCGGCGCGGCTGGCATTGGCCCATAGGTCCTCCGCGCACCGTGCCGCCGCTTCCTCAGCCTCCAGCCGCTCGCGCTTGCGGGCAAGTTCGGCCTGCCGGATCGAGCGCCGTTCCTGCATAGATAACGCGCGCGCGTGCGCGGAATGCGCAAGAAACCCGTCCGCCCGCAGCATTTCCTTGACTGCCAACGCATCAGCCTGAGTGCCGTTGTAGCAGGCGACAAGGCAGCCATCGGGAGCGTGCGCGCTGGCCTTGATCGCTGTCCCCCGGTCGCGGACAGAATGGCCCGGCGTCGGGATCAGCGCATTGCCCTTGCAGACCTTGCCGCCATAGTGGCGCGCTATCGCTTCAATATCGACGATCACAGCGTGGCCCTCCCCTTGTCGGTAAGCCTGAGCACGGATGCGCTCTTGCCGCTGGGATTGCGCCGCCGCGCGCCGGTCGGTTCGATTAGCCCTATGGCTCGCAGTTCCGAAAAGCGCGGCTGGAGCGATTCCCGCGTGACGCCGGATATTGCCACCGCCTCCAATGGGGTTGCCTCCCCCAGCCGTGCCAGCGAGCGCATGGCAAGGCGGCGAAGGTGCGAGACGGTCGGGGCAATAGCCTCGGCAGCATCCTGGCTCGTGCCGTCCGGTCCTTTCGCGCCGGGAATGTCGGGATAGCGATCAGCCATGTTCGCCTCCCTCGGCAAGTGCGGGCAGGCCATGGCGATCAAGCAAGATGCGAAGCCAATTCGCCTGTTTGTCGCTGAGCGGGGCAGCGCGATAGGCGAGACCGCCACAGAATTGCCCTTCCTTTTCGGACAGGCTTTCCACCGCCAGCAAGGCGCGGGCCGCATCGGAAAAGCGGTTGAGCGGCTTAGCCATGTGCGCCTCCCCCGAATGCAAGCGCCGCGATCATCGCGGCCATTTCCGGCCTGACGTGATGCGCTGCGATCAGGAATTGCGATTGCAGGGTGCAGGGGCTAAGAGGATCACGGAACCAGCCGCCACAGCTATTCCGCGATGCCCGCGCCTCAACCGCGCGGGTTTCGCTTTTCTGGGGCATGGCTCATGCCTCCCCCGCGATAAGCGCGTGCAGGCTCTCTGCCGGAATGACAGTGCGCCCGCCAATGCGCCGTGCGAGCAAGCGCCCCGCCGCAATGTGCGAATAAATGGTGGTGCGCCCTAAGCTGGACGCCTTGCAGGCTTCCTTGATGGAATACGCGATCTTGGGGGGATCGTTGGTTTCGGTGTGCATTCGGGATTGCTCCACTTGCCGCTAGCGGAGTGCCAGCGTTCGTGGGGCAACCAATTAGGCCGGGTTTGTCCGGCGTTGAATTGCGAAGAATTGGGATTAAGCGGGAGCCGAATTATTCCCCATTTCTCCCGGCACGAAACGCGCGGGAGAGGCGATCAACCTTTGCCTCAAAACTCGCTCCCTCAGCTTCGTTCGCAACCAACTTTGCGGCAGAGGTTGCATTGAGTGCGGGATTAGCCGCCATCGCCTCCTTCATCTTTTCCAGTAGCGGCGCGTCGGCTCGCTGATAGCCGGTTCCTTTTGCCCGTCCCTTTCTCGACTTTGGACCCGATCTTTTTGACGTGCTCGACGAACTAAAACCGCCAGTGCCTCTTACTCGATAGGCTGGAGGTTCAGGTGCGTTGGTGACAAAGACCTTCGGCGTGCCGCTAGCCACTTTCGGCGGGAATGCAGTGAGCAGTTCGGCACGGCAAACCTCAACGTCGCGCCAGCCGTCGCCGCGTCCATTCAATGCGCGATCTAGCACATCGCCTTCCCACACCAGCCCAGCCCCGCGCTCAAGCCCGCCGTAGAGGCTGTCAAAGCTGGCAAAGTCGCGCAATTGCGTGTCGGTAAGATAATCAGTGTTCGCCTGTGCAGCCGCAGTATGATCGGAGTAGTTCGCAACATACCGTCCGCGCACCCGGATATTCCCGGCGCTGGCCTGATCGGCGAAACCGGCCATCGCAGCGCGCAAGGCATCGGGCCAGCCGCCCTCTGCGAACGGGCCAAACCCGCATGACTCCATAAAGCTGAACTCATCACGGCTCATCGAGACGGCAAAGGCTATCCACGTCAAAGCCTCTGTAAGCTCGATAAACGGCCTTTCTGGCGGCTCCCGATAAAAAAGCTGATCGGGCCGCGCATCGTGGTCAAACGGGGCGGGGAGCGTCGGTAGATCGCCAATTTCCGCAATATCAGATCGGGAAAGCCATGCCTGCAACTCGGCACGCGAAACGAAACAAAGCCAATCCCCAAATTCCCCCAAGCCGTGCTCCAGCAGCGGATTGAGGGGAAGCCAATTGAAGTTGAAGGCATTTTCTGCCGCGCTGGCATTCTCCCAAGCCCAGCCGGGAAGCGGATGGGAGCGGCCATCTTTCACCAGATGCGCGGTCAAATCGCCCGCCAGCAAGGCGCGGCGCATGGTGAGAGACGTGCGGGCAGTGCGCCTGTGCCGATGCGTTGCGTTCTCGCACTCAGCATCGAACGGGTCGGCTGGGGGATCAATCCACGGAGCCGGTTCCTGCCCTACCAGCCGCGTTCTCAGGATGCGATGCAAGATGCGAACGGCCTTCGATATTCGCAGCCATTGCCTTTCGTCGCCGTCATGGGAGTGTGACTGCGAGTTGCCGCTTTCCCGCGCGGGCTTTTTCGCGGAATCAATCCGCGCGGCGAATTTTGCCCAGTCGTCACGCTTCACAAAAAGCGGCCTGCCATAAAGCCAGCCGCGATCATTCGGGGGACGATAGATGCCGGAAACAACCGTCGCGTGGTCAACTTCGACAATCGCGCCGGGAGCTACCAAACGTTCCGGTTCTCCAATTGGAGCAACCCATATTGGCAGTTCCCCGGAACGCATGGCGTTGGCAATGTGCCTGTCCGCTTCCTCGATATTGGCTTGCCGCCTGAGCCAGTCCGCCCGCTGATCCTCTGGAACGGATTGTGCAAAATCCACCATCCGGGGAGGCAGATTTGCGGGAGTAGGCCAACCTTCCGAACGCTCCGCAAGATCAATCCTGCAATGCGATAGCTCATAGGAATCGGTGACGGCTGGGCCGCGATGCTCGTCATCATAGCGCGGCTGGCTCGCAGACGCCGGATTATTGAATTGAAGGGGCGCGGGGATTACTATGCCCCGCTCGTCTTTTCGCGCCATACCGCCTCCCTAGCGGCTCCCAAATTGAGGCGGGGAAGCGCGTGGGATGCGCGCTTGTCGGCTGGCCTGCCTATCCCCGCCCGCATTCTATGGCCTCAGGTGGCAGCTTGCCAGCCGCACTCAGGAACCATCCTCATATTCGCCGGGATCGCTGATCGGATAGCCCGCGCCACGGTCGGGGACGCAGCATAGTCAGGTTTCAGCTTGTCAATTCCGGTGTCCATTCCATACTACTTAGGCAATGAATTGGGGAGCAACCACCTTGAAGAAGTTCGAGAGGTTAGTGCTTGTTTTGGTGATCGGAGTGGTGGCGCTTTTGGCACTGCCATTTGCAATCTCGCGGCTCATTCCTGACTTCCTTGCTTCCAAGGATGTGCCCGAGGAAGGACAATCGAGCGACGTTGATTTTCCAGTTGTTATCCGCATCAAAGGGGGAATGCTTGAGGTTGCCTCGGTAACTGGCACTCGGCATTTCCCAAAATCGACCGATCTTGCAATACTAGGACAGGCAATCCCATATTGCCGCGAAAAGGCGAGTTGGGCTGCGCCTTACAAAATCACATATCGCTTGAAGTTGGGGGAACGTTGGCCCCTTCGCTATCACGATGGCACATTGATTGCGCGCGTCCCCGATCTTGATCCTTCGCTTCCAGTCGCTTTCGATTCTGCTAAGCTGCGGAAGGGTGCTGAGGAAAGCTGTTGGTTCATCCCCAATCAAGGCACCCGCGATCGGGCGCTGAAGTCGATCAGCCCTGAACTGGAAAAGCTGGCTAAGAGTCAGAAAACGAAAAACTTTGCTCGTGAAAGCGCACGAAAAACCGTCACGGAATTTTTGCGCACCTGGGCGTTCAATCAGACCGCATACGGCGACCTTCCTCCCGATACGAAGATCAAGGTGATTTTCCCCGGCGAATAGGCGGTAGGCTCGATCACTCGCTGGGCAAACCAGTGCGGTGAAACTCTATCCGGCTTCCGCCTTTCTGATCGGCGTCACCTTGGCACCAGCCGCGCCGTCGCTGGCGCAATAGGTGGCCCAATCGTCCATGAGCCGCCGCCGCTTGTCGAACAGGTCGCCGCGCCGATAGGCCCGCTCAACCTTGTTTTCGATAGTGTGAGCCAGCGCCATTTCGGCAACCTCATGGGCATAGCCGGTGCATTCGGCTGCCCAATCGCGGAAGCCCGAACGGAACCCGTGCACGGTCGCGTCAACCTTCATGCGGCGCATGAGCATCCCCATGGCCATGCCCGACAGATTGCCGCCCTTCGCGCCGGGAAACAGATAATCGCTGCCAAGCGGCTGGAGGCTTTCGAGGATGGCAACAGCGCGCGCGGATAATGGCACGCGATGCTCTTTCGCGGCCTTCATGCGGTCGGCTGGAATCGTCCAGATTGCCTTGTCCAAATCGACCTCTGCCCAAGTCGCGCCGATCACTTCGCCAGAGCGGGCAGCGGTGAGGATAGTAAATTCCAGCGCCAGCGCCGCAACCGCCTCCCGCTTGTGCAGCGCGCGGACGAATGCCGGGATTTGCTCATAGGCAATGGCCTTGTGATGGCCGCGCGAAAGCCGGGTGCGAGCGGGCAGGATTTGCGCAAGGTGCCCGCGCCACCGCGCCGGGTTTTCCCCTTGCCGATAACCGCGCGCCTTGGCGCTATCGAGCACGGTTTCAATCCGCCCCCGAATGCGGCTGGCAGTCTCGGCTTTCCCTTTCCAGATCGGCTCAAGGATTTTGAGCACATGCGCGGTTTCGACCTCGGCAACCGGCAAATCCCCGATCACCGGGTAAACATAGCTATCGAGCGTGTTGCGCCATTGCTGGCGATGCTTGGGGTTGCGCCAGCTATCCTCATTCGCGGCGATATAGGCGGTTGCCACGTCCTTGAACGTGGTTCCGGCCACCTTGGCAGCCTGAGCCGCCGCAAGCGCCTGAGCGGCTTCCCTGTCCCGTTCCTCCAGCGGATCAATGCCCGCCTTGACCTTGAGACGCAGCGCCGCCGCTTCGTCGCGCGCATCGGCAAGTGACATGCCGCCTTGCCCAGCCGCGCCAAGGCCAACGTCCCGCGACTTGCCGCCCAGCATGAAGCGATAAACCCATGAGCGCGCACCGGTCGGCTTCACCAGCAAATGCAGCCCGCCACCATCGGCATGGCGTCCCGGCTTGGCGTTCTTCACCGCAAGAGGGGTTAGCGCGTTGTGCAGCTTCCTTGGCATTTCGGCTCCCTGTGAGGGAATCGAACCTGCCAGCGCCCTGCCACATTGGCGGAAATAGCAGCCGTTCCCATAACCGTTCCCCGATAATAGCGCGGTTTTATGGGAACGCAACGGGACGCATGCGGACGGTCAAAAGCCACGATGGGCAGAAAATCTTAGGTTTCTCGCGGTTATACAGGACAAATCCGGACGCATCCGGCAGACAGTTAGGCGGACTCCCGCTCCGCCA
>JAKPHK010000089.1 GCA_029550345.1 Pseudomonadota bacterium
GCCGCCTTCGATGATGATCTTGTCCATGTATAGCGTTTAGCGCGATTTTAGGACTGAGCAAGGCAGTGTGCGGTTGACGCCATACATTGTCCCTTCATAACCGGAACCTGCATGACAAAACGCAAACCCATTCGCAAAGCCGTCTTCCCGGTTGCGGGCCTCGGCACACGTTTTCTCCCGGCCACCAAGGCCATTCCCAAGGAGATGTTGCCGATCATCGACCGGCCACTGATCCAGTACGCGGTGGACGAAGCGCGCGAGGCCGGGATCGAGGAAATGATCTTCGTCACCGGGCGCGGCAAGACATCGATCATCGAACATTTCGATATCGCGTTCGAACTGGAAACCACGATGCGGGAACGGAACAAGGACCTGTCCATCCTCGCGCCGACGCAAGCCACCCCCGGCGATATTATCGCCGTGCGCCAGCAGGTTCCGCTGGGGCTGGGGCACGCGATCTGGTGCGCCCGGGCGATCGTGGGGGACGAACCCTTTGCGATCTTCCTGCCGGACGAGTTGATGATTGCCCGCAATGACGGTGCCGGCGGCTGCATGAAGCAGATGGTCGAGGCCTACAATGAAGTTGGCGGCAATCTTATCTCGGTGCTGGAAGTGCCGGAAGAGGAAGTTTCCTCCTATGGGGTGATCGCACCCGGCAAGCGCTCTGGCGCGCTGACCGAGGTGACCGGGCTGGTCGAGAAGCCCCGCCGTGAGGACGCGCCGAGCAACCTGATCCTTTCTGGCCGCTATATCCTCCAGCCCGAAGTGATGCGCGTGCTGGAAGCGCAGGAAAAAGGTGCGGGCGGGGAAATCCAGCTGACCGACGCCATGGCCAAGATGATCGGCACCCAGCCGTTCCACGCGGTGACTTTCCAGGGCAAACGCTATGACTGCGGCAGCAAGACCGGCTTTGTCGAAGCGACCCTGGCGATCGCGCTGGAACGTGAAGACATGGCGGAAGAGGTCCGGGCGATCGCGAAGCGGCTGCTTGGCGATAGCTGAGGCAAAAGGTGCCGCCGGAGGATCGAACTACGAACCGGACCCTCGCTTAGGGCAGGCGGACTGCCCTGCCCGGCGGCTTGGACATCGTACCATTTGCGCCCTAAGGCCGCAATCGATGACGCTGATCCTGTTCAACAAGCCGATGAACGTGCTTTCGCAGTTCACCGACACCGGAACCGCCGGATCGGCGCGGGCGACCCTATCGGATTACATTGACCACCCCGGCGTCTATCCCGCCGGGCGGCTTGACCGCGATAGCGAGGGGCTGTTGCTGCTGACCGATGACGGGCACCTTCAGGCCCGGATCGCCGACCCCCGCTTCAAACTGCCCAAGACCTATCTGGTGCAGGTGGAGGGAGATGTCGGCGAGGATGCATTGGATCAGCTGCGCCGGGGTGTGCGGCTGAACGACGGGATGACCCGCCCGGCCAAGGCGGAACGGATCGATCCGCCCGCGCTGTGGCCGCGCGATCCGCCGGTCCGGTTTCGCAAGACCGTGCCCGATTGCTGGATCCGCCTGACCATCAGCGAGGGGCGCAACCGCCAGGTCCGACGAATGACCGCTGCCGTCGGCCACCCCACACTGCGGCTGGTGCGCTGGGCGGTGGGCGACTGGACGCTTGACGGGCTGGCCCCGGGCGAGTGGCGGGCCGCGGAATGAACCCCGGCGATGTGATCGCGATCGGGCCGCTGGTGCTGGCGCTGGACCGGGTGGTCGCGCTGGCGCTCGGCCTCGCGTTCCTGTGGGGTATCGACGCGGTTCTGCGCCGCCGCCGCTTGGCCGCCCCAAGCCTTGGCTGGTGGGCGATGCTGGCGGGCCTTGCCGGGGCGCGGATCGGCTATGTTGCGATCCACTGGCAGAGTTTCGCGCTGGAACCGTGGGAGGCGCTGCGGGCATGGCTGGGCGGGTGGTACTGGCCGGGCGGCGTGCTGGCGGTACTGTTCTTGCTGGTCTGGCGCCTGCGGGTACACCGCCGCGCGCTGATCGAAGCGGCGCTGCTGCTGGGCCTGCTGGGTGCGGTCTGGGCCGGGTTTCTGGCCAGCCGCAATAATGAGACGGCCCTGCGGCTACCGCCAGAACTGGCTTTCGAAACGCTCGATGGGCGAAAGATCGCTCTGGTGGATTACCGGGGCAAGCCGCTGATCCTCAACCTCTGGGCGACATGGTGTCCGCCCTGCCGCCGCGAGACGCCGATGCTGGCCCGCACCGCCGCCGAACAAGGCCAGGTGCCGCTGATCCTCGTCAATCAGGGCGAGGCGCGCGATACTGTAGGCAGATACGCCGCCGAACAGGGTCTGCCGACGCAAGCCTTTGTCCTTGATCCCGATGGCAGCCTTGGCGCGCTGAGCGGGAGCGGGGCCTTGCCGACGACGCTGCTGATCGGCCCGGACGGCACGGTGCTGGCAGCGCACATGGGCGAGATCAGCCGGGTCCAGATCGACATCCTGGCACGGCAGGCCCAGCGATAGCGCCTGTCACACCGCCGCAATATCGCGCGGGTACGAATCGCGGCATGGACAAAGCACCCACCCAATTCGACTGGATCGGCTGGCTTGCCACGATCCCCGGAATCCCCGCCGGCTGGGGCACCGCCCTGGCCGACCCTGCGCCCGCGACCGCGGCCGATGCGACGGACGCCCTCCCGCCGCCTACCGCGGCGCGGGTTGCGCCGGACTTGCCCGAGCGGCTGGCGGCCTAAGCCGCCTTGGAGCCGATGGCGGGGCTTTCACCCCGCCGAGGATGAGTCCACCGCTTGCGCTGAAATTCTTCCGGGTGGATCAAGTCCGTTCGCAACGCGACGCGGCTAGCCGGACCAGCCTGATCGTCCCAAGTGCCGAGATCGCTCAGCGCGTTTGCAGGACGATCCACTTGCCATCGCGCAGGACGAAACGGGCGCTGGCTTGCTGCGCGGCTCCCTTGGGCAGGAATGCGTTGCCAAGGTCAAAACCATCGCCCCCGAACCGGACCAGATAATCGCAATTATAGCCGATTGCGCCCTGCGCCTTCTCGCAGCCGATCTTTTCAAAATATTCGATGTGCACATTCATGCCGGCCGAGTTCATGCGCCATTGCGTAAGCGACAGGACCGCAGCGCGCATTTCAGCCTGGGTCGGTTCACGAGGTCCGGCAGGCTTTCTGGTCTTGGCATCGAGAGCGCTAAAAGCGCCTACCCCAAGAATTACTGCCATTGCCGCATTAAGAGCAATCCTTGAGCGCAATTTCCAGATCATGACGCCACCAACTCTCCGAACAGGGATTCGCAGACAAGTTTGATAGGTTACGCAGCAACTTGTCAATCGCGCCCTGGGCAAGAATTTGCGGCATCATAAGCCTGCCGATATTCATCACGCAGCAGCCTTTTATAGAGCTTGCCGGTCAGTTCACGCGGCAGTGCCTCGCGGAAATCGATCTGGCGCGGCATCTTCACCCGGCTAAGCTGGCCTGAAAGATATTCGGTCAGTTCGGCTGCCAGTTCCGGCCCGGCATCGGCCATATCCATCGGCTGGACCACCGCCACAACCCGCTCACCCATATCCGGGTCCGGCGCGCCGATCACGGCGGCATCGGCCACCTTGGGGTGGGTGACCAGCAGGTTCTCGATCTCTTGCGGGTAGATGTTGACCCCGCCGGAAATGATCATGAAGCTCTTGCGGTCGGTCAGATAGAGATAGCCGTCCTCATCCATGTAGCCGACATCGCCCAGGCTCGACCAGCCGTGCCTGTTCATCGCATCCGCGGTCTTTTGCGGATCGTTGTGGTATTCGAAGCGGGCCATGCCCTCGGTCGGTTCGAAGAACACCTGGCCCTCGGTCCCGCGCGGCACTTCATCGCCGTTTTCATCACAGATGTGCAGGATGCCTGACAGTGCCTTGCCGACCGATCCGGGGCGCTCAAGCCATTCGTGGCTGGTGATGAAGGTTGATCCGTTGCCTTCGGTCCCGGCGTAGTATTCGTACAGCACCGGCCCCCACCAATCGATCATCGCCTGCTTGACCAGCACCGGGATCGGCGCGGCGGCGTGGATCGCGCATTTCAGGGTCGAAACATCGTGCCGCGCCCGGACTTCCTCGGGCAGCTTGAGCATCCGCACGAAATGGGTCGGCACGAACTGGCTGTCGGTGACAGCATACTTCTCAATCGTGGCCAGGGCGGCTTCGGGATCGAACTTTTCCATCACCACCACAGTCCCGCCGATCTTGTGCACGGTCATCGACCAGCGCAGCGGGGCGGCGTGATAGAGCGGCGCGGGGGAAAGATAGACCGCCTGATCGGTGATCCCGTAAGCCATCTTCGCCAGCTGGACGAGGACGTTGGCGGCATCGATCGCCGGATCTTCGGGCAGCGGAATCTTCACGCCCTTGGGCCGCCCGGTGGTGCCGGAGGAATAGAGCATATCGACCCCGGCGCGCTGGTCGGCGATCGGGGCGGCAGGCATTGCGGCCAGGGCCTGCTCGGCCGAAAGCGGGCCGGCGGTATCGAATCGCAACTGCGCGACGCCTGGGGATAGCGCCGCCACCTCATCAAGCGTCCCGGCCAGATAGGCCGATCCGAACAGCAGCTTGGCGCCGCTGTCTTCAAGAATATAGGCAATTTCGGGCGCGGTCAGGCGGCTCGAAATGCCGACATAGTGCACCCCGGCGCGCTGAAAGCCCCAGGCCAGGCAAAAGAACCACGGGTGGTTTTCCAGACACAGCGCCACGGTATCGCCAATCGCGATCCCCCGCGCCCTGAGCAGCTGGGCGACCTGGTTCGAGCGGGCATCAAGCTCGGCATAGCTGATCGCCTCGCCGCTTCCGGCCATGATGATCGCGGGCTTATCGGGCGTGGAACGGGCGTGGATCGACGGATGCATCGCGGTATCACTCTCCTCTTGCGGTCGCTGCCGCTTAGAGAAGAGTTTAACCGATCGATTAAATCACGCAAGCAAAGAGTCGCCTTCTGGTGTCAGGCGATGCCACCACGCCTTCTGCCGACAAAGAAAAAGGCGGCCAAAGCCGCCCTCTTCCCAGCATCCTCTCCGAAGCTGATCCCGGTCCAGGTCTTCAGCCCGGTTCCGGACGTGAATTCCTTAGTCGATTTCGTCGTCGCCGCCGCCCATCGCCGGAGCGGTTGCGGCCGAAGCGGGCTTGCCGGCGCCGTTCATGTAGGGAACCGGGTTCACCGCAGTGCCGGCGATCCGCACTTCATAGTGCAGGTGCGGGCCGGTCGAACGGCCGGTCGAACCGACGTAACCGATCAGATCGCCCTTCTTGACCTGTTGACCGGCCGCGACATTGAGGCGCGAAAGGTGGCCGAAGCGGGTCTGGATGTTGCCGCCATGCTCGATCGAGATGTACAGGCCATAGCTGGAGAACCAGTCGGCCCGGCTGATCACGCCATCGGCGGTGGCATAGACCGGAGTGCCGGTCGGCATGGCCAGATCGACGCCCTTGTGACCGCGGCGGCCGCCCAGAACCGGGTGGGTGCGCATACCATAGCCCGAGGTCAGCGTGGCGCCGTCCAGCGGGTTGCGCGACGGGATCGAAACCTTGGTCGGGGCCATCACCGGAACGCCGGTGGTGCGAACCGAAGGAGCCGAGCTGGTCGAGGCGGGGGCAGCCGCCAGCTGGCCGTTGTCCATCTGCTTCCACCCGTTGAACAGGCGGCGGAACTCTTCATCACCACCCTGCGGGGTCTTGGCGGCCTGCGAGGCACGCAGCGGAGCAGTGACATCGGCATTGGCCGAGCTGTTCGCGAAAGCGGGATTGGCGAAGGCCAGACCGGCGGCAGCGAAGATGCCTGCAACAGCGCGGACCTTGGCAATAAGCGAGAAAGCGACCACTCAAACTACCTTGTTTTCATCCCCGTTTGCCGGGGTTTGCAACCCTTGGCCGCCGATCCGGAAAGTCCGGCGATCCATCGTTAGTTGAGAAGTCGGTTAGCCCCCCGCCATCTCGATTGCGGGCCTAGCGGGGCAATGGTTACCTATTCAAGCCCGGCATAGAAAGAGCGCGGTAAACCGGCTTTGAGACGCGCCGAGTCGTTGAACGGCGGCTTAACGGCGCCTCGAAAGTGGCTCGAAACAAGGATTTTCCAGAGAGATTCGGGGGATTCGCCGCGCGCCGAAGCGACTGCGGTGAAATGCGTTGAACCGAATCGAACGTGGACGATTTCATCGTCAAGAATGCGACTCAGGATTTTTGCGCCGCGCGAATCTCCGGCGGCGCGGACCCGATCAAGCGTGGCCGGGGTGACATCCAGCCCGCGCGCCTCAAGCACCATCGGCACTACCGCCAGTCGGGCCGCGACATCGTGGGCGGTATCGCGCGCCGCCTCCCACAGCCCGCCATGGGCCGGGAGTGCGCCGTAGTGGCTGCCCATCGCTTGCAGGTGCCGCTCGATCAGCGCGAAGTGCATCGCCTCGTCCGCCGCGACCGAGAGGAAATCGCTGACGAAGCCCTCACCCATTTCCGCCCCGAACCGCCCGGCCATGTCGAGCGCCAGATCGATCGCGACGAATTCGATGTGAGCCAGCGCGTGCCACAGCGCCGCGCGCCCGCGATCCGATCCGCCGCGCCTGCGTTTTGGCATCCGCCCCGGTGCCAGCAGCTCGGGCCGCTCTGGCCGTCCCGGCGCGTCGGGCATCGCCACGTCGAAGACAAAGGCCAGATCGCCCTTGCGCCAGGCGCGGACCAGCGCGCGGGTTCGCATCACCTTGGCGCGCGGATCGGTTTCAAGCAGGGCGGCACTGATCGCCGCGGCAATCGAGGTCACAGCGCTTTCGCCGCCTCCAGCACTTCGGCAGCGTGGCCCTTGACCTTGACCGGACTCCAGACCCGGGCGACCTTGCCATCGGCATCGACCAGCACGGTCGATCGGATCATGCCCATATAGGTCCGCCCGTAATTCTTCTTCTCACCCCAGAACCCCAGCGCATCGGACAGACCGCCTTCCTCGGCATCGCTGGCGAGCGGTGCGGTCAGGCCGTGCTTGGCGATGAATTTCTGATGCCGGGCGGGCGGGTCCTTGCTGATCCCGAGCAGCGCCGTTCCGGCCTGTGCGAAATCCCCGGCCATGGCCGAAAAATCGAGGTTTTCCGTAGTGCAGCCGGGGGTATCATCCTTGGGATAGAAGAACAGCACCAGCTTTTGTCCTTTGTAGGCCGAAAGGCGCAGTTCGGCTCCATCCGGAGCGGTCAGGGCGATGTCGGGCAGGCTATCGCCCGCGGCTATCGTGCTCATCGTATCAAATCTCCAACTCTTCGCCGAACAGGCGTTGCCAGGCCGAAGCCACAGCTTGCCGGGCATCCTGCAAGCGATTCAGCAGATCATCCCAGTCATCGCAGCCACAGGCAAGCGCCAGCACCGTCCGCGCCGCCACCGGGGGTTCCTGTGCATCGGGCGCCAGCAATCGGGCGGCGATGAGGAAGCGCCCAAGCGCGGCATGGGCATCGGCCAGCGACGGATCTAGCAGGCCGGCCTCGGTCAGAGCGCCGAGCGCCCCGGCGATCGACGGGTTCAGCCCCAGATGATCGCGCAATTGCAGGAAGTGGACGATGAATTCGATATCGACCAACCCGCCCCGCGCCAGCTTTACGTCAAGCGGGCTCTTGGCCGGTTTGTGCTGGGCCATGGTGCCGCGCATTTCCAGCACATCGGCTTTCAGCTTCACCGGATCGCGCGGCAGTTCCAGCACGGCATGGACAATACCGTCCAGCTGCTCACGCCCGGCAGCCGGACCATACAAAACCCGCGCCCGGGCCAGCGCCATATGCTCCCAGGTCCAGGCGCTTTCTCGCTGATAGCGGTCAAAGGCATCCAGGCTGACCGCGATCGGCCCCTGCGCGCCGGAAGGCCGAAGCCGGGTATCGACCTCATAAAGCGCGCCTTCCGCCGTCGGCACCGAAAGCGCGGCGATCACCCGCTGGGCCAGGCGGTTGAAATAGAGCGTCGCGCCAAGCGGCCGCGCCCCGTCGCTCTCGCCCGAATGCGCGCCGGTGAACAGGAACACCAGATCGAGATCGGAGGCATGGGTCAGCGCCCCGCCGCCAAGCCGGCCATAACCCATGACCAGCAATTCACCGCCCGGCACCTTGCCGTGAACCCGTTCGAACTCGGCAGTCGCCGCACGGGCCAGGACGATCAGCGCGGCCTCCGCCACGCGGCTGAGCGCCTGACCGATCGCCATTGGATCGCGGCTGCCCTCGATCAGCTGAACCCCCAGCTTGAAGCGCAGTTCCCCGACCCGGCGGCGCACCCCATCGAGCAGCCGCTCATAATCGTCATCGCTTTCGCCCCGCGAAAGCTGAACGACCAGATCATCGACGCTGCCCGGCAGATCGAAGGCCGAGGCATCGATCAGCGGATCGAGCAGACTGGGGCGCCGCGCCAGGGCATCGGCCAGCGGCGGGGCAAGGCTGAGAATCCGGGCCAGCAGTTCGCCCAGCGCGGGGCGCGCTTCCAGCAGGCGGAACAGATTGACCGCCGATGGCAGGCCTTTCAGCAGATCTTCCCAGCGCAGCAGCGCACGTTCCGGTTCCGGTGCCTTGGCGAAAGCGGTCAGCAGCGGCACCATCATCGCATCGAAAGCCTCGCGCGCGGCCTCGCTGCGCAGGGCGCGCAGCCCGCCCGACCGCCAGCCGTCGATCCGGCCAGCCAGTCCGCCGGGATCGGCAAAGCCCAGCTCGGCCAGCTTTTCCGCCAACGCTTCTCCCCCCGCAGCGCGCGGGGCGGCTGCTCCGTCCTCGGCATAGCGCGCGATCAGCCGGTCATAGCGGCTGCCAACCGTCTCGGTGATCGCCGCCAGCTCGGCAACCAGGGCCGCGCCGCCGTCCAGCCCTTCCAGCCGGGCGACATTGTCCAGCGCCGCCGGATCGAGCGGAAGCGAATGGGTCTGCTGATCGGCGACCATCTGCAAGCGGTGTTCGAGCGTGCGGAGCCGGTCATAGCTGCCGCCCAGAACCTGCGCGTCCTCATCGTCGATCAGCCCGGCAGCGGCCAGCGCATCGAGGCTCGCCCGGGTGCCACGCAGCCGCAAAGAAGGATCGCGTCCGCCGTGGATCAGCTGGTGGGTCTGGGCGAAAAATTCGACCTCGCGGATACCGCCCCTGCCCTGCTTGAGGTTGAACCCCGGCCCTGGTCGGATCGGCCCGGTGTGATTGGCGCGAATCCGCTGGGTCAGCCGCCCGATCTCTGCAATCGCCCCGAAATCGAGGCTGCGGCGCCAGACGAACGGGCGGATCGCGGCAAGAAAGCTCTCCCCCGCCGCAATGTCCCCCGCACAGGCCCGTGCCCGGATGAAAGCGGCACGTTCCCAGGCCAGCGCCGAGCTTTCATAATGGGTCAGCGCCGCGTCATAGGGAATCGCCAGCGGGCTGACCTCGCTCGCCGGACGGAGCCGCAGATCAACCCGGAAGACATAGCCTTCGTGGGTCACGTGGCTCATCAGCTGCATCAGGGTGCGCGCCACCCGCTGCGCCGCCTCGCCCGGCTCGTCGCGTTCGCGGCGGGGCAGGCGTTCGGGATCATAGAGCAGGATCGGATCAATATCCGACGAATAGTTCAGTTCGCGCGCGCCGTGTTTGCCCAGCGCCAGGGCGATGAATCCGGCCGGTTCGGCATCGGGCGCCCGCGCCCGGATAGCGGCGGTTATCGCCGCATCGAGTGAGCGATCGGCAAAGTCGGATAGTTCCCCGATCACGCGGGTCAGCGGAAAGGCGCCGGCCAGATCGCCGATCGCGAGCGCTACCGCCAGAGCCAGCTTTTCGCGCCGCAGTGCCACGCCGACGTCTTCGGCGCCTGCCCCCGCCGACTTCGCCCAGGCCAGCGCCTCCTCACCCTTGCCGGCGGCCAGCAGCACCTCAAGCGCGGGCAGCCGATCGAGCCCCTGCGCCAGAAACGGCGCGTGGGCGCGGGCGCGGGCAAGGGCGTGGGTCCAGTCAGTAGTCATCACCCCTGGCGATGCCGCTTTGCCGCGCGCCGATCAAGTCGTTCGTCGAGGGCGGCCTTGCGCCGCGGCGGCGGCTTTGCCAGACAGCAGCCGTTCCTACTCCAGCAGAATTGGCACGATCCGATGAAATTCACCCGCAATCACGCCCTTTCGCTGCTCGCGCTGGGCAGTGCCGCCGCACTGGCCGCCGGTGTTTCGGCGCGCGCGCCCAAGGCCGGGGCGATGCCGATCCCGGCGATAGCGGCGCCGCATATCTCGATCGACACGATGAAGACGGTCACCCGTGAGCTTTCGTCCGATGCCTATGAAGGGCGCGGCCCGACCACGCCGGGCGAGGACAAGACCGTGGCCTACATCATCCAGCGCTTCAAGGCGGCCGGACTCAATCCCGGCAACAAGGGCAGCTGGGTGCAGGAAGTGCCGACGGTGGAAATCACTGCCGAAAATCCCAGCGGACTGCACATTATGGCTGGCGGAAAGATGCTCGATTTCGCGTTCGGGGCCGATTACGTCGCCGGATCCTATCGGGTCACGCCGCGCACCGAACTGAAGGACGCGCCGCTGGTCTTCGTCGGCTACGGCATCAACGCCCCCGAACTGGGCTGGAACGACTATGCCGGGATCGACATGAAGGGCAAGATCGCGGTGATCCTGGTCAACGATCCGGACTATGACGCCAAGGACGAGGTCGGGCTCTTTAAGGGCAAGCGGATGACCTACTACGGCCGCTGGACCTACAAGTTCGAGGAAGCCGCCCGCCAGGGCGCCGCCGGGGCGCTGATCGTCCACGACACCTTCCCCGCCGCCTATGGCTGGCAGGTGGTCAATTCCAGCTGGACCGGCCCGCAGCTATTCATCCAGTCCGCCGATGACGGGATGAGCAACACCCAGGCCAATGGCTGGATGCAGAAGGGCACGGCCGAGGCGATCCTGAAGGCCGGCGGGCAGGATCTCGCCCAGCTCAGCGCGGCTGCCCGGCACAAGGGGTTCAAGCCGGTACCGCTGGAGGCCAAGGCCAGCTTCAGCTTTGACAACGCCATCAAGCGCGCGGTCAGTCGCAATGTGGTGGGGATCCTGCCGGGAAAGAAGCGACCGGACGAATATGTGCTCTATACCAGCCACTGGGACCATCTGGGCCGCTGCACCCCCGATGCAACCGGCGACGACATCTGCAACGGCGCGGTTGACAATGCGACCGGGATTGGCGCGCTGGTGGCCATCGCAGAGGCCAACAAGGCCGCAGGCGCCGCCGATCGCAGTCAGGTGTTCCTGGCGGTGACGCTGGAGGAATCGGGGCTGCTGGGTTCAAAATACTATGCCGAAAACCCGATCTATCCGCTGGCCAAAACCGTCGGCGGGGTGAACATGGATGCGCTTTCCCCCGGCAGCGCCAGCCGCGACCTGCAGGTCACCGGCGGTGACAAATCGGAACTGACCCTGTTCCTGAAAGCAACGATGAAGGCGATGGGACTGTACCAGACGCCGGAGGATCATTCCGAGCGCGGACACTATTACCGCAGCGATCATTTCAGCATGGCCAAGCTGGGCGTGCCGATGTTCGCGGTGGGCCGGGGATCGGACTGGGTGGTTGGCGGCAAGGCCGCGGGCGAGGCTTATGGCGAACACTATGTCACCCATCAGTACCACCAGCCGAGCGACGAATATGATCCCAACTGGGACTGGACCGGACCGGCGCAGGACGCCGCGCTCTATTACCGGCTTGGCCGGGCGCTGGCGATGAGCACGGCCTGGCCCAACTGGCACAAGGGCGATGAATTCCGCGCCATCCGCGACAAGAGCCGGGCGGGGAAGTAGGCGGATGACCGACATTACCGTGCGGATGCCGCCCGAATGGCACCCGCAAGCCTGGCTGTGGGTCGGCTTTCCCCACGATCCGGACGAATGGCCGGGCTTCCTTGGCCGCGCGCAGGAACAGATCGCGGCTTTTGCCAGCGCCGTTGCGGACAGCGGGCAGGAAGTGCGGCTGATCGTGCGCGACGAAGCCAACCGCGCCCGGGCAGCGGCGCTGTGCTCTTCGGCGGTGAGACTGGAAGTGCGGCGCTATGGTGATATCTGGCTGCGCGATACCGGGCCGCTGGTGGTCGAGCGCGAGCGCCGGGCCGTGGCCAAGCGGTTCGGTTTCAACGGCTGGGGCGGCAAGTATCTGATGGACGGCGATCAGGAAATCGGCGCCGAGCTGGCGGACAGCGCCGGCCTGCCGATCGCTACCGCCGATTGGGTGCTGGAAGGCGGCGCGCTCGATTGCGATGGCACCGGGCTGGTGGTGACGACCGAGCAATGCCTGCTGAACCCCAATCGCAATCCGCAGCTGACCCGCAGCGGGATCGAAGGGCGGCTGCTCCGCGATCTGGGATTCGATCGGGTGCTGTGGCTGGGCGATGGCCTGATTAATGACCACACTGACGGCCATGTCGATAACCTGGCGCGGTTCGTCGCGCCCAATGTGCTGGCCCTGCCGCGCGCCACCGGGGCGGATGATCCCAACGCGGCGATCTATGCCGATGCCAGGGCCCGGGCCGATGCCTTTGGGGTAACCGTGCGCGAGGTTCCCTCGCCCGGGCGGGTCGAGACGGATGGCCGGATCGAACCGGCCAGTTACATGAATTTCGCGATCACTTCGCGGCTGGTGGTGGTGCCGATCTATGGCACGGCGAATGACGCGGACGGCGTCGCCGCAATTGCAGATCTGTTCCCGGATCGCGAAGTGGTGGGGATCATGGCTGATGCGGTATTGGCTGGCGGCGGGAGTTTCCACTGCGCCAGTCAGCAGATGCCGGTGATCTGACGCTTTCCCCCGGCCCGCCCAGCGGGTAAGGGCGGGGCCATGTCCAAGCTGCTGCTCGCCTCGATCCACGATGTCGGCCCGCGCTTTGAGCGTGAGGTCGATCAGCTGGCGACCCAGCTTTCGCGGATCCTCGGCGGGCCGAAATTTGCCATGCTAGTGGTGCCCGATCACTGGGGCGAAGCGCCGCTGGCGCAGAACGCGGCGTTTCAACGCCGCTTGCGCGACTGGGCCGATCAGGGCGTGGAGATGTTCGTCCACGGCTGGTTTCACAAGGACCTGTCCCGGCATTCCGGCGCGGCCGCGTTCAAGGCAAAACACATGACCGCCGGCGAAGGCGAGTTTCTGGGCCTTTCACGCGAAGAGGCAGGCCGCCGGATGGCCGATGGGCGAAAGCTGATCGAAGACACGATCGGCCGCCCGGCCGCGGGGTTCATCGCCCCGGCCTGGCTCTATGGCGAAGGCGCCCTGGCGGCGCTGACCGACATTGGCTTTGCCCTGGCCGAGGATCACATGAAGGTCTGGCAACCCGCAACCGGCAAGGTGCTGGCCAAAGGCCCGGTGATCACCTGGGCCAGCCGCTCGGTCCCGCGCCAGCTTTCATCGCGGTTCTTCGCCGGGCTGGCGCGGACCTTCCTGCACCCGCAAACGGTCATGCGGATCGCTGTCCACCCCGGCGATACCCGGTTGCCCGCGCTGATCGACAGCATCGAGAAAACCTATTCCGCCTTCGCCGCGCGGCGCCCGGCCGGGCGCTATTCGGATCTTTAGTCCATCCAAGGCTGCGCCCGGAGGTTTTTGTTGCCTAGTCCTCGCGCGGAAAAGCGTTTGGCAAGAAAGCGGTAGAAGTACCAATCCATCCACCGATTTGGCAGCAGCGTATAAAGCAGGCTTTCAAAGCGGTTCCAAGTTACTGCAGTCCGGTTTGCCCTCCGAGACGATGGGGCACAAAAGTGGTGGGCAGAATATACCTGCCTACCTAGTTTGCCAACGCGATGGACGATTTCATGGTCCTCTAAGACGAAATCCCACAGATTTGGATCGTATCCCCCCGCCTCCCGAAATTCCCTTGTGCGGAAAGCCTGCCCAAATGCTCCGGTATGGCATTTGTGCGGAAACAACTTTGAAAGCAGCAAGATAGCCCAGCAACGCATCCTTTGGGCAGGTGCGGCACTGTTGCCGTAAATATCGGCTGCCATTACCATTACCGAATCTTGGTGAATCGCGAACTGTGCGCTGATGAAGCCGACATAGTCCGGCGGATAGATGGTGTCCGCGTCAAGCGTTGCAAACACCGTCGTTTCCACCTTGGCGATGCCATGCCTCAAAGCATGGATCTTGCCAGGTTCATGCTCTTGGCAGTGGACCACATGGATGTCGTTCCAGGTCGAGGTCAGAGTTCGGCAAATCGCCTCACTTTCGTCACTTGAGGCATTATTGACGAGGATTAGCACGAAATCACGGCAGCGCTGCCCAGCGATACTGGAGAGGGTCGCTTCGATAAAGCCAACCTCGTTGTAGTAGGGAAGAACCAGCGAGATAGTTGCCTTGTTGTTGGTTTCAGACATAGCGACAGCTTCTGTGTTCACCTCCTGCTCATGTCCAATCCTTTCTTGCCAGCCCGGCTGCACTGCGGCTAGGCAGCGGTGCCAGAACGTGTGAAGGGTGATCGACTGGATATGATCGAAGACGGCCCTTCGCCCGTGGCGGTAAAACCGACCAAGCCCTGGTTCCAAGTGGTAGACGATTCGGCCTCGCGGCGAATCGCTGGCCTGTTTAGTTTCGCTGTATCCTTCGCGGTGATTGCAGTCGTAATTTGGCAGCTCAGCCTTTTCCATTTCGACCAGTTGGTAGAAATGGTTCCGAGTTCCTTGTTGTTCTGGACTGTGTTCGCAGTGACCTATCTGGCCGGTCCCTTGGGTGACTGGTGGATTTTCAGGCGGCTATGGGGACTTCCTATCTCCGGGATCAGCGCACTGATCCGCAAGATGGTCAGCAACGAATTGCTGCTTGGCTATCTCGGCGATGCACAATTCTATAGTTGGGCGAGATCGCGCCTGACAATGGTTGCCGCCCCCTTCGGTGCGGTGAAGGACGTTGCTATCCTCTCTGCCGTGACCGGAAACGCGGTGACGATGGTCTTGTTGCTATTCGCCTGGCCGCTTGTTTCTTCGGGCCAGCTGGGTGTTGCAACCCGCGATGCTTATGTTTCACTCGCGGTCGTGCTGTTCAGCTCTTTCGCGATTTTCCTGTTCCGCAGGCAGCTGTTCAGCTTGCCTAAATCCGATTTGTACTTTGTTTCGGCCATACATGTTTTGCGAATCGCTGTGGCCCTCGCCGGCTCTGCAGTGATGTGGCATTTGGTGTTGGAAGATGTCGCGATATCGCTCTGGCTGGTCCTCGCCACCTTGAGAATGCTGATCTCGCGCTTGCCGCTTCTGCCGAACAAGGATGTGGTTTTTGCTGGAATCACGGTGTTCTTACTTGGCCATGATACAGAGATCGCTGATTTGATCGCGCTGATGACCATGCTAACCTTGGCCACGCATCTGGCCATGGGTGCATTGTTTGGAGCACTTGGGTTTTTCGATACGGAGAAAATGAAATGAAGAGCGCCGCGATGCCACTCTTCCTTGGGGCGGTCGTCCCCCTTCTTACAGCGGCTGGTCCGATAATACCGTCCACCCCAGACCTGGGCAAGGCCGAAGGGCGCTGCCGGGCCGGAGAAAGCGGTCCTGCCCTGCTGGTCCAGGCGGTTGGGATGAAAGACCGCTCTGGCAACATGAAGCTGGAAGTCTATCCGGCCAACGAACAGGATTTCCTGGCTGACGACAATGTGCTGGTCGCTGCCGGAAAGACGTTCCGCCGGGTTGAAGTGCCAACCCCGAAATCCGGCGATGTGGTGCTGTGTGTGCGGATTCCCGGGCCGGGCACCTATGCGGTTTCGCTGCTGCATGACCGGGACAGCAACCGCAAGTTCGGCTGGAAGATCGACGGGATCGGCTTTTCCGGCAATCCCAAGCTGGGCTGGTCCAAACCCAAGGCGGCCAAGGCCCGGGTCGTGGTCAACAGTTCGGGTGTTTCCCGGATCTCGGTGGTGATGAACTACAAATCCGGGCTGGGCGTGGCGCCGCTTAAGCAGTAAACGCCAGCGCATCATGCGCATTGTTGACGTCTGTGCCTTTTACACCCCCCACGGCGGCGGGGTGAAAACCTATGTCGAGCAGAAGCTGCGGCTGGGGCCGGAACTGGGGCACGAAATCGTCATCCTTGCCCCGGGCGACGGGTACGAGGTGATCGATCGCGGTCCGCAGGCGCGGATCGTGACGATCCCTTCACCGCGCTTTCCGCTCGATCGCAATTACTGGTATTTCGACGATGAGGACGCGCTGCACGATGCGCTCGATTCGCTGGCGCCCGATTTTGTCGAGGCCAGTTCTCCCTGGCGCAGCCCGTCAATGGTCGCGCGGTGGAAGGGTGCCGCGCCGAGATCGCTGTTCATGCACGCCGATCCGCTTTCGGCCTATGCCTACCGTGTGCTCGAACCGATCTTCAGCCGTGAGACGATCGACCGCCGGTTCGAACCGTTCTGGCAGCACCTGCGGCGGCTGGGGACCGAATTTGACACCGTCGTCTGCCCCAGTGCCGAACTGCGCCACCGGCTGGAAGTGGGGGGCGTCGGACGAACCTCTCTTATCCCGATGGGGGTTGAAGAAGGGGTGTTCAGCCCCGCCCACCGCGATCCGGCGCTGCGCCGCCAGCTGCTGGAGCTGTGCGACCTGCCCGACGAGGCCGGGCTGCTGATCGGGGTCGGGCGGCTATCGGCGGAAAAGCGCTGGCCGATGGTAATCGAGGCAGTGACCGCGGCCAGCCATGACACTCCGCTTGGCCTGGTCCTGCTGGGCGGCGGCGGACAGGAACGCAAAATCCTGAAAAGCATCGGCGGAAACCCGCACATCAAGTTGCTCAAGCCAGAACGCAATCGCGCCCGTTTTGCCGCAATTGTCGCCAGCGCTGATGCCCTGGTTCACGGCTGCGAAGCTGAAACCTTCTGCCTTTCGGCGGCCGAGGCCCGGGCCAGCGGGGTGCCGGTGATCGTCCCTGATCGCGGCGGCGCAGCCGATCATGCCGCCGATGGCGCCGGCCTGACCTACACCGCGACTGACCCCGAAGCCCTGGCCAAAGCGATCGGCGAAATGGCCGCGCTGGGCTGGCCCCGGACCGACAGCCCGGTCCATACCATGCGCGGCCATTTCACCGAGCTGTTCGCCCATTATCAGGAACTGGTCGCGGCCAGAGGCTGATCAGGAAGCGTTCGGCCCGTGCTTCTTGTCACGGGTGGAGCTGACCATGCCGGGGGCGACGAAGCCGATCGGGGTTGCCGCAATCGCCGCTGCCCGCTTTTTCAGCTCGCCCTTCATCTTGGCATATTCGGCCTCCATCTCCGGCGTCACCGTGGCGCGCGAATCTGCCAGTGCCTCCGTGAAGTCCTCCATCGTCACCGACTTGACCTTGGCCCCGCGCGAACGGATCGCGTTGAGACCGGCCCGGCGGGTCAGATCCTCAAGGTCGGCGCCGGTAAAGCGGTCGGCCCCTTCGGCGATGACGGCCAGATCGACGTCCTTGGCCAGTGGCATGGCCTTGGTGTGTATCTTGAGTATGTGTTCACGGCCCCTGGCATCGGGGGTGCCGACATAGACCAGTTCATCGAGCCGGCCCGGGCGCAGCAGCGCCGGATCGACCAGTGTCGGCCGGTTGGTCGCGCCGATCACTACCACCGATGACAGTTCCTCCATCCCGTCCATTTCCGCGAGGATCGTGTTGACCACCCGGGCCGTCACCTGCGGCTCGTTCGCGCCGGAACCGCGCGCCGGGACAAGACTGTCGATCTCGTCGATGAAGACCACGCAAGGGGCGACCTGGCGCGCACGGGCGAACAGGCGGCTGATCTGCTGCTCACTCTCGCCAAACCACTTCGAAAGCAGATCGGACGATTTGATCGAGATGAAGTTGGCCTCGCTCTCCTTGGCGACCGCTTTGGCCAGCAGGGTCTTGCCGGTGCCGGGCGGACCATAGAGCAGAAAGCCCTTGGCGGGGCGAATCCCCAGGCGGCGGAAAGCGTCAGGGTTCTTGAGCGGCAGCTCGATCCCTTCTTTCAGCTTGTCCTGTGCCTCGTCCGCGCCGCCGATGTCGGCCCAGCGGATCTGCGGGACCTGTACCATAACCTCGCGCATCGCCGAAGGCTGGACCCGCTTCAGCGCGGAGCGGAAATCCTCGCGCGTGACAGTCAGATTTTCCAGCACGTCTGGCGGGATTGTCTGCGCTTCGAGATCGAGCTGCGGCATAATCCGGCGCACGGCGTCCATTGCCGCCTCGCGCGCCAGTGCGCCAAGGTCCGCGCCGACAAAGCCGTGGGTGGTACGGGCCAGCTCGTCGAGATTGACGTCTTCGGCCAGCGGCATCCCGCGGGTGTGGATCCCCAGAATCTCGCGCCGCCCGCTTTCATCCGGCACCCCGACGACGATTTCACGATCGAACCGGCCGGGGCGGCGCAGCGCCTCGTCCAGTGCGTCGGGGCGGTTGGTGGCCGCGATCACCACGATGTGTGAGCTGGAATTCAGCCCGTCCATCAGCGTCAAAAGCTGCGCGACCAGCCGCTTTTCCGCTTCACCAGGCGCATTGTCACGCTTCGGCGCGATCGAATCGATCTCGTCGATGAAGACGATCGAGGGTGCCGCCTTGGCCGCTTCCTCAAACACCTCACGCAGCCGCCGCTCGCTTTCGCCATAGGCGCTGCCCATGATTTCCGGGCCGTTGATGGTGAAGAAGCTGGCCTCACTCTCATTCGCGACGGCACGGGCCAGGCGGGTCTTGCCGGTGCCAGGCGGGCCATGCAGCAGCACGCCCTTGGGCGGATCGACGCCAAGCCGGGTGAACAGTTCGGGATAGCGCAGCGGCAGCTCAACCATCTCGCGCAGCTGGCGGATCGTATCACCCATCCCGCCGACGTCATCATAGTTGACCTCGCCCCGCCCGGCGCGGGCCTCTTCAAAGGCCTCGCGCAGTTCGACCTCGGTATTCTCGTCGATGTGGACCACGCCTTTGGGCACGGTCGAAACCACGGTCAGGCGGATCTGGGTCAGCGCAAAGGCCGGGGCATTGAACATCCGCGCCACTTCAGGCGGCATATCCTGCACCTTCTGCTGCCCGGTGGTGGCGACGATGTCGCCCGCCACCAACGCCCGGCCGAAGAAATTGCGCTTGAGCGCCTGGCCCGGCCCCTGCAGCCGCATTTCGCGCTGGGCCGGGGCAAAGATCACCCGCGTGGCAGGCTTGCTTTCAGCCTTGCGGACCTGAACGTGATCGCCCGATCCAGCCTCGGCATTGCCGCGCTGCAGGCCGTCAAGCCGGATCACCTCCAGCCCTTCGTCCTCAGGGTAAGGCGTCTGAACCCGGGCTGCGGTTACGCGCTTACCCTCGATCTCGATCACATCGCCTTCGGTCACCCCCAGCGCGGAAAAGGCGGAGCGGGGCAGCCGGGCGAAGCCGCTGCCGCTTTCCTCCTGCCGTGCCGCGGCGACCTGAAACTTGACGGTGGTATTGAGGGTATCGGCCATCTGCATTCCAAACTGCTTGCGTGAAAGGCAAAGCTAGGAACTGGCCAGGGCAATTGCAAATCGGCCCGCCGAGCGGACAAAAAAATGGCCGGGTCGTTGAAGACCCGGCCTTTGGAAGTTTTGGGAGAGGATGCCTGAAAGGCAGGCTCTAAGTGGGCCAGACCTGGCTTTTGTGCAAGTGCGAAATGGCCATTCTTTGTTGCATAATTTGCAATCAGCGTTTCCATTTTATCAAGGACGTTGAAATTTCAACATAAATCTGTCCGACTTTCCGCGAACGGAAGGATCGAAAACCAGTTTTGTATGATCATCTTCGCTGCGGCGCAGCACATTGCGCTCACCAACCAGGACAAAACCGGCTGCCGTCATGTCGGCCTTTACCCGTTCGGGATCGATTCGGTGGAGCTTGTCGGCAACCTGGCGCGGATCGCCCGGCGGCCCCCAGTGATCAACGATCACCACATGGCCCCCTGGTTTGACCGCCCGGAACCAGTCCGCCAGCACCGCCGGCACCTCGACACGCGGATACTGGAACTTTTCCGATTGCCAGTAGAGGTCGTGGTAGTTGAGGTGGGTGAACAGGACGTCGATCGAGCCCGGCGCAAATTGCATCGCCGCGACCGGCGCGACCAGGGTGCGGACATTGGGGTGCCGCGCCAACAGCGGATCGACCACCTTGGGATCGTGAAAGCTGGGCGGATTGGTCAGATAGACCGTCCCGCGCGGGCCGACCAGATCGGCCAGAAGTTCGCTGTAGTAGCCTTCACCCGCGAAGAAATCGACCACTACCTGATCCGGTCTAACCCCGGCAAAGGCAAGAACTTCGGCCGGCATCCGCTCCGCATCCAGCTTGCGGTGCGCCTCGCTTCGCCCCCGGTCGGCCAAGGCGGCAGCAATAGGCGTCGGCCGTTCGGCCAATGCAGGCGTGATTGCAGCCGCGCCCAGCAAGGCGAGCGGCACAAGGTGACGGATCGTATGGCGCATCAGGATTCTCCCCCAGGACGGTCAGGGCACCCAGCCTGCCACGATCAAGGGAGAAGTCGCGCCCGGATCGACCAATTACCGGTGCGGCCCGGTCAATGCGCCATAAGCAGCGCCGGGCCAACCTTGTCCTCAAGGAAATAGCGCGAAACACCGCCGAACACGAACTCGCGCAGGCGGCTGTGGCCGAATGCGCCCATCACCAACACAGACGCACCCAACCGGGCCACTTCTGCGGCCAGCGTTTCCTCGATCGACGGCCCCTTCGCCAGTTCGTGCAACTCGGCCTTGATCCCGTGCCGCGCGAGGTAGCGCAGCGCGTCGGCCGGCGGGAAGCCTTGCGGCGCCTCGGTAATTACTGTCAGGACATGAACATCGGGGCATTCGTCCAGCAAGGGCACGCAGCCGCGCAGCGCAATCGCCGCCTGATCGCTGCCATCCCAGGCAATGCAGGCCTTGCCCAGCGGCAAGGGCAGCGCCTGGTGCGGCTGGAGCACCAGAACCGGGCAGCGTGCCTCAACCGCGAAGTCTCCGGCATAGCCGCAATCGCGCGAAACAATCGCCAGATCGGCAAGACGCGCGGCAGAGATCATCGCTTCAAGCGGCTGGGTTTCGAACTGGACGACATCGAACGGCACGTCATCCGCCGCCAGCCGCCCGGCAAAGGCATCGGCCAGGGCATCGTCGGCCGCGATTGCGGCATCCAGCGCCTCACGCGCAACGAACGTCCCGCCATAGGGATCGACCGAAACGAACTGGTTGATCGGCGTATCAATCGCCAGGGTGATGTGGCTCTTGTGAAGACGGGCCAGATCCATCGCGGTATCGAGCCGCGCGGTCATGCCCTTGTCACGGCCAGCCTGAACGAGAATCGAGCGCATAGTCTTTCTCCCTTGATTGGGCAGAGCCTGCATCGCAATTTCTGCCCGCACCATGACCTGAATCAACCCGCACCCTTGCGCTGCAATGGCGGATCGGCCAGTCCCGGGTGCGATATAGCACAATCGGGAAAGGCAGATGATGGGCGCATTCAAGGCAGTGATCTTCGATTTTGGCGGGGTGATCACCGCATCGCCGTTCGAAGCATTCAACCGGCTTGAGGAAGAACGCGGCCTGCCGCGCGATTTCATCCGCCAGGTCAATTCCGCCCGGCCTGACAGCAACGCCTGGGCACTGTTCGAACGCGCCGAGATTGACGCGGCCCGCTTTGACGCGCTTTTCGCTGCCGAGGCCGCGGCGCTGGGGCACGCGCTTGACGGGGCATCGGTGCTCGCTGTGCTCTCAGGCTCGATCCGTCCGGCAATGGTCGCCGCGCTCGATAGCCTGAAAGCCGCCGGCTACCGCCTGGCCTGCATCACCAACAATGTGCCGACCGGCCACGGCGCCGGCATGGCCCGCAGCGGCGATGCCCGGGATGCCTATGAACAGGTCTTCGCCCGGTTCGAACAGGTGATCGAAAGCAGCAAGGCGGGCGTGCGCAAACCCGATCCGCGAATCTATCAAATGATGTGCGATCGGCTAGGGCTTGCGCCGGACCAGTGCATCTACCTCGATGACCTGGGGATCAACTGCAAGCCGGCGGCGGCGCTTGGTATGCAGGCGATCAAGGTTACCAGCGGCGAGCAGGCGCTGGCCGATCTGTCAGCTCTGCTGGGCATTGCGCTTTCCTCATGAGATGTTGCATTTGACGCAATTTTGTGGGCGATAGTTGCAATTGCACAAGCGTCCGGCTTGACCTAGCCGCTACGGAAACTTGACTGGTTGGGGAGGAATAATGGCCCAGAAAATCTATCCCGATGCCGCCAGCGCGCTTGAAGGCCTGCTGAAAGACGGCCTGCTGATCGCCAGCGGCGGTTTCGGCCTTTGCGGGATTCCCGAACGGCTGCTCGATGCGGTGCGCGATTCGGGCGTGAAGGACCTGACCTTCGTTTCCAACAACGCCGGGATCGACGGCGAAGGCATCGGCAAGCTGCTGCGGACGCGGCAGGTGAAGAAGATGATGGCTTCCTACGTCGGTGAGAACAAGGAATTCGAACGCCAGTACCTTTCGGGCGAACTCGAAGTCGAATTCTGTCCTCAGGGCACCCTGGCCGAGCGGATGCGGGCCGGCGGCGCGGGCATTCCCGGCTTCTACACCAAGACCGGCGTCGGCACGCTGGTGGCCGAAGGCAAGGAATCGAAGGTGTTCAATGGTGAGGAATATATCCTCGAACAGGGCATCTTCGCCGATCTGGCGCTGGTAAAGGGCTGGAAGGCCGACACCACCGGCAACGTCGTGTTCCGCAAGACGGCGCGCAATTTCAACGTGCCCGCCGCCCAATGCGGCAAGATCTGCATCGTCGAGGTGGAAGAGATCGTCGAACCGGGCCAGCTGGATCCGGACTGCATCCACCTGCCGGGCGTTTACGTCCAGCGGCTGATCAACGGCAGCCCCTATGACAAGAAGATCGAATTCCGCACCACTCGCACCACGGATGTCGGCTGATGACCAAGCATGATGGACTGACCAAGGGCTGGACCCGCGACCAGATGGCCGCTCGCGCCGCGCAGGAACTGCAGGACGGTTTCTACGTCAACCTGGGGATCGGGATCCCGACCCTGGTGGCGAACCACGTTCCCGCCGGGATGACGGTGACGCTGCAATCGGAAAACGGGATGCTGGGCATCGGCCCCTTCCCGACCGAGGACGAGATCGACGCCGACCTGATCAATGCCGGCAAGCAGACGATCAGCGAACTGCCGCACTCCGCCTATTTCGACAGCGCCGCCAGCTTCGCCATGATCCGCGGCGGCAAGATCGACCTGACCGTGCTGGGCGGGATGGAAGTGTCCGAAGGCGGCGACATCGCCAACTGGATGGTTCCCGGCAAGATGATCAAGGGCATGGGCGGCGCGATGGATCTGGTCGCGGGCGTCAAGAAGATCATCGTGGTGATGGAACACTGCGCCAAGGACGGCAGCCCGAAGTTCATTCCGGCCTGCACCCTGCCGCTGACGGGGCGCAATGTGGTCGATATGGTGATCACCGATCTGGCAGTGTTCCAGCGGCCGGATCACGCCAGCCCGTTCAAGCTGATCGAACTGGCCCCGGGCGTGACCGCAGAAGAACTCGCGGAAAAGACCACGGCGCATTACGTTTCTTAATCGATCGGTTAAATAAACTTGCGGTGAACCGCAGCGCAGGCAATGATCCCTCCCGGAACGGGAGAGAATCATGGACAACACGGCCTGCCGCCTGACCGGCTGCGAGTTTCCGCTGTTCGCCTTCAGCCATTGCCGCGACGTAGTTGTGGCGGTGAGCAAGGCGGGCGGCTTTGGCGTGCTGGGGGCGACCCGCTTTACCTCCGATCAGCTTGAGGAAGAGCTGGCCTGGATCGACGCACATATCGACGGCGCACCCTATGGCGTGGACGTACTGGTGCCCGAAACGATCGACCCGCGCGTGGCCGAATTTGCCGACAACGCCCAGCGCGCCGCCGCCGTATCGGGCGAACACCGCAAGTTTACCGCCGGGCTGCTGAACCAGTATGGCATCGCGGTGAGTCCCGACGAGGTGGTCCATTATGAGGGCCGCGCCGGGATCACGCCGGAAAACGGCTATGCCCAGATGGAGGTGGCCTTTCGCCACCCGATCAGGCTGATCGCCAATGCGCTCGGCATCGCTCCGCCCCGGATGATCGAGGAAGGCAAGAAGCGCGGAGTTCCCGTCGCCGCGCTGGTCGGGGCCAAGGAACACGCGCTGCGCCAGGCCGCCGCCGGGGTGGACATCATCGTCGCGCAAGGCGGAGAGGCCGGCGGACACTGCGGTGAGGTTTCGACCCTGGTGCTGATCCCCGAAGTGGTCCGTGCGCTGAAAGCCGCCGGGCAGGACATCCCAGTGCTGGCCGCAGGCGGGATCATGACCGGGGCGCAGATGGCGGCGATGATGGCAGCGGGGGCGCAAGGGGCCTGGACCGGTTCGGTCTGGCTCGCCACCACCGAGGCGGAAACCAGCGAGGCCTTCCGCGACAAGATGATCGCCGCGCGCAGCCGCGATACCGTGCGCAGCCGCAGCCGCACCGGCAAGCCCGCACGCCAGCTACGCTCCGTCTGGCACGAGGCCTGGGACGGCGAGGCCAGCCCCGGCACCCTGCCGATGCCGCTGATGGGCATGGTATCGGAGCCCAGCTTTCAGAAGATCGAGAAGGCCGTGGTCAATGGCAACGAACAGGCCCGCGAGCTGGTCAGCTATTTCGTCGGCCAGGGCGTCGGGCTGGTCGATCAGGTCCGCAGCGCCAAGGGCGTGGTGCAGGACTTCCGCGAGGAATTTGTCGAGGCGGTAGGCGGACTGGCGGGGATGCTGGGGGATTGAGGAATTGAGTTGTGGGGGCAAAGCTGTAGCTTCCCCCCATGACCTACACCCTGATCACCGCCAATCGGAACTATTCGAGCTGGTCGCTGCGCCCCTGGCTGCTGATGAAAGCGCTGGGCATTCCCTTTGAGGACCGGCTTGAGCCCTTCACCAGGCCGGACAATTATGAGGACTTCCGCAAGTTCTCCCCGACCGGGCAGGTTCCGCTGCTGATCGATGGGGCGCTCCGCATTCCGGATTCGCTGGGTATCACACTCTATCTGGCGGATCGGCACGAAGGGATCTGGCCCAGCGATCCCGAAGCGCGGATCTTCGCGCAAGGCGCGGTCTGCGAAATGCACGGCGGGTTCGGCCACCTGCGCAACGATTGCACCATGAACATCGGCGTGCGGGTGACCCCCAAGCCGATGAGCGAGGGGCTAAAACGCAATGTCACCCGGGTGCGCGAACTGTTCGAAGAAGGGCTGGAGCGCTTCGACGGTCCGTGGCTGGCAGGTGCAGAATTCTCTGCCGTCGATGCCTTCTTCGCCCCCGTAGCCTACCGTATCCGCACCTACGGACTGGACGTTGGCAAGGGGCAGGTCTGGGTCGATCATATCCTGAACCAGCCAGCCATGCTGGACTGGGAGGCGCAAGCACTGGCGGAAGACTGGCGCGAGGAAGGCCACGAGGCAGAGCTCACCGCGGCCGGGGTGATTACGGCGGACTATCGCCGGGCCTGAACCGATCAAGATACCAGGCCAGCGTCGAATAGTGCGACAGGCCGGGCAGCATCCGCACCTCATCCGCGCAGCTCAGCCGCTCGGCCAGGGCCAGCGCCATGGCCGGGGGCACCCAATTGTCCTGATCGCCCTGCCAGATTGTGACCGGCTGGGTCACGGCAGCAAGCACTGGCTCCCACTGTGCGACATAGGCGGCAATCTCGGTACGATAGGGGACTGCACCCGCCGCGAAAGTTTCCGCCAGCAGCGCGGTGAGCAACGCCCGGAATTCGGCCCGGGACGCCAGTTGCCTGTCCGCGCCCCGGCTGCCCGCCAACAGAGTCCGGACCAGCACGGCCGGAGCGACGCGGGCCAGCACTCCCTGCAGTGAGCAGGCCAGCCGAAAGCGGCGCGGATGATCGCGCGCCATGCCAAACAGCCCGCCGCCGGCCATGGCGCCGAGAAAGTCACCCAGCGTCAAAGGTGCGGCCGGGGCAATCAGATCAATCCGGTGGACCGCCCCTTTCAGGCGGGCAGCAACCCGCAAAGCCGCGGCAGCACCCAATGAGAAGCCGACAAGGTGGATTGACGCCCCGCCGGATTGCTCGGCAATGATGTCCGAAAGGCGCGCAAAGTGTTCGGCAGCGCCCCCCTGCCCCGCCAGCCGGTGGCGATCGGGGACGAACAGCTGCGATCCTTGCATCCATCCGCCATTGCTGCAGAGCCGCAGCTCTGCCGCCGTTCCGGGAAGGCCGTGCATATAGACGGTCAGGCCGGTGCGCTGTGTTGGCACCGCCAGCCGCCGCTCAACCCAGCGCGGCCTTCAGATCCTCGACCAGATCGAGCCGTTCCCACGGGAACAGATCGCCCTCCGCCTTGCGGCCGAAGTGGCCATAGGCGGCGGTCTTCTTGTAGATCGGCTTGTTGAGGCCCAGGTGGATGCGGATGCTGCGCGGGGTCAGGCCGCCCAGTTTCGGCAGCGAGAGGATCGCCTTTTCGATAGCGGCTTCGCTCACTGTCCCGGTGTCATGCGTATCGACATAGAGAGAAAGCGGCTCCGACACGCCGATCGCATAGGCGATCTGAATCGTGCAGCGCGTGGCAAGGCCCGCCGCGACGACGTTCTTGGCCAGATAGCGGGTGATATAGGCGGCCGAACGGTCAACCTTTGTCGGGTCCTTGCCCGAAAATGCACCGCCGCCATGCGGGGCCGCGCCGCCATAGGTATCGACGATAATCTTGCGGCCGGTCAGCCCGGCATCCCCATCGGGACCGCCGATAACGAAGCTGCCGGTGGGGTTGATGTAATAGACGGTGTCGCGCAGCAGCACCGGCGGGATCACATCGGCCACCACCCGCTTCACATAGGCGTGAAGCTCTGCCTCTTTCTCACCCTCGTCATAGCCGGGGGCGTGCTGGGTTGAGACGACCACCGCGGTCGCCGCGACCGGCAGGCTGCCTTCATAGCGCAGCGTCACCTGGCTCTTGGCGTCCGGCTCAAGGAACGGGGCCTTGCCGGAGTGGCGATCGGCCGCCATTCGCTCAAGAATCTTGTGGCTGTAATAGAGCGTGGCCGGCATCAGATCAGGAGTTTCATCGGTGGCATAGCCGAACATGATCCCCTGATCGCCCGCGCCTTCATCCTTGTTGTCACTGGCATCGACGCCCTGGGCGATGTGGGCCGACTGGCCGTGCAGGCGGTTGATAAATTCCAGTTTTTCCCAGTGGAACCCGTCCTGCTCATAACCGATTTCGCGCACCGTATTGCGCACAACCTGTTCGATCTCGTCCATCGCGCCCGGCGCCCATTCGCCGTTCTCGTAAACGCCTTTGCAGCGGATTTCCCCGGCCAGAACGACCAGCTGGGTGGTGGTCAGCGTTTCGCAGGCGATCCGTGCCTCAGAGTCTTTGGCCAGGAACAGATCGACGATCGCATCGGAAATCTGGTCCGAAACCTTGTCAGGATGGCCTTCTGAAACGGACTCTGAGGTGAAGAGGTAATCGGTGCGCATCGCGGACCCCATATAAAGGAAACTTTATGTCTGCCTTTTACTACTCGCGCAAACGCCGCCGCGCAACCAGCGACAGGCCAAGAAGTGCTATCGCCCAGACAAGACTTAGCGGGTTGCCGTATTGCGCAAACAGTGTTGGCGGCAAGGCTGGCGGGATCATGCCGTCGCGCCGTTCCGCCTTGTCGAGGCCGATCGCCGCACGCACCGCCCCGCTGGCGTCGATCACCGCGCTGATCCCGGTGGTGGTCGCCCGGATCAGGGGCAGGCCTTCCTCTATTGCACGCAGCCGGGCCTGGGCGAGGTGCTGCGGCGGGCCCCAGGCACCGTACCAACCATCGTTGGACGGGTTGAACATATAGTCCGGGCGATCAGCGCGATCGACCTGCGCACCCGGAAAGATCACTTCATAGCAAACGCCGATCCCGGCTTTGCCCCAGGGTCCGAAGTCTATGGTCCGGGGACCGGGGCCGGGGATGAAGGCAATGTCGCCTGGCACGAACCGCGCCAGCCCTAAAGGCTCAAGCACCGATGACAGCGGAACATATTCGCCGAACGGGACAAGATGAGACTTGTAATAAAAGCCGCGGATTGCCGCGCGGCTGTCAATCGCGGTTACCGAATTGCGGGCGCCAACCAGCTTGCTGCCATCCAGCACCAGTTCGGTGTTGCCGGTCAGCAGCAGCCCGCCCTCACCCGCGACACGGGCCAGGCTGGCGCGCGCCGCAACCGGGTCCTCGGTGTAATTGAAGGCAGCGTAATAGCCGGTCGGATAACCGTTCTTGAGCAGCACCGGCACGCCGGATTCCGGCCAGAACACCACCCGCCGCTGGCCCGGCCGCCGCGCCAGGCTGAGGCTGCTTGAGCGCCGGAACTGATCGGCATAGCTTTCGGGATCGTGCAGGCTGTCCTGCGAAAGATTGGCCTGCACCAGGGTGTAGGCCAGCCGTCCTTCGCGCTGATCGGTTGCGGCCGGCAGCAGGAACAAGGCGATCGGCCCCAGCGCCAGCAGCGCCGTCTGCCAATCACCACGGCGGCGATGCGCGGCGAGCAGCAAACCGCCCGCCAGCAGCACGACCAGTCCCGAAAGCGCATAGGTTCCCAGCCATTTCGCCGACATGGCCAGGCCCGGGTTGGCGAAGGATTTGAGCGTGATCGCCGCCAAAGGGTTCCACGGAAATCCGGTAAAAACCCAGCCGCGCAGCCATTCACCCAGAATCCAGCACCCGGCCATCGCCAGCACCAGCGCGGCGCGGTTTGTGCGCCCCACAGCAAAAGCCGCCGCCGCCGACAGCCCCGGCCAGATCGCCAGATAGGCCGCCAGCCCGGCGACCGCGACCCAGCCCAGCCAGGGCGGCAGCGCCGCCTGAAAGCCGAACGCGGTCACCAGCCAGTTGAGCCCAAGCGTGAACTGGGCAAAGCCGAACAGCCAGCCAAGCACAAAGGCGCGGCGCCATGTTTCCGCCCGCCCGATCAGTTCGATCAGCAAGGCCAGGGCCAGCAGCCCCAGCGGCCACAATCCCAGCGGTTCAAACGCGAGCGCGCTGCCCAGGCCGCCCAGCAGGGCAAGCAGGCGGGGCCAGGCAAAGATCCGGTTCACCGCGCGCACCACGCGGGGCGTCAGCTCACCGATTCGAGCGCCTCACCGGCGTCGCCGGCGCTTGGCTTGCGGCGCGGTGCGCGCTTGCGCGGCTTGGCTTCGGCCTCTTCCCCGTCATCGCGGGTCGTCGCAGCGATCGCGGGCGGCAGCGATGCAGGGTCAAGCCCGGCAGGCTCACCATCGTCGCGATCCTCACGGGGCTGGCGCGGTGCGCGTTCACGGCGCGGCCGCAGGCCTGTGCTCTTGCGATTTTCGCGAACAAAGGGGTTTTCGGCGGGTTCGTAGGGGTTGCCATCGCCATCACCCTGCTCTGCCGCGGCATCGGCAGCGGATTCCTCGGCGCCGGATTCGTCCTCTTCGCGCGCTTCCTGCTCGTCACGCGGCGGGCGCGGCTGACGCTGCTGGCGGTTGAAGGTCGGCTGATCGAAGTTGGGGAAATCACCCGCGCCGCCGAAATCGCCGGCGTCATCACCGTCGGCACCATCGTCCTGCCAGCGTTCGCCCTGCGGGCGGCCACCGCGCTGTTCTTCCTGGCGCTGGCGCTGATCGGCGATCACGCGGAAATAGTGATCGGCGAACTGCAGGTAATATTCGGCCTGAACCCGATCGCCGTTGAGGTGCGCGTCCTGCGCCAGCTTGCGGTATTTTTCCAGCAGCTGCGGCGCATTGCCGCGCGCGCGGCTATCGATCCGGTTGAGCTGCTGACCGCCGCCGTTGTTCTGACGGTTACCCCGGCCACGCCGGCGGTTATTCCCACGATTGTTGTTCAAGGGGTACGTTTCCCTAAAAGCGGCCCGCCCGGCACTTCCGGACTGCCCGGCCGCATAACCCTGAGCCCCGGCCACATTTGCGGTCCGGGTTCCGACATCTGCAAGTGAGCAGAACCTTTGGCGCAGCTCCCAAACGCAAATGTTGGAATTGGCCTGCGGGACACGACCATCAAGGCGGTCCGGCGCTGGCCTGATCCCGATTTACGGGGTTGCGGCCCCCTTGCCAAGCGAAATCTTGAACTGAAGCGCGCGCGGGCGATCGGCCAGATCGCGGTGGAGCTGCGATTCCAGCCCCGCTGCTGCCCCGATCGCGGCAACCGGGTCGGCCTGGCGGTAGCCGATTTCGACCAGTGCAACCCCATCCGGGGCCAGCAGGCCGGGCAATTGCGGGATCAGCACGCGGTAATCGTCGAGCCCCTCTGGCCCGGCGAACAGCGCGCCCGCCGGTTCATGATCGCGCACCGCCGGTTCAAGCTCGGCATCCTGTTCGACATAGGGCGGATTGGCGAGGATCAGATCGAACCGGCCCAACCCTTCGGCCCAGCCCGGCTGGTGCCAATCGGCCCGGATCAGTTCGGCTTGCAGACCCAGACGGCGGGCATTGCGGGTGGCCACCGCCAGCGCCTCGGCCGAACGGTCGATCCCGATTCCCTCCGCCTCTGGCCATTCGCTCAGCGCCGCCAGCAGCAAGCAGCCCGATCCGGTGCCAAGGTCGAGAATACGGGCCGGACCTTGCTTACCAAAGGCCGCCAGTGCTGCCTCGATCAGCGTTTCGCTGTCCGCTCGCGGTACCAGCACCGCGCCCGAGACCTCCAGCGCAAGCCCCCAGAATTCGGTCTGTCCGGTGATATAGGCAAGCGGTTCATTGGCGGCTCGACGCGCGATCAGTTCATCAAAAGCTGTCGGTGAAGGATCCTGCATCCGCCGCAGGAACAGGTCCGAACGGCTGACCCCCAAGGCGTGGGCCATCAACAGTTCGGCGTCGAGCCGGGCGGTATCGGTCCGCGCCCCCAGCACCTCGGTCGCCGCGCGGATCGCCTGGGCGACGGTGGTGTCTGCGCTCATCTCACTCGCCCAGCGCGGCCAGCCGCTTGGCCTGGTCCTCGGCAATCAGCGCGTCGATCAGTTCGCCCAGCCCCGGCCCTTCGAGGATTTCCGGCAGGCGGTGCAGGGTCAGGTTGATCCGGTGATCGGTAACGCGCCCCTGCGGAAAGTTATAGGTCCGGATCCGCTCGCTGCGATCGCCCGAGCCAACCATCGCCCGCCGCGCTTCGGCCTCGGCGCCCTGGGCAGCGTCGCGCTGGGCCTCGAACAGGCGGGCGCGCAGCACCTGCATCGCCTTGTCCTTGTTCTTGTGCTGGCTGCGGCCATCCTGGCAGGTGACCACGGTGCCGGTCGGCAGGTGGGTGATCCGCACGGCGGAATCGGTGGTGTTGACGTGCTGCCCGCCGGCGCCCGATGCCCTGTAAACGTCGATCTTGAGGTCCTTGTCCTCGATCGAAACGTCCACCTCATCGGGCTCGGGCAGGACCGCGACGGTTGCCGCGCTGGTGTGGATCCGCCCGCCGCTTTCGGTCACCGGCACGCGCTGAACCCGGTGGACCCCGCTTTCGAACTTGAGCTTGGCAAACACGCCGTTGCCGCTGATCTGCGCGACCACTTCCTTGAAACCGCCGATGTCGCTGGCATTGGCGCTGACCACCTCGATCCGCCAGCCCTGCTCGGCGGCAAAGCGCTCGTACATCCGCAGCAGATCAGCCGCGAACAGCGCCGCCTCGTCCCCGCCGGTTCCGGCCCGGATTTCGAGCATGGCCGAGCGGCTGTCAGCCGCATCGCGCGGCAGCATGGCGATCGCCAGCTGGTGTTCGGCCTCTTCAAGATCGGTCTTGAGGACGCGGCTCTCCTCCTCGGCCATTTCGCGCATTTCAGGATCGTCGAGTTCGGCCATGGCCCCCAGCGCGACCAGCTCGGCCCGCATCGCCTCAACCAGCCCGGCCGCCTTGGCCACCGGCTCAAGCTCGGCATAGTCGCGGCTGGCGGCGATAAAATCCTTGCCCTCAAGCGTCCCCGAAGCCAACCGCGCCTCTATTTCGGAGAAGCGGGCAGCGATCTGGGCAAGGCGGGCGTCGGAGACAGACATCAGTCTTGCGCGAAACGGTTGAAGATCGTGTCGATTTGGCCCCGCTTAGCCGTCTCACGGAACGACTTCGCCGAATGCGAGTTCACGCCATCACGAACATCCAGCGAGATCAGAACTGCCGGGTCCATTTTGCGAGCACGATCAAAGCGCTTTTTCGCGCTTCCGGTAGCGACCAATTCCGTTTCGATTCCGTCCCGGCGCATCTGCATGACCAGCGCCAGCGCTTCGGTTTCGCGCGCGGAATTTTCCGCCACTACGATAGCATCTGGGCCGAGCTGATCCCGCTCCCCCACCAACATCGCCAACCGCTCGATCCCGGCAGCCCAGCCGACCGCCGGGGTGAAGGGGCCGCCCAGGCTTTCCATCAGTCCGTCATAGCGCCCGCCGCCGAGCACCGTGCCCTGCGCGCCCAGCCGATCGGTGACAAATTCAAACGCGGTGTGGCGGTAATAGTCGAGGCCGCGAACCAGCGCCGGGGCGCGGGTCCACGCCACCCCTGCGGCATCCAGTCCGCTGGTGACCTTGCCGAAAAAGTCCTGCGCCTCGCCGCTCAGGAAATCGTCGATTCTGGGGGCGTCGGCCACGAACGCCTTGTCGCGCGGGTCCTTGCTGTCGAGGATGCGCAGCGGGTTGCGCTCCAGCCGGTCTTGCGAATCCTCGCTCAGGTCGCCCTTTACCGCGCGGAAATAGTCCACCAGCGAGGCGCGCCAGGCTTCGCGGCTGTCGGCATCGCCCAGGGTGTTGAGCATCAGCGTCACCCCATCGGCGATGCCCAGTTCCTTCAGCAGCTGATCGGCCATCACCAGCAGTTCCACGTCCGCCTGCGGCTCGGCCGCGCCGATGATTTCGGCGTCGAGCTGGTGGAACTGGCGATAGCGGCCCTTTTGCGGGCGTTCGTAACGGAACAGCGGGCCGTGGGTCGCCAGCTTGACCGGGGCATATTGCTGCCACCCGTTGGTGAGATAGGCGCGCGCGATCCCGGCGGTGAATTCGGGCCGCAGGGTCAGCGATTCGCCGCCGCGATCCTCGAACGAATACATTTCCTTGGAAACCACATCGGTGGTTTCGCCGATGCTGCGCGAGAATACCTCGGTCTTTTCGAAGACCGGCATTTCGACCCGGCGAAAGCGGTAGAGCCTGCGCACCCGCTCAAAGGTTTCGACCACATGGGCGAAAGCCTCGGCCTCGGCGCCGAAGATGTCCTGGGTTCCACGGATGGCTTGCGGTGTTTTCATGGCGCCTGCCCCTAGCTTGTATGACCTTTGTCGAAAAGGGGCAGGTGAAACTTGCCCCGCGCGGCGCTTGCCGCCACAGTCGCTGCCCATGAACAGGACAACAGGGACCGCCATCGCTGCGGCCGCGCTCGCCCTTGCCGCGCCGGCCATTTCCGCCACCCTTTCCGCCCCCGTGGCCGTGCCGCTTTCGCGGATGGTGCCCGATGCGGCGGACAAGCCCTATCCGGGCGGAACGATGACGCTGGACATCGACGCGACCGACGTGACCCGCGGGGTTTACCGCGTGACCCAGACCGTGCCGGTCGCCCCCGGCACGGGCAAGCTGATCCTGATGCTGCCGCAGTGGCTGCCCGGCAATCACGGCCCGCGCGGGCCGATGGCCGAACTGGTCGATGTGCATTTCTTCGCCGGCGGGCAGGAACTGAAGTGGAAACGCGATCCGATCGAGGTCTTTGCCTTCCATATCGAAGTGCCCGAAGGCGCGAAGGAAGTGGTGGCGAAGTTCATCCACACCAGCCCGCTGCAATCGAACGAGGGCCGGATCACCATGACGCAGGAGATGCTCAACCTGCAGTGGGAGAAGATGAGCCTCTATCCCGCCGGCCACTATGTCCGCCAGATCCGGGTCAAACCCAGCGTGACGATCCCGCAGGGCTGGACCGCGGCGGCGGCGCTGGATGGGGCGAAGCAGCAGGGCAACCGGCTGAGCTGGGACGAAACCAGTTACGAGATTCTGGTCGATTCGCCGATCTTCGCGGGCAAGTTCTTTCGCAAGTGGGACCTGGGCCAGAACGTCACCCTTAACGTCGTGTCGGACAAGCCCGAGCAGTTGGCCGCCAAGCCCGAACAGATCGAACCCTATCGCCATCTGGTGAGCGAGGCGCGGCTGGCCTTCGGCGCCAACCATTTCGATCGCTATGAATTCCTGCTGGCGCTGACCGACCGGATGGGCGGGATCGGGCTTGAGCATCACCGCTCTAGCGAGAACCAGCTTGAGCCGACCGCCTTTACCGAATGGGACAAGTTCGATTGGGACCGCAACCTGCTGCCCCATGAATATTCGCACTCATGGTCGGGCAAGTATCGCCGCCCGTCGCGGCTGTGGACGCCGGACTATCGCCAGCCGATGCAGGACGATCTGCTGTGGACCTATGAAGGGCAGGACCAGTTCTGGGGCACGGTCCTGGCCGCGCGGTCGGGCCTGCAGAAGAAGGAAACAGTGCTGGGGATGCTGGCCAGCTGGGCCGGCGGTTTTGCGATGCAGCCGGGGCGGCGTTGGCGCTCGGTAGAGGATACCGGCCACGATCCGATCTTCGCCGGTCGCAAGGCCAAACCCTTTGCTAGCCTGGCCCGCAACGAGGACTATTACACCGAAGGCGCGCTGATCTGGCTGGAAATTGATCAGATCCTGCGTGAAAAGACCGGCGGCAAACGCTCGATCGACGATTTCGCCAAGCTGTTTTTCGGGATGAACGACGGCGATTATGGCCAGCTGGCCTTTGAGACTGATGAAATCGTCACCAAGCTCAACCAGCTCGCGCCTTATGACTGGGCGGGCTTCATCGACAGCCGGATCAATAGCCCCGGTCAGCCCGCGCCGCTGCGCGGGATCGAGATGGGCGGTTACAAGCTGGTCTGGAAGGATGAACCTAACCCCTATGACAAGGGCCGGATGACCGATTCCAAGACGCTGTCGCTGGCCTGGTCGATCGGGCTGACGCTGGACAAGGACGGCAAGGTTACCGCTACCCAGTGGGATAGCCCCGCATTCAACGCCGGGGTGGTGAACGGCGCGAAGATCGTCGCGGTCAACGGCGCGGCCTATGAGGCTGACCTGCTCAAGACCGCGATCACCGCCGCCAAGGACGGGGCCCCGCTGGAACTGCTGATCCAGCGCGGCAGCCGCTATCAGACGGTCACGATCGACTACAAGGGCGGTCTGCGCTGGCCCTGGCTGGAACGGGCCGCGCCGGGCAAGGCGCCGACCGGGCTCGATCTGCTGCTCACCCCCAAGCGGCCGATCGCAAAGGCCAAGGGCAAATAGGAATGGCGCGGACGGCGTACCGGCGGTCCGGCAAGCTGCTGCCGCCGCGCTTTATGCTGTTCCTGCTGCTGATGGCGGCGATCGCGCTGGGGCTGATGGCACTGCACGGGCAGCCGTGGGCCAACGCGCTGGTGATCGGCTTCGATATCGCCGCATCGGCCTTCACGCTTTCGCTGCTGCCGCTGCTGCGCGATCGCAGCGCTGCCGATATGCGCCGCGATGCAGCCGGCAACGATGCCGGGCGCGGACTGGTGCTGCTGATCACCAGCGTTACCGCCGCGGCGATCATGGCGGCGATCGCGGCCGAGCTGCCCAGCGCCAAGCAAGGCGATCTGCTGGCGATCACCAACCTGATCGGCACGCTGGCGCTGTCATGGGCGTTCACCAACCTGATCTTCATGCTGCATTACGCCCATATGCATTATGTTCCCGCGGACGATGGCAGCGGCGACCATGGCGGGTTCGATTTTCCCGGAACGAAGTCCCCGGACTATTGGGATTTCCTCTACTTCGCCTTCACCGCCGGGATGAGCTTTGCCGCCTCTGACGTGAATGTCACCAGCAAGCGGGTGCGGCGCGTGGTGGTGGCGCACTGCCTGCTGTCATTCGTGTTCAACATCGGCGTGCTGGCATTTTCGATCAACGTCCTGGCCGGCGCGGCCGGCTGAACCGATTAGACAAAGGTCGCTGTTGCGGCGCAGCATCGGGACGGCTATGGCGCGCGCACTATGCGCATCGATCTGATCCCCGTTGGCGATAATCCGCCCGAGAGCCTGAACGTCATCATCGAAGTACCCGTCGGCGGTGAGCCGGTGAAGTACGAATTCGACAAGGAATCCGGGGCGCTGTTCGTTGACCGGATTCTGCACACGCCGATGCGCTATCCGGCCAATTACGGCTTTGTTCCGCACACCCTGTCCGACGATGGCGATCCGCTGGACGCGCTGGTCGTCGCCCGCTCGCCCTTCGTTCCGGGCTGCGTGGTGCGGGCCCGGCCGATCGGCGTGCTCAACCTTGAAGACGAGCACGGCGGCGACGAAAAGCTGATCTGCGTGCCGGTCGATTCGACCTTCCCCTATTATTCCGACATCGGCGAACAGAAGGATCTGCCCTCGATCGTGCTTCAGCAGATCGAGCACTTCTTCACCCACTACAAGGATCTGGAAGCTGAAAAGTGGGTCCGGATCGGCAAGTGGGGCGATGCCGACGATGCCAAGCGCGTCGTGCTGGAATGCATCGCGCGCTATGAGGCGGACAAGGCCGCCAAGGGCTGAAGTCAGGCGGGCGCGTGATCGGCGATTACGCCCGCTCTAATCGCCCGCCACGGTCATCCCGTCGATCCGGATCGTCGGCACGTTGACCGTGCGGTGCCATTCCAGATCGTCGGCGACGCTGAGCTGGCGGTACATCTCGATCAGGTTGCCGGCGATGGTGAATTCGGCGACCGGGCCGGCCAGTTCACCCTTGACGATGCGAAAGCCTGAGGCGCCCCGGCTGTAATCGCCGGTCACCCCGTTGACGCCGTGGCCGATCAGTTCGGACACGAACACGCCCTCTTCGATATCGGCGATCAGTTCGGCGACGCTGACCGATCCGGCGGAAAGGTGGACATTGCTGGTGCCGACGCCGGGCGATCCGCCCGCACCGCGCACGGCATGGCCGGTCGGGCTGCCGCCAAGCTGACGGGCGGCGGCGCTGTCCATCAGCCAGCCGGTCAGCCGTCCGTCCGCAACCAGCGCGCGGGGAGCTGTCGCCAGCCCCTCGCCATCGAACGGGCGCGAGGAAAGGCCGCGCAGGCGCAGTGGATCGTCGTGGATCGCAATGCCGGGGGCAAAGATCTGCTCATCCTCACGGCCCAGCAGAAAGCTCGCGCGGCGGGCGATGGCATTGCCGCTGATCGCCCCGGTCAGGTGCGAGATCAGGCTGCCGCCAACCCGCGGATCGAACACCACCGGCATCGGGCCACTCTTGATCCGGCCGGGATTCAGCCGGTGAACCGCGCGCTGCCCGGCCTGACGCCCGATCTGCTCCAGATCCGGCAGGTCTTCCAGATGGTGCGCCATGCGCCAGGCATAGTCGCGCTGCATCGCGCCGCCTTCTCCAGCGATCGCGGTGGCGCTGATCCCGTGCATCGTGCCGCCGAACGATCCGGCAAAGCCATGGCTGGTGACCAGCGCGAAATTGCGCCCTGCCAGGCTGGCATGGCCGCCTTCGGAATTGGTCACGCCGGGCACGGCGCGAGCCGCATCCTCAACCGCAAGGGCGCGTTCGCGCAGCTCGGCCGGGGTCAGTTCAACCGCGTCGGTTACGTCAAGATCCGGCAGGGCGCCGCGCAGCAGCAGGTCTTCGGCGGCCAGACCGGCAAAGCGATCATCCGGCGCGGCGCGCGCCATATCGACCGCGCGGGCGGCCAGTTCCTTCAGCGCCGCATCCGACAGGTCGCTTGAACCAATCGAGGCCGAACGCTGCCCGACGAAAACCCTGAGGTCGAGGTGCTCGCTTTCCGAACGCTCGACATCCTCAAGCTGGCCCAGCCGCACCGCGACGCTTTCCGATGATGACCCGGCATAGACCGCGTCGGCGGCGTCAGCCCCGGCGGCGCGCGCCATATCGATCAGCGCGGCGGCGCGGTCTTGTGCAGATTGGGGGCTGAGCATCGAAGGGGCAACTCCTGAACTGGAGCCGCCGATCTAGGGATTATCGATCAGAAAGCAATCAGCCGAACAGCCGGGCCAGCCCCATGAACAGCCCGGATACGACAAAAGGCAGCCCGATTGCCAGAACCCAGAGCCAGACCTGATCGCGCCGGAAGTGCCGGGCGAATTGCGGATCAGCAGCCTGCGCGTCGCTCAACCGGTTCCACCGCGTTTCGAACCGGCGACAGGCCGGGATGATCGCCGCGACCAGAACGATCAGTGCAAAATAGGGCAGCATCGATCCGCCGTGGCCGCTGATCGTCCCCATCGTGACGAAGATCTGAAGCGCGGTGTAAACCAGCAGGGCATAGGCGATGTTATCGCTCATCCGCTTGCGCCAATCGAGCGCATGGCTCCCCGGCGTTGCGGAATCGTCGAACACGCTTTCGATCTTGGCCATGGCCCATCCCCTCTTGCGTTCCCCAAGGCCTGAGTAAATCACCGAAGGGGGGATCGATCAACCCTTGTTAAGCATTCCCGCCGAGAAGGTGCCCATGGCCCGGCAAACCCCATGCATGAAACCTGCCAGATCGATCAACGGTGCTTGCCGCCGGGGCCAAGCCCGCCTAAATCGGCTGCTGTCATGAGCGAAGTTCACCATCTGGTCGCCCCCAACACCGATGCCATGAAGCCCATTCCACAGGGCGGGCTTGAGGTGATCTCGATCGCCAAATCCTACGACAAGCGTGCGGTGCTGACCGACATCTCGCTGTCGGTCGGCAAGGGAGAGGTGCTGGGCCTGCTTGGCCCCAACGGCGCGGGCAAGACCACCTGTTTCTATTCGATCATGGGGCTGGTGCGCCCGGATTCGGGCCGGATCCTGATGGACGGGATCGATGTCACCCAGCTGCCGATGTACCGCCGCGCGATCCTGGGGCTGGGATACCTGCCGCAGGAAACCAGCATTTTCCGCGGCATGACGGTTGAACAGAATATCGCCTGCGTGCTCGAACTGGCCGAGCCAGATGCTGCCACCCGCGAGCGCGAATTGCAGCGCCTGCTCGATGAATTCGGGCTCGATCGGCTCCGCTCCAGCCCCGCCATGGCGCTGTCCGGCGGTGAACGCCGCCGCTGCGAGATTGCCCGGGCACTGGCCGCCAACCCTTCGATCATGCTGCTTGACGAACCCTTCGCCGGGATCGACCCGCTTTCGATCAGTGACATCCGCCATCTGGTGACCGACCTCAAGCAGCGTGGAATCGGCGTTCTGATCACCGATCACAACGTCCGCGAAACGCTGGATATCGTTGACCGGGCCTGCATCATCTATGGCGGGCAGGTGCTGTTCGCGGGAAGCCCCGAAGAGCTGGTCGCGGACGAGAATGTGCGCAGATTGTATCTGGGCGAAGGGTTCACGCTTTAGGCCGACCGACCATGGCTCTCGGCCCGCGCCTTGATCTTCGGCAATCGCAATCGCTGGTGATGACGCCCCAGCTCCAGCAGGCGATCAAGCTGCTGGCGCTATCCAACCTGGAAATCGAAGCCTTTATCGGTGAAGCGCTGGAGGCCAATCCGCTGCTCGATCTCGGCGGCGGCGCCCCCGCCGATCCGGCCGAAACGATCGCGCCGGATGAAGTGCGCCGCACCACGCTGGAAAGCTCCCCGGCCGATCAGCTGATCGCTGAAGGCCGCGCTGCCGATGACCGTCCACTCGATATTGATCCCACTGCGCTGGACCGCGATCACGACACCGGCGACTGGAGCGCCGATTTCCGGATGGCCCCGGGCGAGGACGGCCCCGGAATCGATGAACGCGGCGGTGAAGCGCCAAGCCTGGCCGAACACCTCTTCGCCCAGATTGGCCCAGCCGCAACCGACCCAGCCACGGCCTTCATTGCCCGGCACATCGCAGGAGAACTGGACGAGGCCGGATACCTGCCCGCCACCACCGCCGAACTGGCTGCCGATCTGGGGGTGGACGAGGACGAGGTCGAAGCGGCGCTGGCGTTGGTCCAGTCGCTCGATCCCACAGGGGTCGGCGCGCGCAGCCTGGGCGAGTGTCTGGCGCTTCAAGCCAGAGAGGCCGACCGTTACGATCCCTGCATGGCCCGCCTGCTCGACAATCTCGAACTGTTGGGGCGTGGCGAACTGCCCCGGCTGAAACGGATGTGCGGGGTCGATGACGAGGATTTCGCCGATATGCTCGCCGAGCTGCGCGGCTATGATCCCAAGCCGGGGCTGCGCTTTTCCAGCGGCGGTGGAGATCCGGTTACGCCTGACATCCTGCTGATCCCCCGCGCCGACGGAGGCTGGGATCTGCAACTCAACCAAGCCACCCTGCCGCGGCTGGTGGTCAACCGCAGCTACTATGTCGAAATGCGCGGTGCGTGTGATGATAAGGCCGCGCGCGGCTGGCTTTCAGATAAACTGGCCGATGCCAACTGGCTGCTGAAGGCACTGGACCAACGCGCCAAGACCATCCTCAAGGTCGCCAGCGAAGTTGTGAAACAGCAGGACGGCTTTTTCCGCCATGGGGTTTCGCACCTGAAGCCGCTGACCCTGCGGGCTGTGGCCGAAGCGATCGAGATGCACGAATCGACCGTCAGCCGGGTCACCAGCGCCAAATACCTGTCCTGCCCGCGCGGCACCTTCGAATTGAAGTACTTCTTCACCTCGGGCGTGGCTTCGGCTGACGGCGACGGCGCGGTCTCAGCCGAAGCGGTCAAGGCCGCGATCCGCGCGTTGATCGACGCAGAAGACCCCAAGGCGATCCTGTCCGACGACACCCTGGTCGATCTGCTGAAGGACAAGGGCTTCGACCTTGCCCGCCGTACCGTCGCCAAATACCGCGAGGCGATCGGCCTCGGCTCCTCGGTCCAGCGGCGGCGGCAAAAGGCGCTGGCAGGATTGCGCTGATCGGCTAGTCTCCCTGCCATTGCATTGCAGGGGAGAACACCATGAAGCCGTTTCACCTGATTGCCGGATGCGCATTGGCCGCGCTTGCCGCCGCGCCCGCCCTGGCTGACCGCCTGGAATACCGCGTACTGGTGCAGAGCCGCGACATCGGCCACTACACCGTGGATCGTGAAGGCGGCCGGGCCGTGATCGATTTCGATTACAAGGAGAATGGCCGCGGGCCGACCATCAAGGAGGATGTCCGGCTCGACAAGCAGGGTTTCCCGGTCAACTGGACGATTACCGGGCGCACCACCTTCGGCAATCTGGTGAATGAGAGCTTCCGGCGCGGCCCCGGGTTTGCGATGTGGCGCGATCTGGCCGGTCCCGGCGCGATCAAGGGCAAGGACGCGCCGCTGCTCTATGCCTCGCAGAACGGATCACCGTTCGACATCTCGGTGATGGCCAAGGCCCTGCTCGCCGATCCCGATCACACCATGGCGGTCGCGCCGGGCGGCATCGCCAGCCTGACCGAGCGCGGTCGTTCCAGCTTCGATGGGCCGGACGGCAAAATCGAAGTGATCACCTATGAACTGACCGGGCTCTCGCTCAACCCCAGCTATATTACGCTTGATGCCAGTGGTGAGCTGTTCGCCGTGGCCAGCGCCGATTTCATCATGGCCCGCAAGGGTTATGAACAGGCCGCCGACGTGCCGCTGCGGGCTTTGTCCGAAAAGCTCGAGTCCGAGCGTTTTTCCCGCCTGCAAAGCGAATATGCGCACCGTTTCGATGTGCCGGTGCGGATCCGCAACGTGCGGATTTTCGATCCGGTCAAGGGCACCCGCGGCGAACCCAGCGATGTCGTGATCCACAAGGGCCGGATCACCGGCATTGTCCCGGCCGGCAGCCCGGCCACGCCGGGCGAGGCGGCGATTGACGGCGCGGGCGGAACGCTGGTGCCGGGGATGTTCGAAATGCACGGGCACCTTGCGCAGCAGGACGCGCTGCTCAACGTCCTGGCCGGGATCACCACGATCCGCGACATGGGCAACGACAACGCCGTTCTCGACGTGCTGATAGACCGGATCGGCAAGGGCGAAGTGGCCGGGCCGCACATGATCCGCTCGGGCTTTATCGAGGGCAAGAGCCCCTACAATTCGGCCACCGGCATCCTGGTTTCAAGCGAGGCCGAAGCGATCGAGGCGGTGCGCTGGTACGCCGCGCGCGGCTACTGGCAGGCCAAGCTCTATAGTTCGATGGACCCCAAATGGGCTCCGGCCGTCGTGGCGGAGGCGCACCGGCAGGGAATGCGCGTGGCCGGCCATGTCCCGGCCTTTTCCAGCGCCGATGAAATGATCGCGGCGGGCTATGACGAGCTGACCCACGTCAACCAGTTGATGCTGGGCTGGGTGCTCAACCCCGGCGAGGATACCCGCACATTGTTCCGCTTTACGGCGATGCGGCGTTTCCCCTCGATCGATCTCGATTCGCCGAAGGTGCGCAAAACCCTGGATGCAATGGTTGCCAAAGGCGTGGCACACGAACCCACTATTGCGATCCACGAGCTGGGTCTGACCGCGGTGGACGGCAAGCCCAATCCCGGCGCGATCGACTATATCGATCATCTGCCGCCAGCCGAACAGCGCCAGCAGAAGCAGGCGCTGTTCGGCGCCGATACCCCGCAACAACGAGCCGAATATGTCGCCGCCTATGCCAAGATAATGGACACGCTGCGGCTGATGCATCGGCGCGGGATCCTGCTGATCCCCGGGACCGATCTGGGCGGCGGCTTTACCTATCACCGCGAACTGGAACTGTTCGGGCAGCTGGGGATGACTCCGTCCGAAGTGCTGCGCCGTGCAACCTGGGACATGGCCCGCTACACTGGCCGGGACCAGCAGCAAGGCAGTATCGAGCGCGGCAAGCTGGCCGATTTTTTCCTGGTGCCGGGCGATCCGACCCAGGACCTGAAAGCGATCAAGAAGGTCGCCATGGTATCGATGGGCGGAACAATCTATTTCCCCGACGAAGTTTACCCGGCGCTGGGAATTCGGCCATTCGCCTTCGTTCCCAAGCTGACTGTTCCGGCCACGAAATAGTCAGTCGCCCTCCGTCTCATCGATCAAGGACTTACCTTCGTGCATGAATCCGCGCTCAGCCCGTTTGATGGCGCCGCGATCCTGATCGTCCTGGCCGCGTGCCTGGGCTATCTCAACCATCGGCTGCTGCGGCTGCCCTCTTCGATCGGGCTTACCGTGATGGGTGCGCTGGCCTCGCTGCTGGTGGTCGCGATCGATCGTTTCGTGCCTGGCGTCAGCCTGGCCGGGCGGGTGGTCGATTTCCTCAACGGGCTCGATTTCCACAAGACCCTGATGGAAGGAATGCTCTCATTCCTGCTGTTCGCCGGGGCGCTTCATGTCGATTGGTCGCACTTGCGCAAGGGTGGGCTATTGGTCCTGGCGTTCAGTACCATTGGTGTGCTTGTTTCCACCGCCCTGGTTGGCTTTGGCTTCAAGCTTCTGGTTGACCTGGCGGGCGTTCCGGTCCCGCTGATCTGGTGTCTGGTTTTCGGCGCCCTGATCAGCCCGACCGACCCGGTTGCGGTGATGAGCGTGATGAAACGCGCCGCCATGCCCGAAACGCTACAGGCGACGGTCGCCGGGGAAAGCCTGTTCAACGACGGGATCGGGGTGGTCGTTTTTTCGATCCTGCTGGCGATCGCGCTGGGTACGGATCAGTTCACATTATCAGGCGCATTCAACTATTTCCTGCGCGAAGCCCTGGGCGGTGCGCTGCTCGGGCTGGGGATCGGCTGGATCGGTTTCCGGATGATGAAAAGCATCGACGATTATCCGATCGAACTGCTGATCAGTCTGGCAATGGTGATGGGCGGCTATAGCCTGGCGATGGCGCTGCACGTCAGCGGCCCGGTCGCCATGGCCGTGGCCGGACTGCTGATCGGCAACGCCGGTCTGACCTATGCGATGAGCGACCAAACCCAGGATTACATGGTGAAATTCTGGGAGCTGGTCGATGAGGTGCTCAACGCCGTTTTGTTCCTGCTGATCGGGCTGGAAGTGATCGCGATTGCCGGGGAACCGGCCTTGCTGGTGCTGGGCCTTGCCGCGATCCCGCTGGTTCTGGCGGCCCGGGCAATCTCGGTCGGCGCTCCGCTCGCGCTGTTCGGGCGCAGCGTGCAGATGGGGCCTTTGGCCATGCCGACACTGATCTGGGGCGGATTGCGCGGCGGCATTTCGGTCGCTCTGGCCCTGTCGCTTCCGGCCGGCCCCGAACGCACCGCGATCCTTGCCGCGACCTATCTGGTGGTGATGTTCGCCGTGGTGGTGCAAGGCGGCAGCATCGGCGGTCTCATTCGGCGCCTCAGCGCAAAGGCAGCCGCTTCAGCCTAGGCGGCATCGGCTGCCGGCGCGAGATCGCCTGGCCCAAGTCCAACGCTGAGAACCGAACGAACAAAGCCGGGAACGATGCAATTGACTCGGGTTGATGCGAGCCATTCGCATTTTCCCGATCGAGACTTCAATACGGTCAGAAACCCCAAAATCTATCATGGTTAATTTGCGATGACGCGCTATCATTTAATAACAACTACGACACGTGGCAGTAATCGGAGCAACCGAAATTTTGCCTAAAAATGATCGGAATTGCTGAGCGAGAGGTCATTTTTGCAGAACACATTCGAATAATGTTTTGATTTTCAGCCGTTTCGATCTAGGGGGCCGGAAATGGCCCAGAACATTTCAGACGCTGCTCGCAATCGGGGTCGCCCGGTCATGTCGGATGAAGAAGCGTTGGCTATGCGCAGCCACATTGCCGATTGCGCGCTGCAATTGTTCCGACAAGAAGGTTACGCCGCAATTTCGATGCGAAGACTGGCTGAAGAGGCCGGTTGTACGGTGATGACGATCTACCGTTACTTCGCACGCAAGATCGATGTCTTGCAGGCACTGTGGGTGGCAGTGTTCAACGAATTGTTCGACAAGCTGGACAGCATCGCCGCAGCAGAGACGGATCCCGTTCGGAAGCTGGGTGCGGTGGCGCAGGGATATGTCGATTTCTGGCTGACCAACCGCGAACATTACTTCCTCGTTTACATGGCCAGCGGTGTGACCCAGGCCGACGTGCGAATGCTGGTTGACGACAAGGCGGTGATGGCACGATTTCGTCTTATTCCCGATTGTCTCGCGGCCGTAGTGGACAACGCCGACCGCGAATTGGTCAACTTCAAGGCGGAATACCTGCTGTGCGCGCTGAACGGCATCTGTCACAACCTGATCACGATTAGTTCCTACCCCTGGTCCGCAGCAGACCGACTGGTGCAAGAGGCCATCCACGGCATTCTGGCTTCGCCGGTTCAGGCTTCCAGCTCGACATCCCAGTAGAGCCAGTCGCGCCAGGTTTCGTGGAGGTAATTGGGCGGAAAAGCCTTGCCACGTTCGTGCAGCTGCCAGTTGGTCGGACGGATCGGTTCAAGCAGCAGGGGCATATGTGCCTGCTGCGGGGTGCGGCCGCCCTTCTTCAGATTGCACGGCGCGCAGGCCGTCGTCACGTTTTCCCAGCTTGTCCGCCCGCCCAGCCGCCGCGGCACCACGTGATCGAAAGTCAGCTGATGTAGGCTGCCGCAATACTGACACTGGAACCGATCGCGCAGGAACAGGTTGAAGCGGGTAAAGGCCGGATATTCATTGGGTTTCACATACTGCCGCAGCGCGATCACCGAAGGGATCGGCATCGACCAGGTCGGCGAATGCACCTCTCTTGCATAAGAGGCGACGATATCGACCCGTTCAAGGAACACCGCCTTGATCGCGGTCTGCCAAGGCCACAAGCTGAGCGGATAATAGCTGAGCGGTGTGTAATCGGCATTGAGAACCAGCGCAGGGCATTCACTGAGATGCCGGAAGGGATCCTCCTCCGCGCTGCGGAACCGGGCCGCGCGCTCGATCAGCTCCGCCTTGAGCATGGCCCCCTGTAGCTGGCCGGGATGACGGTTTGGCTACAATCCATGGACCACACAAAACATCGCCCGACTCCGCGCGTCAAGCCTTGCCACCCGGCGCAATCCACAGGACAAGCGTCTGCGTGACCAACCGCACGCGTTTTGCCCCCAGCCCCAACGGCCTGCTGCACCTTGGCCATGCCTATGCAGCGGTGATCGCGCACGATCTGGCGCGCGCCGGAGAGGGGGAGTTTCTGGTGCGGATCGAAGACATCGACGGCACCCGCAGCCGCGAGGATCTGGCCGCCGAAATGCTTGCCGATCTTGAATGGCTGGGGCTGCCCCGCGACCGACCGGTCCTGTACCAGTCAAGCCGGATCGATGCCTATGCCCGGGCGGGGGAGGAGCTGATCCGGCGGGGGCTGCTTTATCCCTGCACCTGCACCCGCGCGGAGATCGCGGCGGCCGCGCGCGAGATCGGGCCGGATGGGCCGATCTATCCCGGCACCTGCCGCGGGCGTGAGCCAGACCAGGGGATCAGCGCAGCCTGGCGGCTCGACGTTGCCCGCGCCAGTGCGCTGGCCGGCCCGCTGTGGTGGCATGACGCACTGGCCGGGGAGCAGCTGGCACGGCCCGATCTGCTGGGCGATGTCGTGCTGCTGCGTAAGGATGCCCCGGCGAGCTATCATCTGGCGGCAACGCTGGACGATGCCTTTCAGGGTATCAGCCTGGTGACCCGGGGGATGGACCTGTTCGCCTCCACCCACATCCACCGGCTGCTCCAGGCGCTGCTCGATCTGCCGGTGCCGCGCTGGCATCATCACCCGCTGCTGGTCGAAGCGGATGGCCGCAAGCTGGCCAAGCGGCGCGGTTCGCCCGCACTCAAGGACCTGCGCGATGGCGGCGCGGATGGCCTAGCGCTCGCCCGGGCCTTGCGCGACGGGCGCTTCCCCGCTGGCATTTCGCTGGGCCAGGGGTTAGATACCGCGCCATGAGCTATTTCCTTGGCATGGTAATCGTGATTCTGGTGGTGATGACCGTGATCACCCTGGTGCGCGGGATCGCCGCCTTCCTGCAAAGCACCCGCGAAGACCTTGAACGCCCCGAAGGCAGCGGTCCGAGCGAAATGCAGCTGAAGCAGAATTCCATGATGATGCGCCGGATCATGTTCCAGGCCGCTGCGATCCTGGTAACTGCGGTGCTGATGATGGCCAGCCAGAAATAGGCAGCCCGGCACTTGGTAAAGCTCAACCGGATCTACACGCGCACCGGCGATGACGGCACCACGGGTCTTGTCGATGGCACCCGCCGTGCCAAGCACGATGTCCGGATGGAAGCGATCGGCGCGGTTGACGAGGCGAACAGCGCGGTCGGTTTTGCCGCTGTCTCGCTCGATCCGTCGTGCCCGCATGGCGCAGTCCTGCAGCGAATCCAGAACGATCTGTTCGATCTGGGCGCCGATCTGGCCACGCCAGGCGAAGATTTTACGCCGTCTGAGATGGTTCTGCGCATGGTCCCCGGTCAATCCAGCTGGCTCGAATCGCAGATCGATATGGTCAATCAGGATCTTGCCCCACTGACCAGCTTCATCCTGCCGGGCGGGAGCGAGAGCGCGGCCCGGGTGCATCTGGCCCGCGCAGCTGTGCGCAGGGCTGAGCGGTCCGTGGCTGCGTTGGCAGCCGATGAGCCGGTCAACCCGGCCGCGCTGGCCTATATCAATCGCTTGTCGGACTATCTCTTCGTCCTTGCCCGCGCAGTGAATGCTGCAGGTTCGGGCGACGTGCTGTGGATTCCGGGCCAGAACCGCTGACAGCAAAACCGCTGGATTTAAGGCCGCGCCGCCGCTAACCAGCCGCCTCTGCTGCACTTGCGAAGAGGAACGGAACTATGCGGATCGTCGGAATTATCGGAGCCGGACAGATGGGATCGGGCATCGCCCAGACCATCGCCCAGAACGGCATCAAGGTTCTGCTTTCCGATGTCGATGTTGCCCTAGCCCAAAAGGCCAAAGCCGGGATCGACAAGGCCCTTACCCGCATAGTCTCGCGCGAGAAGATCACCCCGGCCGATGCCGAGGCCGCGCTGGCGCGGATCACCCCGGTGGGGGATTATGCCCCGATGGCCGATGCCGACCTGATCATCGAGGCCGCGACCGAGAAGGAAGAGATCAAGCGCAAGATCTTCGAAGCGGCCGGCAAGGTACTGCGTGACGATGCGATCATGGCATCGAACACCAGCTCGATCCCGATCACCCGCATGGCAACCAGCTCACCCGATCCCAAGCGCTTCATTGGTCTGCATTTCTTCAATCCGGTCCCGGTCATGGGCCTGATCGAGGTGATCCCTGGTCTGGCAACGGCCAAGGAAACTACCGCCCGAATCCGCACCTTTGCCGAAAGCCTGGGCAAGCAGGTTGTGATGGCCGAGGACGAGCCGGGCTTCGTGGTGAACCGCATCTTGCTGCCGATGATCAACGAGGCGGTGTTCGTCCTGGGCCAGGGCACGGCCAATATCGTCGATATCGACAAGGGCTGCCGCCTTGGCCTGAATCACCCGATGGGACCTCTTGAATTGGCCGATTTCGTCGGGCTGGATACCTGCCTCGACATCGTCCGGGTGCTTTACAACACCACTGGCGACAGCAAATATCGCCCGGCGCCGCTGCTGGTCAAATATGTCGAGGCTGGCTGGCTTGGACGCAAGACTGGCCGTGGTTTCTATGACTATTCCGGCGAGGCACCGGTTCCGACGCGGTAAGGCACCGGGCGCAGCGTAATCCATCGCCACTAGCGCATTGACCGAGCGGGAAATTCGCCGTTTGATGTCCTTTCCCTCCGGCCCGGTGGATTCGCGCAGCCGGTTGCCGTCACCCCGCATCTCGTGCAGGTGCTGCAAGGCTCATTGGTCACGGACCTGAAATTCGTCAGATGAAACCGCCCCCCACCCTGCTTGCAACCGGTTTCGTGGTCGATGCCCCACACGAAGGGACCATATTTCCCTCAGCCGGGGGCAATTCGGCAAATCCCAAGGTTCAGGCAATCTATTGGCGCTGCCTGGTTGCGCTGTTCGCCAGCGCGCGGATCACCAATCCGGGTCAACGCCTGGCCCTGTTCTGCAATGTCCGCCCGCCTGTCATCGATGGCGTTGATCTGGCCATGGTGCTGGAACGCTATGGGGTGGAACTGCGCCTGATCCCGCTGACCGCCAGACTGGCCAAGGACCGCACTGCCGCCTGGGGCAACGTGCTCTATTTTTTCGATATCCTGACTGCGCTTGAAGCTGAGCCGGACGATCTGCGTTTTGCCCTGGTCGATAGTGACGTTCTGGTGACCGGCACGGTGGAACCTTTGTGGGCACTGCTCGATCAGGCCGATTTTGCCGGATACGTGGTCGACACTGCGGAGGATGAGCCAGTCAACGGCATGACCCGGCGTGGAATGGCGGAGGCGGCAGGTGGACTGTCGGGTCGGAGCTTCGCTCCTATCCCCCATTTCGGCGGCGAACTGTTTGCTACCACGATCGGCGAGTGGAAACGCAATCGCCAACTGTACGACCGGATGCTCGATCAAGCGAGCCGTGGAACCGGGCCAGCCGCCGGGGTGCTGACCGAAGAACATATCTATTCCATTGCATTCGCACTTCAGGATCGACCGGTCGCCGATGCGCAGCGTGTGATCAAGCGGATCTGGACCAGTCCGCGCCACAACACTGCAAGGCCAGGGGACGAGGCGCTGCCACTGTGGCACCTCCCCGCTGAAAAGCGCTATGGTCTGGCGGATTTTTATGCCTGGCTGGCCGCGCAGGATTTTCCCACCGCGCTTGATCCTGCGATGCTCAGGACAACCGCGATGCGGCTCTGCGCGGTGCCTCGCAAACGGCCAGTGAAATGGCTGCGCGATGGTGTGCGCCAGGTCGCAGCCAAGCTCGGGCTGCGGCAATGAAGTGCCACCTATCAATCGCTTGCGCTGCCATACCGGCGTGCTAACTCCAGCGACATTGGCCGATCAGCCACCAGAGGCGAAATGAGCGAGGGCAGCCAGAGTAGCGGTGAAGGCCAGCGGCGCAGGCGCCGGCGGCGAAGCGCGGCGAAAGCCAAGCCGCAAACCATCGGGCTGACCGACGTTGTGCGCAGCCGGGCATTCGGCTGGGCTTTGCTGGGTATCACCGTACTGATTGCGCTGGGGCTGGTCTGGACGTCTTGGCGCCAGGTTGATGCAGCGCGGTCGCGTTATGGCGAAATTGCGATCGGAATGGACGGGCCAACGGTGCAAGGCTTGCTTGGTTCGCCGCAAGCTGAGGCGGACCGGGAATGGCAATTCCGGGAATCCGGCCGGACGCTCCGCATTGCCTTCGGTGCGAACGGAAAGGTCGCGATGATTTCGTGCCGGGAACAAGATCTGACCGCACTGGCCTGCCCCGACTTTCTCGGCGTAAGGATCGGCGATGGTGCTGCAAAGATCACCGATCTTCTGGGACAGGATGACGGCAGTCCGGAAGATCGCCGTACGCAGCTGGCCTATTCCGCGCTGGGGGTGCGGTTTGCACTCGATCAGGAAAAAGTGGCGGCAATCACCGTTGCCCACCACGATCGCGCAGCCAGTCCCTGGCCGGTCATCCTATCGCGCGTGCTGCCCTGAACCCCGCATGATGAAGCCCAGCCCGTGCTCTCGTGCCACGTCGGCCAGCCACCAGAAAACCTGGGGCGGGATCAGCAGCAATACGCGCTCAGCGGAGAGCGCGGCGGACCCCCGCCATAGCGCCAGCACGGCCAGGACCAGCACCAGCGATAGCAGGTGGGCCAGAGTAATTCCCCTAGCTTTGCGCAGGGGATTGGGCAGCCGCAAGGTCAGGCGGCTGACCAGATATGTCAGCACCAGTCCGCTAAGCAGCCTTGCATACAGCCCCATGATCTACCCCCAGCCCGCCTTGCGCCGGTCTAGCACAGCGATTTGCCCCGACAAGCGGCGAAAGGCTGCGGCATGAGCCGTCGCCGGATCGCCCTGGGGGTTGGCGCCAATGCCCTCGACAAGGTCGTGGCAGCGCTGATCCAGTTGCTGATGGTCCCGATCCTGGCATCGCATTGGGGGCTGGCTCGCTATGGCGGCTGGGCGATCCTTACCACGGTTCCGGGTATCCTTGCGCTCAGCGATCTGGGTTTCGCCAACGCGGCTTCGGTTCGCATGACCATGCAGGTTGCCCGGGGCGAGTTGGCCGCGGCACGCACAACGGTGCGCAGCGCCAGCCAGGTGGTCGCAGTGGCCTGCGTGGGTATCGTGGTACTGGCAGTGATCCTGGCGCTGGTTCTGCCGGCAGAAGTGATCCTCGACGTCCCGCAAACCGGTGATCAGGAAATGCGCTTGGCGATCGTAATGCTGGCTATCTATGCCGCGCTGATCATGGTCTGCGGGCTGCTGCAGGGCGTGTTCCGCAGTACCGCCCGTTTCGCACTGGGAACCAGCCTTTCGACGCTGACCACGATCACCGAATATGGCTTGCTGGTTTCGGTGGTCTATCTTGGACACGGGATCGGCGTGGGGGCAGCGGCTTTGATGCTCGGTCGGTTGAGCGGCCTGCTTGTCATGTCCGCCACCGCAGCTGTGCTGCGGACCGGATTGCTGCCGGGCCTGAACGGGGGTTCGCAGACTGTCCGGCGTGAACTTATAGGCCCGGCACTGGCTGCGATGGCGATACCGCTGGCCGCAGCACTGTTGCTCCAGGGGACTGTCGCCGCGCTGGGGCTCGTCGCGGGAGCGGTTGCCGTTCCCGCCTTTGTGGCTGCCCGCACGCTATCGCGGATCGGGCTTCAGGCATCCCAGATGTTGACGACCGCCCTGATGCCCGAATTCGGCGCCGCCACCGCCCAGGGGAACCAGCGCGGGGTCAGCCGGATGGTTGTTCTGGTCCTGGGAACGGCGGCCGCAATCGCGATTCCCTTTGCCGCCGTGCTGGCTTTGGCCGGACCATGGATCGTGCTGCAGTGGTCCAACCATCACATCGTAACGTCGGCCGGTCTGATGGCGGCAATCGCGGTTTCCGCACTGTTCGGGGGAATATGGAACCCGATGTCAAACTTGATGCTGGCGATCAACCGGCAATCGGAATTCGCAATCGCCTATTCCGTGCTGGCTGCCATGGCCGTGCTTTTGACCCTGGCGTTGGGCAAGGCGCTGGGGAACACGGCACCGGCACTGGCGATGGGACTGGTCGATTGCGCGATGTTCGTGGTGGTGCTGCGTTTCGCCAACCACAACTGGGGGCCGGTTTCCCGGTGGAGCAGCGTTCTGGCCGAACTTGTCGCGGAAGGTCGCGCCGCACTAGGCCAGGCGGTCGGCGGCAAGCGCAGGGGTTGATTTCGGCTAATCCAGCACCGATCGGGCGTGATCAGCAACCTTCCGGCGGAAATTGGCCCAGGTCCATCCCGCCGCTTCCGCCGCAATGGCTTCGGCATCGAAGCCCGGCACCTCGTGTCGCTGGATCAGCGCCTCGATCGCTTCGCCCAGAGCCGTCAGATTGCCGGCTGGCACGAGGGTCCGTGCCGCCGCGCTGAGCGGCAGGTCGGGCAGGCCGGTATTCTCGGTCCCGACCACATGGCACCCTGCAGCCAGCGCCTCAAGATAGACCAGGCCAAAGCCTTCGATCAGCGAGGGCATGATGAATACCTGGGCGGACTGCATCAATGCGTCGAGGGCGGGCCGCTCCTGGCGACCTAGCAACTCGATCCCGGCCTGCTCGGCCAGCGCCGTGATACCGGGATCGATCGCATAGCAAACCAGCGTCAAACGCGCCCTTGCCGGATCGACCGAACGCCAGGCGCGGAGCAGATGGTGCAGCCCTTTGCGTTGAACACCCTGGCCGACAAACAGGAACCGGGCCGGTCCGCCCGGTTGGCGCGGAATCGCGCGGGTCGCGGTTTCGAAACCATAGGGGATCACACTGATCCGCGTCGGCTCGCAACCCGCGAATTCGAGTGAGCGGGCGGTCATTCGGCTGGCGCAGACGACTGCATCGGCATGGCGCCAGCTATCGTGCGCCCGCTCCTGCGCGGCAAGCCGCTGTTCCTGAGCATAGGACCAAGCGACCTCCGGATAGCGCGCCGCATCTTCGCGCAACAGCTCAGCAGTCAGGCCGGTCAGCGGGTGAAATTCAAAGTCAATCAATCGCATCCCGCTCGGGATTTTGCGCCAGTGCGGCGTGTAACCCGAATAGCAATAGAGGTTGGCACCCAGCCGCTTGGCAGCACGCAAGGCGTGTCGTCCCAGCATAGGATCGGTGTGTGGGAAAACCCGGTTCATCGGCAGGCCAAGACGGGTGGCACTGTGCTGAATCAGGAAGCAACCGGGTGTGTTGGCGGTCATCCGCTTGGGTAGAAACGGACTGCGACGGCGGGCCATTGGCGCTGGAAGCCAGCCGGGGGCAGTCTCCGGCGCGTAATAATCGGTCACGAAGCGCTTCAAAACGCCAGCCTCGTGCAGAGCTGCGGGCACCTGATAGCCGTCACGGCTGCCATTGATCGCACAGACAAAGCCCCGATAGTCCATGCCGCCCCGGTACTTGCAAAGCCGCGGCGATGCCAGTGCCGATTACCTGGCCGCTTCGGCGAAGCTATATTGGTTATGCGTCTTTCCTACATGAACCAATATGGTTATCTGTGTGATTCTTCATCTCCCGGAGAATCCGCCATGCCCAACCCTATCCCCGTTGCCGCCCCGGCGGCCTATGCCCCGATCAGCGCGATCGGCTTTGCCGAAGTCGATTCAACTCTTTCGCCCGTCTCGGCCGACAAGCCGCTGCCTGTAAACCTGACCAACACCCCGGCGCCAGCCGCACTGTCGGGCAGCGCCAGTGGGGCGGTCGCGATCGGCCCCTATGCGCCCGTTGCGGCCCGGCCCGTGATGCTGACTCTGTCTGGAAGCTGGTCGGGTACCGTCCGGGTGCTGCGTTCAACCGACGGCGGCACGACCCGCCTGCCCTTGACCGCCGCTGGCCTGCCCTGGGGTGCTTATTCAACCAACTGCTGCGAACCGGTCTGGGAGGAAAGCACCGCCAGCGCCACGCTCTACCTCGACATCGCGCTTACCTCGGGCTCACTTACCTACCGGATGGCGCAGTAAGATGGCGCTAGACATCATCGCCCGCGGCCTGGCCGCCACCGAAATCGCACGGCAAAAACGCCTGCGCATCCTCAACACGCTGCGCGCCTCGATCGCCAAGACCGATTTCGCAGCGCCGACCCTTGCCGCAACGTTGCCGACAATCGGCGCGCCAACCAGTTCGAGCGCTATCGCCAGCGGCACAACCTGGCAGGTGGCAACTGGCGGCAATCCGCTGCACGCGGCAAAATACACCTTCCTTGGCGGGGCCTGGCAATGCCCCAACGCCATTTTCCCCAATACCGAATTCTACAAATCGACCACTTCAAGGGTCGGCAACGGCACTGACCCCCTGCTCTATCCGCAGCAGGGACCTGGTTCACGGGTTCGCTTCGTTTGCGCCGCGCCCAGTTTTGAACTCTATGTGCAGATGTCCGCAGCCGGGGTCGGCGGCGGGTTTCGCCTGAAGGTTGATGGTAAGCTCGCCTATGCCGGGGTGCTCGGTGCCAGCGGGAACGGCCTGCTTCGCTATATCCCGATCACCTGGGGAAGCGGCGGCGCAGCAGACCGCAAGGACCGCCATTACGAACTGGAATTCGCCTCGGTCGGTGCTTTTGTCGGGATTCGCACGACCGCGCTCTACAAGCCGCACCCCTGGGTTCAGGGCGATGCCCTGCGGGTTTTGCTGCATGGCGATTCGATGCTGGCGACCATTGTCGATGCGGCCAATATCGATACCGCCCTGCACGGCGCGCAGGGTGCCCTGGTCGGTGATCTGCTGGGCCAGGCCGACACATGGTCGTCCGGGGTCGGCGGATCGGGCTGGATGGCGCCAGCGGTGCACGACCGGTCGTGGTTCAACGAACGAGTCGATACCGATGTTATCGCCAATGCCCCGGATGTGATCATCGAAACGGGAGGCGGCAACGATGCTGCAGTCAATCCCGCGCAGGCAACGATCCAGCCGCTGATCGAAACCTGGCTGACCAGGGTACTGGCAGCCAAACCGGAAACCGCGATCTTCATGACCGGGCCGATAATCGGCAGCAATGCCGGGGCATCGCATCTGGCGATCCACGCCGCAAAGCAGGCCGCCGCCGCGAAGTTTCCCCAGAATGTCGCCTTTATCGATACGCTTGGCGATCCCTGGGTTTCGGGCACCGGCCGCGATGGCACTCCGACCGGGGACGGGAACCGCGACTGGGTGACCGGAACCGACAGCGCCCATCCAACCGTAGAAGGCCACCGCCATTTTGCCGGGCGGATTGCCCGCTCAGTCGCCAGGGCCATCCCCGGCCTGATCGCCGCGCAGGGCTGATCCCTCCCCCATTCGACAAGGAGCCTTGCATGGCCGATTTCCTGTTTTCGCAATTCGCCAGCCAGAACATCAATTCCAATACCGATATCGTCACAACCAGTGGCCGGACGACAAAGGGCGTGACCCCGGCAAGCTACGTGGCCGACAATCTGGCAACCGCCGCCCTGTTCGCCGCCCATCCGCGTTTTGTCGGCCAGACCAGTAACGGCCGCTATTTTCGCGCTGTACCAGTCAATGGCGAACTGACAGTCGAACTGGGCGGCGCCACAGGAGATGGACTGACCAACGATCAACCGGCGATCCAGGCCGCGATCGACTATGCCGAGGCGATCGGCATCCGCACGGTCCTGTTCACCGCACGCAGCTATCGCCTGCATTGCCCGATCCGCACTAGCGACCCGGCGGGCCAGATCGGCCAGCACTTCTATGACGGCCGCCCGATCGTGATTTCAACGCCGATGGTGCTGCGATCGACCTGCCACCTTGGTACGCGCCTGATCTTTCGGGCCGCCGATGGCAGCGAGAGGCAGAACATCTGGCAGAGCGTCTTCTCGCCCAGCACAAGTCAGCGGATGGTCTGGCGCGGCGGGGCGATCTTCATAAGGCGCCCTAGCACCGAACCGGCCGACTATGCCGATCGGCCCGGCATCACGCTGATCGACATGGCGCTGGATGGCGGCATCCCGCAAGAATCAGTCTATACCTGGCCCGCCCGGGTCAGCGACGGCGAGGGTTGGGATGCAACCGACAAGGGTATCGAGATCGAGCCTGATCGATTCTCGGGCGATATTCGCCTGATCCGGTCCGGCATCACCGGCTTTCGCGGTGAACTGATCTATCAAGCCGGCGAAGGCAATGGCGAGCTCTATATGCGTTCGGCGGTGCTGGGTGATACCAACGGCGATCTGTTTCAGTCCTGCGGCAGCAACATCGATATCGATGGCCTGCTGGGTTACCGAGGCCTTGCCACGTTCGAAGGCTGGTCGGGCCGCCGCGGGCGGATGGTCAACACCCTGTTCGAAGACTGCGTCCGCACTGGCGGGCTGGCCGCGGGCCGTGTCTCCCCCGGCGCAAACCGCAACACCCCGCTGCGCATGGCCGATGGCCTGCTGCCGTGGCTGGCGATCGACGCAGAGTTTCGCAATTGCGGCCCGATCATGTTGGGATCGTGGACCCGCGGTCGAGTCAAGCTGACCGACAGTCGCCTCCTGCTCGACGGCGGCCAAGTCTATGGCGAAGGCTTGCACGATCTTGATCTGGAGGTCGTTGCCCAGGTCGATAAGTTGACCGGGTTTCCCGCCGTTGTTCTGCTCGGCTCCTCCACGCCGGGCAAGCAGACGTTGTCCGATGTGCGTATCCGCCTGCGCTGTTGCCGCAGCGAAGAAGCCCGCGCAATCGGCCGGATCCACTTGCAGCCGGTCGATTATCGCGGCTCATTTGGCCCGAACGTGGTGATTGAACACTCAAGCGGAGAGGCCAGCCGTGGCAGCGGGCCTTCAGGAACCGCGCTGACCGCGGTTACCGATAATTTCCCGTGTTTTCGCGGCAACCGCTGGCTGCGCACGACCGCCAGCTGGACCGCGCTCAACCAAGACATCTCCGTCAACCCGCAGATCGTCCCGCGCGGCGATCTGATGGCGATCTATGCCAACGCGGCGGGCACCTGGCCGATGACCATGCCGACCACCGGCATCCAGCACGGACACGAGCTGACGCTGCGTAATCTATCCAGCGCAGGGATCTTCGCCTCGCTTGCCGCAACAGGCGCCGGCGCCAACCTTCCTGCCACCCGCGTTGTCGCGCCGGGAACGCAGCTGACCCTGCGCTTCGATCAGGAGGTCCTCGCCTGGCGCGAAGTCAAAGCGCCGCCGCCGCTCAAGGGATCGGCCACGCTCACTCCGCCTGCGATTGCCGCCGGAGGCCTTTCGGCGGAACTGTCGGTGGCCTGTTCAGGCGCCGCCACCGGCATGGCGGCAACCGCCGTCCCGGCAGCCGATCTTGGCGATGGCTTCGAGATCTGCGCGGTCCGCCCCGCGATCGGCGCGGTGAAATTCCGCGTGCGAAACAACACGGCTGGCACCGCCACACTGCCGCAATCAGTCTGGTCCGTAACCGCCGCCTATCCGGCCTGAACCAGCGTTTTCACGCTTACCACGAAATGCCGCACGTCGCCGCGCTCGGCCGAGGCCAGCGCGGCGGCGCTGGCCCGGCGCCAGGCCGCTTCATCCCGGTCGAGCAGGGCCATGGCTTCGGCGAGAACCACGGGCCGGTCCTGATCGACGATCCAGCCGTTCACGCCGTTGTCGATCAGATCATCGACGGCGCCCGGGATCGGCGTAATCAGCACCGGCAGCCCCTGGGCGAGCGCCTCTATCACAACAAAGCCATAGGTTTCCTGGACACTGGGAAACACCAGCGCGAGCCCATCGCGCATCGCGGTTGCGACAGCCGTTGCTGCGGCCGGTCCTTCGAAATCCACCCGATCGGCAATGCCCAGATCCGCTGCATGGGTCTTGAGCGAAGCCTCCAACGGCCCGCCGCCCAGGATTCGCAATCGCCGGGGATATTTGGCAACCTTCAGCCACAACGCATAGGCGCTGAGCGCCAATTCCAGGTTCTTCTCGCGAATTAGGCGTGCCACAACCAAAAAATCGCGCTCCCCATGGAGCAAGGGCGCGCGCCCTGGTGCCGGAGGCAAGGCCTGCAGGCGGGCGATATCGAGCCTGTCAAACCCGTCCGAAACCGGCCGCTTGTTTAGCCCCAGGAACCGCATATACGCGATACTTCGGCGGCTGGCGGCCAGCGCTCCGGCATAAGGCGCCAGCAGCAGCACCTTGATCGCTTCGCGCCAAACCGACCGTTCCATGTCATCGAACTTGCTGTCGATCATGGTATAGACCCGCACCCCGGTGAGCTTCAGCAGCAGGGTAACGAAAAAAACCGCCGGTTCGCTATAGTGGCACATGAACACTGCATCGGGCCGCTCGCGCCGCAGCGCTTTCAGCAGGCGCCACCACAGGCCCGGCTGTCGCGGCGCACGGCCATCCGGATATAGCGTTTCGATGTGCAGCCCGGTCCGGCCCGAATTATCCCAATCATAGACCGTACTGCGCGCGAAGAATTCAACCGCCGTAACATCCAGGACGGGATCGGCAGCGCAGGCCAGGATCCTATCAACGTGACTGGGGCCGATGTTTTCCCAGACGAAAACCAACTTGCGCGGCACCGGCGTTCCCTTGCAACTGCAACCACACCCCTCTTAGCCGAGCGGGCGGGCAGGACAAGCCAGGCCCTTTCCATCCGCAATCGCCTGCCAGCTGTTGCGCTTGCGGGTTGCAACGAATATGCAACCTGAAGACACTGTTCGGGATCCCGCGACCATCTGTCAGGTTCGTGAAAAGTCTGGAGTTTGTCCTTTGCGTCGTCGGCATGGTCTGATCTGGTACTGGAACCGCATCAAGACCTACGTCGGCCGCCCGCGGATGATCGTGCAGACCAAGCCGGTGGTGATCGACGATGCCGAGCGCTGCGAAAATCCGATCTTCATCGTCGGCGCGCACCGCTCGGGCACCTCGCTGGTCCGCCGCCTGTTCAATTCCCACCGCGATATCGCCTGCCCGCCGGAAAGTTTCTTCATCGCCAACTATGCGCAGATGCTTGACGATACCTTCGTCGGCGCCGGGTATGAGGCATTCGGCTATTCGCGTGAGGAAATGCGCCAGGATCTGGCCCGCAAGGCATCGTCGCTGCACGAAGCCTTCCGGATCGCCACCGAAAAGAAGATCTGGGCGGACAAGACCCCGCAATACACCGATCACCTTGACGCGATCGACAGGCTTTATGGCGGAAAGGCGCGGTTCGTGCTGGTCCTGCGCCACCCAGGCGACATAGTCCATTCGATCTACAAGCGCGACTGGCGCTTCAATGAAATCGCCGACGGGTTCGAAAGCGCACTGGCCCACGTCAAGGCCAGCATCGAAAATCTCCTCGCCTTCGAGGCGGCCCAGCCCGATCGCTGCATCCGGATCGTTTACCGCGAACTGTGCGACGATCCTGAAGGGGTGCTCAGCGGGGTGCTTGAACGGCTGGGGCTGGAATTCGACCCGGGAATGCTCGAATTCGCAGACAAGGACCACAATTTTGACCTGGAGGACCCGGTGGTGCGCGGCACCAAGGCGATCACCCTCAACACCGGCGCCTGGCGCAGCCTGAGCCAGGCCCAGCAGGCGCGGATTGTCGAAACTTTCGGCGCAAGGGCAGGTGAAACCGCCTTTTGGGTGGCCGAAGCGGCGTGAGCAGCGAAGCAAGGAATGGACGGAGGCCGGGCCTGTTGTCCCTGGCGCCCACCAGTGATGAACTGCTGCACCTTGATCTGATCCGTTTCATCGCTTCGGCTGCAATAGTCGTGGTTCATTCGGGCGAATTTTTTGTGCCGCGTGCCTATCGGCTGGAAAGCCACGCCCACCTTGCCGGGATGTCACTGTTCGTCGATGTGTTCTTCATCATTTCCGGCTTCGTGATCGCCCACGTCTATACCAACCGGATGGCCGACTGGCGTGATTTCGCGCGGTTCATGCAGCGCCGGATCGGCCGCCTGTTCCCGCTTCATCTGGTCACACTGCTGGCGGTTGCGATCCTGTTCTTTCTGGTCGGAAAGTCCGGTGCAGCGACGAATACTCCGATGAATCTGGTGCCGGAATGCCTGGTTCTCGGCACATTCCTGCTCCATTCCGTGATCGATTGCGGCGGGCCGGTGCCTAATGGCGTAAACTGGTCGATCAGCGCCGAAATGATAATGTATCTGGCTTTCCCGGCCCTGCTTCTGCTGGGCCGCAAGCTGGGGCCCTTGCGTTACGGGCTATGGCTGGGCTTCATGCTGCTGGTCGGCTCGCAGTTCCTGCGCGATACCGCATGGGCGACCCACACCACATTCTGGCGGGCGTTACCGGCCTTCTTCTTTGGTCTCGCCGTGCGCCTGGACTGGGAGCTGTGGGCGAAAATCCCCATGCCGGGGTTCGTTCCGGTGATACTGGCGTTCGGGCTGGTCGCTGGCTCTCTGCTGATCTGGCCGGGGTGGTTGTTGCTGACCCTGGCTTATGGCGTTTCGCTGAGCGCGATCATTGCAGATGGGCGCGGGCAGCCCTCTGCCCTCACAAAACGGGTCGCACCGCTCGGCCAATTGACCTACTCGATGTATATGCTCCACCCGATCGTAATCATGGTTCTGGTCAACGCGGTCGGAGACAAGATCCTGAAACTGGAGCCTGTGCCGCTGTCTGTGCTGACCCTGGTGAGCTACGTCATCATCACCATCCTTTCGCTGTTGTCCTACAAGCTGTTCGAAACGCCCGCACGGCGGTTCATCGACGGGCTTGATCTGGTACCGCCGCGCAAGGCCGACAAGGCGCCAAGCCATGTATGAGGTGCTGCTGGTCGCCAACCTGCTGCTATGGCTGGCGCTGTCGATCCACTTCGTCACCCGGCCGAATGCCTCGGTTTTCCATCCGGCGGCTTACTATCTGTTCTTCCACGGCCTGATCTTCGTGCTGCGCGCGCCGCTGGTGTACTATCGCGGCTACGAGGCGATCTACCGGGGCTATCAGTTCATGCCCACGATGGACGACAAGAATACCGTCCTGCTGGCGGCGATGCTCGGTCTTGTGTGCTTCTATGCCACGGTAATGCACTTCGGGAACGCCATGCCGCGTTTCCCGCAAGACCAGATCAACGAGGCTGAGCGCAAGGAGATGGTGCGCCCATTCCTGATCGCTGCGGCGGTTCTGGCGCCTGTCGGCCTGGTTTCGGTTCTCGCAAACTGGGATACCCGCGCCAACGATTCGACCACCATGCTGCTCGATTCCGCAACGGGCCGGTTCGTGAACACCACCGGCAACGGCTACTTTGACGATGCCCAGTTGCTGCTGGCGCCTCTGACGGTGCTCTGCGTCTGGCTTTATCGGTTTCGCTGGTGGACGTTCATTCCGCTGCTGACCTTTGTGGTGCTGCGCGGCGGCACGGGCGGACGGTGGCCAATCATCATGGCCTGCGCGACGATTGCCTTGCTGTTTCTTTATGAGCGACGGAAGCGCTGGCCGGATTGGCGGGCCATCGCATTCGGCGGAGTAGCATTGTTCCTGTTCCAGATCGTTGGCGTGGACCGCGGAACGACCATCCGGCAATGGTTCATCGAAGATCGCTCGTCGCTGGCAGACAATGTCGATCGCCTCAAGGAACTGCGTTTTCTGGAAGGGATGGACTTCGCCAATCTCGAGTTTTTCGAGTATCTGGTCTATGCCGTACCGCAGCGAACCGGCACCTACGGCTATTTCCTCGATAACCTGCAACTCCTCACCCAGCCGATCCCGCGGGTGCTCTGGTCCGGCAAGCCGGTTGGCCCCCCGATCCAGCTCTTTTCGCTGTTCGACTATGGCTACCCGATCGGCATGACCTATTCGCTGCCTGGCGAAGGCTGGGTCCAGCTCGGCTATTTGGGCGTCATCATCTGGTGCGCCCTGTTCGGGTGGTTGTTTGGGCTGGGCTACAACAGGTTCCAGAAGTCCTCACATGGCAACCCGATTGTCCTGACCTACCTGCTGTTCCTGCCCTTAAGCCTGACCTTCTTTCGTGACGGCTTCTTGCTGACGATCGTGCAGACGGCGGTCTTCTTTCTGTTTCCGGTCTGGCTGATTGTCAGAATAGCGCGGCTCACCGCTGTTCCGCTAGCTGATGAACTGCGGCTTCGGGCCAGGCGTCATCTCGCCCGGCGCAAGCCCGACATTGCCGCAAAGCTGCTGGACCGGCGACGGATGGGCAAGATCGCCGCGCTTGGCCATCGCGGGCGGCGCCTGCGGTGAATGGACAGCCGCTGGCCGGCAAGCGGATCGGCCTGATCACCGCTTCAGCCTCGCGACTGGGCGGCGGGGTGTTTGAGGCCGTGGCCGCGCAGGCCGCGCTGCTGCGCAGCCTGGGGGCAGAGCCGGTGGTTATCGCGCTGAAGGATCAAGCCAGCGCAGAAGATGCGCCGCGCTTTGCCGGGTGCGAGCTGCACCATGCCGAGGGGCTGGGGCCAGGCTTCTTCGGCTATGCCCCGCAGCTTGATGCGATCCTTGATGCCGCGCGCCTTGATCTGCTGCACCTCCACGGAATCTGGATGTATCCCAGTCAGGCGGCATCGGCCTGGGCGGCGCGCAGCGGCAAGCCCTATCTGATCAGCCCGCACGGGATGCTCGATCCCTGGATCACCGGGCGGGGGCGCTGGAAAAAGGCTCTGGCGCGGGCCGGGTACGAGCGGCGATCATGGCGCAGGGCCAGCGCATTTCATGCCCTGACCGCGCGCGAAGCGGCCGACATCAAACGCGAGAGCGGACGAAGCGATAGCCTGATTATCGCAAATCCCGGCCCCGATGCCGCGCCCGCCCCCGGATCGCTGCGCGAACCTGTGGTGGCATACCTCGGGCGGATTCACCCCAAGAAGAACCTGTTCGCGCTGATCGAGGCCTGGGCGCGACTGGATGCCGCCCATGCCCTGCCCGCTGGCGCCCGGGTGCAAATTGCCGGCTGGGGCGATCCGCACGATGTAGCGGCGCTGAAGGCCCGGCTGGAAACGGCGCCCGGCAGCATCGCCTTCCTCGGCCCGCAATTCGGCGAGGACAAGGCCCGGCTGCTGAGCCAGGCCCGGTTTCTGGCGCTGCCCTCGCTTAGCGAGGGATTGCCGGTTGCCGTGCTGGAGGCCTGGGCGGCAGGCACCCCGACGCTGATGAGCAGTGAATGCAACCTGCCCGAGGGCTTTTCGGCCGGCGCCGCGATCGACTGCGGAACCGCGCCGGACAGCATCGCAGCGGCGCTGGGCCGGGCACTGACGCTGGCGGAGGCCGAATGGCTTGGCATGGCGCACGCTGCGCACGATCTGGCCGCCGGCCCCTTCTCCGCCGCGACGATTGCCAGCCAGTGGGAGGCCGCCTACCTTGGCCTGAT
>JAKPHK010000101.1 GCA_029550345.1 Pseudomonadota bacterium
CTTGGCCTGGCGACCTGGCTGCGCAGTCCGGTGGCGCCGCCGATCCATCCGCAGGAACTGGCTCTGGCCCCGCTGGCGCTTGAGCCGGATTGCTGCACGGCCGGGCCGCTGCGGCTCGTCGGCGCCTGGCACCTGACCAGCCGCAATGATCTTTTCGGCGGCTATTCGGCGCTGGTCCAGATCACCCCGGGGCGGATGCTGGCGCTGAGCGATCGCGGCAATTTCATGGATTTCGCCCTGCCTGACGGGGCAAGCGGCCCGGTCCGAATCGGTCCGGTCCTGCGCGATCAATCAAAGCTGAAGGACCAGCGCGACATCGAATCGGCAACCCGCGATCCGCTGACCGGGCACCTGTGGATCGCGCTTGAAGGCCGCAATGCGATCGCCCGGTACAGTTCCGGGCTGGACCGGCAGCGCTTTCGCGAAGTGCCAGAGATGAAAGGTTGGGCGCAGAACACCGGGCCAGAGGCGATGGTCCGGCTTGCCGACGGGCGCTTTGTGGTGCTGTGCGAATGCAATCCCGGCTGGTTTCAGGGCGGGCTGCATCCCGGCTTGCTGTTCGCTTCGGACCCGAGCGAGCCGATCGCGGCCCAGACCTTCACCTTCGCGGGGGTCGATGGCTATCGCCCGACCGACATCGCGCAACTGCCCGACGGCCGGGTGCTGATCCTGGTGCGGCGGCTGGTCTGGCCGGTCCCGGCGCGCTTCGTGATCAAGGTGCTGATTGCCGATCCGGCCGCTATCCGCCCCGGCAAGACCTGGCAGGGACAGGAAATTGCCGACATTTCAGCGCCATGGCCGGTCGATAACTATGAAGGGCTGGCGATCGGGCGGCAGGCCGATGGCAAGCTGATCGGCTGGATCATCAGCGATGAAAACGGCGCGGCGACCCAGCGGGCGCTGCTGCTCAAGGTCGAGATCGACGCGGCGAAGCTGCCACCAAAGCAAAGGGCGCCCGGATCACCGGACGCCCCTTGATTGGCTCGATTGCGCTGGCCTCAGGCGGCAGCGACAGCAGCCTTCTTCTTCAGCTCACGCTTGACCTTCTGGGCCGCGGTCGAAAGCTTTTCGTCCGAGGTCTTGAGCAGCCAGTTGTCCAGCCCGCCGACGTGCTCGACCGAGCGCAGGCCCTGGGTCGAAACGCGGAACTTGAAGCTGCGGTCCAGCCCTTCGGACATCAGCGTGACGTTCTGCAGGTTGGGCAGGAACACGCGCTTGGTCTTGTTGTTGGCGTGGCTGACGTTGTGGCCGACCTGGCGACCCTTACCGGTCAGTTCGCAAATACGGGACATGGCAAAAACTCGCTTAAAAACGGAACACCCATGACGGGAGAAGGCGCGCCATTACCGATTCACCCTTGAAAGGTCAAGGTATCCCAGCCAATCCGCCGTAAATGAGCAAATGGCCGCTTCCCGAACCGATGCGAATCGCGCTGGATCAGGCGCAAGCGGGGGAATCCGCGGGCGAAGTGCCGATCGGCGCGGTGGTGGTCAAGGATGGGGCGGTGATTGCCATGGCCCATAACGCCCCGCGCGCGCTGCACGATCCGACCGCCCATGCCGAAGTTCTGGCGATTCGCCATGCCGCGGCGATTCTCGGCAACGACCGGCTCGACGGCTGCGAATTGTGGGTGACGCTGGAACCTTGCGCGATGTGCGCCGGGGCGATTGCCCACGCCCGCATCGCCCGGCTCTATTACGCGGCCTCCGATCCCAAGGGCGGCGCGGTGGAACACGGCGCGCGGGTGTTTGAACACGAACAGAGCCTGCACAAGCCAGAGGTCTATTCGGGCATGGGTGAGGATGAGGCCAGCGCGCAGCTCAAGACCTTTTTCGCCAGGCTCCGCTCATCCTGACCTTAAAGCCCCCGCCAGATCTTCAGCGGCACGTCGTTTTTCGGACCGAAGGCGCGCGCTTCGCAAGCGGCCGGGCGGAAGTCCTTGCCATAGCAGATGTGGACTTCGCGCAGCCAGCCGCCGTTGCTGGCGCGGATCCCGACCGCAGCGATCGGCAAGCCCGGATTGCGCGCGGTGAACTCGCGCCGCAGGTCGCCCATGGTCAGCCCCTTTTGCCGTGAAAGCCGGTCGGCATCGGGCAGATCGAGCGAGTTCCACAGGATCGCCGATACCTTGAAATAGGCGCCAGGCGTGGTTGCCATGCAGCTGCCGTGCTTGGCCCATTCGTGCTCAAGCAGCCAGGGCACCGGGGTCATGCACATATTGGCTTTCAGCTCGGCCTCGGTCGGGCGCGGCGTGACGGCACACCACTGCGGATAGTTGCCCTGCCCGCTTTCCGGCCACAGTCCGTGGAGCACGAAGCCAAACCGCCCGATCTGGCCATTGCATTGCAGATTGTCCGGGTCCTTCGCCGCCTTGCCGCCCCGACAGAATTCCGGCGACCATGAAATCGCCAGGGTATAGCCGGTGATCGGCGAGGTGCGGCGCGGCCCATCGGGTTGGACCGGCCGCGGCATCGCAATGCTCTGCGGCGCGCGGCACTGATACGCCTGGGCGAGCGCGGGGGCGGGGAGCAGGACCAGGGCTACAAAGAGGGCGGGGCGGATCATAGCGGCGTGAAATCCAGCCCGACGTCGGCAGCGGGCGCGCTCTGGGTCAGGCGGCCGACCGAGACATAGGTCACGCCAGTGGCGGCAATCGGCCCGATGGTATCGAGCCGGACCCCGCCAGAGGCTTCGCACGGCACGCGGCCCGCGATCAGCGCCACAGCCTGGCGCAAGGTTGGCACGTCCATATTGTCGAGCAGGATGTGGCTGGCTCCGGCGGTCAGCGCCGGTTCGATCTGCTCGATCCGATCGACCTCGCAGATGATGTCCTTTACCCCGGCGTCTTTCGCCCGGCGCACCGCTTCGGCGACGCCGCCGGCCACGAGGACGTGGTTGTCTTTGATCATTGCCGCGTCCCACAACCCCATCCGGTGGTTCTTCGCCCCGCCCATCCGGGTCGCGTACTTTTCCAGATGGCGCAGGCCAGGAATGGTCTTGCGCGTATCGAGCAGGGTGGCGTGCCCGGCCATGGCATCGACATAGGTCCGGGTCATGGTTGCGATGCCCGAGAGGTGCTGAACGGTGTTGAGCGCCGATCGTTCCGCAGTGAGCATGGCCTGGGCATTGCCCGAAAGGTGCATCAGGTCAGTCCCGGCGGAAACCCGCGCGCCTTCCTCCACCAGAATGGCAATCTCCATCGCCGGATCGAGCGCGCGGAAGAACGCCTCGGCTATTGGCAGGCCGGCCACGGTGATCGCATCGCGGGTGTCCATCACCCCGGCAAAGCGGGCTTCGGCCGGGATCACGCTTTCGCTGGTCACATCGTGCCCGCCGCCGGGCAAGCCGATCCCCAGATCCTCATTCAGGGTGGCGCGGACGAAGGCGGCAAGGTCGAAACCGGGGAGAGCGAATTGGGACATTCACCCGGTTTTGCCGGGCTCACCGGGTTGTGCAATTGTTTTCTCACGCAAAGGCACAAAGGCGCGAAGAGGCCGTTTCGAAAGGCGAAGCGGATTTGCCCGTCAAACGATCCTGCCAACGCAAGGCCGGATATACACGGCGGCTTCGCCGCAAGCGCCAGCTCTTCGCGCCTTTGCGTGCGCCAATCAGTGCACGAACCGCGCCACCACATCCCGGTATGAGCGCGAAACCTTCACGTCGGCGCCCGATTCCAGCACCAGGAAGCATTCGCCGTTGGTATGCGGTTTGACCTGACGGACCTGGTTGAGGTTGACGATCCAGCTGCGATGGACGCGCTGGAACACCCGGGGATCAAGCCGCCGCTCCAGATCCTTCATCGTTTCGCGCAGGATCAGGCTGTTGTCGGCGGTGTAGATGCACATATAATCGCCCGCCGCCTCGATCCGCTCGATCGAATCGACATCGACCCGGAAGATCTGCCCGCGATCCTTGATGTTGATGAGCTTTTCATAGCGCGCGGCGTGCTCTGCCTCTTCCGGCATATCGACGATTGCATCGGGGGCGACTTCGGCCAGCACGGTCTTGAGCTTTTCCGCCTCGTCCGCGGCGGCCTTTTCCGACAGGCGCAGCCGCACCCGCTCCATCGTGTCGGCCAGTTTGTCTTCATCGACCGGCTTCATCAGGTAGTTGACGGCATTTGCCTCAAACGCGCGGACGGCGTGTTCCTGATAGGCGGTGACAAAGACGATCAGCGGCGGCTCGATCTCCATGATCCCCTTGACCACGGAGAAGCCGTCGAACCCCGGCATCTGAATGTCGAGGAAGACCAGATCGGGTTTTTCGGTCTTGATCTTGCGGATCGCCTCGCGCCCGTTCGAGCAGGTGTCGATCACTTCGACATCGGCGAACTTGTCGAGCCGCAGCTGCAGCCCCTGGATCGCCAGTTTTTCGTCATCGACGATGATGGTGCGGATGGTCATGGCCTGGCCTTTCAGCCGATCAACGCGGGGCGTTGCGGGGTGGGGATCGCCGATTGCGGAATTTCACGACGTTCGAACGGCAGCTCGATCAGCACGGCAAAGCCGCCCTCGGCCGGTTCCATCGTTTCGAAACGATGGTCCTCGCCATAGGCCTGGGCCAGCCGATCCCGGATATTGGCAAGGCCAACCCCGGTGGAAACCTGTTCGCCGCCGTCGAATGTCACGCCGGTCAATCTGTTGGCGGCATCGCCCGAATGCAAGCCGGGGCCGGTGTCGGAGACGGTGATGCGAAGGTTTGGGCCGACGAGTTGCGCGGCAATGGTGATTTCAGCTCCGGACTCTTGCGGGCTGACTGCATATTTGATCGCGTTTTCGACCAGCGGTTGCAGCAGCAGCGATGGCAACAGCGCGGCTTCGGTGCCCGGCTCGATCAGGAAGCGGGTCCGCAGACGTTCCTCAAACCGCATCCGCTCAATCTCAAGGTAGAGCTTCAGCGTCTCGATCTCCTGGGCCACGGTCACCCGCCCGGTCGGTTCGTTGACCAGGGTATAGCGCAGGAAGCTGGACAGGCGGCTGAGCATGGCATTGGCCGGCTCGGTCTGTTTCAGCAGCACCAGGGTGGAGATCGAATTCAGCGTGTTGAACAGGAAATGCGGGTTGAGCTGGTAGCGCAGCATCGCCAGCTGGGCCTGGGTCGCCTGATTTTCCAGCTGCATCAGCTGATCGTTCTGTTCTTCGATCTGGAGGAAGAAGTTGATCATGTAATAGAGCGCCGACCAGGCCAGCAGCAGGGTCGCATCAAGGTAGAACAGCCCGACGAAGCGCTGGGCAAAACCGGCTCCGCTATCCCCGGTGTAGAGTCCGTGGACCCAGGTATCGATGAAGGCATAAAGCGCGACCGCCAGCGGCAGGACCAGTGCGGTCACCCCCCAGGTGATCAGCGGACGGCGCGAGATCAGCTGGCGATAGACGACCGACAGGATCAGGGTGATCGACAGCCCGGTCGCGGTTGAAATCAGCACCAGCACCAGGAACGAGAGCGGCTGGCTGTTGGCCAGACCGGATGCCGCGCGCAGCAGCATGGCCCCGGCCCAGCCGGCCGCCTGCAGGCGCCAGAAGGCGCTGTTCTTGTTGGCGAAGAACGGGATCGGTCGAAAGGGCAGCACGGCCATGGGTCAGACCCTTAGCAGAATTTCGCCTGCGCCAAGAGCGAGAAATTACTTGCCGCGAACCTTGCCGATCGCTTCGGCCAGGGTTTCCTTGCCGACCGCCCCGGCCAGCAGCTGATCGCCAACCACCCAGGTCGGAGTTCCGTCGATCCCGAGCTGGCGGGCCATTTCCACGTTGCGGCGCAGTTCGGCCTCGGTCCGCGGATCGGCGGCAAAGCGGCGGGCGCGATCAAGATCAAGCCCGGCGGTGGCCGCTGCTGCCTCGATCGAGGCCATGTCGGTCCGCCCGGCGACGAACATCGCCTTGTGGAAGGCCGGGAACTTGCCCTGTTCCGCCGCCGCCAGCGCCCAGCGCGCGGCATCGGCGCTGGTCGGCGCAATGATCGGCAGTTCACGCACCACGATCCGCAGGTCGGGATTGGCGGCGATCAGCGCTTCAACATCGGGCACGCTCTTGCGGCAGAACCCGCAGGCATAATCGGTGAATTCAACCAGCGTCACCTTGCCCTGCGGGTTGCCCAGGACCGCGCCGGGAAAGGGCTGTTCCAGCTTGCCCCCTACTGCGCCAAGCTGCTGGCTGGCCTGCTTCTTCTGCAGGTTCTCCATCGCTTCGGGCAGGATTTCGGGATGGGCCAGGATATAGTCCCGCACGGTCTGCTCAACCGCGGCCTTGTCCATCGCGGCGCCGGATGTGCGGGCATAGGTCAGCCCGGCCAGCGCGCCGGCGACGAGCAGGGCGATCCCGGACAGGGCCAGGGGCAGGGTCGAACGTGATTCAGAAGCCATGGGGCGGGGCGCTACCTGCGTTTGCCTTGTTGTTCAATCGCGGCGCGGGCCTGCATCGCGATATCCCCGGCGCGGATCCAGTCGGGCGAGCCCTTGGGCAGCCCGGCCTGGGCCGATTCGGCACTGCGGAGCGCCTGCGGATAGTTGAGCTGCATCACCTGCTGTTCGGCGCTGGCCAGCTGCGCGCGCGGAATATCGCCCTTCATGCCGTAGATCACGCCAAGCTGATACCAGGCAAAGGGGTTTTCGCGGTCGCGCGCCACCGCGGCCTTCAACACCCGCTCACCTTCATCCAGCAGGCTGGGGTCCTCGGCGGCGATCAGCGCATGGCCAAAAGAGGTGGCGATCAGCGGGTGATAGCCCGACAGCTCGGTCGCCCGGCGCAGCGGCATGATCGCATCGCGCGGGTGCCCCGATTCGAGCAGGATCTGGCCCTTCAGCTCAAGGAAGTAAGGGTCATCCGGCGCGGTGGCGAGCAGCGCGTTGACCTCGTCCATCGCCTTGTCGAGCCGCGCCTCCTTGTGCCAGGCATAGGCCCGCGCATAGCGTGCGGGCACCCCGGTCATCGTTTCGGGATAGACCTGCAAGGTCCGCATCGGCTCCATCAGATAGCCGAACAGCTTGGCCTTGATCCGCTGGAACCGCGCCTCAAGCACCGGATCGTCGGCCTTGGCCCAGGCCGGATCCTTCTCATAGGTGTCCTGCAGGGTGGTGATCCGGTCCGATGTCATCGGGTGGGTCGAATAGAACTCGCTATCGGCGTTGCGGGTGAAGCCATAGCGCATTTCCATGTTCTGCAGCCGCTTGAAGAACGTGATCGAGCCGCGGCCCGAAAGCCCGGCCTTCGAAAGGTATTGCGCCCCGGCGGCATCGGCGCTGGCTTCCTGGCCGCGGTTGAAGGCCAGGTACTTGCCCAGCGCGGCCTGCTGACCGGCCATGACCATGCCGATCGCGGCATCGCCCGATCCGGCCGCTGCCGCCAGCCCGCCGAGGATCAGCGACAGGATGGAAATTCCGGTGGCGGCCTTCGATCCGCCGTCGCTGATCACATGACCGCCGGTGATATGGCCCAGTTCGTGCGCAATCACGCCCTGAACCTCAAGCGCCGAGCCGGCCTCGTTGATCAGGCCGGAATGGATATATACCGCCTGTCCGCCCGCGACGAAGGCGTTGATCGACGGATCACCGACCAGCACGATCGTAACGTTGCGGGGATCAAGCCCGGCTGCGCGAACCAGCGGATCGGCCATGTCCTGCAGCACCGCTTCGGTCTCCGCATCGCGCAGGATCGATTGCGCCATGGCCGGCTGGACGCTCAGCGACAGGGCCAGCACCGCGGCTATCAGCCGGGCGAAAAAGCGGGAAACAAGGCGCATCGGGCCGGACACTAACGCGGTTTCCCCTGAATGTCTCCTGAAGCCGCGCTGTGGGCGGTAAGGAAGGCCATGACCGGATCGATCACCCGCCGGTCGCGGGCAAAGGGTTCGGCCAGCTTCATTACCGTCCCGGCATGATCGACCCCGGGCAGGATCACGGTTTCAACCTTCTGTCCGGCGGCCTGCTGGGCGCTGGCCAGCGCGGCGGTGTTGCGCGGGCGGACGGTAACGTCATCGGTGCCGGTCAGCAGCAGCATCGGCGGGGCATCGCCGCGCGCGAAATGGATCGGCTGGGTGATCGCCGGATCGGGCACCTGGCCAAAGGTATCGCGCGCCGAATCCGTGGTGAAAGGATAAAAGTCATAAGGCCCGGACAGGCCGATCACCCCCTTGATGAAGCCATCTTCCACCCCCGCGCGGCCCAGCCATTGCCGCTCAAGCCCGAGCATCACCGCGTTATAGGCCCCGGCGGAATGGCCCATCACCAGCACCCGCTGCGGATCGCCGCCGAACCTGCCGACATTGTCCCTGACCCAGGCCAGCGCCAGCGCGCCGTCTTCCAGCATCTGCGGGTAGCGCCCCTCCGCCCCGAGCCGATACCCGATCAGGACCACCACATAGCCGGCCCGGGCAAAGCGCCGTCCGACAAAGCGATAGTCACCCGGCGTTCCGGAATGCCAGCCGCCGCCGTGGATGAAGACCAGCACCGGGCGGGGTGTGGATGCCGCGCCGTCGGGCACCACCACTTCGACCCTTTGTGGCTCGAGCGGGCCGTAGCGGCCATCGCTCAGCGCCAGGCGATAGCCGGAATTGCCCCCGAACTGCCGATCGCCCCAGTCGAGCAAAGCGACTGCATCGGTCGCCAGGGCATAGCGCCAGCCGCCATAAAGGGCGAGGGCCAGCGCCGCCACGGCAATTGCAATCCAGCCCATCCGCGAAATCCGCCTGCGCATCCTGCCTGCCTAGCCCGAAACGCAAAGGCGCGCCATGCCCCCCGACATGGCGCGCCAAGCTGGCTGTTTCCTGACTAGGACTTGGAAGGTCAGCCGAGCAGCTTTTTCGCCGCTTTCTCCAGCAGCGGAATATCGTCGGATACTTCGCCCAGCAGCACGACCTCACCAGTCGGCAGGCGGCGGGCGATCAGCAGGGTAAACTCGCTACCCTCTGCCGATACCGAGGCCAGCGGGGCATGATCGAGCCCGCGCAGCTTCTTGGCGAGCGCCTCGCGCGGGGTCTCACGAACCACGGCTTCCTTGCCGCTTTCGGCGCGCTTGAGGCGGCGTTCCTCGGTGACCACACCCTTGAGCCCGCCCGGAGCGGCGGCGAGGTAGTCGGCCAGATCGCCGCGGCCCAGGCCGATGCGCTGGGCATGGCTGAGCGCCGAGGCATATTCGGTCAGACGGGTCTTGTCGTAATCCGCGCCGAACACCAGTTTGACCACCGGGGTCATCGGTGCGCGGTCCTGAACGGTCAGGCCCGAATCGGCGACCAGTTCGGCAAATTCCGCAGGCTCGGCTTCGGCCGCCAGCGAGAAGTCATAGGCCTTGCCGATCGCGGCATAGAGCGCGCTGCGGGTGCGGTCTTCCGATCCGCGTGCGGCATCGGCAAGTTCGCGGGCTGAGGCCAGCCAATCGGCGAGGCCCATCGCGGCCGGATCGTCCGGTTCCTCATCAGGCGCAGCGAAGCCATCAAGATCGAGCGGTTCTTCCGCATCGCTCGCGCTGGGCTGCGCCGAAAAGCCGAGCGGCGCGGCCACTTCGTCGTCCTCATCGTCGCCGTGGGTGCCCAGACCGAACAGGTGAGCGAAGGGCTCGTCCACCGGAAGGGTGGCAGCTTCTTCGGCCGGTTCAGCCAATGCTTCGGGATCTTCCAGACCGGCAAGATCAAGCACGTCGTCTTCAAAATCGCCATCGCTTTCAAACTGGTCGGCCGGGCCATCGGCCCAGTCGGTCAGCGGATCGTCGCGGCGGCTTTCCGGTTTGTAGGAATTGTCCAGCGCATCATCGATTTCCTGCAGCAGCGCGTCGGTGGTCTTCTGGTCGGCCAGTTCCTTCCAGTTGATCACGCCGTAGATGAAATCGATCGTTTCATCGTCGGACGAATAGGGCAGCAGGATCCCGCGATAGAGCACGGTCAGTCCGCGCTGGTTTACGAATTCGGCTTCGAACCCGATCGGCGCCTGGTTGGCCAGGATCTGCATATAATGGTCGGTGATTCGCGACAGCAGCGAACGGGCCGGAACGTCGGCCAGGGTTTCGATCCGCTGCTGCGTTCCGCATTCTTCGGCCAGGGTTGCGCCGAGGAACCGGATCGACGGATTTTCGATCCCGGCGGTGAAATCCAGCAACACGCTATAGGGGCCGAAATCGACCAGACTTTCGGGATCGAGGCTTTCGATCGAGGGGAAGTTGCGGTTGTCGAGCAGGCTGGCCCAATGGTTATAGGCCCGCACCTGCATCCGCCGCTCGTCCTGCCCAACCGGGCTGGGAGGCGGCTCCTGTGCGGTTTCCTCTTCGCCGAAATCGACCTCGGGCCAATCGTCGCCCGGGCCGGTGTTGTCGAAATAGTTGCCGCGATACGTATCCATGTGGATTCCCCGCCAAGTCCTTGTCAGGACCGGTTCTGGCGCAACATGGTAAATTATCGGTTAAGTCGCGCCGGGCTTCTTCATCACCTTCCGGCCAGCCCTGGATCGGTCAGGACCAGCTGGCGGCGCAGCGCGGCGCGGGCCAGGCGTTCGGTCTCGGCCTTGCGGCGCGCGGCGGCCAGCGGCACCGTGGCGGCCGGGCGCAGGATCTCCGCGTCATAGCCATCAGCCACGATCAGGCCGCAGCGTTCGGGCAGGAAAGCGGGTTCGGCCATGCAGGCGCGGTCAAGATGCGGGGCCAGCCCCCAGTAAAACCGATCGCAATGATCGAGGTAGTCGGTCCACTTGCCGTCCCCCAGCAGATCGGCGCGGCTGACCTTGATTTCCACGATCACCAGATGGCCCTTGGCATCGATCCCCATCAGATCGGCACGGCGATTGGACCGCAGCGGCATTTCGGGAAGGCACCAGATGTCATTGCGGGCAAACAGCCGGCAAATTCCCCGGGCGACAGCCTGGGCCGCCTTCAGATCGGCTTCGTCAGCAGGAACGGCGGGCGCGGACATTGCGCCGCAATAGGAACATATTGAGAACTTCGCAAGGACCCTCGTGCCCCGTTCAGGTAAACCTGCGGGCCCCGCCGGGCTCGGGTGGCGGAGTCAGGGCCAGCAGGGCGGCCCGAGTCGCATGGAATTCCTGCCACAGCGCCAGCGCGGCTGCCGAAGGGTTCACGCCGCGGGCGTGGATCGCCAGCAGCGCAGCAAGGCCCGGCTCCATGATCGCCGAAAGGTCTTCAACGCCCTGTTCGGCCATTTCCCGGCGCCAGCCTCCGGCATCGCGCATCACCGCGGGAAAATTGCGCACTTCGGGGCGCATCGCTTCGGGCGCCAGTCCGGCCAGGGTGCCGACCACGGTCACCGCGTCATGCAGCGCCGACCATTTCATTCCCATCGCGCTGGCCGAAGCCTGGCCGAATTCCGGTCGCCCCGAGGTGGGCAGGGCGCCAACCCCCTGAGCAGGCGGCGTGCTGAAAGAGGAATGCATGTTCATGCGGCTATTCCTAGCGCGGCAAACTTGCCAAATCGCTAAGCGCGGGCGCCAAACCGCCCACCCGCATTCGCGGTCCCGGCCCGGCCCCCGCAAAAGACACTGGCGCTCCGCCTTCCACGCTGCTAACCGCCCCGCTCACGCACCCGTAGCTCAGCTGGATAGAGCGCTGCCCTCCGAAGGCAGAGGTCACAGGTTCGAATCCTGTCGGGTGCGCCAGTTTTTCCTTGATCGCGAATATTTGTTGTGCCGGGTACCGGGTTATCGACTCGATTGCCGCGTCGCGGCCGTGGTGGCAGATTGCCATTCATCGTTGTGAAGCACGGAGTTTGCGAACATGATGTCCCGCCGTGAAGGGATGGCGCTGGCTCTTGGGGCGCTGGTGGCCGGGCGCGCCGCGCGGGCGGATGCCTGTACCTATGCAACCCCCGACCTGTCGATCGAATACCCGGAACAGATCGCAGCCATTGCTGCACTCGCTCTCGATCGTCCGGCTGTGGGGTCAATCATTGCCGATGATGACGTTCGTGCGGAAATCGGCCGGTTTGTGGCCACCGTTCGTGAGCGACGCGATCTGATCGGGGCGAAGGTCATCCGGCCTGAGAGTCGCCGGGTGTTCGCGGACTATCTGACCGAGGTCTTTCTGGTGAATTTTCGGCTGGACGACGCCAAAGGGATTTATGTTGCCTGCGGCGACAATGCGCTCAACAACCACGCGTTGATCGGCTTTCACGCCGGGCGGATGGCCGATTTTCATCGGATGCATCTGCTTGATGCTACGGACAAGGCCCGGCTGCGTGGCTGATCAGCCCTGACTGCCGCGATCGGCACTGGACCGCGAAAGCGGTGCATAGGCCCAGGCTACCGCGCTCAGGCACAGGATCAGCAGCGCGCTGTATTCCATGCCGTTGCGCCCCGCGCCGACCACGAACCAGCCCGAAGGCAGATGCACCATCACCATGCCAAGGGTCAGAATGAAGATGTGAACCGCCGCGCAAAGGCTGACGAAGCGGCGCAGCAGGATCAGGATCGGGCAGATCAGTTCGGCCAGGGTAACTGCCAGCGCGAACCAATAGCCCGAGGGGAACCCCTGGGTTTCAAGCCACATCCCGAAGGGGACGACCCCGCCCGTAAACATCCGGAACGAACCATGGATCAGGATCAGCAGCGCAACCGCGATCCTGACAGCTTCAAGCGCCTGTCCGCCGCGTTCCTGGGGGCAGGCTGGGCCGATCAGTTGTGTCATGATGTTTCCTTGTATTTACCGCCACATGGCGGCACCGGCTGCGACCCCGCCATCAGCGCGGTTTCCACAGGTGGCGCCGAATGAAATCGTTGAGGTCGATCGGGCGATAGAAGTCGCCGATCCACAGCATTGCTTGGGCCTGGGGGGCAAGCCGGACATCGGCGTCGCAGGCCAGCTTTTCGGCATGGCCGAACCAGCTGCTTTGATAGCCGGAGAGCCATTGGCCGACCTGATCGGAACGATCGATCTTGCCGCTCCACTCCAGAGCATAGCCACCAGACTGCCGCATCCGGTGTTTCCGGCAATCGAACTGCAAGGTCCATTGCACAAACTCATTGCGATATGTGTCGCCGGGGGCGTCACGTTCGCTTGCTTCGATCACGTCCATCTCGACGATCCCGTTGTCGTCATCCCCGACCGGCCGAACCTTCATGTCGGCGATCCATAGCCGCCGGTTCGGTGCCTCGCCTTTCCCGAACACCAGATACCAGCAGCGCTCCATGATCGCCGGTCGGCAATCCCTGATGCCTTCAAGCGCAAGATCGTCGCGGATCTTCTGCCGATCGGGCTTGGCGGGCGCACCGCTTGCCAAAGCGGCAACCGTGATGGCTACCGCCAGTGCGGCTGCGCGCCGCTTCATTCGATTTCTCCAAGTGCGGTCTCGGTCCGGTCCGGCCGAATCTCGACAATCCGGACAATCCGGTGTTCGAGCGCGGTGGTGGAGTTGCGATACCGATAGACCGGTTCGCTCACCGCTGTGGCCGATGTGATGAACCAGCGATCGTAGGTGTACTGCATCGAGGTACGCACTTCGCCGGTTTCTTCCTTGGTCCGGGTCGCGGCGATATAAGGTACTGCCACCATCAGCAGGTAGCGTCCGGGTTTGAGGCCGCGGAACCGGAAATAGCCGCGATCATCGGTGAATGTCCTGGCCCGGAATCGGGCGGCTGAACCCAATTCGGTGGCGATTGCGGTGGAATTGCCGCCGAACCGGGATACGGCAACTTCGACTTTCGGCGTCAGCGGGAACAGGAAGACGACTTCATCGTGGGTATAAACCCGTTCGCGCCCGCCCTTTACCCGCCCGCGCTGATCCATCGCCTTTCGGGTGACACCGGGTCGTCCCGTCAAGATATGCTGGCCGATCTCCATTTGCGACCGGGCAAAGGCAGGATCGTCGGAAGTGGACGATTGGCTGGTCGCGGATTCAAGCGGAAAGGCCGCAAGACTGCCTCCCACCATCAGGAAAAGGGCGATCGAGCCGAGGCGGGGAACTCGTCCGGGCATCGCGCCACCCTATTGCCGCGGCGTATTCCTGTCGCGCATCCGGACATACCGGTACACGGCGGCGGCCCAAGCGATCATTCGGCAACCCTGACCACAACCGAACCGCGTTTGTGACCGGTACCAGCCATCACATAGGCGGAACGGATCTGGGGGAAGGGAAAGATGCCGCCAAAAACCGGCCGCAACGCGCCTTCGGCATAGAGCGCCAGGACCCGGCGGATGTCGTCTGGGCCATCGGTGGTTGTGTTTGCAAAGATGCGCCGCCCTTCCGATCGGTGTGGACGTAGCAACGCACCCAGTATGCCGGACAAGGTCGCGGTGACCGGCAGCAGAATGCCGCCCGGCGCCACGCAATTCCGCGCAAGAGGCCAGGGCAAGGTTCCGGCGATGTCCAGCACCACATCCCACGTCCCCTGCGGAGGCCCGGCCCGGTAGTCATGGGCCGCGAAAGCGCCCAATTTGTGGGCCAGGGCATGATTCTCCTCACGGCAGACCGCTGTGGTCTCGGCGCCAAGATGCCGGGCGATCTGCAGCGCGGCACAGCCGACCTCTCCGGTCGCGCCATTGATCAGCAACCGGGTACCCTTGCGGACACGGGCCTTGTCGATCAGGAAATCCGCCGCCGCCAGTCCGCCAAATAGCAGCGAGGCGGCGGCGCAATCGTCCAGACCGTCGGGGACCGGCACCAGTCGATCGGGCGAGATCGCAACATATTCGGCGTGGGCGCCCATCGCGGTTCCGGTGTTGCCAACCACCCGCGTGCCAGCGGGCAGGCCTGGTGATTCAGTTTCGACCGTTCCGCAGAAGAGCATTCCAGGGATCGGTTGGCGCGGCCGGAAGATGCCGAACGTCAGACGCAAGAGGAGCGCAAGCCCCGCCGGCGCCGACGCCATCAGAATTCTGGCGTCGCCACGGGTAACAGCTGCCGCGCGTACGGCCACCAGAACCTGACCGGGCTTAAGCCTGGGGGAAGGGGCTTGGCCGAATACGACCGAATCCGGTGTTCCATAGGAAAGGGCAAGGGCGGCGTTCATGATGCTCCGGCCAAGTCCTGGCCGGATCGGCCGGGTGGGCGTTAAGGGAGCAGCTACCTGCCCGCAGCCCAGGCTGAGCGCAATGGCGGCAAAAGTACCGGAACATCACACTACCAGAATATCACACTAACGCAGGAATTCGGCCCGGATCGCAGCAGTATAGGTTCGGCCGACCCGAACCTCCAGCCCGTTGGACAGCACGACCAGCAGCGCGGCGAACGGTGCCGGTTTGATCCGGGCGATCGCATCCCGGCGAATGATCGCGCCGCGGTGGATGCGGATGAATTCGGCCGGATCGAGCCGCTGCTCCAGCCTGGCCAGACTTTCCTGATAGAGGTACTCCGCACTGGCCACGTGCAGCCGCACATAGTCACGGTCAGCCTGAAAGCAGATCACGTCTTCGGCCGCGATACGCAGGAATTCGCTGTTCGATTTCACCCAGAATTCGATCGAATCCCTGGTCTGGGCCCGCAGCTCGCGCTTCAGGGTTTCCAGCGCCTCCTGAAGTTCGTTGACCCGTTCAGCCTGCGAGTTGCGGTTTACCGCTGCAAACGCGCGTTCCATTGCTTGCGCGAACCGGCCAGGCTCGATCGGCTTGGTGATGTAATCGATCGCGCTGGCTTCAAAAGCGCGCAGTGCAAAGTGATCAAAGGCCGTTACGAAAACCACCACCGGGGGATTTTCGTCCAATCGGGCAAGAAGCTCAAACCCGCCGCCGCCGGGCATCTGGATGTCGAGCAGCACGATGTCCGGAAAGTGCTCGGCCAGCTTTTCCAGCGCCTGATCGACATCGCCGGCTTCGAACACCGCCCCGACCCGGTCATACCCTTGCAGCAGCCGGATGATCCGGCGCCGCGCCAGGGGTTCGTCATCGACAACCAGAACGCGCAGGCCGGTCATGCGGTCCGCCACGGCATTTCGATCCGGGCGCGGAAGCGGCGCGCGTCGCCGCGATCGATCTCCAGCCGACCCTGATCGCCAAACCGGGCCTCCAGCCGCTCGGCAACATTGCGCAGCCCCACCCGGGTTCCAACCGGCCGCCAATCGGTCCTGGGGCTTTCGGGCCTATCATTTTCGATCTCAATCACCAGCTGCTCACCGTTTCTCTGCGCCCGCAGCTTGATGCCGACCTGCCCTCTGGCGGCGCCGACCCCGTGCTTTACGGCGTTTTCAACCAGGGGTTGCAGGATCAGGCTGGGGACCAGTGCCGCGCCGACGCCGGGTTCGATGGTGAATGCCACAGTCATGCGATCAGAAAACCGTTCCCGTTCAATCTCCAGATAGCCCTGCTGCAGGGCCAGTTCCTCCTCAAGACTTACGTCGTGAAACGGGTCCAGTTCCAGCGTTGTGCGCAGAAAGGTCGAGAGCGACAGCACCATGCGCTGGGCCTGGGCGGTTTCACCTTCGCCGATCATGGCGTCAACCGAATTCAGCGTGTTGAACAGGAAATGCGGGTTCACCTGATACCGCAGCGCGCGCATCTGCGCCGCCAGGGCCTCTTCCCTGATCGCCGCAAGTCGGGCGGCGCGTTCGCTCAGTTCGGAAGCAAACAGCAGGTTCACGAACAGACAGGCCCATCCGAACATCAGCCCGCCGCCATAGGCCATGTCATAACCGAAATCCGCCAGATCGAAGACGGTCGGCAGCGGCCAGGTGAACGCGGTATAGACCAGAAAACCCAATCCGGCCCATATCGGTGCGGCAAGCAAGGCCAGAAGGAACGCGCCGAGAAACAGAAGGTGTAGGGACTCTTCCGGGCGGCGTGACCGGATCAGGCGCTTGTGCAGGGCATACATCACGACCGAGATCGCAACGATCACGATCGAGGACATGGCATAGTGGACCACCTTGCCGAGCGCCGATGCCACCGGATCAGTCCCCACCGCTGCAAAGACAATGCTGGAAAGCACGAATACGGCCACCCAGTAATATAGCCCGAACACGACCGCAGTTTGCCTGATCCGATTGGCGATTGAGTGCTGCCCGGGCGGCCGCCCACCGGGATGGCCTGCCAGACTTAACACGGCATCTGCCTTTGCTGCGCTGACCTTTGCAAGCCATTCACCCCCTGAACCAAGCCATTCGCAGAATAGCCCGCCCTTTGATTGGACGGCAGTCGCCATTCGAACGAACGGGCATACTGTCCGGCCGACTTTGGCTCTAGCCTTAACGGAATGGAGAAAGTCCGTTCAGTTCGCCCGCGTGCCACAATGTCGCAGCACCGCCAGCTGCGACAAAGGCGGGATCGCTTCCGGCTCTCGCGCGGTGGCGTGACAGCGGACCCTGCAACTCAAACATCTGCACCGGGGCACCTTATTCGTATCGTTATCGAGACCGACCAGCCTGAAGTTGTCGATGCAATCAAGGCCATCCTTCCTCAGGACGCGAGCCTTTCTACCCTGCGAAGCAGCAGTGCCGAATCGGAAATGCGCCCTTCCGGACAATCCACGCCTCAGGCCGAATCGATTTTGGAGAGCCTTACCGCGCGGCAGACCGAGGTTTTGGTGCTGCTTTGCCGTGGTTACTCCAACAAGCAGATCGGCCGCGAACTTGTCCTGTCGCATTACACGGTTCGCAATCACGTATCGCAGCTGTTCCGGATGCTTGGCGTGACAAATCGCAAACTGGCGGCGGAACGGTTTCGGAGCTGGAGTGGCGGGAAAGGCTAGCGGCAGCAGCGATGGAATGTACCCGCGGATCTCAGGGCGGGGTCATGGCTGACGGTTCGCGCAGGGGCGGGACCATCCGCACAAGCCGCCATCCTGCGGCGAGCATTCCGGCCGCGATGGCGAAAGCCCCGCCGAATTTTCCCAGTTCAAGAAACCAGAGCGCGTTTGACAGGGGATCCACGCAGCAGGACCCGGTTTGACTTTTCTGAACGAAAGCCAGGATTGCCGCCGTCAATTGCAGTGCACCGCAAAGCAACAGCCCCCAGCCCAGTCGCTTGCGGGCATCGCCGATCAGCATGACCAGCGCTGCGGTGATCAGGCTGACAAGGACCTGCAGGAACGCTACCTCCAGATTGAACCAATAGACATTCTTGGGGTTCGCGCTGAATTGCAGATCCGGATTGGTCCGAAACGGCTCTGAGCCAAGCTCCGTCAGGTAAACCACTGCTGCGGTCGAGACATGAAAGGCCAGCAAGCCAAACAGCAACCCGCCAGCCCAGCGAGGCACTCCGAAAACGGCGTGGCGTTGGGTGTCGGCCATGATCTCAAGACTGGTCGCCATTATCGGTTATCACAAAACCGCACATGATCCGGCGTGATACAGAACCTGCCAAGGCGGACCACCTGCCGACGCATACCAGTACATTGCCGGACGCCGCCCAAGGTGTCAGTCCCAGCCCTGTTCGAGAAACCGCGCCGCGCAGCCAGCCAGCAGGGCCGCACCGCGCGGCAAGGCGGTTTCATCGACCGTCATGCGGGGTGAGTGGATCGCGGGGCACTGGTGCCAGTCCGCGCCTTCGGCGGCAACGCCCAGAAAGAACATCGCGCCGGGGACCTGCTCCAGCACATAGGAAAAGTCCTCGGCCCCCATGATCGGCTGGTCGAGCCGTTTGAACGGGGCGTCGTTGAACAGCGCGGCGCAGACCGCTTCGCCCAGATCGACCGCGCGCGGATCGCAGACGGTAACCGGGAAACCCGGCGTGATCGTGACCGTGGCCGAAGCCCCATGGGCTGCCGCGATTCCGCAGGCAAGCCGTTCAAGCGCGGCGTGCAGTTTTTCGCGGTGGCGCGACGAAAGCGTGCGCAGCGTGCCTTTCAGGCTGGCGTGATCGGCGATGATGTTGTGCGCGGTCCCGGCTTCGATCCGGGCGACCGTGGCGATCACCGGATCGTGGGCATCGAACTGGCGCGCCACCAGTGCTTGCAGCGCGGTGACGATCTCGCAGGCGATCGGCACCGGATCGAGCGCGCTGTGCGGCATGGCGGCGTGGCCGCCGCGCCCGGTCACCACCACGTCGAACTGATCGGCCGAAGCCATCAGCGGTCCGGCCCGTCCGGCCACCTGGCCATGGCGGGCGTTGGGCATGACGTGCAGGGCAAAGGCCGCATCCGGCAGGGCGCGGGGTGTGCCTGCTCCGCCCAGCAACCCGTCTTCGAGCATGAAGCGCGCGCCGTGAAAGCCTTCTTCCCCCGGCTGGAACATGAAACGGACCTCGCCTTTCAGGCTGCCTTGGCGCTGGCACAGCAGGCGGACCGCCCCGGCCAGCATCGCGGTGTGGGTATCGTGCCCGCAGGCGTGCATCGTTCCGGGAATGGTCGAGGCATAGTCCAGCCCGGTTTCCTCGGGCATCGGCAGCGCGTCCATATCGCCGCGCAGCAGCACGCAGCGCCCCAGCCCGGCCCCGCCCTTCAGTGTTGCCACGAGCCCGCTGGTTGATGGCCCCTCGGCCCATTCGAGCGGCAGATCGGCCAGGGCGGCGCGGACCTTTTGCGCGGTTTTCGGGGTTTGCAGCCCGAGTTCCGGTTCGGCATGAATCGCCCGGCGCAGGGCGACGATCTGTTCGGCGATCGCCAGGGCCTCGGGATACAATTGGCGGTGCGGCACGTGCGGGATCACTCCGGCTGGACGGTTTGCGCACCCGGCCGGGCGCGCGGCAGCCGCAGCATGGGCTGCATGGGCTGATCCCGCAAGGGGTAGCACGGCCGACCGAAAACTCCGACGTTCGCCGGTTTGCAGCCTTGCCAAGGCCCTGTGCCAATTTGTCGCACAGCGCCTCCAAGCGGCGCATTGCGCTTGACGCACGGCAAATGGCTTGCTTTTGGCAGCCAATTTTACAACAAGCGGGCGCTTCGCGGCTGCTCGTGCCGCTCGGAAGGGACACATTCAGAATGAAGCCTATCAAGGTCGCCATGATCGGCGTCGGCAACTGCGCAAGTTCGCTTGTCCAGGGCGTTGCCTATTATCGCCAAAACAATTCCTCGCAGGGCCTGATCCACGACAAGATCGGCGGCTACGGCGCGGGCGATGTAGATTTCGTGCTGGGCGTCGATGTCGATGCCCGCAAGGTCGGCAAGGACATCTCCGAGGCGATCTTCTCGCAGCCCAACAACACCAAGGTGTTCATGCCCAACGTCCCGGCCACCGGCGCCAAGGTGATCATGGGCAAGGTTTCGGACGGCGTTGCCGCCCACATGACCACGGTCGGCGAAAAGGGCTTCATCGTTTCTGACGAGGCTGAGGCTGACAAGGCCCGGATCGTCGATGCGATCAAGGCTTCGGGTGCCGAGGTGCTGATCAATTTCCTGCCGGTCGGTTCGCAGGAAGCGACTGAATTCTACATGGAATGCGCGCTTGAAGCGGGCGTTGCAGTGGTCAACTGCATGCCGGTGTTCATCGCTTCGCGGCCGGAATGGGAAGCCCGCTTCCGCGAAAAGAACCTGCCGATCGTGGGTGACGACATCAAGGCCCAGGTCGGCGCCACGATCGTCCATCGCGTGCTCTCCAGCCTGTTCGCCGCCCGCGGCGTCACGGTTGAGCGGACCTATCAGCTCAACACTGGCGGCAACACCGACTTCATGAACATGCTCGACCGCCAGCGGCTCGGTTCGAAGAAGGAATCGAAGACCGAAGCCGTCCAGGCGATGCTGGCCCAGCGGCTTGAGGATGAGAACATCCACGTCGGCCCGTCGGACTATGTGCCCTGGCAGAAGGACAACAAGCTGTGCTTCCTGCGCCTTGAAGGGCTGCAGTGGGGCAACGTCCCGATGGAACTGGAACTGCGCCTCTCGGTTGAGGACAGCCCCAATTCGGCCGCCTGCGTGATGGACGCGATCCGCTGCGCCAAGGTCGCCCTTGAACGCGGTGAAAGCGGTGCGCTGATCGGCCCCTCGGCCTATTTCTGCAAGCACCCGCCGCAGCAGTTCAACGACGATCTGGCCGCCCAGATGGTTGATGAATATGTCGCCGAAGCGCCGCTCGCTGCCGAGTAAGCGCGGCTGAAGGCCACATTTCGGCAGCGGTCATCCAATCGGATGGCCGCTGCCGTTTTGCATTGAACGGGACGATACGCAGATGAAGGGTGTGATCCTTGCAGCCGGTCGGGGTAGCCGACTGGGCGAAACAACCGCAGTATTGCCCAAGCCGCTGCTCGAAGTTGGCGGCCAGCGCTGCATCGACTTTGCGATCGCAGCGCTGGGCGCGGTCTGCGATGAAATCGTGGTGGTGATTGGCTATCAGGGTGAACTGATCGAGGCGCACCTGGCCCAGCACCACGCCCATGCCCCGGTCCGCGCGGTCCGCAATCCCACCCCGGAAGCCGGAAATCTCACTTCGCTGCTCACCGCGCGCGCGGCGGTTGCGGACGGCGGCTTCATCGTCACCAATGCCGATCACCTGTTTCCGAAGGACATGTACACCCGCCATTTCGCGCCCGGCGCAGGCGTGCGGATCGCCGCAGAGCGCAACCGGACGATCCTTGATGATGAGATGAAGGTTGTGGCCAATGGGTCCAATCTGGTCCGCATCGCCAAGACCCTTACCGAGTTCGAAGGAGCCTATATCGGCACCACCGCCGTCTCGGCCGATGCGGCGCAGGACTATTGGCAGGCGTTTGACCGGGTCATGGCGCGCGAGGATCTGCGCAGCGCCTCGGTTGAAATGGTGCTGGGCGAACTGGCGCAAGGCCCGGCCAGCGCCCCGCAGGTCTGCTGGATCGAAGGGCTGACCTGGTTTGAGGTTGATACCGAAGAAGATCTGGCGATCGCTCGCCGGGGGCTCGACTGATGGCGGCGCCCGCGCTGCTGGCTTTCGATCTGGACGGCACTCTTGTTCCGACCATGGAAGACTATGCCGACAAGGCCGCTGACCTGATGGTCGAGACTTTCGGCACCCCCTTTGCAGAGGCGCGCGCCGCCTATTTCCGCACCTCCGGCCTGCCCTATGAGCAACAGCTTGCGCAGCTCTATCCCGATCGGGTCGATACGCCGGATGTCGCCGCGCGGTTTGAGGACTGGAAGGACGGCTACCTCGATCAGGTTTCGCTCGATCCGGCGGTGCAGGGCTTGCTGGCGGGTTGGCGCTCGGCCGGATTGAAGGTCGCCATTTCGTCGAACAACCTTGAAATCTATGTCTCGCGGCTGGCGCGCGACTGGCCGGTCGATCTGGCGTTGGGCTATCGCCCCGACGACGGCTTCGGCAAGGGCGAGGCCCATTTCGCCATGCTTGAGCAGGTAACAGGGTTGGACCGTGCCCGCTTTCTGTTCGTCGGCGATTCGCCCAACGACTGCCGGATCGCGGCGCGCTGCGGGGTGCGGTTCACCGGCTTGCTGACCGCCGCCTTCGTTCCGCAGGATTTCCGAGCCGTGGACGCCGCGGTCGATCTGATCGAAAATCTGGCCGAAGTGTCAGACCGTCTGGCCTGATGCGAAAGCCCGGTTGAGCCGCGCCTGACGCGCCACCAGCCACAGGTGGAGCGGACCCAGCACCGCGATCTCGACCAGGAAATAGAGCGCCGGGCGCTGCACCAGGCAGGCCAGAAACAGGCCATAGGTGCGGTAATTGGCGCACATCACCCCCCACGAGCGGACCGATGCGGCGAAGAAGTGGCAATAGGCCTGGCTGGCCGGATTGTCCTTTGCCGGGGTGCCGATCACCTGTTCAAGCCGGGCGAGATAGGCCGGGGTGATCGCGGTGACTTTCAGCTGGACCCATTCGTAGATCCGGATCAGCACCAGCCAGCGTGAGGCGGCGCGGCTTTCCTGAGACGGTGCGCCGATCCGGGCCGATTGCTTGCCCAGCCCCCAATAGTCGAACATCTGGCGCTGAGCCTCATAGGCCCCGGCCTGAACCGCGTGGAACAGGCCCGAGACCGCCACCAGCGGCCAGCCATAGCCGGGCCAGGTCTGTTCGATCCGCAGCGCCAGCGCGACATAGGCGGCGGTGAAGACCACATAATCGCAGATCCCGTCGATCAGCTTGCCAAGCGGGGACTGGGTATTGGTCAGCCGCGCGACCTGGCCGTCTGCCCCATCAAGCACGTGCCACAGGCACATCAGCGCAAAGCCTGCCAGGACCAGGCCCGGCCCGGCATCGTTTATGCCATAGAACAGCGCCCCGGCCACGCCCGCCGCCATGCCCAGTAGCGAGGTTGCATTGGCCGAAATCCGCGCGCGCACCAGGATCGGCGCCAGCCAGGTGCTGAGCGGCTGGAACACCAGCGCGTTGCTGCGTTCCTCGATATCGGTGCTGCGCTGAACGGGTTCTGCCATCGCCCCTTCCTTTCCGCAGCCCCGGCCCTGCGTCAATTGCGGCGGATCGGCCGGACCGCAGTTTTCACCCGGTGAGGCGCCCGCCTTCAAGTCCGATCCGGTGATCGGCCAGATCGAGCAGCCCGCCACGATGACTGATCACGATCACCGCCATGGTCTGTTTCAGCCGCACCAGCGCCTCACCGATCCGGGCCTCATTCTCGGCATCGAGCGCCGAGGTGGCCTCGTCCAGGATCAATACTTCGGGATCGCGCAGCAGCGCCCGGGCCAGCATTAGCCGCTGGCGTTCGCCGCCGGAAAGCTGCCGCCCGCCATCCCCCAGCATGGTGTCCAGCCCCTGCGGCAGGGCCAGCGCAAAGTCGGCCGAGGCGCCGCGCAGTGCCGCTTCCAGCCGGGCCTCATCGGCATCGGGCGCGGCCCAGCGCAGATTGTCGCGCAGGCTGGCCGAAAGCACCACCGGGTCTTGCTGGACATAGGCGACGCGGGCCCGCCAGGCCTGCCGCAGCGGCCCTTCCAGCACAGTATCGTCGATCAGCACGCGCCCCTGATCGGGCGAGAGCAGCCCGCCGATCAGATCGGCCAGCGTGCTCTTTCCCGATCCCGATGGCCCGCAGATCGCGGTCAGGCCGCGCGCCGGGATCGCGGCGGAAACGCCGTCCAGCGCGGCATGGGCAGCGCCATCGAACTGTACGCCAACGCCTTCAAGCCGGATGCCGCGGCCAAGCCGGGGCGCGGCCAGTCCCACGGCATCGGGTTCGCGCGCGGCTTCGGCCCTTGCGATCAGGTCCAGTGTCGCGGCGATCGGCGCGCGGGCATGGGCCCAACCCTGCCAGGCCTCCTGCAAGGCCCCCAGCAAGGGCAGCGCGCGCGCGAACAGCGCAACCAGCGGCAGGATCGTGGCTGCGCCGACCTGCCATCGCGTCACGGCGATCCAGGTCAGCAGGGCCAGGATCAGCGCGGCCCCGCCATGCAGGGCGATCCGGCCCATCGCGACGTTTTGGAGGTAGCTGCGCTGGGCGGCGCGCATCGCGGTCAGCGCCTCGGCGGCTTCGGCGCCGCTCAGTTCCTCGCGGCCCAGGCTCTTGATCAGGCGCATCGCGCCCAGACCTTCGGTAAAGCGGCCCATGACCCGGCCATAGGCCTGCCCCAGCGCCGCGCCCAGCGCCTGCGCCCGCCGCCGCATCCCGGCCTGTAGCCCCAGCGCCGCCAGCCCGGCCAGCGCCGTGGTTAGCGCCACCGCCGGCGAAATCGCCAGCGCCGCGAATACCAGCGCGCCAAGCATTGCGGCCTGAGTTGCGGCAGAGAGGAGATAGCTCAGCCCGGTCCCGATCCGGTCGATTTCGCCAACCAGGATTGCGATGCTTTCGCTGCGGCGCAGCGGGGCGAGCACGCGCCAGTCGCAACGCAGCAGGGCCAACCAGGCGCGGCGGCGCAGGCCGTCCACCAGCGCGATCTCAAGGCGCAGCTGCACCAGACTGCGCGCGCCGGTCAGCACGGCCCGCATGACCACCAGCGCAACGAACAGTGCCAGCAGCGGGGCCAGGCCAGTCGGCATCAGGGCAGCCAGTTGTGGCGGCAGGCCATGGTTCCCATCGGCGCCCAGCGCGGCCAGCATCGGCACCAGCAGCAGCAGCCCCGCCCCTTCGGCCAGTCCGGCCGCCACCATCAGCACGCCGAGCAGCCCGGCAAGCCGCCAGTCGGCCCGGCTCATGGCGTTCCACAGGGTCAGGCGGGGGGCAGACATCGCTCGCCTAACTATCAGCATTCCGCCCGGTCATGAAGTTGACATAGCGGATCATCGTCAGCGCGCGGGGAAGGGTGAAGGCGCAGGGGAAATAGACTTCGTCGTCAAGCGTCGATTCGGCCGGCCAGTTGTCAAGGGTCGCCTCAAGCCGGTCGAAGTCGATGAAGCCCAGGTCCGGATTGCTGCGCGCGGCGCGCAGCTGCGCTTTCATCTCTGCCAGCTGCGGGGTCAGGCGGGCGTGCCAATCGGCGTGTTGGGTGCCGACACTGCGTGAAAGGCGCTGCTCATCCGGCAGGATGCCGCGCGCCAGTTCGCGCGCCAGCCAGCGGACCTGGCCTTCGCGCAGGAACATTTCCGAGGGCAGCGAAAGGCAGAATTCCAAAAGCGGCCGATACGCTGGCACGTCGCGCATCCGCACTTCGTAGATCTGTTCCATCGCCTGGATCCAGTCGGCATTCTCGATATCGCCGCGGGCAAGGCTGTCGGTCAGCATTTCGCGGCGATCGCCGTATTGATCGCGTTCATAGGATACGCCCGCGGCGCGTGCCCGGCGGGCCACGTCGTGGTGATCCAGCGCTGCGTCCGTCAGTCCGGCGATGAACAGATTTTGCGGCGCGCTGTCTTGCCCCCGCAGCGCCTTCCAACGCTTCCACAGGCCATAGGGCAACGACGGGATGACCGCCCGCGACAGCAGCTTGCGCAGCATTCCGCGCTGCCCGAAGCTATCTGCGCGGAGCGCCTCGACCAGTCGCTCCCATTCGCCGCGGCGCAGGAATTCGCCATAGGCCCATTCGCCCGAGGCGCTGAATGTCGGCTCGCCCATGTCGCTGATCAGCAGCCGGTCGCAGCCCAGCCGGGCGGCCTGTTCGAACAGGCCGTGATACCGAAAGTTCACCGAGACGCAGGCCGGGCCGGTCCCCATGGCAAGGAACAGCTGGTCGAGCCGGTGGTCGAACCGGACTTCGGCATTATCGGTGAAATGCGGATCGATCCGCGGGTGGCGCGCGGCAAATGCCTCAACCAGCCCGCGCTCGTTCAGGGTGCGATAGGGCAGGTCGGGCTGGGCCATGTCCGGCGCGGGTGTGAAGGTCAGGGTCTTGAGGCGGCGATCCTCTGGCAGGACCCGCAGCAGCCTGGCCGTGACATTGGTCGAATCGAGTCCCCCGGTCAGGGTCGGGACCGGCTCGCCGGAACCGGCCACGGCGCAGCGGCAGGCCTGCTCAAGGTGGTGGTCGGCCTCGGCTATCAAGTCGCGCGGATCGCCGCGCCGCGCACCAAGCGGCAGGGCCAGCGGATCGTAATAGCGCAGGCTGCGATGCCCACCGGGCCGCAGGTGCACCACCTGCCCCAGCCCGACCCGCCAGGACCCTTGCAGAAATCCCTCTTCCTCAGTCGGGTTGAAATAGAGCGCATCAACCAGCTTGCGCGGGTTGAGTCGTCGTTCCAGCCCCATCAGCTCCAGCGCGCGCGGCACCGAGGCGGCGCCGATCGCCGATTCGGTCCGGAAGTAGTGCAACGGCGGCGCGCGTAGCGCCGAACGGGAGAGACGCGCTTCATGGCCGACCGGATCGTGGACGATCGCGCAGTACTGGCCCTCTGTCCGGTTGTCGGCCCCGTCACCCCAACGATCCACCGCCGCTCCATAGACCGCGGCGGGATCGGACGGATCAAGGCCAAGTTCGGCGGCAAGTTCGGTGCAGTTGTCCAGCCAGCCGTGAAACAGCACGGCCCGGCCGGATCGGGCAATCGCGGGATGCCAGGCGGGCCAGCGATGGCGCGCGCGCCGGTTGCGGGGCGGAAGATGCTCGACCGGAGGCAGGCTGGCGAAAAGTGCGCCTTCGTGGTGTGCGACCCGGGCGGGTAGCCCGACGATCAGTCCAAGGCTTGCCGCCAGTCGCGGACCAAGGCTTCCGTCCGCGCCTCCGCGCCCGGCAAAGAAAGCCAACATTACAGGTTAAGGCCGATCAGTGCCGGAAATTTGCCGGAAATGATCGCTGGTCAGGAGGGGGCGGCGTTCTTGCCGTTATTCGGGCCGTCATTGTTGATGGCCTTATTTCCGGCCACATCCTTGAGTTCGCCCAGCTTGACGAGCTCGGGCTTGGCCCAGGTGTTGGTCTTGGACGAGTTCTTGGTCACTATGCGTTGCTCCGAATAGGGGATCACATGACCCCTCCCATTGGTTTCTTTCGATTATCCATGATTCGAGGCCGAATGGCAATGATCACTTTTGAGCTTGCGGAAAGCTGAACACGGCTGTCCACGGACCGGGCAAGTCGCCGATAACAATCGTCTTTTCAACCTCTATCCAGGCGTGGAGATCATCATTGCCGCCACGCAGATCCGCCGGGCGGACGGCCAGGACCAGTCTGTGCGGCACTCCCCTGCGCCGCAACATCCGGCTTAGCGCCATGGCGCGCGGCAGGCATTTGATTTCAAACGGCAACCGCTGTGCTGCCCGATCGACATGGCGGGCCAGGCGATGGGCTTCGCGTACAGCATCCGGTTCCGGCCCCGGACCTGCCAGTCCAAGCCAGCCGTCCCAGCGGCGAAATGGCGCCAGGGCGATTGCTGCGCGCGCCATGGCCAGATCGGCCAGCGCCTCGGCCGTGCGAAGCCGCAGCCGCCAGGTTTCAGCCCGCAGTGACAAACCCGGCCTTGATCAGCTGGGCCAGGAATGCGTCCACATCCGGCGCGATTTCCGCCTCTACCGCATCATGGCGCAGCGCCAGCGCACTGATCAGCGCATCGCGGGTGTGGGTGCCATCGATCAGGCTCCAGATCTCGGCCGCAGTGCCGGTCAGCGAGAAGAAGGTACCGTCGGCCAGGCTCAGCAGAACCACTTCACCGTCGATTTCGGTTTCGCCGAAAGCGGCGCTGCACCGATTGAGCGGGCCGGTCATCGCATCAGTTCTCCTTGATCCATGCCGCGACTCTGGCGGTCACTTCATCGAACCGCGCCGGATCGCGCGGGCGCACCAGCCGGGTCATCGGGACGTGTCCGGCGATTGCGGCGATCCGCGCAAATCGCGCGGCGAAATCTTCGTCCCGGGCCTGGGCAAACAGCTCTGCGGTGTAATGATCGTCATTCAGCCGCGCGATCCGCTCCCCGCCGCCGATCGGCGTGAAGGCGATTTCGGGGCCGTCCTCCAGAAAGCAGAGCCGGGCCAGGGGAAGGACCTGCCGGATGATGCCGCCGGGCGGTTCGGCATAGTGCTTGTCGATGATCGCGGCGACCCGCTCCTGCGCTGTTGAACCGGTCAGGGCAATTGCCTGCGGGGTGAGCTTGAGCCGCTTGTGCCCCGGTAGGCACTGGACCCGGGCCGGATCGGCAATGTCCAGCACCAGGGTATCATCGCACAGCAGCGGCAGGCCGTGACGGCCCAGCGCGGCCGAAAGTGTCGATTTGCCGGCCCCGCTCGGCCCCGAAAAGGCATAGGCGCGGCCATTCCAGACCACGGCGGAAGCGTGAAACGGCAGGAACCCGTTGATCGCGGCGATCGCGGCATAGGTACTGCCGTTGAGCCACAGCACTTCCTCCGCCGGGTCGGCGCCGGAATCGCGCTCGATCACAACCCCTTCGCCCTTTCGGTAGAAAAAGCCGTACCCGGTGTTGGTCTGCAGCAGGAAACTGTCCGCGTGCAGGCCGATCGATCCGGGCGGCATTGCCTGCCCGCCCAGCTCGCGCGGGACCGTGCCGTACCTGACCTGCGCCTCGTGGGCGAGCAGGCCGGGGCCGGGATGCGGGGGCGTGGCGGGTTCCATCATCACCGCCATGCCTGCCCGTCCGCCACGGGTCAATTGCGTCCGGTTGCCCTTCCTGCGGGCCAGACGCCCGAGATACGGTGTGGAAAAGCCCGTAAACCCCGCTTGTTCGCCCCAGATGTGGTGGGTAAGCGCCGATAAACGGAGCCCTGCAACAGCCATGTCCGCGCCGCTGATTTCCCCGTCGATCCTTTCCGCCGATTTCGCCCGGCTGGGCGAGGAAGTGCGCGCGATCGACGCCGCCGGGGCGGACTGGATCCATATCGACGTGATGGACGGGCATTTCGTCCCCAATCTTACGATCGGTCCGATGGTGGTAAAGGCGCTGCGCCCCCACACTACCAAGCCGTTCGACGTCCATCTGATGATCGCGCCGGTCGATCCCTATCTGCAGGCTTTCGCCGATGCCGGGGCGGACATCATCACCTTTCATCCCGAAGCCGGGCCGCACGCCCACCGCACGGTCCAGGCGATCAAGGCGCTGGGCAAGCAGGCCGGGGTTTCGCTCAATCCGGCCACCCCGGCCAAGATGCTCGACTATCTCTATGAGGAGATCGACCTGATCCTGGTGATGAGCGTCAACCCCGGGTTCGGCGGGCAGAGCTTCATTGCCAGCCAGCTGCGCAAGATCGAGGCGATCCGCAAGGCGATCGACAAGACCGGGCGCGATATCCGGCTTGAAGTGGACGGCGGGGTCGATGCGGTGACGGCGCGGCAATGCGTCGATGCCGGGGCCGATGTGCTGGTCGCCGGGTCTGCCACGTTCAAGGGCGGCCCGGATTGCTATGCTGCCAACATCGCCGCGCTGAAGGGGGTGGGATGAACCATGAGCGACGCGGTCCTCTCCACACGTCCGGCCCATGGCGGCGCGGTATCGGGGGATGGACCGGCAATTCCGCTCGGCGCTTCGGATGAGGGCGGGCTGGTGAACGACGCGCAGTCTGTTCAGGCTTCGCCGGGCGAAGTGGTTGAGCCGGGCCGCGCACTGGCCCTGGCCGATTTTGCGCCGCCTTCGGTCGGTGCGGGTGAGCGCCTGCTGCGACTGGCCTACCGGCTCGGCATCCCGGGATCGGCCCTGGCATCACCGTTCCGCAAACCGGCCAAGCCGCGCCTGCTGGCGACTGTCACCAATCCCTTGCCTGGCAGCAAGATGGCGGGAACGGCGCTGAGGGCCGGGCATTTTCTGGTCCACGGCGCCAAATCGCCGATCGCCCAGATCGATTTTGCCGGGGCGGCGCGGCTTTCCCCGCCGCTTGAGCGGGTGGTCCACTCTTTCGCCTGGCTGACTGATCTTGAGGCATCGGCCCCGCGTGAAACGGTCGCGCCGGTGGCCGAACGGATCATCGGAGCCTGGCTCAATGCCAATCCCAAGCCGCCCGCGCGCCCCGGCAAGGGGCCTGGCTGGACGGTCGGCAATGCCGGTCAGCGTGAGCTGAACTGGCTGGTCCACGCGCCGCTGATCCTGTCTGGTCCGGACAAGGTGCTGCGCGCCAGGATCCTGACCACGCTGGGCGATACGGCCCGCTGGCTCGACAAGAACGTCGGCCGGGGAGAGGATCTGCTCGAGCAGGTTTCCGGCTGGTGCGGGATCGTCGCGGCCGGACTGCTGCTGCCCGAAGGCAAGCCCCGGCGGCTGTTCGGCGAAGCCGGGCTGATCCGCGCGCTGGGCGAGCTGGTCGGCGATGATGGCGGGGTCCTCTCGCGCGGGCCGCTCCAGCAGATCGAGGCGATTTCGCTGCTGGTCCGGCTCAGGGCCTGTTACCAGGCGGTGCGCCGCGATCCGCCGCAGGCGCTGGAAACCATGCTGGGCCTGCTGGTCCCGCCGCTGCTGGCGCTGACCCACGGCGACGGTTCGCTTGGTTCGTGGCAGGGCGGCTGGGCGGTCGATGCCGGTGATCTTGGCCTGCTGATCGAGGCTTCGGGCGTCCGCACCCGGCCGCTGCGCGATGTCCGGCAATGGGGTTATCAGCGGGTTGTGGCGCAGAAAGGCGTGCTGCAGTTCGATGCCGCGCCGCCGCCGCTGGCCAAGCACACCCGTTCGGGCTGCGCATCGACCCTGGCGTTCGAATTCAGCCATGCCGGGCAGCGATTGGTGGTCAATTGCGGCGGGGCGGGCTGCGCCGGCGGATTGATGCCGGTCCGGCTTGAGCGCGATCTGCGCGCCACCGCGGCCCATTCGACGCTGGTGCTGGATGATACCAATTCGACCGCGATCCTGATCAACGGCAAGATCGGCAACGGCGTGTCCGAGGTTGAAGTCGATCGCCGGACCCTGAGCGGAGACAAGGGCAGCGGCGCAACCCGGCTTGAGGCCAGCCACAACGGCTATGCCGGGCGCTATGGCCTGACCCACCGCCGGATCCTGATCCTGCGCGATGACGGCACCGAGCTGCGCGGCGAAGACCTGCTGGTCCCGGCCGGGCGCAAGGGCAAGAATGGCAAGGTCGGTTTCGCAATCCGCTTCCACCTCGGCCCCGGTGTCGAGGTCAGGCTGAGCGAGGACGGGCAGGGCGCGGGGCTGGCGCTGCCGGACGGGTCCTATTGGCAATTCCGGGTTGGCGGCGAAGGCCAGCTCGCGATCGAGGAAAGCATCTGGGCCGAGGGGCAGGGCCGCCCGCAGCCGATCCAGCAACTGGTGATCTCAGGGCTGGTATCGCGCGGCGGCGGCAACTTTGCCTGGCTGCTCAAGAAGATGGGGTAGCATTCACATGACTGACGTAACGATCCGCCGGGCGCTGCTTTCGGTGTCCGACAAGGCCGGGCTGGTTGAACTGGGCCAGGCGCTGGCCGCGCGCGGGGTCGAACTTGTTTCGACCGGCGGGACGGCCAAGGCGCTGCGCGATGCGGGTCTGACGGTGATGGACATTTCGGAGCTGACCGGTTTTCCCGAAATGATGGACGGGCGGGTCAAGACGCTCCACCCCAAGGTCCACGGCGGACTGCTGGCGGTGCGTGACAATCCCGAGCACGCCGCAGCGATGGAAAGCCACGCGATCGGCGCGATCGATCTGGTGGTGGTCAACCTCTATCCGTTCGAGGCAACCGTGGCCAAGGGCGCGGACCGTGACGAGGTGATCGAGAATATCGACATCGGCGGCCCCAGCATGGTCCGCTCGGCGGCCAAGAACCACGCCTATGTCACGATCCTCACCGATCCGGCCGACTATCCTGGCCTGCTGGCTGAGCTGGAGGAAACCGGCGGCGCGACCCGCTATGATTTCCGCAAGCTGATGGCCGCGCGGGCCTATGCCGCGACTGCCGCCTATGATGCGATGATCAGCCAGTGGTTCGCCTTTGCCGATCAGCAACAGCTGTTTCCGGAAATGCTGGCGGTTACCGCCACCCGCAAGGAAGAGCTGCGCTATGGTGAGAACCCGCACCAGCGCGCCGCGCTCTATATCCCCAAGGGGCCGCACGGCCAGGGGATCGCCCAGGCCCGGCAGATCCAGGGCAAGGAACTGTCCTACAACAATTACAACGATGCCGATGCCGCGCTGGAACTCTGTGCCGAATTCCGCGGGCAGCAACCGGCGGTGGTAATCGTCAAACACGCCAATCCCTGCGGCGTTGCGCAAAGCTCAAGTCTGCTTGAGGCCTGGCAGGGCGCGCTGCAATGCGACGATGTTTCGGCCTTTGGCGGGATTGTTGCGGTCAATGTCCCGCTCGACGGTCCGACTGCCGAGGCGATCTGCCAGATCTTCACCGAAGTGGTGGTTGCCCCCGATGCCGATGAAGCCGCGATCGCCGCTTTCGCCAGGAAGAAGAACCTGCGACTGCTGTTGACCGGCGATCTGCCCGATCCGCGCCGCGGCGGGCTGGCGATCAAGCCGATCACCGGCGGTCTGCTGGTCCAGACCCGCGATAACGGTGCGATCACCGAGGCTGACCTCAAGATCGTGACCAAGCGTGCGCCGAGCGAGCAGGAGCTGAAAGACTGCCTGTTCGCCTGGACCGTGGCGCGCCACGTTAAATCGAACGCGATCGTCTATGCGCGTGACGGGATTACCGCCGGGATCGGGGCCGGTCAGATGAACCGCCGCGACAGCAGCCGGATCGCCGCGATGAAGGCTGCCGAAGCGGCGGAGAAGTTCGGCTGGGCGCAAAGCCGTGCGGTTGGATCGGCAGTGGCTTCCGACGCCTTCTTCCCCTTCGCCGATGGCCTGCTGGCAGCGGCCGAGGCCGGAGCGACCGCGGTGATCCAGCCGGGCGGTTCGATCCGCGATGAAGAGGTGATCAAGGCGGCGGACGATGCCGGTCTGGCGATGGTCTTCACCGGGATGCGCCACTTCCGCCATTAACCGCAACGCTTTACCGCTCACCGCACCCGGTTCGTCGCTATGACGGGCAGTTGAACGCGCCGTTCACTGGACGGTAACGCAACAGTCTGCACGAGGGCGGCCAAGCAAAAACCCCTTATCAAGCGATTCCCCATGACCCTGTTCTCCGCCGATCTCTACAAGTCCTTCGCCATCGGCTTTGTCGTGGGGGGAATTGCCCTTGCCGGCGTCATGTCGGCGGGTCCGCGTGAGAGTGTGATCCCGCAGGCCCAGGCTTCGACCGTGCTGCCGGATCAGACGCTGATCGCGCCGTCGGCCGACGCGGCCCGCTAGAGCGGCTTCCACCCATTCTGGTCCACCCTGA
>JAKPHK010000115.1 GCA_029550345.1 Pseudomonadota bacterium
ACCGCCGACTATGCCCTGCGCGATGACGGCAAGATTTCGGTGCTCAACCGCTGCCGCAAGGGCGATGGCAGCTACAAGGACGCCAATGGCCGCGCCAAGGTGGTCGATACCGCGACCGGGGCCAAGCTGAAGGTCAGCTTCTTTGGCCCGTTCTATGGCGATTACTGGGTGCTGGATCGGGCCGAGGACTATTCCTGGGCGATCGTGGGTGAGCCTTCCGGCCGCTATCTGTGGATCCTCAGCCGCGAAGCCGCGCCGGGCAAGGCGCAGGTCGATAGACTGATCACCCGCGCCGGGGCACTGGGTTACGATACCTCGATGATCCGGGTGACGCAGCAGCCGTAGGGTGCTTGGGAAATCGCAGCCTGAATGGTGGACGGCTTTCGGCCGGACCAGCCAGGCGGCAGAATGACCGGGATGTTAGGGGCAAACCCGCATTCTGCCCCACAAACCAACCCGTCACCCCGTGCTTGACACGGGGCTTGGCTTTTCTTGCGGCCTGTCGTTTGGCATGAACGCCGAATGGAGAAGGGCGGCTGGGTATACATCATGGCGAACCGCTATCGCGGCGGGATGTATGTCGGCGTTACCGCCGACCTCGCTCGCCGGGTCGGGCAGCATCGTGAAGGTAAGGGATCGAGCCACGTCGCCGATTTCGACAAGACGCGACTGGTCTATGCAGAACGGCATGATGAAATTGAACCAGCCATCGCCCGCGAAAAGCTGGTCAAGAAATGGCGCCGCGAATGGAAATTCGCGCTGATCGAGGCCGAAAACCCTGATTGGGTGGACCTTTGGGCGCTGTGGTATCCTGCGGAAGGCGCGCAGAAATTCACCGGCGAAAGGTAGCCAAGCCCCGTGTCAAGCACGGGGCGACGAGAGAGGGTAGGTTAATAGGCCTGTGTCCGTGCTGTTGGGTGGAGCGGACGTACTTGCGCGCTGCCCCTGCTCTCGCGGCCAGCGATTCGCCATGGGGTTCACGCAGAGAGCGCAGAGAAACAGGAGAGGCGCAGAGGTGTTGCGCTGGCGGCGGAGCCGCGCTTCCGTGCCACCGTTGCGGCAAGCCGCATCGCTGCGAGGGTGCAAGAGCCTGCGGCGCAAAGCGGCATCTCTGCGTGACCCTGTCAGGGATCAAGGCTTGGGCACAGGCAGTCGTGTTGCGGAGGAACGAAACCGCATGAAGGTCACCATGCCCCGTGTCGCGCATGGAGCGTCGGCGGCGGTGCGAGATGTTTCGCGAGGCGCAGGGCCGCCGGGGCGCTAGAAAAAGAACTTCTGCTGCCAGTAAAACGTCGATTTCACCGGCTCGCCCGCCGCATTGGTGGCCGGTTTGAAGCGCAGCCGCTGCTGCGCCAGGACGCAGGCGACCGCGTCGGTTTCGGGAAAGCCGCTGGGTTTATAGACCCGGCAGCCCACCGCGCGGCCATCAGGGCTGATCGTCAGTGCCAGGATCACCGATTTGCCGACCCGCGCTTCGCGCCCGCCGGGCGGGATCGGAAAGTCGCTGGCCTTGTTGATCTGGCCGGAAATGTGCACCGCCTTGGTCACCGCACCGCCGCCGGTGCCGTTGCCCGATCCGCCCGCGCCCGTGCCGCTGCCGTTGGCTCCGGCTCCGGTGCCATTGCCCTGCGCGGTCGCGCCGGAGGTATCGGCTTTGCCGGTCGAGCTGGCGGAGGGGGCCGGGGTCTTCGCCATCGGCAGCTTGGTCTTGGGCGCGGTAACCTCACGCGGGATCGCCTTCTTGCCCGCTGCCCCTTCATCCCCGGCAGCCTTGGGCTGCTGCGCGGGCGGCGGCGGGGTGGGCGTGGGTTCGGGGGTGGTGATGGTGACGGTGAAGGCCGAAAGCACGGTTTCAACCGCCTTGGCGGTGAAATTGGGGGCAAAGGCCTTCAGGATCAAAGCACCCAAAGCGATAACCACCAGCGCGGTTCCCGCCGCGACCCAGCCCTTGCTGCGGCGCGACAGGCCCAGTGCGGGGTCATCATCATCCCGATCGTCCATTCCCCGGCTATGCCAAAGGCTTGGGACAAGAGCAATCGCCCGCTTCCCGTGCACCCGCCGCGCGATTAGGAAGCAGGCATGGCGCAAATCCGATCCTGGCCGATGTCCCGCCGCACCCTGATCAAGGGCGCCGCCGCTGCCGGGCTGGGGGCACCGTTCCTGGCTGGCTGCGGGGCCGAGGACAACCGCCTGTCGCTGGCGATCTGGCCGGACTATCTGGGCGAAACCACGCTCGACGATTTCCGCCGCGCGACCGGGATCGAAGTGACCATTACCACGATCACCGGAATGGAAGACCTTTATGCCCGGCTGAAGGCGGGCAATCACGGGTTCGATCTGGTGGTACCCAGCAGTCCGTGGGTGGAACGGCTGGTGCGCGAAGAGCTGCTCAGCCCGCTCAGCCGGACCCGGTTGAGCCAGCTCGGCAACCTTGAGCCTGCCTTCACCAACATGCCCTATGATCCGGGCAACCTGCATTCGGTGCCCTATACCTGGATGGCGCTGGGAATCGGCTATCGCCGGTCAAAGGCGGCTACGCTGCCCGCCGCATGGAAGGCCTTGCTGGCCGGGCCGGGCAATGCCGGGCGGATCGCCCTGCCCGCCGATCCGGCGCTGCTGTTCCGCATCGCCGCCAAGGCCGCGGGCTTTTCCGCCAACCTGTTCAACCCTGAGCGGCTGACCCAGGCCGAGGCACTGCTCAAGCAGGCCATGCCCCGGATCAAGGCATTGCACCGCGATGGCGGGCAGGATCTGTTGCTGCGGCGCGAGGTCGATCTGATCGCCGGATGGAACGCCGACATTGCTCAGGTCGCGCTGGAAGATCCCGACATCGCCTTTGCCATTCCGGCGGAAGGCGCGCTGTTGCAATGCGATTGCCTGGCGGTGCCCAAGGACGCGGCCCGCCCGGCCAACGCCCATGCCTTTATCGATTTCGCGCTGAGCGCGCAGGGCGGCGCGGGGATTGCCGGGACGCTGTGGTTCCCCAGCCCCAATCAGGCCGCGCGCGAGCTGCTCGATCCCGCCTACCGATCAAACCCGGTGCTGTTCCCGCCGCCGGTGCAAGGGGCCAGGAGCGAATTCATTTCCGACAATCCCGGCCTCGACGCGCAATTTGCCGCCGCGCTGCAACGGATTCAGGTTCCGCAATAGGTGACGTGGGCCGGACTGCCGTCCGGCGCGCCGCGCTCATAGGCCTCCATCCCCTCGCGCGGGGTGAAGGGATGGCTGGCCAGATCGAGCAGGCGTTCGAACGGCGCCATATCGCCCTGCTCGGCAGCGCTCAGCGCGGCGTCGGTCAGGTGGTTGCGCGGGATGTAGAGCGGATTGACCGCATCCATCGCGGCTGCGCGCGATGCAGGATCACCACCGTCGCGCTCCACCCGGTTGCGCCAGGCGTTCCACCATGGCCACAGCGCCTCCCGCTCGGTCAGCTCAGCCGCGACCACGCCATAGTCCCCGCCCAGCGAGGCCGACAGCGCGCGGAACAGGCGGGTGAAATCGGCCTGCTGGCCATCCAGCGCAGTGAACAGCCCGCGCCCCAGGCTCATGTCCTCCGGTTCACTGCTGCGCAAACCCAGCTTGGCCCGCAGCCCCATCAGCCAGTGCGCCTCGAACCGTTCGGGAAAGGCCTCAAGCATCTGCCGGGCCACTTCGTTGTCAGCCTCATCCACCGCCACGATCGCCTCGATCAGGGCCGAGGCGAGGCGGTAGAGATTCCAGCGGCACACCAGCGGCTGCTGGCCGAAGGCATAACGCCCACCGCGATCGATTGAACTGAACACCTTGTCGTCGGCATAGGCATCGAGGAAGGCGCAGGGCCCATAGTCGATCGTCTCGCCCGAGATGGTCACGTTGTCGGTATTCATCACCCCGTGGACGAAACCCAGGTTCATCCACTGCGCCACCAGCGCCGCCTGTGCCTCGCAGACCGCGTCGAGCAAGGCGAGCGGACGGTTGTGTGCCTCTTGTCGGTCAGAGAAGTGACGTTTGAGTGCGTAGTCGGTGAGCTGCTCCACCGCCTCGCGCCCCTTGTGCGCGGCGGCCCATTCGAAGGTCCCGACCCGCAAGTGGCTGGCGGCAATCCGGGTCAGCACCGCACCGGGATGCGGCTGTTCGCGCCACAGCCCCTCGCCGGTCGCCACCACCGCCAGACTGCGGGTTGTCGGCACGCCAAGCGCGGCCATTGCTTCAGAAATCAGGTATTCACGCAAGGCCGGCCCCAGCGCGCATTTGCCATCGGCCTGGCGCGAAAACGGCGTCGGTCCCGATCCCTTGAACTGCAGGTCCAGCCGCGCCCCGCCCGGCATCAGCACTTCGCCCAGCAGCAGTGCCCGGCCATCCCCCAGCTGCGGATTGAAATGGCCGAACTGGTGCCCGGCATAGGCCAGCGCCAGCGGCTGCGATCCGGGCAGATCCTCCGCCCCGGAAAACCAGCGCGCCAGTTGTTCGGGATCAGCTTCACCCAGCCCAAGCGCCTCCGCCAGTGGCGCGTTCCAGGCGATCATCCGCGGCGCGGGCGGGCGCGCGGCCTGCCAGGGAACGAAGAACCCATCCAGATCGCGTGCCAGGGAATGATCGAAGTGCAGCATCAGCCGGACAGCTTCTCCAGCGACAAGGCATTGATGCAATAGCGCAAACCGGTCGGTGGCGGGCCATCGGGGAACACGTGGCCGAGATGCGCATCGCAGACATTGCAGGTCACCTCGACCCGCACCATCCCGTGGCTGTGATCACCGTGATAGCCGATCACTCCATCGGCCACCGGGGCGCCGAAACTGGGCCAGCCGGTACCGCTTTCGAACTTACTAGTGCTGTCGAACAGCTCGGTCCCGCAACAGGCGCAGGCATAACGGCCGGGCTGGAACAGGCTGCACATCTGGCTGGAAAAGGGCCGCTCGGTCCCGGCCAGCCGGGTCACCTGATAGCGCTCGGGCGAAAGCAGCGCGCACCATTCCTCTTCGGTTTTTTCCACCCGGCGCGGCGGCGGATTATCCTGCCCCGAAGCCAGCTGCACAACATCCTGCCAATCCATGCCCGTTCTCCGTGACCCTGCCCTTACCATAGCCGCGCCGCCAAGGCGAAACTTGAAGCAATGCGTCAAGTTTCGCGGCAGCAAGCGGGAAAGTTACGGTAAAAGGATGGTGAGCCCTGCTGGGTTCGAACCAGCGACCTACTGATTAAAAGTGTATCTAACAACGCCTTCGTCAATCGAGACGAAAGCGCGCAAATCCGTCAACGCGACAGAAATCCTCGCTTTAATGTCCTGTGCCTAGGTGCCTCAGACGGTCACTGGAAGCCACTACGCGCCACTGATGGTGCGAAGGGGACGGACACGAGACGGACATGGCACAGCGCATAACCGACAAGCTGGTTCGCGAACTGGCGGCCCCGGCGAAGGGGAAACAAGTCATAGTGCGCGATGATCTGATCGTCGGGTTTGGGGTTCGCAAGACAGCAACCGGGTGCACAGCATTCATCCTCAATTATGTATGCAAAGGGGTTGAGAGGCGCTTCACTATCGGCCCTCATCCGGCGTGGTCAGTTGCCGCTGCTCGCGAAGAAGCTAAGCGGCTTAAGCGCCTGTCGGAGACCGGCCACGACCCGCTGATCGAGCGCAGGCGAGTGCAAGCCGAGCCAACCATCAAGCAACTATGGGATCGCTACGCTCAGGACATACTTCCTCGAAAGGCCCCGCAAACGCAGGATAATGAACGGTCGATGTGGGATCGCTTGATCCTTCCTAGCCTCGGCCGCAAGCGACTGTGTGATGTCGAGCCGAGTGACATTGACCAACTCCACAACCGGATCAGTCGGCGAACACCAACGCAGGCCAACCGGGCGCTTTCGAGTGTCCAGCACGTCTTCGCAACAGCAATTCGCTGGCGGCTCATCCAGCAAAATCCCGCCGCTGGTGTCGCACGTAACCCCGAGCAAGGCCGGGAACGCTATCTCGAGGTTTCGGAAGTTGAACGGCTGGTTTCGGCTTTGGACAGACGACCGGATAGGCGTATCCCCCGCACGGTTTGCAGCTTGCCGATGACAATGCGGGCTGCTCACCGCATGGCAAGGGACCTAATTGAAGCCCAAATCCAAGCGGACCCCAGCGTATACGGGCAACGCCGCCGAGGCCGGGATCATCTAATCATCGATTTACGTAGGGAACTGGAAGCAACGCCCAATGCCTACTTGGTGCTGGCCGATATTGAAGACTGCTTTCCGAGCATCAATCCCGACGCGATCTACAAACTAGGGCTTCTCCCGGACGCCTTTGTCGAAGCTGCACTGGACGTTCGGCAAATGCGTTTCCGGAAGAAGGATCGCGTGCACAAACAGCGCGATCTTCGGCAGGATCAAAATGGACCTCCATTGGGATACCCTGTCATCACAGCACTTGAACACGCGGGCTTGCGCGGTCTCATGCAAGGGTCGCCAGCGTCCAACTCACTCCTTCAAGCATTCTTCAACGACCTACCAAGTCGAATGCCGGAAGGTTTAACGCCGTTCGTCTATTCCGACAACATCGCTGTGATTTGTCGGTCGAACGCGGAGTGCAGTCTGGTTTCGGACATCTTGGGTGACTACCTAAGTCATCACCCAGCAGGCCCGCTCGTTCAAAAAATTGAGTTCTCAGGGAATGCCCGTGAAGGCTTTGATCTGCTTGGATACACTTTCGAGTGGATCGAAGGAAAATTGATCGTCAGGCATTCCGGGAAGAATGTGATCAAGGCACTTCGCCGCCTAGTTTCGCTCTGCGACGACCCCGATCTGACTAGCGACGAAGCCTTGACCATATTGCTCAATGGCTTTGGCGCATTGACGGACGATACCGTCGAGCGCTTCGTCGCAATAGTCGAGGAAGCGTTCTAGTCAGCGGGCAAGGAAGCCTCGGCTCAAGATTGAGATCGCATGTCGGCAACGAAGTCCGATACGGGCCGAACGCCACTGATATGGAGCCGATCTCGGGCGCGAGTGCAGGCAACATAGAAGAGATGCCGTTCGGTCTCGAAAACCTCCTTCAACTCATCTTCGTCGGTTGCTTCATCGACGCGGGCTTGCAATGGGAGCGCTTCATCATCGCAGGCCATGACCACCACCATCTTGAACTCCAGCCCTTTGGCGAAGTGCATGGTGCCGATGGAAACACAATCTCCGAACTCGTCCGCACGCTCAGTCAACTGACGTCCGTCAAGCCCAGCCGCAGTCACTGCCGCACGGCTGCGCGAGAGGTATTCGCTTGATCGAACAAAGATACCGATCTCCCCGGCGCTGATCCCTTCTTCAATGGCTGCCCTCAGCAGGTTCGAGACCTGCTCGATTTCGTCAGTCTCGTCTGTGCACTCGGCAACGGTGGGGGCAGGTCCCTCGAATATAGATTGTGCGCCTGTGCGGTCATCTTCGATACCGTCCACGTCCCGCACCTTCTGCGGAAGCAACAGATCGGCGGCCTCCCTGATCTGGCGGGACGTGCGGTAGTTGATCCGCAGGCTCGACGACCGCCCCCTGACATCGATCCCCAGATTGAGCCACGAAAACGGTAGCTGGAAAATCCGCTGACCAAGGTCACCCGCGAAGAATAGCGCATTCGGCCCGCTTGCCAGCGCTGCCATCATCCGCAGTTCGGCGACGCCCAAATCTTGCGCCTCATCGACAATGACGTGCGAAAAGGGAGGACGCTCCGCCGAAGCGAACGCGCGCTCCACGGCAGCGAAAAGCTGGGAAAGTGTTAGGAGGCCCCTGCTGGCAAGGGCTGCCCTTGCCGCCTCGAAGACCGGCCACATGTTCTCGCGCTGCTTTGACCCAAGTCGGTTACGCCGCCCAATCCTTGGCACCGAGGCATAGCTTTCAAGGTCAGGAAGGTTCCAAGCATCTACGACGTTCCGCCACTCACCGACAACAAAGCGTGGCGGCAAATCGGCATATCCCAAATCGGAAATCGCCCGTTCGATTGCGGCCTGCTGCACGTCAGGGGCCGCAATGACCGGCTTGACGATGACTGGCTTGGCCGTGAAATCGAACGGGATGCCGAGCACATCGGCATATTCGACATCGAACAGGCCCTGCTCGTTCAACTCGTATGACTGGCGGCGCAGGCCGCGCCCGACGACTTGCTCGCACAGCAACTGCGTTCCGAAAGCGCGGACACCAAGGATGTGTGTGACGGTGTTCGCGTCCCAGCCTTCGGTGAGCATCGAGACCGAGACGACGCAGCGGATGCTTTCACCCAAGCGGCCAACGCGCCCAACTGTGTTCATCACCTCGCGCAGCAGTTCGGCATCGTCGATGTCGTCCGCTGCCTCGACGCGCCCGGTCCGGTCCTGCCGTTCGCGTCGGAACTGCTCAATTTCAGCAGCGGCCATCTTGCGGAAGTCGGCATCTAGTGCCTCGCCGCTTTCAAGCTGGGCGCTGTCGATCAGCAATGTTGGCGCGCGAGCGATCCGGTTGCCGTGCTCATCGTAGTTGCGGAACAGTTCGAGGTGGCCGCGATGGACGTTCACGAGTTCACCGTCAGGGTTCGGGCGATCCCAGCCTGAGATGTATTCGTAGATCAGTTTCGACGTGGACGTGTTGTTACACACGACGATGAACACGGGCGGCACCGGAATGCCCGCACGCCGCCACTCCTCGTGCACCTGCACATAGTGGTTGTAGAGCGCGTCGAGCGCGGTCAGCAGTTGGGTTGGCAACTTGAGCGGATCAAGTTCTTCGGCCTTCTTCGCACCCTTCTTGGGCATGACCTTGCCAATGTGATCCCACAGCTTGCGGTAGATTGGCATGTCGGCAATCGGCAGATTGTCGGCCACCGGGACGCGCGGCAGTTTGACGATGCCGCATTCAATCGCGTCCATCAGTGAGAAATCGCTAACCACCCACGGGAACAGCGTGCCTTCGACATAGCCCGATCCGGCGAGGAAGAATGGAGTTGCCGACAGATCATAGACCGCGCGAACGCCGACCTTCTTCTTCAGAGCCTTGATGCCGTTGATCCAAAGGCGCGCGGCCTCCTTATTCTCCTTCGCCTCAGCCTTGGTATCCGCGTCGTCCAGTTCCTCGACGCTACCTTGTGGGCGCTCCTCATAGCAGTGGTGTGCTTCGTCGTTGATGACGACGACATTTTTCATCGACATCAACTCACCGCAGGCGCGCTGGAGCATTTGCCCTTCGCTCTCGATGGTCGTTGGAGCATCGCCCCGGCCTTGAAGCAGCGCCTTGCCGACTTTGGAGACGTCCATAGTCTCGCGGCGTTTGAATGAGTGGTAATTCGTGATGACCACCTTGGCCTTGGCGATCTCAGGCAACATGTCAGACGGCACCATGTCACGATGGCGATAGTAATTGTCAGGATCGTCAGGCAGCAGGACACGCAGCCGGTCCTTGATGGTGATGCCGGGGGCGACGATCAAGAAACCTCGGCTGAAATGGCTGCTGGTCGGGGAGCGCACAGCATTGACCGTCTGCCAAGCGATCAGCATTGCCATGACGGTGGTCTTCCCAGCACCCGTCGCCATTTTCATGGCAATCCTAAGCAGGTCCGGGCTGGATTGCTGGTTCGCTCCCTCGATGTGCTTCCATAGGTGAGAGTAGCGCTTTTGCGTGCGCGCAACTTCAGTCAGCCAGATTACGGTCTCAACGGCCTCGACCTGACAGAAGAAGGGACGGAGGCCCTCGACTACAGTCCGTCGCCAATGATGCAGCAATCGAGCAGTTGCCGGTGTGACGCCCCAGTCGCGGTCGCTGGGCAACGCGCGCCAAGTTGCCACATGTGCCCGGATTTCGTTGATAATAGGCTTTGGGTTGTATTCCTGCTCGGCGTCGGACAGCCCTCCTTCATCATCGAAAACCATCGAAGCCTGTGCGGCCTTGTTCGACCGGCGTTTGGGCTTGGGAACAGGCGTGATGAAATCGCAAGGCCGCCGCCCCAAGATTGGAGGCTGTTCGAGCGGCTGCCCGTCATCATCGAGTGCATGATACCGCGTTGGCGGCTCATACGGCGAGTTAAGAATAGGATGATCGAAAAACGACTGTGACACGCAAGTTCCCCTCGACCTGCCCTGTATTGATGAGTGGGGCTACAATCACAAGGCCGCGAACCTCCGAATTGACAACAAAAGTGCGCCATATCGACCCGCCCGCCATGAAGCAGCTCAATCGCCGAACGAGGCAGTGTCCGCTGAGTGACGACCCCTCGCGCCCAACCCTCATTACCTCTTGCGTAATCGCTCGTTCATCATTACCTGATAGGTAATTCGGGGAGCCGCGCATGGACATCGAATTTGCCTCCAGCAAGCTTCAAAAGGTGCTGGGGGACGAGAAGAAATTGCAGCAAAATTATGGGGATCGGGCGAAGCCAATCAAGCTTCGGCTCGTTCTCTTGATACAAGCGGAGTGTTTAGCTGATGTTCCGCATACGCCGCCGCCAAGGCGACATATGTTATCCGAAGACCGGAAAGGGCAATTTGCGGTGGACCTCAAGCATCCGTGGCGTCTCGTCTTCGAGCCGGCCAACGATCCGCTGCCATTGATGGATGACGGCTCGATTGATCTGACCCGCGTGACCAAGTTGCGCATCATTGAGATTACAGATTACCACTGAGGAGTTGGGCATGGACAATCTTCAAGTTTCAGACTTCAAGCCGGATTGGTCCATTCACCCCGGCGAAGTGTTGGAAGAGTATGTCGAGGCTTTGGGTTTATCACAGGCTGAATTTGCTCGTCGGGCCGACCTTACCGCAAAGCTCGTGAACACCATTATCAAGGGCAAGAACCCCGTCGAAGCTAGCACTGCTGTCAATTTGGAACGTGTGACAGGGATGAAAGCCTACATTTGGACGCGGTTGCAGGATGACTGGGACCTGTCTGTCTCGCGGGCGTCCGAGAGGGCCAAACACGACGAGACCAATGTAGAGACTTGGCTCGCCAAGTTTCCGCTGAAGGAGCTTATAGGGCGAGGTGTGCTACCAAAGACGGAGGATGTTTTTACGCAGCGAAATGCGCTTCTTTCGTTCTTCGGAGTGGCAAATGAGAGGGCGTATTCAAATTGGGATGAGAGACTTTCTGTTTGCTACAGGGCCTCACCGACATTTCGTAGCTCAAAAGAGTGTGTCCGGGTGTGGCTGCAACTCGCCAAGCACGCTGCTGATCAAATGGAAATCGCTCCGTTCAACGGAGACCGCCTTCTTGATGCAGTGAAGGAAATGAGGGCGCTGACGAACGAAAATGCGGAGATTTTTCAACCTCGGCTTACGAAACTCTGTGCGGCAGCAGGCGTTGCCGTTGTTCCGGTTCCACCATTGAAGGGCACAAAGCTCAATGGTGCTGCTTTTTGGTTTGCGAAGGACAAGGCGGCTGTTGCTCTTTCCCTTCGGCATAAGACCAACGATCATTTTTGGTTCACACTATTTCACGAACTCGGGCACATCTGCTTGCACGGGCGTGACGTGGCCTACGTTGATGACGTCAATTCAAATGACGATGGTGCAGAAACCGAAGCAGATGAATGGGCTGAAGAGCACCTCGTAGGCCGAGAGAGACTGAAAGCATTTATTGCGTCCGATCCGCGATCAAAGGCCGAGGTGCGTATGTTTGCCCAATCTGTAGGCGTGCACGCAGGTATAATTGTTGGCATGTTGCAGCATCATAGGGCTCTGCCTTGGTCACACATGAATGATTTGAAAGCGCGATTTGAATTTGTGGATCGTTCATCGACTTAAACTGCTTTCCAATTGGGCCCTTCCCTCGGAAGACGATCTGAAACTTGTCACGCACCCCTCACACAAGGTGTTTTTGCCTATTTGGACGCGATCCCGCTGGGGTCTTAGGCTCTTGGTGGATGGATTTCAGCGCAGAACGTCAGAACGAGATCAGCTTCCGGAATGGACGCAGTGACGGTGTTCAAGAGTGAATTGAGCGTAGAAGGTCGTATATGAGAGAACCGATTTTCAGGTCTTAACCCTTTGCCACACTGCACACTAGGCTAGGATTTTCGTGCAAACAAAGCACGGAAATCACATGAAAATCGGATACGCGCGCACGTCGACAGATCAGCAATCTGCCGGATACGAGGACCAGATCACCCAACTAAAGGCTGTGGGCTGCGAGAAGCTGTTCGCGGAGCAGATTTCATCGGTGGCAAAGCGCCCTCAGCTAGAGGCCGCGTTGGAGTGGGTGCGCGAAGGTGATGTCCTGATTGTAACCCGCCTCGACCGGCTCGCCCGGTCCACCATCGACCTGCTTGCAATCATCGACAGGCTGGAAACCAAGGGCGTCGGCCTTCGCATCCTCGCCTGCGGTGGAAGTGAGGTCGACACCAAGAGTGCAACCGGCAAAATGCTCGTAACCTTGTTCGGGGCAGTCGCCGAGTTCGAGCGCGCGCTTCTTCACGAACGCATGCGGGCCGGGATCGCGAAGGCCAAAGCCGAAGGAAAATACCGGGGTCGCGCGCCGACCGCCCGCCGCAGGTTGCCTGAGATGCGCGCCTTGGCGGAACAGGGTCTTCGCCCCCCTGAGATCGCCGACCGCCTGAGATTGAGCCGTGCGAGCGTATATCGCCTCTTGGCGGAGGACCGAAGTTGAGCGATCCGCGCGAACTGTTCGTCCGACTGACCTGCGAACTGGAAGACCTGTATGGTTTGGCAGTCGAAGGGCAGTCCGCATCGAACGATGCCGCACATCAAGCCGTGCTCGCGAACGAGATTTGCAACGGGTTGCAACGAAGCGCAGGCATCGTCGAGATGATCGTTCGGATGGTTCAGCCGTCATGACGATCAGCTTCCCCGATCCGGCCCCTATCGACATCCAGATTGAGCGACAGGTCGACCAAGCGATCCTCGATGGTTGGCCCCTGCCAAGGTGGGGGTGGGCCATTCCGGGACCATATCAAGGCTCGACAGGTGCTGAGCGAGTGCTTGGTTGGCAGAAAATGCGTATCGCAGAAATGATGGGGCTACTTGAGCGTCGGCTAGAATGCTCGGGTTGCGGGGCGCAAGCGCATCATCGACACCAAGAGATTTACCAACGCAGCTTGTTCTGCCCAGCGGTGTGTCGATCCTGCCATTATCGCATCCACAAGCGATTTATGCGGCCACTTGAATGGTCGGAGTTCTTACAAAGAGAGGTGCTTGAACAATCGTGGCTGTGGTGTCTCCCTGAAGACCCGCTGAACCGGGCGGAGGCCCTTCGCATAGCTGCATCGACCGACTTGCTTACCGCGCTTCAGTTGCACGCTTCGGATCGGAAAGCAGATCGCAAGGATCGACCTTGAGCCGATCAGCCATTCGCTCAATCACGTCGATGGTCGGGCCGCGCTTCGCTTGTTCAAGATGATTAATGTAGGTCCTGTGAACCCCGACCAACGCGGCGAAGTCATCTTGGGAAAGACCACGTTCAGCGCGAATGCGGCGAAGGTTCGCGGCAAGGGTTCGGCGTAACGTCATCCACGAGGATGGACCACATCGTCAAAATTCAGTCACCAGCCGATGGTCTACAAAATGCTTTCTCCGACCCACTTGGAAGGGTAGGCTCTGATCGATGAGATTTTGTGCGGCCGAAGGCCGCCGAAGGGGAATTGACGTGATGCTGAATAGAATGTCGATCTTGACCTCGCTTGCGCTTGCCATTGCTTCTCCTGCAAAGGCCACCGAGGTGCCCTTCACCACCTACATTCGGTGTGACGATGGCAGGGCAAATCCCACCCGGATTGGAATTGCATTGAATGAGAAGGCGAACACCGCCTCGATCACCGAATATTACATGGAAGTCGCCGAGGTTACAGCCGTCAGCTTCGGACCGTCCGAGGTAAAGTTCACGGTCAGGTTTGCTCCCGGAGCGCAGAAGGTATTCACCGTCTCGCGGCTTGATGCGTCAGTCACAAGCTACGATCTGACATTGAAGTCGACTTGGAAGTTTCAAGGGTGTGCCATTGCTGAAGCCCCGATCAATCGCGCCTTCTAACGGACATGGGACGGACACCACATTCAGCGCTGTGTGCAGGGCCGCCAAAGAATGGCGGAAAACGTGGTGAGCCCTGCTGGGTTCGAACCAGCGACCTACTGATTAAAAGTCTGACGATCAAGGCTTGGCTTGTTTTCGCTCAAATGCGCTAGATCAGGAAAAATAGGCTATATTTGGACAATTTCCGTCAACCACGCTTTGATAGGCATAGCCGGGATACGCCCTTTTCTGCTACCTAGCAGCTACCTAGGAGTAGCAGCGATGAAAGCCAAACTTACCGTTCGATCCGTCGAAGCGATGCAGCCAGACGAGCGGGACGTGATTTTGTGGGACACCGAGCTAGCTGGCTTTGGCTGCAAGCTCACGCCAGCCGGGAAGCGGACCTACTTCCTCTATTATCGGACCAAGGAAGGGCAACAGCGCCGACCTGCAATTGGTCAACACGGAGCGATAAAACCCGAAGCGGCGCGGGCCATAGCCAGCGCATGGCTTGCCGAAGTTGCCAAAGGTGCCGACCCTTCGCTCACTCGCAAGCTTGGCAGGACCGCCCCTTCGGTCGCTGATCTATGCGAACGCTACCTAAGCGAGCACGCGGACACTCGGAAGAAAGCCCGCTCGGCGGCTGGCGACCGCAGCATAATCCGGCGTCACTTGCTCCCTGCGCTTGGCTCAAAGAAGGTGGCTGCGGTTGCGCGCCCTGATATTGCGTCCTTGCACCATCGGCTCCGCGCCACACCTTACGAAGCCAACCGCATGCTGGCGCTGGCGTCAAAGATGTTTGCTCTGGCCGAGCGTTGGGGCATGCGGCCCGACAACTCCAATCCGGCCAAGAACATTGACCGCTTCAAAGAGCAGAAGCGGCAACGTTACCTTTCGAGCGCCGAGATTGCGCGGCTATGGGAAGCCCTCGACTCCCAAGCTGCTGCCGCGCAGGTCCAGCCGAACGCCATCGCCGCGATCAAATTGCTTATCCTGACCGGGCGCAGGCTAAACGAGGTGTTGGGCTTGAAATGGGCATGGGTCGATTTGGACGCCAAGCTACTTCGCCTGCCTGATACCAAAGGCGGGGCATTGACCGTTTCCCTGAATGAAGCCGCTTGCGATCTACTCGCCAGCCTCAGGGCGCGCGATGGCATCCACCCATACGTCATTCCCGGTAGCCTGCCGGGAAAGTCACTGGTGAACCTGCAAAAGCCTTGGTCGAAGCTTCGCAAGCTAGCCGAGCTCGAAGACGTTCGCCTTCACGATCTGCGCCACACTTTCGCCAGTATTGGCGCTGGCATGGGTATGAGCTTGCCCTTGCTTGGCCGCCTGCTTGGACACTCCCAAGCTGCCACGACCAGCCGCTACGCGCACCTCGCCCAAAATCCCGTCAGGGAAGCGGCTGATACAATCGGCGCGGAGATTATTCGGCTGTCCAAGCGAAGATCGTGACCGCTCGAAGGAAGCCTACTGGCAACGATCAAGCCAAGGCTGGGATTGACAAAGCCCGACTTGGATTGCCTCTGCCGCTTGCTCTCGCTGCTTGCGTTCATATTCGAACCGCCGCTGCTCTTCGGCAGTCGGCCTATTATTGAGAACCACCCTCTCGGCCTTCTCGCGCGACCAACCGTTGTCGCGCATCAGGCTGGCAATGGCCTCCTGTTCTGACCGCGAGAAGGGTGCTGGACCAGTGGGCTGCCGCTCCCGTGGGGTCAGTAGTGAAAGCCCTACAATCACCAATGCGAGGAGCAGCAGAAACCTGAAATTGGCGCTCTTGGGCAGGATCGTATCCACCGTGTGGGCGATCAAATCCCATTCCTGCTTCAACAGTTGCCCGATTGACCTTTGTGCCATGCACGCCTCCATCCGTTTCAGGAGGCAACCGGGCCGAAGCCGGTCGATGGTAACCCTGCACAAGTCAAGGCGCTGCGCTTTTGGGCAAGCCTTGGACATGACGCAGCCGACCGGCCGAGAAACTCGACCGGGCCTTGTGACTTGGGGTTACCACGCCCCACGCTCGGGATTGACCGAGACGCTGTTATTGGTTGGCAGACTTGGCCCTTGGGATCAACAGATGCTGTCAATGGATTCCTTGCTCTGGTTGACGAGCAACCAGGCCGAAATTCACCTAGTGTCGCTGAATCGTGCTCCTTAGATGCCTCTCCAAGATTTGATCCTGGAGGCACGAAATGAACTCTTCCCCTTTGCTCACTGAAACAGAGGCGGCCCACTATCTCAGCCTTGCACGCGCAACGCTTGCACGCTGGCGCTGGCGTGGTGATCGAGGCCCCGCTTGGCGCAAACTTGGCGGTGCCGTCCGTTATAGCCGTGACGATCTCGATGCATTCATCGCAGCCGGGGCGATTGCGCCATGAAGTCTGTCAACGACTTTGCCCGTGATTACGCCTCTCAAGGAATTGCCGTGCTGCCTCTTAAGCCCCGCAGCAAGGTTCCGGCGACGCAGCACGGCAAGAAGGACGCGACAAACGATCCCGCACAAGTGGCAGCGTGGTTTGTTCCCGGAACCAGCCGCAATGTCGGCATTCTCACTGGCGCGCGCTCAGGATTGATCGTTGCCGACATTGATCCGCGCAATGGTGGCGATGCCAGCTTTGAGCGGCTAGAACAGACCTACGGCAAGCTGCCAGCCACAAAGCGCGTGCGAACCGGCGGTGGCGGCTTTCACCTCTACTTTCGTGCGCCCGCAAATACGCAAGGTATGGCAGACCGTCCCAACGTCGCGGGCTTCAAGGGAGTGGATTTGAAGGCCGACGGTTATGTTGTCGCTCCACCAAGCATCCACGAGTCCGGGCGCGCTTATGAATGGGAAGCCTTCCCTGACATCGCCGATGCTCCCGTTTGGTTGATTGAATTGGCGAGAGGCTCCAAGCGAGTCGAGGAGATTTCTCAGCCGACGACAAGCAGCATCACCGAAGGCGGACGAAACGACATGCTGTTCCGACTCGCCTGCGGCCTGCGCGCTCGCGGGCTTTCGCCTGAGGCGGTTGTAGCCGCCGTGCTCGCCGAGAATTCGGCGCGTTGTGTCCCGCCGCTCGACGGGAACGAATGCGACCGCATTGCTCAAAGCGCGATGCGCTACGAACCGGGAACCGGCCATGCTGAAACCGATCTCGGCAATGCAAGGCGCTTGGTGGACATGATGGCGGGCAACGTCCGTTTTGAACCTGCCTCACGCGCGTGGTTTGTCTGGGATGGAATGCACTGGGCGAAAGACCATGACGGACAGGTGGACCGCTTGGCGAAACGGATTGCCGATGATTTGCTGACGGACGCAAAGTTGGTCAACGACCCGGAGACTTTGAAACGCCGCATGGCCTTCGCGCTCAAATCGCAGTCGACTGCACGCATTGCTGGAATGATCGAACTGGCGAAGACCGAACCCGGCGTTCCGGTGCCCTTCGATGCGTTCGACCGCCAGCCGCACTTGCTTAACGTAGCAAACGGCATGGTCGATCTTCAAACGGGCAGGCTGTTGCCGCATCGGCGCGATGCCTTCGCGACGCACCTGCTCGATATTGAATACGACCCAGCCGCCGTTTGCCCTCAGTTTGATCGCTTCGTTTCCGATGTTCTGGCACTCGACACGGACCTAGTCGATTATGTGCAACGAGCGATCGGCTACGCCGCGACTGGCGAGACGCGCGAACAGTGCTTTTTCGTGCTTCACGGCGACGGCGCCAATGGCAAAAGCACATTTCTCAATGCCGTCCGCTCAGTCCTCGGCTCCTACGGAATCCACACACCGACCGACACACTCACAGTGCGGAACGGAGGCGCTTCAAACGACTTGGCGCGGCTGGCAGGAACGCGCCTCGTTACCGCTTCGGAGGCGAACGCGGACCAGCGCCTTGCCGAAGCGTTGCTCAAGCAGGTTACGGGCGACGAGCCTATCGTCGCGCGTTTTCTGTTCAAGGAATTCATTTCCTTCCGCCCCAGCTTCAAGCTCTTCCTCGCCACGAACCATTTGCCGCAGGTGAGTGGCAATGACCCTGCAATCTGGCGACGCATTCGCACTATTCCCTTTATCCGCGCGTTCGCACCGGAAGAGCAAGACCGGCGTTTGCCTGAGAAACTGGAAGCCGAGAAGCAGGGCATTCTAGCCTGGATCGTGCGCGGTGCTGTCGGCTGGTATCGCGACGGCTTGGCAACGCCAGCCGCCGTGCAGCGTGCAAATGCCGAGTATCGGGCCGAGATGGACTCAATCGGCCAGTTCATCGACGAACGCTGTCAGACGGTGCCGAATACGTCGGCCTCAGCCTCTTCGCTCTATTCCGCCTACAAGAGCCACGCCAACGAGAATGGATACGCCCCGGTCACTTCTACCGCGTTTGGTCGCACACTGAGCGCACGCGGCTTCCCATCCGAAAAGCGCAACGGCACCAAGTTCCGGAAGGGGGTAGCCCTGCGCTCGACCAATTTGGAGGTTGCAGCATGAACACCCGCGAACACATTGCCTTTGCCGTGCTGACCCGAGCCGTAACCGCAGGAATCGAAAGCGGCCATATCGACCCGGTCGGTCCAGACTATCATGGCTTTGCACCCCCAGCCGCGACATTCTTCACTATGGAGCTTGCAGATCACATCCCCGCGCGCGTCTGTGTCCGCCCTTGGCGGGACAATGAATGCCTCATTCGAGTATCGCTTTTCCCGACTGCCGATGTGGATAGCTGGCTTCCGGCCAACGGAGCTGGTAGTTTGGCCGGTGCGGCAGTAGTCAGTGCATACCTCTCGCGCCACGGCAGGCTGCACCTGTGCTGGCCGTCCAATTCGTCCATCTACGTCGCCAAAGCTAAGCAAGCTGAGCTGGCGAGATTGCCCGCGCCCCGCCGCGAGTGTGACCCGTTTGCTTTCTATCCGCGACCCTCTCAAGATGTGTTGGCGGCGTGACCTACTTGGGGACAGTTGGACAGTTGCCCTCCAAGCTCCCAACCTTCCGATCCCTAGGGAAACTCTGCCCTCAATCTGTCCTAAATGTCCAACTGTCCGGCATGTGAAAAATCTCTCTGTTGGTCCCCAGACTGCCGGAGCATCACTTTGACGACCAATTCCCACACAGATTTGGCAACCGCACTGCAAGCGGACTGTTGGCCGCCGATAGTCCCGCCGCGACGCGGCGTGGACAGGTCGGCGTTTCACGCCTTTATGCTGTTGCCAGGATTCTCCATTGCCTTCCACGCCGCAACGCTTGGCCGGTCGCGTTCGTCGGTGGTCGCCTATCAACGTGCAGCGCGCGCCGCGGCTCAACGCAATCCATCAATCCGCCAAGCAGTTAGCGATGCGATTGCAGCCATTCGCCCGATGCATGGGCTGGAAATGGCGCGCGTTCGGCGTTCGACGCAACTGCCTTTCTGGTCGCGCCTTGCGATCCTTGAATTTCGCAAGCGGGGCCATTCGAAAATAGAGACTGCCCATCTGTTCAGTTGTTCGCCGGGGACGGTGGCAAATATCTGGCAGGGCAACGGGCAGTCATACTGCGTTCTTTCAGGGGATCGTCGGCTGTCCAAATCGCAACGCAACCCGGTTGGCAAATGGCCCATTCGCACGGCAGGACGATAAGCTGTTGAAGGCGAGCCAACCTCCAGCGGGGAAGCTTGCCTCTTAAACGCAGGCCCGTAATGTGGCGCAAAGGGGTTTCCACTTGTCAGATTCAGCGCTTTTCATTTCCGGCTCTTTGTTCACGACCGACTATCTACAAGAAGCCATCAAAGTCGATCCAGCCTACGTCGCGGTCGATGCCGAGCGCTTGCGCGCAGAGCTTAAGCTAATCGCTGACGCATTCCCGCAAAGCGACAAAACAATCGAGAGCCAGACAGAGGACGACTTCATCTGGCCGGTGCTTGGCAAGCTTGGTTGGACGGATTCCCTGCGACAACAGAATCTGACTGTAACCGGGCGAGATGATGTGCCGGACGGGCTGCTCTTCGCCGACGCCGGAGCAAAAGCTGCTGCGAATGCCCTCCCTGACCAACACAAACGCTATGCGTTTGGTCTCGCGATGGTGGAAAGCAAGCGCTGGAATCGCCCGCTAGACCGTGCCTCAGGCCGCAACGAAACGACCGCGCCATCCACACAAATGCTCAGGTATCTGCGCCGTTGCGACGACATCACCGGCGGACAGATGCGATGGGGCATTCTAACCAACGGGAAGAAATGGCGACTCTACTGGGCCGGTGCCCGTTCAGTCTCTGAAGAGTTTCTGGAAATTGACCTTGGCCGGGTTCTGGCGTTGGACGGTGGCGACGATTTGTTCGCCGACGAAGCAACGCGGGAACATTGGTTGCGCGTTTTTGCGGCCCTGTTTTGCCGAGATGCCTTCATCAAGACCGGGACGGACAATCGTTCATTCCATGAACGCGGACTGGCGGCGGCTGCCTATTACGAAGAGCGGGTTGCCGCCAGCCTCTCCAAATTGGTTTTCGATCAGGTCTTCCCCAACCTAGCAAGCGCCATCGCAGAGGCCGCGCCGAAGGCTTCGCTTGAAGACGTGCGCCAAGCATCACTGGTCTTGCTCTACCGTTTGCTGTTCCTGCTCTACGCAGAAGACCGTGACCTCCTGCCCGTGGGAGAGAAGCGATATGACGATTACGCCTTGCGTCATCAGCGCAAGGAAGTTGGCGAGCGCATTTCCGATGGCGACGTGTTCTCTGCGACGGCAGGAAAGATTTGGGCACATGTCGCCGACCTTGCGCGGATCATCGACAAGGGTGATGTTTCGGTTGGAATCCCGCCATACAACGGCGGCCTATTTGCTGGCGACGGCACCCCTCTGCTCGATTCCATCCGCATTCCAGATAGCGTCATGGCCCCGGCACTCGACGCACTGTCATATGAGCGATCATCCGGAGAGCGTCGCTACATCAACTATCGCGACCTGTCGGTTCAGCAGCTTGGCTCGATCTACGAGCGGCTTCTGGAGTTCGAGATTGTTCGCGACGATGCAGGCGCGCTTTCTGTCAGGCCAAACCTGTTTGCACGCAAAAACAGCGGTAGCTACTACACGCCGGACGGGCTGGTCGGACTGATCCTCGATCAAACCCTTGAACCGCTGATCATGGAGCGCCTCGACGCTTTCCGCGCAGTTTTGGACAAACTCAATTCCAAAGACTCCGAGGACTATCAGAGGCGTGAGCTAGCCGATTGCGATCCAGCGGAAGCAATTTTGAAGTTGCGCGTTTGCGATCCCGCGATGGGTTCCGGCCATTTCCTTGTGTCGCTTGTCGATACGTTGGCCGATCACGTTTTGGACGCGATGGCAGAAGCGGCAGCCTTGGCTGGCGATCTTGGATATGCCTCACCGCTCGCCAATAAGATCGAGGACATTCGACGCACTATCCTAAAGAACGCGCGCGGAGCGAATTGGACGATTGACGAAGCACAACTCGATGATCGCCACATTGTGCGACGCATGGTGTTGAAGCGCTGTGTTTACGGCGTGGACAAGAATCCAATGGCGGTCGAGTTGGCCAAAGTCGCGCTTTGGCTGCACACGTTCACAGTCGGAGCGCCGCTCTCGTTCATTGACCATCACCTACGCGCAGGCGACAGTCTCTTCGGGCTATGGGTTCGCGACGCCATCGACAAGGCAGCCGTCAAGGGCAAAGGCGGAGCGTTACTATACGCCGATCCGCTGCGAGAGGCTCAATCAGCCGCCGCTGCGATGGGAATCATTGAACGCCTGACCGACGCGGAAATTGCAGAGGCACATCAATCCGCCGCAACCTGGTTCGGGGTTCAATCGCAGGTTGCACCGCTCGATAGCTTCGTCTCCTTCCTGCATGCGCTTGATTGGCTGGACCTTAAATCTGCCGAGGAAAAGGCAGCAGCTCGGGCCTTGCTCGACGGCCAATATGGCAATCCGATTTCGATCTTGCTTGGCCATACCGTGCCGGTCGCGAAGAAATCCGCATTTCAAGAGACCGCCGATCCTGACCGCATTTCGGCCCAAAAGTTCGATGCCAGCGAACTTGTCGAACAAGCTACGAAGATCGTGGAACGGGCCAGAGACTTGATCTCAGAAGAGCACTTCCTGAACTGGCAAATCGCATTTCCGGGCGTTTGGGAGAACTGGTCCAGTTTAGTTCGCGAAGGTGGCTTTGATGCCGTCGTTGGCAATCCTCCTTGGGACCGTTTCGAATTCGAAGAGCTGCCTTGGTTTGCGGCCCGCGATGCGGCAATCGCGACAGAGCCGTTGAAGGCGAAGCGCAAGGCCATGATTGCAGCACTCAAAGATAGCCGTCCTGATTTGCTCAAGGAGTTTCAGACCGCACAAGCGCGCCAAGGAACAGCCGCTCGGATTGTCCGGAAAGGGAAAATCTACAGCGAGCTGAACAGCGGTAAGCTCAACATCTACAAGATCTTTGTTGAGCGTGCGCTGTCGCTGATCAAGCCGGACGGCATGGTCGGCCTTTTAACGCCAATCGGTATTGGCACTGATCACAATGTCGCAAAGTTCCTGCGTTCAATCACAAGCACCGACCGATTGAAGGCATTCGTTGCCTTTGAGAACAAACGCCGCTGGCTGTTCGCCGACGTCCACGCCGAGGACCAGCCGACAATTTTTTGTGTGGGCGGCACGCGCCGAACATTCGCAAACTTCGCTTACGGCGTGAAATTGCATCGCCTTCCCAGCGATCCCGATGCACCGAAGCCGGTTACGCTCACCAAGGAAACTCTCGCAAAGGTCAATCCAACAACCAGCACCATGCCGATATTCCGGTCGATGACTGACCTGCACTTCGTCGCAACAATCTACGAAAATTTCCCGGTCTTGATCGAAGGAACGGGGCGAAGCGAGAAGCCTGCATGGCCGATTAAATATCGACAGATGATCAATATGACGAGCAGGAGCGGAGGATTTCGAACCGCACAAATGCTGGTCGATCAGGAGGGCGCATGGCCGATCGCCAACGGCGAATACGACTCAGCAAAGGGAAAATGGCAGCGCCTTTCCGAAGGGAAGATGGTTTCGATCTATAACCACCGATATGCTGGTGTTCGGAATCGCTCAAATTCGGTGAGCGGTCAGGGTCTTCCGATTCACAGCAGCGACGAACAGCTCACCGATCCAAACTTCCTTCCAACACCAAGGTATTGGATTTTGGCGAGTGACGCCGCTTGCGACTTTCCATTCGCAATCGGATTCAACGATGTTTGCAACACAAACAATGCACGAAGCCTGATCAGCGCCATTGTGCCAGCCGGTGCTTATGGAAATACGCTACCTCTCCTCACTTGGACCTCACAAGAGTTAAGTGACATTGCGCTCCTGCAAGCAAATCTCGCATCAATTCCTACTGACTATGTGGCGAGGCAGAAGATACAAAGTCGACACCTGAATAAGTATATTCTCGCACAGCTTCCTATCATTCCCCCTGCCGCCTATGCTCGTGTTTTCGGCACCAAGACTGCCGCTGAGATTGTTCGTAATGCCGTCTTGGAGCTGACCTACACCTCTAATGACATGGCACATTATGCCGAGAGCATGGGGCATGTGGACGTGAAGGGTAAAGTCCTACCGCCATTCGCGTGGGATGAAGAAAGACGCCTCAACCTTCGGGCCAAACTCGATGCGCTCTATTTCGTCCTCTACGGCATGTTCGACCCGGAAAATGTCGCGGCTAGCCGCCAGCAGGTCAGCTACGTCTTTTCTACGTTCGCAGGTTATGCGGATCAAGAGAGGGCAAAGTGGGGAGGCAATTACAAAAGCGAAGAACTTTGCCTTGCGTGGATCAACGCATTGATCGCCGGACAGCCCGACGCAGCAATCGGATTCTGACAAACGAGCGCGATATGGTCCGCGCTCAAAAAGTGCGAAAAATATAATCGCATGGCCGGAGGCATGATCGGGAAAGTGCCAGACCATAGGAGGAAAAAAGGTGTTACCCTTCCTCAAGCCGCGACTGCCAGATACCTATTTGCTACCTAGGTGATTTTCCCGCCGTGTAATGTCACCATAAGTCATTGAAAAATATGGTGAGCCCTGCTGGGTTCGAACCAGCGACCTACTGATTAAAAGTCAGTTGCTCTACCGACTGAGCTAAGGGCCCACAGCGCCGCGCTTCGGTGCGGGGAAGGCGCTCACCTAGGGATCGCAGGGGGCCGGGTCAAGCACTCAGCGGCACCGGGCGGCGCAAACGGGCGTAGAGCTGGCGCAGCGACAGCCCCGTTATCGGATCGCGCCAGGCCCCGGCCACGGCAATGGCCGGGCGCAGCACGAAATCGCGCTGGCGAAAGGCCGTGTGCGGCACAGTCAGCCCGGGCGATGACCAGGCCCCGCCATTCCACATCACGACGTCGAGATCGAGCACCCGGGCGCCCCAGGGCTGGCCGCCGCCGCGCCGTCCGAAATCCTGTTCGACCGCCTTGAGCAGCGTCAGCAGTTCCGCCGGATCGCACTTTGCCCTGATCAGCGCGGCCGCATTGGCATAGCGCCGCCGCGACGGGCCGAGCGGCGCGCTGCGGACAATCGGGGACACCGCGCGCACTTTCACCCCCTTACCCTCCAGCGCCTTCAGCGCGGCGACCAGCACCTTTTCGGGTGCGCCGTACCGCGGGTGCCGCCGGTTTGAGCCAAGGGCGATGAGATAGCGCTTGCGCAAGGTCAGATGTCCTGCGCGATCCGGGTATAAAGCTGCGGGCGGCGATCACGGAAAAAGCCCATCCCGGCGCGGTGGGTGGCAGCCCGGGCAAGATCCAGCTCGGCCAGCAGGACGCCGCTTTGCCCGGCGCCATATTCAGCGATCAGATCGCCCCATTCGTCGGCGATGAAGGAATGGCCGTAAAAGCGCTGGCCCTGCTCGTTCCCGATCCGGTTGGCGGCGATCACCGGCATACAGTTGGAAACCGCATGGCCCTGCATCGCGCGGCGCCACATTCGGCTGGTATCCAGTTCGGCGTCATAGGGTTCGGACCCGATCGCGGTGGGGTAAAGCAGAACCTCCGCCCCCAACAGCGCCATGACCCGCGCGCATTCAGGATACCACTGGTCCCAGCAGATCCCGACGCCGATCTTGTGGCCAAACGCGTCCCAGACCTTGAAGCCGTCGTTGCCGGGGCGGAAATAGTACTTTTCCTCGTAGCCCGGACCGTCGGGAATGTGGCTCTTGCGGTAGGTGCCCTGGATAGTGCCATCGGGGTCGATCCAGGCCAGGGTGTTGTAATAGTGATGTCCGTCGCGCTCAAAAAAGCTGGTCGGAATCGCGACCTTCAGTTTCGCCGCCAATGCCTGCATCGCCCTGACAGAGGGGTGCTCGGCGGTTGGCCGGGCGAGCGCGAACAGCGCCTCGTCCTCAACTTTGCAGAAATAGGGGCCGGAAAACAGCTCGGGCGGAAGGATCACCTGCGCACCCTGCACAGCGGCCTCTTCGACCAGCATCGAGACGGCAACGATGTTCTCTGCCTCGTCGGCGGAACCGAGGGCGAGTTGCAGGGCGGCGACGGTCAGCGTGCTCATGCCGCCGCCCTAACATCTCAAGCGCTTGCGGGAAAGCAGCGCAGAAACGGAAACGCGCTTGCGGGAAAGCAGCGCGGAAGGGTCAGGGCCGTTTGCGGAACAGCAGGGTCATCCGGTCACTCTCGCCAATCGCCTGAAGGCGAGGCTTGTCTTCATCCTTGGCGCCGCGCAGCGCGGGCGGCAGGGTCCAGACGCCATCGGGCCAGTTGGCCGGATCCTTCGGATTGGCATTGGCCTTGCTGGAGCCGACGAATTCGAAGCCATTGAGCTCCATGAAGGCGATCACATCCTTTTCGCGCAGATAGCCTTTGCTGCCATCGGTATAGCTATAGGGCGCGTCGGGCCGGGCGCGGTGCTGTTCGATCCCGATCATCCCCCCGGGCTTGAGCAGATCGCGCATCGCCTTGATTTCCCGGTCGGCGATGTTCCAGCGCATCAGGTTGTGCATCATCCGCATGATCAGGATACGGTCGAAGGTGCCCTTCTCCCCCTCGGGCACGGCGTCGAGCGGGTAGGCGGCAAATCGCTCTGCCGGAATGCCCGACCAGCCGGCAATATCGGCCGGATATTTGGCTGCGCCCTCACGGATGCCCTTCTGCGTGGTTTCACTGAAGGCGCCGGAAGTGGGATCGAAATAGAGCCCGACCAGCCGGCCCTTCGGCCCTAGATAGAGCCCGAGCAGGCGCGAATACCATTCCCCGCCGGGGGCATATTCACCCACCTTCATGTCCGGCAGGACCTGGAAGAAGGTCAGCGTTTCAGCCGGACGACGGTACTGATCGCGCGGACGATCCTTGTCACGCAGCGGGTTGGCGACCGCCGCGGCCAGATCGGCGTTGATTTTCCTGGCATAGGTCTTGGCCGGAGCGGGCTGAGCGACAAGCGCGGGTACGGCCAGGGCCAGCGCAAGGGTTGGCAGGATCAGGCGGCGCATGGGGCAATTCTCCCGGTGAGTTGTGCTATGTCTGCACCCTAACCTGCGGCGGGGCGATGACAAGCGGGCGAAGGCTTCCTATCTTTCCGGTCCAACAGGAAGGATCGAACATGGCACAGGCAATCTTCGCGGGCGGCTGCTTCTGGTGCACCGAGGCGGTGTTCCGCTCCATCGCCGGGGTCAGCGCGGTGGAAAGCGGCTATATCGGCGGCACGGTGCCGCAGCCCAGCTACAAACAGGTCTGCACCGGTGAGACCGGCCATGCCGAGGCGATCCGGATCGCGTTTGACCCCGAAGTGGTGTCCTATGCCGATCTGCTTGACATCCACATGGGCACCCACGATCCAACCCAGCTCAATCGCCAGGGCAATGACGTGGGGACACAATACCGTACCGCGCTGTTTCCGCTGGACGATGCCCAGCGCAGCGAAGCCGCAGCCGGGATCGCGCGGTGGAACGCAGCCCATCCCGGCGCGCAGGCCGTGACCACGATCGAAGGACCGGCGGAATGGTTTCCGGCCGAGGACTATCACCAGGAATACTGGCAGGGCGAAGGCCAGCGCAATCCCTATTGCCTGGCAGTGATCCCGCCCAAACTGGCCAAGCTGCAAAAGGGCTTTGCGGAAAAGCTGAAGGATTAGGCGGCGTGGACAAAGTCGGCGCGGATCACGATTAGGCTGACTGCGGGTCTTGTTTTGCAAGGCCCGCAAGTGCGGTCAGGTATTCGGCAAATCCGGCCAACTGTTCGCGTCCACCCTCAACCTCCAGGTCAGAGATGCGGACCTCGCAATCCTCGCCCGGCCGGCCGGAGCAGGTGATCTGTAACGACCAGCGCAGACGCGCGCCGAGCCTGGCCCCGAGCGCCCCAACCCCTGCTGCGTGCACTCCCGACCTGGACTTCACCCGATCGGCCCGGTCGCACAGAACCGAGCGGATCGCCGAAAGCGGAATTTCGCGGGTATTGCAGGTTGAGCCATTGCGCAGGATCAGCTTGCCATTGGCCACTTCACCCAGCGGCTTTCCCGAAAACAACCGCCTGACCCGCACCGTAGCCAGCCACAGAAGCACCGGAATGCTGATGATCGGCAAGATGAGAAAACGGATAGTCTCACCTGGTCCCGGCTCATCACGATGCAGCGCCAATGTTTCATCAAACAGGATGCCGGGCGTCGGATCGGGATAAGTGGCAGCGGGAGGCGGCAGGGTCTGGGCCGCCCCGAGCCGGCCCGAGAAGTCAATCAACAGCCACAGTGCCAGCGCCGCCAAGCCGAGAAAAAACAGCAGTTGCACCAGATTGCCAAAGCGCGAGGGATAAAGAACCGCCGGGTTCAAGACTGGTTCCAGCGCGCGATGAAGAACCCGTCCAGCCCGCCCACCTCGGCCAGCATCGCCGGGTCGGTGCGGAGCCAGCCTTGCGGCGTGGGCAGCACGCCGGCGGGAAGCTCATCGGCCTGGACCGGATCGGCCGCAAGGCCGACACGCGCCGCCTGTGCCTCACCCTCGTCGCTTTCGAGTGAGCAGACAGCATAGACTAGTTTTCCGCCCGGCTTCAGCCAGGCCGATGCACGGTCCAGCAGCGTGGCCTGAAGCTCCGCCATCTCCGCGATCTGGCGCGGGCCGATCCGGTGCAGCACGTCCGGGTGGCGGCGGCAGGTGCCGGTGGCGGTGCACGGCGCGTCGAGCAGGATCGCATCGAACCGCTCGGCCGGCTCCCAGCGCAGCGCATCTGCCACCACGACATCGGCGTTCAGTTTCGCGCGGGTCAGATTTTCGCCAATCCGGCGGGCGCGTTTGGCGCTAAGTTCAACCGCCGTCACCTGCCAGCCAGCGGCGGCGAGTTGCAGCGTCTTGCCCCCCGGCGCGGCGCACAGATCAAGCACCCGCCGCCCCTCACCCGGCCCAAGCAGCCGCGCGGGCAGGCTGGCGGCAAGGTCCTGCACCCACCAGGCGCCGTCGGTGTAGCCTTCCAGATTCTCGATCGCCGTGCCGCGCGCCAGCCGGACGTGGCCGGGCATCAGTGACGCACCGCCAAGCCGCTCGGCCCAGTCCGCCGTCGTCGCCGGATCGCGCAGGGTCAGATCGAGCGGCGGCGGGACCGCGAGTCCGGCAGCGATTGCCCCGGCCCGTTCGCCCCAGCGTGCGGTCACAGCGGCGGGCAGGCTCGGCACTTCGGGCAGCGCAGTCTCGCGCTTGACCAGGGTTGAGAACACCCCGTGCGCCAACCGCCGCGGACCGCCGCTGAGCAGCGGCAGGGCGGTGGCAATCACCGCGTGGGGCGGGGTATCAAGCCGCAGCCAGCCCGCCATCATCAGCCGCAGCACGCCCCGCGCCTTGGCATCGGGGGGCAGCACCTGGCGGGTGGCGCTGTCGATCAATGCGTCAAGGTCGGTCAGCCAGCGCAGGACTTCGCTTGCCAGCGCGCGGGCCAGGGCCTTGTCCGGCCCGCTGCGCAGGCCTTGAAGCGCGGCGTGTGCGGCCACATCCAGCGTCTCGCCCCGGTGGAGCACGGCATCGAGCAGCTTCAGGGCGCCCTTGCGCGCGGGGTAACCGGGAATGTCCATTGCCAAGCCCCCTAGACGCGAACGGGCCGAAGGGCCAGAGAGGCAAGATGACCAAGCGCGCCACCCAGCGTCCGAAGGACTTCACCAAGCCCGCCCACTGGACCAACGATCCGCTGCCCCAGCCTGCCGAGCCCAAACCGGACGAAGACCCCGCCGGCCTTTCCCCCACCCGCTATGGCGACTGGGTGAAAAACGGCATCGCGGTGGATTTTTAGGCCGCCGGTCAATGGCCGAGCTGCCCCCCGACCCACTCGATAAACGGCCAAAGGATGACCTGCCGTTTGTCGGGACCGGATGCCTGGGCATTTTTCTGACGTTGTTTGGCGGCTATATGCTGTGGGGCGTGCTGCACGGGGAAGCCTTCCGGGGTAACGTCGGCCGCACGATGAATTTTGCAGATCGGCTTGAGCTTTCCTGCGGATTCATTTTCGCCGGAGTGATTACGCTGCTTCTCGCCCGCTGGCTGCGGCGACGGATCAGGTAGCCGGTCCAAAAACCTTGTCGAACGCCGCCTCAAGCCGCTCCAGACTGGCGGGAACGTCCTTCAGTTTGTCCAGACCGAACAGGCCGAGGCGGAAGCTCTTGTAGTCCGGGCCTTCATCAACCATCAACGGCACCCCGCCGGCGATCTGATAGCCGATCGCGGCAAAGGCCCGGCCGGTCTGCACTTCGGGATCGTCGGTAAAGCTCACCACCACACCCGGCGCCTCGAAACCCGGCGCGGCGACCGAGTGGACTCCGCGCTGCGCCAGCATCGCCCGCACCGCCTGGCCCTGCTGCCACTGCGCGGCGCGCATCGCCTCATAGCCCGCAGCCTTTGTTTCCAGCATGGCATCGCGAAACTGGATCAGTGCATCTGTTGGCATGGTGGCGTGATAGGCGTGTGCACCTGAAAGGTAGGCTTCCATGATCGTCAGCCACCTGTTCAGGTCCATCGCAAAGCTGCTGGATGTCGCGGCACGGCACACTTCCAGCGCGGCCCCGTTCATCATCACCAGCCCCGCGCAGGGCGAAGCCGACCAGCCCTTTTGCGGGGCGGAAATCAGCACATCGACCCCCAGCATCGCCATATCGACCCAGATGCAACCCGAAGCGACGCAATCGAGCACGAACAGCGCGCCGACTTCATGCGCGGCACCGGCCAGAGCCTTAACATAGTCATCCGGCAGGATGATCCCGCTGGCGGTTTCGACATGCGGTGCAAACACCACCTCGGGCCGCTCGGCGCGAATGGTTTCAACCACTTCGTCGATCGGCGGCGGGGCGAAGGGATCGAGCGGACCGGCATTGCCGATCCGGCGCGCCTTCATCACCGTCTCGCTTGCCGGGATCGATCCGGCCTCGAAGATCTGGCTCCAGCGATAGGAGAAGAAGCCGTTGCGGATCACCAGCACCCGCTTGCCAGTGGCGAACTGGCGGGCGACACTTTCCATCGCATAGGAGCCGCCGCCCGGCACCACCACCGCCCGCTCGGCGCCATAAACCTCGGCCAGCCCGGCATGGATATCACGCATCGCCTGCTGAAAGCGCTGGCTCATGTGGTTGAGCGAACGGTCGGTAAAAACTACCGAAAATTCAAGCAGGCCATCGGGATCGATCTGGGGGTTAAGGCCGGGCATGATCAGTCCATCCATCCTTTGAGTTCGCGCCGCACCAGCGCCTCGAGCATCCGCATGCCGGCATCGCTCGCATTCAGGCAATCGAGCGCAGCAAAGTGCGTGCCGCCCGCATCGACAAATTGTTCGCGCCCCCGGATCGCCAGTTCCTCCCGGGTTTCCAGGCAATCGGCAGAGAAACCGGGCGCGGCAATGGCAAGGCGCCTGGTGCCCTTCGCAGCCTCGGCGGCCAATACCGCATCGGTTGCCGGTTCAAGCCATTTGGCCCGCCCGAACCGCGACTGGAACGTGGTTTCGATCCGCAGGCCGGGAAATTCTTCGGCCAGCGCTTCACCCAGCAGCCGCGCGGTCTTGCGGCACTGGCAGTGATAGGGATCGCCCAGCGTCAGGGTACGTTCGGGCATACCGTGGAACGACAGCAGCAGCACTTCGGGCGCGAAATCGAGCGCCTTCAGCTGCCGCGCGGTATCGGCGCGCAGAGCTTCGATATGGGCCGGATCATCGTAATAGGGCGGCAGCGTACGCAATGCGGGCTGCCAGCGCATCGCCGCCAGGGCGGCCCCCAGCGCATCGATCGCGGTGGCGGTGGTGGCGCCGGAATACTGCGGGTAGAGCGGCGCGAACAGGATCCGTTCGCATCCGGCATCCTTCATGGCCTGAACCTGGGCCGCAATCGCCGGATTGCCATAACGCATCGCCCAGCGGACCAGCACCGCATCGCCCAGCCGATCCTGCAACGCTTCGGCCTGGGCCTTGGTGATCGCCGCGAGCGGAGAGCCATCCGCCCCCCAGACCTGCTGATAGGCATGGGCGCTCTTCTTCGGGCGGGTGTTGAGGATGATCCCGCTAAGGATCGGCCACCAGACCAGCCTTGGAATTTCCACCACCCGCGGATCGGACAGGAATTCCTTGAGGTAACGCCGCACCGCCTTGGGTGTTGGCGCATCGGGCGTGCCGAGGTTTACCAGCAGCACCCCGATCCGCGGCGCGGGGATGGCAGGATGATCGGACGGGCGGATCATGCCGCACCCGTCAGCGGCAGGGCGAGCAGCCGCTCGCTTCCGGCCGAGGCCAGGGCATTGGCGATGGCAGGCGGCGCGATCACCGCCCCCAGCTCACCCGGATCAAACGGCTCGGCATCGCTATCGATGAATTCCACTTCAATCTCCGGACAATCGGCCAGCAGCGGCAGGCCAAGCTGGCCCAGCCGCCCGCGCGCAGGCAGGCCTTTGGCATAGGAAGTCGCCGAACCACTGGCCAGCCCCATCCCGAACAGCAGCCCGCCCTCGATTTGCTGGCGGGCGATATCGACGTTCACCACCCTTCCGATGTCGGCCACGGCGGTCAATTTATCGACCCGGATCCCGCGCTCGTCAAAGCGGGCGCTGGCGATCAGCGCGATCCGCCCCTCGCGCCCGGCCATATCCATCTTGAAACAGGCCAGTCCCTGCCCGGCCCCGCCGCGCCCGCCGCTCCATTCGGCCAGACTGGCGGCACGTTGCAGGCAGGTGGCGAGCTTGATGTCATGCCCCAGCATCGCCATCCGGTAGGACAGCGGCTCGCGCCCCGATCGCGCCGCCAGCTCGTCGATAAAACATTCGATCAGGAATGCCCCAATCCCATTGCCATTGCCGCGCAGCCGCCCGGTCGGCAGGCCGATCTCGGTCGGCACGTGCTCAACCACCAGATGCGGCATCCGGTAGATCGGAACCATGCCCTGCATCGCCAGCGCATCGCCTTTGCCCTGCCGATCGAGTGCATCGCGGACCGCTTCGCCATCGAACAGCCGCGCACCGAATTCGCGGACCGTGGCGGGCATCGCCACCCTGACTTTCAGCGCGACCAGCGATCCATCGGGCGCGGTCCGCGCGGCCAGCACCGCCTTGGCGGGGGTACGCGGCAGACCGGCGAGATGCTCTTGCCAGCGCGACCAGATCAGCTGGACCGGCTTGCCGACCTCACGCGCGATCAGCGCGGCTTCCACCGCATGGGCGTGTTCCAGCCGCGCATCGAAGCTGCCCCCGGCCGCCATCGGATAGACCACCACATCACTCAGGTTCAGCCCCAGGGCATCGGCCACCGCCGCGCGGGCGGCCTGCGGGGCCTGGCTCGCCAGCCACAGTTCGGCCTTGCCGATTTCCACCCGGGCAGTGACCGTGGCGGTTTCGATCCCGCCGTGCAGCGCCGGGGCAATGGTAAAACGGGCCACGTGTTCGAACTTTTCGGACAGCCATTCGTCGGGATCGCCCTCTTCTGCGATCCGATCAGCCTTGCCGCGCCGTAGCCCGGCTTCCAGCCGTTCCTCGATCTTCGCGCTGTCGGCCAGTGCCGCCGGGCGGAATTTCGGCGCCGCGATCTTCAGCGCGCGCTCGGCCGCCCACCAGTCACTTGCCACCGCAGCCAGCCAACGCGGGTTTTCGACCAGGCGAAGGAACCCCGGAACCCCGCGCGCCTTTTGCGCATCGAAGCTGCCCAGCGTGCAATCCCCGATCGGCGCGTGGCGGATCGCGGCAAAGACCATATCGGACAGGCGCACATCCGCGGCGAAGGAATAGGACCCATCGACCTTGCTAGGCAGATCCAGCCGCGGGTAGCGCAGCGGCGCTCCGGCTGGAAATTCCGCCGCGCGCTCTTGTGGCGGCTCGGCCCGGGCGACCGCCGGACTGGGCGGGGAATAGCGCGATGCCTCTTCCACCAGTTCGGCAAAGGACAGCCGCTTGTCGGTATGGACGATGAAGCCGTCCTGCGCGTCGCATTCTTCCCAGGCGACGTTCCAGCGATCGGCGGCGGCCATGGCCAGAACTGCCCGCGCACTGGCGGCGGCGGTCCGGGCGGCGCCCTCATGCGCGGCCAGCGAGGTGCCTTCGGCGCTGACCATAAAAGCCTCACCCTCGGCAAAGCGGCGCGCCATCACCCCATCTGGACTGCTGGCCAGACCCGGCGTCAACGGGATCCACAGCGGTGCCCAGTGCGCCGCCAGCGGGGCGTTGCCATAGACCCCGCTGATCGGCGCGGGCTCCACCGCGACCTGGCGCCAGTCCGCGCCGAGTTCATAGGCGACGATTTGCGGGATCAGGGTGGTGATCCCCTGCCCCATTTCCAGATCGGGTACGGCCACGCTGACCACGCCGTCCTTGCCGATCTTCAGCCAGGCATCGAAGGCATATTCGCCCGGCCCGGCATCAAGCGGCGGGGCGAAGCTGCGCGGGCTGAGCGCCCAGGCGGCAATCAGCCCCCCGGTCACCCCCGCCCCGATCAAGACCCCGCGCCGCGTAAACCTCATTGCCCGACCCTAGCCGGAGCAGCGCCGCGAAGTCGAGCGCGCGGCCTCACTGATTCCCCAGCCAGGTCGAAACCCGCGCGGCGATCGCGGCGAAGGCATCGGCCGCCGCACCCGCCCCCGCTGCCGGGGGCTGACCTGCGTCGCTGGCTTCGCGGATCGCCAGTTGCAGCGGAATTCGGCCAAGAAACGCCAGACCCAGCTCTGATGCCGCAGCTTCAGCCCCGCCACGGCCAAAGGGATCGGAGATCTCTCCGCAATGCGGGCAGGCATAGCCGGACATGTTCTCCACCAAGCCGACCACCGGCACTTCACCTGCCTGGAACAGCTGGATCGCGCGTCGCGCGTCGATCAGCGCCAGATCCTGCGGGGTCGAGACAATCACCGCCCCGGCCGGTTTGTGGCGTTGCAGCATGGTCAACTGAACATCGCCGGTGCCGGGCGGCAGATCGACCACCAGCAGGTCGATATCGCCCCAATCGGCGTCGATCAGCTGCCCCAGGGCGTTGCTGGCCATCGGCCCGCGCCAGGCGATCGCCTTGTCCGGCTCGATCAGCTGGCCCATCGACAGTACCGGCACACCCCATTCGCTCGGCACGGGAACCAGCTTGTCGCCCCGGGCGTGGGGCTTGATCCCCTCGGTCCCGAGCAGCCGCGGCTGCGACGGGCCATAGATATCGGCATCGACCAGCCCAACCTTGTGCCCGGCCCGGGCGAGCGCGACGGCAAGGTTGGTGGAGACCGTTGACTTGCCGACCCCGCCCTTGCCGGAACCGACGGCCAGAATGCGGCGGCGCAGCTTGTCGGCCATCAGCGCCACGCGCACGTCATCAACCCCCGGCTGCCCGGTCAGCGCCTGCTGAACCGCCTGTTCAAGCCGATCCCGCTCAACCGCATCAAGCCCGCCCGCATCAAGCACGACGATCGCAACACCCTGATTGAGGCGGAGCGACTGCAACCGAGACTGGGCGAGCGGCGGGAGCAAAGGACGAAGCGCATCGGCGGCGGAATCTGGCGTGGTCATGGCGCAGAGGCGAAACCCTTTTAGCCGCGCGCTGGCAAGGAAAAATGCATCCCTGGCCTCTGTTAATTGCGCCAAGCGCTCTTATAGTGACTGCCATGAGCGAGAGCGAGAGCCCCAAGCGCGGCGACAAGAAAACCGAACAGCACGATCCGCAGGCAACGGCCGAAACCGGCCAGACCGAAAGCGGCGCTGATGCCGCCCCGCCCCAGCCGCCGCGCAATCCGTGGCAGTCCGAACCGGCCGATCCGGGGCTGCGCCGTTCAGCAGGGCTTGAGCAGATCCTGCGCCAGCGCGGCCAGACCCGCAGCGCATCGGGCCTGCCCAAGGGCTGGCTCGGCTGGGCGCTGCTCGGCTCACTCTCGGCCTGGCTGCTATCCACCTCGATCCATGTCCTTGCCCAGGGCGAAAGCGGCGTGCTGACCACGCTGGGCCGCTATGAGGGCAAGCTGGAACCGGGGCTCAACATCACCATGCCCTGGCCGTTCCAGAGCGTTACCCGCAGCAATCTGGGCGGCGAAATGACCACCCTGCTGCCCGACAATGATACCGAAACGCTGATGCCGACCCGTGACGGGGAACTGATCGACCTCAGGGTCCAGGTGCGCTGGCGGGTCAGCGATCTGCGTGCCTTCAGCCAGACTTTCCCCGATGGCGAAGCCGCGATCCGCCGCCTGACCGACAGCGCGATCCGCGCCGCAGCCGCCGAGGTCGGCTTTGACGATCTGCGCGGCGGCAAGAACCGGGCGCAATTCCAGCAGCGCGTGGCGGATCGGCTGCAACGGGTGCTTAGCGCATGGAAATCCGGCGTCTCGGTGGTCGCGGTGGAGGTAACCGGCGCCAATCCACCGGCACGGCTGGCCGATACCTTCAAAGCGGTGAACGATGCGAACGAGGCGGCGGCAAAGAACCGTGAAACCGCCCAGGCCTATGCCAAACAGGTCACTCTGGGCGCCCAGGCAGAGGCGGCTGCCTTTGATCGCGCCTATGCGCTGTACCGGATCGCCCCGGACGTAACCCGCCAGCAGATCTATTATTCGACCGTCGAAGGTGTGCTGCGCAACAACCCGGTGGTGATCGGCAATGGTCCGGCAGCTTCGGCAACTGCGGCGCCTCCGCCCGAATCCAAACCGGCCGCGGAGGGGCGTTGATCATGACGGGAATTCTGCGCAATCCGAACTTCAGCCTGTTCGGTCTGGCGATCCTGGGCCTGTTGCTCGGCTCCAGCTTCGCCGTGGTTGGTGAGGATCAGCAAGCTGTGATCGAGCGGATGGGCAAGCCTGACCGGGTGGTCAACCGCTTCCGTCCGGGCGATGCCGATGGGGCCGGGATTATTGCCAAGATCCCGCTGCTGGAGCAGGTGGTGTGGCTGCCGCGCGGGCTGGTCGGCTTTTCCAACGCCAAGGCGAAGGTCCGCAGCAACGATCAGCAGGCTCTGCTGGTCGATACCGACGTGACCTACCGGATCATCGACCCGGTCCGGCTGGCCAATACACTGGGATCGGCAGACAAGGTGGAAGGGCAGCTGCAATCGCTGCTTCCGCCGCTGCTCGATCAGGAACTGTCACAGCGCAGCGCCGGTGATATCGCCCGCCCCGGATCGGGCGGTGCGGCGGTAATGCTGCTTAAAAGTCTTGATGCCCGGACCCGGCAATACGGGGTGCAGATCGTCGATCTGCGAATCGCCCGGGTGGAGCTGGATGAGGCCGGCCAGAAGGCCACTTTTGAGCGGATGCGCGAACGCCAACTGGCCGAAGTGAACGCCATTCAGACCCGCAGCGGTGCGGAAGCCTCGCAGATAACCTCGGCCGCAGAGGCCGAGGCCAATGCCCTGATCCAGCGCAGCGCGGCGCAGGATCTCGAATTCTATCGCTTCTTCAAGGCGATGCGCAGTTACGAGGGGATGTATGGCAACCCCACCCGCCAGAACACCACCACCATCTACCTCCAGCCCGACAGCGGCTACCTGAAGTACATGGCTGGAAACTGAGCGGTTCAATTCCCATTAAAGGTGGCGATGCAAAGGTTCTGCTCCACTTGCGATCTTGCCGAACTGGAAGGAATGCTCCCGTGAAATACGTTTACAGTCTCACTTCGGCGCTGCTGCTGGGCGGGGCGGCGGCATCCCTGATAACCGGCATCCCGGCCGGAGCCCAGGTCGCCCAGAACGAACAGAGCGGCACCTCGGCACTGACCCCGCGCCCCGGCGCCCCGGCCAGTTTCGCAGAGCTGACCGCGCAGCTGCAACCCGCTGTGGTCAACATCGCCGTACGCCAGAAGATTGAGGTCAGGAATCCGCTGGCCGGCACACCGTTTGGCGCGATGGCGCCCGGCGGCCAAGCCAAGGTCGCCGAAGGTCTGGGGTCTGGCTTCATCGTCTCACCCGATGGCTATATCGTCACCAACAACCACGTGATCAGCCTTGATCGCGAAGGTCAGGCCGACGAAGTGGCGGTCAAGCTGTCGAGCGGGCAGGAATACAAGGCCCGGATCATCGGCCGCGATCCCGAATCCGATATTGCCGTGCTCAAGATCGATGCGACCGGCCCGCTGCCCTTCGTCAAATTCGGCCAATCGGGCAAGGCCCGCGCCGGCGACTGGGTGATCGCGATCGGCAATCCGTTCGGGTTGGGCGGAACGGTGACTTCGGGGATCATCTCTTCGGTCAACCGCAACACCGGCACTGGCGCCTATGATCACTACATCCAGACTGACGCCTCGATCAATCAGGGCAATTCGGGCGGGCCTATGTTCGACATGGCCGGCAACGTGATCGGCATCAACAACTGGATCGTCGCCCCAGGTGGCGGCAATATCGGGATCGGCTTTGCGATCCCTTCGGATACGGCCAGCCCGATCGTCGAGCGGCTCAAGAACGGCCAGGCGATCGAGCGCGGCTATCTGGGTATCTCGATCCAGCAGGTCAGCGATGAGATCGCCGATTCGCTGGGACTGCCGCACGATCGCGGTGAACTGGTCCGGCTGGTCCAGCCGAACCAGCCCGCCGCCGCTGCCGGGATCAAGGTTGGCGACATCGTGCTGAAGGTGAACGGCAAGACGGTTACGCCGGACAGTACCCTTTCCGGCATCGTTTCGGATATCGCACCCGGAACCCGCATCCCGCTTGAGGTACTGCGCGGCGGTAAGACGATTACGCTTTACGCCACGGTGGCCAAGCGCCCGAGCCAGCAGGAACTGGCCAAGAGCCTGGCGCCCGAGGAGAAGCCCGATCCCTTTGCCAACCCTGCCCAACAGGGCGACGGCCTGGCCGAAACCGCATTGGGACTCAAGGTTCTGACGATGGAACCGGGGATCGCCCAGCAGCTGGGTGTGCCCAACGCCCTGCGCGGGGTTGTGATCGCCGGGGTCAGCAGCGCCTCGGACGCCGCGAACCGCGGCTTGCAGCGCGGTGATATCGTGGTTTCCGCCAACCTCAGGGAAGTGGCAAGCGTCAGCGATTTCGAACGCGAGATCCGCGCCGCCAAGACTGCCGGCCGTCCGACCGTGACCTTGCAGGTGATGCGCCCCGGTCAGCCCGGACTGACCTACGTGGCGGTGCGGCTACAGTAGGGGTCTTTAACCCGGCGGCGGTTCCGCTGCCGGGGCCTTCTTCGCCTTGCCGGTCGCCTCGTTGAGGAAATCCTCGCTGGCGGCCGGCGGCGGGTTTACCGGCACCAGCCCGCCATTGTCGGTCGGGCCGCGCGGTGTGCGGTCCTCTTGCTGCGGCACCAGATTGCCCTGATCGTCCACGTACTGGTAATCCTCGGGCGCGCCGCTCATCAGCACTTCGTCATCAGGTTCGAGCTGCCAGGCCGGAAGGGTGGCAACGGTTTCGAACTGTTCGACGGGCCGCTTGGCCACTGCAACTTTCATGAACGAGGCAAAGGCCCGGGCCGGGGCAGTGCCGCCCTGCAAACCGGGCACCGGCCGATCATCGTCGCGGCCCATCCAGACTCCGGTGGTGACGCCGCTGGAAAAGCCCATGAACCAACCGTCCTTGTTGGCGGTGGTGGTGCCGGTCTTGCCGGCCACAGGGCGGCCGATCTGCGCCGCCTTGCCGGTGCCGATGCTGACCGCGGTCTGCAACATATCTGTGATCCCGGCGGCGACATGGGCCGGGAACAGCTTTGCCCCTTCCTTGGCCTCGCGCTTGTACAGCACCTCGCCATCGGTGGTCACCACCTTGACGATGCCATAGGGCTCGACCGCCGATCCCTTGGCCGAAACAGTGGCAAAGGCGCGGGTCATGTCGATCAGGCGAACTTCATTGGTGCCCAGCACCATCGAAGGCACCGTCGAAATCGGCGTGGTGATCCCCAGGCGCTTGGCCATCCCGGCCACACTGGAAAAGCCCACCTCATAGCCAAGCTGCGCGGCAACCGTGTTCTTTGAATAGGCAAAGGCGGTGCGCACATCGATTTCACCGGCATACCCGCCGCCCGAATTGCGCGGACTCCAGCCTTCGATCGTGACCGGTTCGTCCTTCACCTTGGCGTTGGGAGTATAGCCTGCCTCAAGCGCGGCGAGATAGACGAACAGCTTCCACGCCGACCCCGGCTGGCGCACGGCGTTGGTCGCGCGGTTGTAATTGGTGGTGACGTAATCCGTCCCCCCCACCAGCGCCAGCACCGCGCCATCGCGGTCCATGCTGACCAGCGCCCCCTGTGCGCCCGAAGGCACATTGCGCTGGATCGCATCGGTGGCGGCGCGCTGCAGATTTACGTCAAGCGTTGTCCAGACCTCGATCGGCTGGTCGGTTTCGCCGAGCAGCAGATCAAGCTGCGGCAGTGCCCAATCGGTGAAATAGCGCACCGAATTCTGCCCGGCCTCGGTCGCGAACTTGACCTTGCGCAGATCGGTCCGCCCGGCTTCGGCCGTGCTGACCTTGCCGTTTTCGACCATCAGCCCCAGCACCACTTCGCCCCGGCTGATCGCTGCCTGGGAATCGGCGGTGGGGGCATAGTTGGACGGCGCCTTGACCAGACCGGCGATGATCGCGGCCTCTTCCAGCTTCAGGTCGGTGCCCGGGTGGCCGAAGAACTTGCGCGAGGCGGAATCGACCCCATAGGCCCCGCCGCCGAAATAGACCTTGTTGAGATAGAGCTCGAGGATCTGGTCCTTCGAGAATTTCCATTCCAGCGCCAGCGCCAGCACCCCTTCGCGCAGCTTGCGAGTAAAGCTCTTGGTGTTGTTGAGGAAAATGGTCCGCGCCAACTGCTGGGTAAGGGTCGATCCGCCCTGCTTCCAGCGGCCCTGCTGGACCCGCACCGCAACCGATCGCAGCAGCCCGATCGGATCGATCCCGATGTGGCTGTAGAATCGGCGATCCTCGACCGAAAGCATCGCATCCTTCATCACCTGGGGGATCTGATCGGATTTCAGCCACTTGCCATAGCTCGGCCCAAGCGAAACCAGCTGCGTGCCATCGCGGGCGCGCACCACGATCATCTGTTCGCTCTGGGTGTTCTTGATCTTCTCGAAATCCGGCAACTGCTGCGCCGCCAGCGCTACCGCCACACCAAGCGAAAGCACGCCGAGCAGGGTCAGGGCAAAGCCCCAGACGAACAGACGGCGCATGAACCTGCGAAACCCCGAAGGCGGTTCCTTGTCCGGTTTCCCTGCAGGCGGCGCACCGCGCCGGACATCGCTTCTAGCCATGGTATTCGATCAATCCTTCCGCCCGGTGGGGCCGTGCCGAACCTGGCTCATAGGCCATTTGCCTCGCAGGGTTAATGGGCGAGTTGTGATGATCGTGTGCAGCCTGCGCCGGGCGAACGATCAGTGCAGATGGTCCACGTGCAGGACCGCGCCGTCGCTGCCGGTTACCACCATCCGGGTTCCCGGTTCGGCGTCCGGTCCCTTGGCCAGCCATTCGCCGTCGCCCAGCCGGACCCGGCCCTGCCCGGCTTCGATCACCTGGCTGACCACCACCGTTTCACCCACCGCACGGGCACCGCGCGCGTTCATTTTGGGATCTGCCGCCTCAACCGGATGCTGACGCAGCCAGCGCTTGCCGGCATAGACGAAAACGATCGAAAGGACCGCGAACAGCAGCACCTCCAGCGGCACGCCGATCGGCATCAGCCAGGCTACCAGCCCAGTAACCAGCGCCGCCGCGGCCATCCAGATCAAGAACACGCCGGGAATGGTCATCTCCCCGATCGCCAGCAACAGACCCAGGGCGAACCAGAACCAGTGCGGTTCCAGCCCGGCAAGGGCGCTCACTTGCGGCCTCCGTCGCTCAGCGCATCCTTGACCAGTTCGCCGATCCCGCCGACCGAGCCGATCAGCTGGGTCGCCTCAACCGGGAACAGGATTGTCTTGGCATTGGACGATGTGGCGAACTTGCCGACCGCTTCGGTGTATTTCTGGGCGATGAAGTAGTTGAGCGCCTGGGTGCCCGATCCGGCAATCGCATCGGACACCACCTTGGTCGCCTGGGCCTCAGCCTCGGCCGCGCGTTCGCGGGCTTCGGCATCGCGGAAGGCAGCTTCGCGCCGACCTTCTGCCTGAAGGATCTGGCTCTGCTTCTCACCTTCGGCACGCAGGATTTCGGAGGCCCGCAGACCTTCGGCCTCAAGAATCTGGGCGCGTTTCTCACGCTCGGCCTTCATCTGCCGGGCCATCGCATTGGAAATGTCAGCCGGCGGGCGAATGTCCTTCACCTCCACACGGGTCAGCTTCACGCCCCACGGCGCAGTGGCGTGATCGACCACTGACAGCAGCCGGGCGTTGATCTCGTCACGCTTTGAAAGGCTTTCGTCCAGATCCATCGAACCCATGACAGTGCGCAGGTTCGTCGTGGTCAGCTGCATGATCGCGACATAGAGGTTGGCGACTTCATAGGCGGCCTTGCCGGCATCGAGCACCTGAAAGAACACCACCGCGTCCACGCCAACCATGGCGTTGTCCTTGGTGATGATTTCCTGCCCCGGAATGTCGAGCACCTGCTCCATCATGTTGACCTTGCGGCCAACGCGATCAATGAACGGCACGATCACGTGCAGGCCGGGTTCGGCGGCCAGTGTGTATTTGCCCAGTCGCTCGATCGTATAGACATAGCCCTGGCGCACCACACGAACGCCCATCAACAGGAAGACAAACGCCACCACAGCGAGCAATAGAACGGTTTCAAGCATCAAAGGTGCTCCCCAATATCCAATTCCGGTATGTTAGCGGCTCCAAGGTGACGGGCAAGCGAAACCGGGATGTCACTTAACGCGAAGTCAACCAAATGATGCCAAGTGTTTTCGCGGTTTGATGCGGATCGACAGGCAAATTCAATGATACAGGAAAATCCTGCGAGCTGGGGCCCGGGCTTTCACGGATCGGAACATCCCGACACCGCGAAGCTGCGCGTGCGCAAGGAATATGTCGATGCCATGATCGCGCTGAAGCGAGAGAACATGGACCGGGTCTATGCCTACCTCAACGGTCTGATCGAAAAGGCCAAGGAAGAAATGCAGCACGCCCGCGGATCGAACGCCGATCACCGCCGCGCGGCACTGCGCCAGCACATCGACGAGATCGGCGCCTATCTGCAGGGCCAGGCGCTCAATGTCGCAGCTCCGGCTGTCTATGACGAGAAAGCCGGAGCGGGTTACGCCGGAACCTATGTTCTGGAGGCGATCCCCGCCTTCTTCGGCCAGGTCAAATGCGTACTCGACCAGTGGTATGACAGCCACCTGATCGCAGTTTACGACGAGATGGTCAGCCTGGTGAACCTGAAGCGCCCGGCCGCCCAGCCGGTTGTCCGGGCGGAGCCGGTTCCGGACGCCTAAAGGCGCTTGTAGAGCGCCAGCAGCCGCGCCCAGGCCCGTTCGGCCTCAGCCTTGTCATAGATCGGCGCGTCAAGCGTACACCAGCCGTGATCGGCGGCGTAAACCTCGATCTCCACTTCGCGCCCTGAGGCCTGTGCTGCCTCGCGCAGCGCGTCCTTGTCGCCCGGGGCCTTGGCATCGTCGTTACGGGCAATTGCGATCAGGAACGCTGCCTGGGCCTGGCCAAACAGGCGGTGCGGGCTGTCAGGCTTGTCGGTGACCAGGCCGCCGCCGTGGAACGAAGCCGCGGCCTTTACCCGCTCCGGCTGGCTTGCGGCGGTGCGGATTGCCCAGGAGCCGGTCTGGCAATAGCCCTGGGTCCCGATCCCGCGCCGCTTATCAACCGCCTTCTGCCCATCGAGCCAGGCCACGAATGCGGCCGCATCGCGCTTGATCCCGTCCACCGAAATCGCCGCTATCGCGGGTTTGAGCCTGGCCTGCCCTTCGGGGGTGCGCCATTCGGCCATGGTCGCCAGCAGCGGCGCGGGCGCAGTGCGATAGTAATGGTTGACCGCCAGCACGGCAAAGCCATCAGCCGCCAGCTGCCGCGCCATCGCCTTGTAGGCATCGCGCAGCCCGGCGATGTCGGGCCACAGGATCACGCCGGGCGCCTTGCCCTTGGCAGGATGGACGAAGAAGGCATTGGCGGTGCCGTCGGGCGTAACGATGGAAACCATCGTCTCGGCAATCGCGGGCGCACCGGCGCGGCTGTCGGTCCCGGCGCAGGCACCCAGCATTCCGGCTGCACCGATCGCGGCGAATTCGCGGCGGCTCAGCCCTTGTGCGGCCAGCGCCGCCTCTTCCTCAATCGCGGTATGATCATCGCACATCGTCGTTCTCCTGCGCCGAGTTTAGCCGGGTCGGCAACAGGGTCCAGCCCTCTGACCGATTTAGGGTATTGACCCTAATGCTCGACCAGAGCAATCCTGCGCGGCATAAAGAGGGAGAGGGGATTTTATGCGTTCGAAAGCGCTGGCTTTGGCCATGCTGTTGCCGCTTGCCGCCTGCGGAAAACAGGTTTCGGCACCGCCCACCACCGGAGTAACCGACGAACTCATCGCCAAGGGGCCGTCCGATGAGTGGCTGACCTATGGCGGTGACCGGGCCGAACAGCGCTTTTCCCCGCTCGACAAAGTCACGGACAAGAACGTCGGCGAACTGGGTATGGCCTGGTTCGCGGATCTGGATACCGCGCGCGGGCAGGAAGCCACGCCGCTGATGCATGACGGCACGCTCTATATCACCACCGCCTGGTCGATGGTGAAGGCCTACGATGCCAGGACCGGGGCGGTGAAATGGCAATATGACCCCAAGGTCCCGCGCGAAAAGCTGGTCGATGTGTGCTGCGATGCGGTCAACCGCGGCGTCGCGCTTTATGGCGACAAGGTCTATGTCGCCACGCTCGACGGGCGTCTGGTCGCGCTCGGCCAGAAGACCGGCAAGGTCATCTGGGACAAGCTGACCATTCCCAAGGATTCGCACATGGCGATTACCGGCGCGCCGCGCGTGGTGAAGGGCATGGTGTTGATCGGATCGGCCGGGGCGGAATATTTCACCCGCGGCTATCTGGCGGCCTTCGATGCCGAAAGCGGGGCTGAACGCTGGCGCTTCTACACGGTGCCCGGCGACCCATCGAAACCGCAGGAGGGCAAGCACCTTGAGGCTGCCGCCAAGACCTGGTCGGGCGAATTCTGGAAGCTTGGCGGGGGCGGCACGGTATGGGATTCGATCACCTATGATCCGGCCACCGATCTGATCTATTTCGGCACCGCCAATGCCGAACCGTGGAACCCGGCCTATCGCAATACCGATGGCGCGGGCGACAGCCTTTACACCGCGTCGATCGTGGCGGTGAAGCCGGACAGCGGCGAATACGTCTGGCATTTTCAGGAAACACCGGAAGATCGCTGGGACTTCGATTCCAACCAGCAGATCACCGTCGCCGATCTCGATATCGGCGGTCAGAAACGCCACGTGATCCTGCACGCGCCGAAGAACGGGTTTTTCTATGTGCTTGATGCCAGGAGCGGCGAATTCATTTCGGGCAAGCCGTTCGTCGATGGGATCAACTGGGCCAGGGGGCTCGATCCGAAGACCGGCAAACCCGACATCAACCCCGACGCAAAGTACGAGCTCACCGGCAAGCCGTGGCTGGGCATTCCCGGCGCGGTCGGGGCACACAGCTGGACCCCGATGAGCTACAGCCCCCGGACCGGGCTGGTCTATATCCCGGTCAACAACACCGCGCAGGCCTATTCCCACGATCCGGACTGGAAACCGGGCACCACCGGATTCCAGCTGGGAATCGATGCCTCGCCGGGCAATGTTCCGGCTGATGAGGCGGTTCGCGCAGCCACCAAGGCGGCGATGACCGGGGCGCTGGTCGCTTTCGATCCAGTTGCGGGCGAAGTGAAGTGGAAGGTCCCGCTACAGACGCCAACCAATGGCGGCACCTTGGCGACGGCGGGCAATCTGGTGTTTCAGGGCACCGCACTGGGCGATTTTCGCGCCTATGCCGCCGATACCGGCAAGCAGCTGTGGTCGTTCCCGGCCTATAGCGGGATCCTGGCCGCGCCGATCACCTACAGCATCGACGGCGAACAGTATGTCGCGGTGCTGGTCGGCTGGGGCGGCGTCTGGGACGTTTCAGGCGGCAAAGGCGTGACCAGCCGGATCACCCCCAACATCAGCCGCCTGGTGGTGTTCAAGCTGGGCGCCAAGGGCGCTCTCCCCGCACCGCCGCCAAGCGTCGAGCGTGTACTGGACCCACCGCCGGTTTCGGGTACGCCCGAACAGATCGCGATGGGCAGCAAGCTGTTCACCAACAGCTGCAGTGTCTGCCATGGCAACGCCGCCGTGGCCGGTTCGCTCAACCCCGATCTGCGGCACTCCGCGGTGCTCGGCTCGGCCGAAGCCTGGCGCAACATCGTGTTTGACGGCGCACTGGCCCACAACGGCATGGTCGCCTGGAAGACCCAGTTCAACGCCGATCAGATCGATGCGATCCGGCTTTATGTGATCAAGCGCGCCAACGAAGATAAAGCGCTGGAAGGCAAATAGCGGCGTCAGGCTGCGTGAATGCACGGGGCGGGCCGCGCGGTCCGCCCCGTCTTCATGGGCTGCGCGCCAGACCGTGAGCGGCAGCCCGCCAGGCAAAGGCGGCGATCACCAGATAGGCCAGCGCCGGAACCGCGAACGCGGCAGCCAGGCTGGCGTTGTCAGCCAGTTTCCCGACCAGGAACGGCAGCACCGCGCCCAGCGAAATCGCCAATACCAGCAAGCCCGATGTTGAACTTGGCGAAACCCCGGATCGTTCAAGCGTCAGCGTGAAGATCGTCGGGAACATGATGGAATTGAACAGGCCCACCGCCAGCGCGGCGAAGCCGGAAACTGGGCCGGCGCCGCTCAGCGCCAGCAGGCACATCACGGTAGCCGCGGAGGCGCAGAATCCCAGCAACCGCGCCGCCGCCACGCGGGTCAGCAGGATCGATCCGATGAACCGGCCAAGCAGCGCGCCGCCCCAGTACAGGTTGGCCAGCATGAAGCCGCCTTGCTCAAGCGGCATCCCCATAACCCCAGGTTGATGGAGAAAGGCGATCATGATCGAACCGATCGAAACTTCGGCGCCGACATAAAGGCCGATCGCCAGAGCCCCGGCGATCGCCCAGGGCGCGCGCAGGGCCTCCAGCACCGAGGCACCCGATACCGCCGGGATTTCGGCTGCGGCAGCGCTGATCCTGCGGCGCTGGAGCCAGAAGAAAGCCGCCAGCGCCGCCAGCATTGCAGCCATGGCAACGAAAGCGGCATCGACTGCGCCCAGCACTTCGCCGCGCTCCGCCGCGCTGTGAACCGCGCCCTGCCCGGCCTTGATCACCCGGTCACCCAGCATGATCGAGGCGCCGTAATTCACTCCCATCACCACCCCGAGCGAATTGAAGGTTTGCGCGAAGTTGAGCCGGAAATGGCTGGTCCGCGCAGGGCCAAGCGCTGC
>JAKPHK010000021.1 GCA_029550345.1 Pseudomonadota bacterium
CCGACAGCGAACTGAATGCCTTGTTGAACGACGATGCGCCTTGGGGCGATGCGACGTCCTGGGGCTTGGGCATCGGCGCGCTTGCCGGACGCATGGTTTTTCGGGCCCGCCATGCGCAGCTTGTGTGCGGGAGCGAGGAAGCCGCCCGCATGGGAGTGCTGCGCGATCTGAAGGTCGAGGGCGAAGTGGTGCCCAGCGGAACGAGGGTGGAGCCGGGCAGTTTGCTCCTGACCCTGTCCGGCCGCGCTGCCGATCTGCACCGGGTATGGAAGCCGGCCCAGACTTTGATGGAGTACGCCGGGGGAATCGCCAGCGCAACGGCCGAGCTGCTCGCGGCGGCCCGCCAGGGCAATCCGCAGGTGCGGTTGGCGTGCACCCGCAAGCACATGCCCGGCAGCAAGTCCATTTCGGTCAAGGCGATCTTCTGCGGCGGCGCCGCGCCGCACCGGCTCGGGATTTCGGACACGCTGCTGGTGTTTGCCGAGCACCGCGCCTTTTTCGACGGGCTTTCTCCCGCTCAGGCGGTGGCCCGCTTGAAACAGGCGTGGCCGGAACGGCAGGTGGTGGTGGAAGTGGCCGACGAGGAGGAGGCGCGGCGCTGGATGGAAGCCGGCGCGGACGTGATCCAGCTGGAAAAATGCTCGCCGGCGAGTGTGGCCAAGGTGGTGGCCGAATCGAAAAACCATCGCTGCCAGATTGCGGTGGCCGGTGGCGTCAATGGGAGCAATGCCGCTGCGTATGCGGCCACCGGGGCGCAGATATTGGTGAGCAGCGCGCCGTATCAGGCCGCACCGCGGGATGTGGCGGTGACCGTGGAGGCCGGCGCGGGCTGAGCCGGGCTCGCTGGGTACGCTGTTGGTGGCGTCGATTCGATTGTTGCGCGGCGGGGGCGCGATGGGGATGGATGGAGCCGCAGCTCGGCGAGGCTTGGCACAAAGGGCAGGGGGGCGGCGGGGGATTGCGCTGCGGCGGATCGGGTATGCGCGCTGTCGATTGCCCGTGCCCGGCGCCCGCTACGGGATTGGTGCGGCCGGGAAGTGAGGATGGCGGGCTGGTCTTGCTGGCGCGGTGGCCGACTTTGACGTTTGGCGCGGCCAAAAAGAACAAAGCCAGCCCGGAGGCTGGCTTTGCGGTGCGCGAGGCGATTACTTCTGGCTGAGCACCCAGGCCACGAGGGTCTTGGCTTCGGCCGGGCTGACTTGCGGGTTGGGGGGCATTGGGATCTGGCCCCACACGCCGGAGCCGCCCTTCTGGACCTTTTCGATCAGCTTGGCTTCGGCGGTCTTGTCGCCCTTGTACTTGGCGGCGACGTCCTTGTATGCAGGGCCGACCACCTTTTTGTCGACCGCGTGACAGGCCAGGCAGTTCTTGCCTTTGGCGAGATCGGCACCGGCATCGGCGAGGGCCAGGGTGGAGCCCATCAGACCGGCGATGGCGGCAACAGCAAGGAGTTTTTTCATGGTGATCTTTCTCGGGTTGTGTAAAGGAAAACAGCGCGGAAAAGTTGGGATTGCGTGAAGACGGCCCCGCGTTGAAGCTTCGGCGAGAGGCGGGCCGAAGGCTTTGGGGGCTAGGGGTTAGCTCGGGTCGGTTCGATTGACTTCGTCGGCGGTCTGCTGGAAGAAGATGGTCAAAAGGCTGGAGCCCGCGCAGACCAGCCAGAATCCGAAGAATCCGATGGAATAGGTTGCGATGCTGGAAAAATGAACGGTCTCGCCGAACAG
>JAKPHK010000026.1 GCA_029550345.1 Pseudomonadota bacterium
CGCTCAAAGTCGGTCCAGCGCGCCGGGTTCGCCGGCGGGGTGGAAGCGGACAACACCGCCAATGCCCCCAAGATCGAACTCAGCGCGGGCGAACAGACCGATTACGAGGAATGCCTGAGCTGCCAGTGATGGCTCTCGGCGGGCGGGAAGACGAAGCGTGAAAACAGGCAATTGGTTAGGCCGGACGTTGGGCGCTGCGGCCCTGTTGGGCGGCGTGCCTGTGGCAGCTGGAACATCGGCAAAGGCCGGCCCGCTGGCCGGCTGGGAAGTCGCACCCGAAGCCAACGGCGCAGGCTGCATCGCCGGGCAGGTCCTGCCGGACGGAACTCTGACGAGCTTTCGCCAGGCCAAATCGGGTACGGAATACTACATGGTCTTTTCCAATCCAGGCTGGGATTCGCTGCGCCCGCACGCCAATCAGCGCATCCCGATCGAACTGCTGTTCGGCACGACCAAAGGCGATCAGAGGGTCCACGATGACGATGCCCTGATCATCGCCACCGCCAACGGGGAGGAAGGGCTGATCGCCATCTGGAGCGGCGATGAAGCCAAGGCCTTCCGCCGGACGGTAAACCGCGCCCGCAATGTTACCTTGATCGGCCAGGGGCGGGAAATCGGCACTTATCCGCTGACCAGGCTGCCCGCCGTACTGGCCGCGCTCGATCGCTGCGTGGCCGGACTGAACCGTAAACCTGCCTAGGCGGCAGGATCTGTGATGGGGGTATTCGGGATGGATCAGAAAACCGGATGCAGCCTGGTTGGCCTGGCTGTCGGCGCGCTGGCGCTGGTCGCCTTGCTGATCGGCTGGCCGCAATACCGGGTCTATCAGCAGCGCCTTGCGGGTGAAGCCGCGCTGGCCGAGGCGCAAAGCAGCCGCCAGGTCGCGATCCTTGAGGCGCGGGCCAAGAAGGAGAGCGCGATCGCACTGGCCGAAGCCGAGGTGATCCGGGCCGAGGGCGCGGCCAAGGCCAACCGGATCCTGCAGGATTCGCTTGGCGGGCCGGAAGGCTATCTGCGCTATCTCCAGATTCAGGCGCTTGAGGAAACCAAGGCCAGCCTGATCTATGTCCCGACCGAGGCTGGCCTGCCGGTTACCGAAGCCAAGCGGCTCGGCCAATGACCCTCGGCATCCTCCTACCGCTGATCACCGCGCTGGGCGCGCTGGTGGCAGTGCCGCTGTTTCTGGCGATGCTGCGGCGGCTGCCCGATCCGATGAGCGCGGACTATGACGAGGCTGTGGTGACTGCCAGGGCCCGCACCTTTCGCCTCGCCATCGCCTTCGAACTGGCGCTGCCGGTTCTGTTCTATCTGATCCTCAACGTGCTGATGCCCGAAGAGGGCGCGACGGTCCTGTTCTGATGCGCCCGCCCGCCGTTACAATTGATCACCAATTGCGGCTTGAACCTTCGGGCCAATCCTGCTTGTTGCGAATCATTCGCAAATCTATTCAGGAGACTATTCCCAATGCGCAAGTGGCATCGCTGGTTATCGCTGGTTTTCGGAGTCTTCGCACTGTGGATCGCGGTTACCGGGGCGCTCAGCCAGGTGGTGCCGATGTATCTCGACGCGACCCAGGAAAAGACGGCTCCCGCCGCCGCCGATCCGTCCAAGCCGGCCTTCGTCTGCCCGCCGGACTATTCGTGCCGTCCCAAGCCGAAGGAGGGCGACGCACGCTCGATCATCGGCACGCTGCACCACCTCCATTCGGGCGAAAGCTTTGGCCCGGCGGGCGTGATCGTGCTGACGCTGGCCGGTCTGGCGATGGTGTTCTTCGCCTTTTCGGGCCTGTGGCTCTATATCCAGATGTGGCGCAACCGGAACGCCCGTTCGCAGAAGCCCGGCTGGTTCTGGAACTGAGCGAGGGGAAGGCGGTTTCCGCACACGGAGGCGCGGAGGCACGGAGAATCGAAGCTGCGCCGCAGGCTTTTTATGCAAGCCGCACCCCAGGGGCACCGGCCGCAGGATCAAAGCAGCTGCGCCGCATGAGGCAGTCTCTTCGCGCCTTTGCGCCTTTGCGAGAGAAATCCTTCTCCCTCCGCTCCTCCGCGTCTCCGCGTGAGGAATCCCATTCTCCCCACTCTATCCCCAGCTTCGCGCGTCCCCTCGGCTTCGGCCGGGCGGGGCGCGCTGCTATGCCTGCCCGCTGATCCTGACCGGAGTCGATTCCCATGCCTCTTCTCGAAGCCCGCAAGACCTACAAGCCGTTCGAATACCCCTGGGCTTTCGAGTTCTGGAAGCGGCAGCAGCAGGTCCACTGGATGCCCGAGGAAGTGCCGCTGGGCGAGGATTGCCGCGACTGGGCGCAAAAACTGTCCGAGCATGAGAAGAACCTGCTGACCCAGATCTTCCGTTTCTTCACCCAGGCCGACGTCGAGGTGCAGGACTGCTATCACGAGAAGTACGGGCGCGTTTTCAAGCCGACCGAGGTCAAGATGATGCTGGCCGCGTTCAGCAACATGGAAACGATCCACATCGCCGCCTATTCGCACCTGCTCGACACCATCGGGATGCCCGAAACCGAGTATTCGGCCTTCCTTGAATACCAGGAAATGGCCGACAAGGCGAATTACATGCACACCTTCGGGGTCGATAATGACGAGGATATCGCCCGCACCCTGGCGATGTTCGGCGGCTTCACCGAAGGGATGCAGCTGTTTGCCAGCTTTGCCATGCTGATGAACTTCCCGCGCTTCAACAAGATGAAGGGGATGGGCCAGATCGTCACCTGGTCGGTGCGCGACGAAAGCCTGCACTGCGAAGGCATCACCCGCCTGTTCCACGCCTTTTGCGCGGAACGGCAGTGCCTGACCAAGGCGGTCAAGGAAGACATCATCGATTGCTGCCAGAAGACCGTCCGGCTGGAAGACGCCTTCATCGACCTGGCCTTTGAAATGGGCCCGGTGCCGGGGATGAGCCCCAAGGAAATCAAGCGCTACATCCGCTACATCGCCGACTGGCGGCTCGATCAGCTCGGCCTTCAGCCGATCTACATGGTCGAGGATCACCCCCTCCCCTGGCTCGCCCCGCTGCTCAACGGGGTTGAACACGCCAACTTCTTCGAAACCCGCGCGACCGAGTATTCGAAGGCCGCAACGCGGGGCAACTGGAACGACGTGTGGTCCAGCTTCGACGCCCGCCGCAAGGCCAAGGCCGAAGTATCCGGCGCGAACGATGTGGTGGCGGAAGATGGCAGCGAGCCGGACATGTTCGGCGGCGCCGGGGTGAACGCGGCGGAGTGAGGAAAGGCGCGAAAGGCCGCTTCAGGATTCGAGTTACAGGCGCCCACTGGCGACCAGCGGATTTTGAACGAGCGGCTTCCTTTTACAAGTTGAGTGCAGTCGCGTGAACCAACCGACTCGTCCAAAAAGATCGACTCCACGCAAGCTGGGCAAGACGGTCTATACTGGTCGGGGGTTGCGGCTGCCTGCGCAACCTCGCCGTCAGCGTCAAAGTGGAGGCATTTTCGCAGGAATCACTGCGCTGGTGCCGATGGCGATCGGTACTTTGGCGGTTCTGCTTGTTTCTGGGGTCTTGAGTTTTGCCGCTATTTCAGCATTCCTTACTCCCGCCAACATCGCCACCGGCCTGATTGCCGTCAATTTCCTGTCCTTCACTGCTTTCGGGATCGACAAAGCAAGGGCAGAAGCCGACGCGTGGCGCATACCAGAATCGACCTTGCTGCTCTTGGCGCTGCTCGGCGGCACACTCGGTGCCTATGCCGGGCGGACGATGTTTCGGCACAAGACGCGCAAGCAGCCGTTTTCAGGGCAGCTATTCGCAATTGCGGTGTTGCAGGTGCTGGCGCTGGGCGGGTGGATCGGCTGGACGCTGCTTTAGGGCCACTTCGGCTGGCGGGACCGTTGACGCAGCTGCAGGCGGCACGGCTCGGGCCGCGTCGCCGCCGGTGCACCGGGCCATCGCCCCGGTTGCCAGCTGCCTGCAAGCGCGCCATCATTCGTGCCGGTACACACGGGGAGAATCGCAATGCGGCAAATGTTTAGCTTGGCCAGTCTGGCCCTGGTCGCGGCGGCGACAGCGGTTCCGGCCACGGCCCAGGACGACGATGCCTTTGCCCGGATGATGCGCGGCGAAAGCGCGATGCAGGGCAAGAAACTGGAAAAGGCGATCAAGAAGGCGGAGCAGCACCCGCTCGGCTCAGCCGAGAACCCGGTTCGCACGACCATGCCGCGGGGCGAGCACCTGTACCTTTCACGGCTGCGCTGTTCGGACGGCAAGGCCCCGGCCTTTTACCGTGAAGGCAACGTCGGCCCCGGCGTCTATGGCAATATCGTCGATCTTTACATCGTCACCTGCAAGGATGCCGAGCCGGGCGAAAGCCGGATCTACATGGATATGTATCATGGCGGCTTCATTGAAACCCGGCCCGTTCCCGGCTTCACCGCCGTGGTCCCGCTGGAAAAGCCCGAGGAAGCGCGCGAAAAGCCGGTTGAGCCGCGCGGCTGAGCACCGCCGAAAGGATTGATCCCGATCAGTGACCGGCGCTATCCTGCGCGGCAGGGTTGCATGGGTCCGCGTGCCCCTGTTTGCGGACCGAAGGAGACTATGCCGATGAAACTTCGCCTGATCCTGCCGCTTGCCGCGCTGACCCTTGGCCTTGCTGCCTGCAACAGCGAGAGCAAGACCGAGGCGGTCCCGGAATCGACCGATTTCGTGGTTGAGGACCCGACTGCTTCGGCCGTTCCGGTCGATCTGCCAAGCACCGAGATGACCATGGCTCCGGCCAGCGAGGAAGCCCCGGCCAAGTGAGGTGCTGACAGGCCGGTGCCGCCCGCGCGGCCCGGCCTTTTCGGACGATTGCGCCGCGCACCGCGCGCAGCTATCCTGCGCGGCGATGAAGCTGTTTCGCGCCCTGATCGTCGCGCTGGCGCTGACCGCCGCGCCCGCCCCGCTGCTTGCCCAGCAGATCCCGCCCGACCGCGAAGACATCGTTCCGGTATCGCAGCAGGATCCGAAAATGAACGCCGCGATCGCCGAGGCACAGCGGACCTTGCCACGTTTCCTGGCGGTGGTTGACAATCCCCCGGCCGGGGTGAGCGAGATCGTGTTCAAGTATCCGCTTGGCGGGTGGGAACACATCTGGGTCAGCAAGGTCGAGCACAAGGGCGATCGGCTGGTCGGTGTGCTCGACAACGAACCCGCACAAGATGAGTACCGCATGGGCCAGCGGGTCGAGGTGCCGTTGGCGCAGGTGTCAGACTGGGGCTATCGCGACGCCTCGGGCGTGATGCAGGGCCAGTTTACCACCCGGGTGATCCTGGACATGCTGCCGCCCGATCAGGCCGATCGGGTCCGCGACTATATGGGCTGGAAGGAGTAACGCCCTTCAGCTTGCCAGCTTGAGCCGGTCCTGAGCCGGGGCGGAGGCGCCCGACTTGGGCTGATCGAGCCAGATCCCGCGGGTATCGTAAACCGCCTTGGCGGCCCGTTCGGCCAGCGGCACGGCCTTGAAGGCATCGTGATCGACCAGCACAATCAGCACGTCACAGCTTTCCAGCGCGGTATCGATGTCGATCAGTTCGGCCGCAGTCCCTTCGAATTCGCGCGGCAGTTCAGCCGCATAGGGCTCAACCACCTTGATCCGGTCGCCGAACTTGCGGGCCAGCCGGGCGGCAACGGCGCGGGCCGGGCTTTCCCGGAAATCATCGATATTGGCCTTGAAGGCGAGGCCGAGGCAAGCGACGCGCGCTGCCGGGTGGGCCTCGATCAGGGCTTCGGCGCGGGCGATCACGTGGTGAATCTTGCCGTCGTTGACTCCGCGCGCGGTGCGGATCAGCGGGGTTTCCTCTGGCGCACCGTGGACGATGAACCACGGATCGACCGCGATGCAGTGCCCGCCGACACCGGGACCGGGGGTCAGAATGTTGACGCGCGGATGGCGATTGGCCAGCCGGATCACTTCCCACACGTCGAGGCCCATCCGGTCCGCCACGATGCTCAGCTCGTTGGCGAAAGCGATGTTGACGTCGCGGTAGGCGTTTTCGACCAGCTTGGTCATTTCCGCGCTGCGGGCATCGGTGGTGACGCAGGTACCGCGCACGAACCGCTTGTAGAAGGCCAGCGCCTTTCTCGCGCAGCGCGGGGTGATCCCGCCGATCGAGCGGTCGTTGTTGGTCAGTTCTTCAAGGATCTTGCCGGGCAGCACACGCTCAGGGCAATAGGCGATCGACACATCCGGTGTTTCGCCGGTCAGACCCGGGCATTTAAGATCGGGCCGGGCCGCTGCGATCAGATCGCGCAGCGCCTCGGTCGTGCCGACGGGTGAGGTCGATTCGAGGATCACGGTATCGCCGGTCTTGAGCACCCTGGCGACCGCTTCACCGGCGGCCAGGACATAGGAAATGTCCGGTGCGTGGTTGGCGTCGAACGGGGTCGGTACGGCGATGATGAAAACGTCCGCCGGGGCCATTTCGGTCGAGGCCTTGAGCAAGCCGCGCGCGACAACGCCGTGGACCAGTCCGTCCAGATCGACTTCCTCGATATGGATTTCCCCGCGGTTGATCGTATCGACCACGCTTTGCGTCACATCGACGCCGTGAACCTTGCAGCCCGCACGCGCCACGACCGCGGCGGTCGGCAGCCCGATGTACCCCAAACCTACGACACAAACGTCAGGCTTTACGTCCGATTTCATTCCCGATCAGCTCCACGATCCGGCGCGCGGAGTTCCCGTCCCCAAAGGGGTTGTGGGCCCGGGCCATAGCTTCGTAGGCCGCCTTATCGTCGAGAAGTTTGAACATTTCGGTAACGATAACCGATGTTTCGGTGCCGACCAGCCGGGCCGTTCCGGCTGCCACGCCTTCGGGCCGTTCAGTCGTCTCACGCATCACCAGCACCGGCTTGCCCAGCGCGGGGGCTTCTTCCTGCACCCCGCCGCTGTCGGTCAGCATGATCTCGGCGATTGAGAGCAGGCGGACGAAGTGCGGATAATCGAGCGGTTCGATCAGCGCGACGTTGGACAGACGGCCCAGTCGTTCGTTCATCACCGATCGAACATTGGGATTGAGGTGGACCGGGAAGATCACCGCCACATCGGGCCGCACGGCGATTCTGCGGATCGCCTCGGCAATAGCTTCCATCCCGCCGCCAAAATTCTCACGCCGGTGGCTGGTAACGCCGATGATCCGGCGCCCTTCGAACAGCGTTTCCAGCCCTTCCAGACCGTCCGCCAGCGATGGTTTGGCAGCGATCCGCTTGCGCACCCAATGCAGCGCGTCGATCACCGTGTTGCCCGTCACGTGGACCCGGTCGGGGGCGACATTCTCTGCCAGCAGCGCGGCGCGGCTGACGTCGGTCGGGGCGAAATGCAGGCTGGCGATGGTGCCGATGATCTTGCGGTTCACCTCCTCCGGCCAGGGGTGATAGATATTGCCGCTGCGCAGTCCCGCCTCGACATGATCGACCGGGATCTGGCGGTAATAGGCCGCCAGCGCCCCGGCCATGGCCGTTGCCGTATCGCCCTGGACGATCACCCGGGCGGGCTGCACCTCGTCCATCACCTTGCCCAGCCCGGTCAGCAGCGCGGCGGTCAGGCGGTCAAGCGTCTGGCCGGGAGTCATCAGGTCAAGATCGTAATCGGGGACCAGGCCGGCGATTTCCAGCACCTGATCGAGCATCTGGCGATGCTGCGCCGATACACAGACCACCGGCGTGAAACGCGGATCGGCCTTCAGCGCGGCCACCACGGGGAACAGCTTGATCGCTTCGGGGCGGGTGCCGAACACGACGAGGATCTTGGCAGGTGCAGTCATGCGATTTCCCCTAACACCCGAGTGTTAACCGTGAAATAAGAGCCACAGGTTAGGAGCATGCCATGCAAATTCTTGTTACCGGCGCCGCCGGGTTCATCGGCCATGCCCTGTCCCGCGTCCTGCTGGCGCGCGGCGATATCGTGATCGGGGTCGATAACCTCAACGACTACTATCAGGTCAGCCTGAAGCGTGACCGGGTGGCAACGCTGGCCGAAGCGGGCGGCAACCGTTTTACCTTCCACCAGCTCGACTTCTCCGACATGGCCGCGCTGGAAGCCGCGCTGGAGGGAACCCAGATCGACCGGATCGTCCACCTCGGCGCCCAGGCCGGGGTACGCTATTCGCTTGAGAACCCTCACGCCTATGTCCAGTCAAACCTGGCCGGTCACGTCAACCTGCTCGAACTCGCGCGGCACCGTCAGGTTGAGCACATGGTCTATGCCTCAAGCTCGTCGGTCTATGGCGGCAATGCCAAGCTGCCGTTCGCGGTCGAGGACCGGGTTGATCACCCCGTCTCGCTTTATGCCGCGACCAAGCGCGCGGACGAGCTGATGAGCGAAACCTACGCCCACCTGTTCCGCCTGCCGCTGACCGGGCTGCGCTTTTTCACCGTCTATGGTCCTTGGGGGCGGCCCGACATGATGCTGTGGAACTTCACCCGGCGGATCCTGGCAGGCGAACCGATCCCGGTGTTCAACCACGGCGATATGCAGCGCGATTTCACCCATATCGACGATATCATCGCCGGGGTTGTGGCCTGCCTCGATTCCCCGCCCGCCGATGACGGTGCGGAAAAGGCTGGCGGATCGGTCAAGCCCCACGCGCTCTACAACATCGGCAACAACCGCAGCGAGCCGCTGATGAAGGTGATCGGCCTTCTGGAGGAAGCCTGCGGGCGCAAGGCCGAGATGCAGATGCTGCCGATGCAGCCCGGCGACGTCCACAAGACCTATGCCGACATCACCGCGATCAGCCGCGACCTGGGCTATGCCCCGACGACGGCGATCGAAGAAGGTGTCCCCAGCTTTGTGCGCTGGTACCGGGAATATCACGGGGTCTGACCCTTGCCCCGCTGCGGTGCTTCGGCAATCACCGTGCCATGGCGATTCTTTCAGACAAGTGGATTCGCGGCGAAGCCCGCCGTTCGGGAATGATCGAGCCGTTTGTTGAGCGGCAGCAGCGCGAAGGGTGCATTTCCTATGGCCTTTCGTCCTACGGCTATGACGCGCGGGTGGCGGACGAGTTCAAGATCTTCACCAATGTCCATTCGGCGGTGGTCGATCCCAAGAACTTTTCGAACAACAGCTTTGTCGATGTGCAGACCGATTGCTGCATCATCCCGCCCAATTCCTTCGCGCTGGCCCGGACGGTCGAATATTTCCGCATCCCGCGCGATGTGCTGGTGATCTGTCTGGGTAAGAGCACTTATGCCCGCTGCGGAATCATCGTCAACGTCACCCCGCTGGAACCGGAATGGGAAGGCCACGTGACGCTGGAATTTTCCAACACCACCCCGCTGCCCGCCAAGATCTATGCCAATGAAGGCGCCTGCCAGTTCCTGTTCCTGCAAGGGAACGAGCCGTGCGAAGTGTCCTATGGTGATCGCAGTGGCAAATACATGGGCCAGCGCGGCGTTACCCTGCCCCGACTGTGATCGCGGGCAGGTACGCCCTTCCCCATGCCGTAGCGTCGGGCGAAACCCGTTTTACATCGCCACTGAAATGTGCAGTCTCTTGCCCTCAGGCCCGGTGAATCGGGCGCAGGAGAGAGAGCATGACCGCCAAGGCAGAACGCCCGCATGACATCGTCGTCTATGGCGCAACCGGCTATACCGGCCGCCTGGTCGCCGAATATCTGGCCCATCACTATCAGGGCAAAGGCCCGAAATGGGCGATGGCCGGGCGCAGCGCCGACAAGCTGGCCGAAGTTCGCGACCTGATCGGCGCGCCCGCCGATACGCCCCTGATCGTCGCCAATTCGGACGATCCGGCCAGCATGAAGGCCCTGGCGGAAAGTGCCAGGGTGATTGTCACCACGGTCGGCCCCTATCAGCTTTATGGCGAACCACTGCTGGCGGCCTGCGTCGCGGCCGGGACCGACTATGCCGACCTGTGCGGAGAGCCGGGCTGGATGCGCGAGATGATCGACAAATACGATGCCCAGGCCAAGGCATCGGGCGCGCGGATCTCGTTCTCGTCCGGGTTCGATTCGATCCCGTTCGACCTTGGGGTGCTGATGCTTCAGCAAGAGGCGGTGAAGCGTCACGGCAGCCCGGCGCCGCGGGTCAAGGGTCGGGTCCGGGCGATGCAGGGCACCTTCTCCGGCGGGACCGCCGCCAGCCTGACCGAGACGATGAAAGCGGTGGCGAAGAACCCGGCGCTGATCAAGGTGCTGCAAAGCCCGTTCGGGCTGACCCCCGGCTTCGAAGGTCCGTCCCAGCCGCTGGGGCTGGTGCCCGAATATGACGAGAGCGTCGGCAAATGGGCCGCGCCGTTCATCATGGCGACGATCAACACCAAGAACGTCCACCGCACCAATTTCCTGCTTGGCCACCGCTATGGCGCGGACTTCCGGTATGACGAGATGGTCCTGACCAGCCCGGGCGAAATCGGCGAGAAGGCCGCCCATGCCGTGGCGGAAATGCTCAAGAACCCGTTTGGCACAAAGCCGCCCAAGCCGGGCGAAGGGCCGAGCCCCGAAGAGCGTGAGAACGGCCACTATGATGTGCTGTTCATTGGCGAATGGCCCGATGGAAAAACGATCCGCTATGGCGTGAAAGGCCGGTATGATCCGGGCTATGGATCGACCAGCCGGATGATCGCAGAAACCGGCATTGCCCTGCTGGACTGCAAGGCCGCAGGCGGCATAGCCACCCCCGGCGCGCTGCTCGGCGAGGATCTGGTGCAGCGCCTGCGCGATCATGCCGAAATCAACTTTGCGGCGGAAGACTGACCATGGCCGACGGTGAACGGGCGGAACACGATTGCCCGGCAGGCTGATTTGAAGCTGCGCATTCCCGCTGACAGCGAATGGCACCTGGGCTGGCGGATCGTGCTGGCCTGCGCGGTGGCGAACGGCACCGGGGTTTCGCTGCTGTTCTATTGCTTCAGCCTGTTCCTGATCCCGATGTCGCCAGAACTTGGCCTGACCCGGACCGATACCGGGCTGATCCAGTCGCTGATCGTCACGGCGGTGATCGGCGCTCCGGTGATCGGGCGGCTGACCGACCGGTTCGGCTTCCGCCCCGTATGGCTGGCCTGCACCCTGTCGATGATCGCGATCGGGCTGGCCCAGGCGCTGTGGGCCTACGACTTCTGGTCGATGGCGGCGACGGTGGCGCTGGCCGGGTTCGTTGGCGGCGGCAGTTCATCGGTGGTGCTGACCCAGCCGGTCAACGCCCATTTCCGCAAGTACCGGGGCCGCGCTCTGGGAATGATCGGGGTCGGGGTTTCGCTGACCACGATCGTGGTGCCGCCGCTGTTGCAGATGGTGATCGCCGAAAGCTGGCGCTGGGGCTTTCTGACCCTGGCGGCGATTTCAGGACTGATCGGCCTTCCGGCAGTGCTGCTGCTGATGCCGCGCCAGGCCGGGGCTCGCCCTGTTTCGGCCCGGCCCGGACCCATGCCGCATGACTGGTCGTTCGTGCGAGAGCGAGATTTCTGGCTGCTATCGGGCGGCAACATGATCGCCGGGATCACCACCGGCGGCGCGGTAAGCCAGCTGGCCCCGATGGTTGCCGAACACGGCCTCAGCCCGCTGGCCGTGGGGCTGGGTGTGTCCTTCTTTGCGGCAGGGCAGTTACTGGGCAAGCTGGGCGGCGGGTTCCTGCTCGATCGCTTCGATCCGCGGCGAATGGCGATCCTGATGACGCTGATCCCGGGTCTTGGCTTTCTGGCCTTTACCCAGGCCGACCCGGGAATGATGGCGCTGGTCCTGGCCGCCTGCGCGATGATTGGCGCGCTGAGCGGGGCCGACGTGGACATCTATGCCTATTTCGTCGCCCGGCGGTTCGGCTTTGAGCGTTATGGCGCGGTGTTCGGCGCGCTGCACGGCCTTGGCTGGATCGGAACCGTCGCCGGGATCACCCTGTTCAGCCGTTCGTTCACCCAGTTCGGCAGCTATGCCCCGGCCCAGTTCGCGGCGATCGGCCTGTTGATCGGCGCAGCCATGCTACTTTCACCGGTCCGCCTTCCGCGGCAGAAGGCCGGCGGCGGTGATCTCGGCACAGGCTCTGGCCCGGTCCTCACCAATCCCCAGGCCGCACAGCCCCAGAACCAGCATCTCGGCTAGACGCTGGGCCGCATCAGCCCGGCTTGGGCGCCGTTCTATCACATTGAGCTGCGCGATCTGGCACAGGCCAAGCCAGAATCGGACCCCGCTCCGCTCGGCCTCCGGGCGGGCCAGACCGGCGGCGATCAACGCGACGATATCGGCCCTGATCCCCTGGTTCAGATGATGGCCCTGCCCGGTTGACAGTTCCAGTCCGCGCAGCATCACTATCGCCCGCTCGCGCTCGTCCAGAGCAAATGCCACCGCCTCGCGCATCCCGCCAGCCAACCGGGCGACGGGATCTGAAACGCCGGCATTCGCCGTGCCAACCCGGTCCTCCAGCTCCAGCCGCACTGCCTCGCCAATCGCGCCGGCAAAGCCCTGCTTGTCCGTGAAGTGGTTGAAAAAACTTCCCTTGGCCACCCCGGCGCGGGCCACAATATCGTCGATCGCGATTGCATCGATCGGCCGCTCGGCCAGCAGTTCAAAGCCTGCTTCGAGCAAGGCCGCCCGCGTTCTGGCGGCACGCGGATTGAGCGGGAGAGAAGCAAGACCGGCCATGCCCGCTTATTGCCTTACTTGACTGATTGGTCAATTCGGCATACTTGACCATTTAGTCAAGAACGAATCATCGGGAGAGGGCGCAGATCATGAGCGTGATCCGCATCGAAGACATTGCCCATGTCCGCTATGCCGCGCCTGATCTGGCTGCAATGCGCGCCTTTCTGGACGATTTCGGCATGGATACCTTCGAGAGCGGCGGTCGGCTCTATGGCAAGGGCAGCGATGGTCGCCCCTTTGTCCACGTCACCGAACCGGGCGAACCGCGCTTTCTGGCCGTGGGGCTTCGGGCCGAAACGCTTGCCGACCTTGAACGGCTGGCCGAACACGAAGGGCGATCCCTTGAGGATCTTGCGGAGCCCGGCGGCGGCAAGATCCTGCGGCTTACCGATCCCGACGGCTATGGGGTCGAGGTGGTGGCAGGTCAGGCCAAGGACAACCCCGGCGCCTGCCCGGCCGACCTTCCGCGCAACAGTGCCGCCGCCAGGCCGCGACTGCGCGCGCCCGTCCGGCTCGATCCGGCGCCATCCCATGTCAGGCGGATCGGCCATGCCGTTCTCAAGGTCCGTGATTTCCGTGCATCGGAAAAATGGTACAAGGACCGCTTCGGATTCCTGACCTCCGATCAGGTTGAGGCGGCCGAAAATGTCCCACTTGGCGCATTCATGCGCTGTGACCGGGGCAGCAGACCAGCCGATCACCACACGCTGTTCCTGGCCCAGCTGCCGGGTGAGCCGGGCATCCTGCACGCCGCCTTCGAGGTATTGAACCTTGATGACCTGATGCTGGGTCATCAGCACCTCAAACGGAAAAAGCGTGATGCCGCCTGGGGTGTCGGGCGCCATATCATGGGCAGCCAGATTTTCGATTACTGGCGCGACCCCTTCGGCAACGAGCTGGAGCACTGGACCGACGGCGATCTGTTCACCGCCGATGATCCGCCCAGCATCATGCCGATGCGCGCGCTGCTCGACGTCCAGTGGGGGGCGCCGCACCCCATGTTCGCGGGCAAGCTGGCGCCGCCACCGGGCCTGATTTCGTTCATCACCGCGCTGCAACTGCGTGTGAAACGCCTGTTCCAACGCACTTCGAAGGAGTCCCTCGCATGAAGCTGTGCAGCTACACCGCCCAAGGTCAGACCCGCACCGGCATCGTGGTTGATGGCAGCGTGATCGATACCGGTGTGCCCGGCACCATGATTGACCTGATCCGCGACTGGGATGCCCTGAAGCCGCAGCTTGAGGCCAAGGCGGCAAACGGAGGCGGCGTTCCGCTGACCTCGGTCAAGCTGGAAGCGCCGGTGCAGCGCCCGGGCAAGATCTTCGCGATCGGCCTCAACTATGCCGATCACATTGCGGAATCCAAGATGGGCACGCCCGAAAAGCAGGTCTGGTTCACCAAGGCCCAGACCAGCGTCAACGGTCCCTATGATCCGATCATGATCGCTCGCGGCGCAGTGACCAACGATTACGAAGCCGAACTGGTTGCCGTGATCGGCCAGGGCGGACGGCACGTTGTCGCAAGCGACGCGCCCGCAGCGGTGTTCGGCTATATGGTCGGCAATGACGTCACCGAACGGATGGCCCAGCACGCTACCCCGCAATGGTCGTTCGGCAAGAGTTTCGACACCCATGCCCCGATGGGCCCGTGGATCGTCACCGCGGATGAACTGGGCGATCCGCACACCCTGGGAATCCGGTGTTTCGTCAACGGAGAAAAGCGCCAGGATTCGAACACCTGCCACCTTGTGTTCAACATCTGGGAGCAGGTCGAGCACCTCTCCAAGGGCATGACCCTTGAACCGGGCGACTGCCTGTTCACCGGCACCCCCGGCGGAGTCGGGGCGGCGATGGACCCGCGCCGCTTTCTCAAGGCCGGTGACGTTCTGCGAACCGAGATCGACAGGCTCGGCCATATCGAAGGCGTGATGGTTCAGGAGGACTGATCCCGTGCCGGATCGTTTCGATTGCGATGTGCTGATTGCCGGGGGCGGACCGACCGGCGTTACCCTGGCGCTGCTTCTGGCGAAGGCCGGGGTCAAGGTCATCGTCGCGGAAAAGGAAGCGGACATCTATCCGTTGCCGCGGGCCGCGCATCTTGATCACGAAGCGATGCGGATCCTTCAGGCCGCAGGAGTCGCCGATGCCGTGGCCGCGACCTGCCGCCGCGCCGATCGATATGACTTTCTGACTGCCAGTGGTGAGGTTCTGCTGCGGTTCGAAGGGGCAGAGCGGATCGGCCCGGGCGGCTGGCCCGGCGGCAACATGATCCATCAACCCAGCGTAGAGGCTGCGCTGCGCGAAGAGCTGAAGCAGACGGCGGGAGATGTCCTCCACACCCGCTGGGAATTGGTCGGGTTCGACGACAGCGCCGAGGCGGTAACCGCCCGGATCGCCACGCCGCACGGTGAGCGCCAGCTGCGCGCCCGCTTTCTGGTCGGAGCCGACGGCGCCCGCAGTCCGGTCCGCGAAGCCTGCGGGATCGTGTTCGACGATCTGGGTTTCGAAGAGCCGTGGCTGGTGATCGATACGATCGTCTTGGACCAGTCGCGATTGCCAGAGGCCAACCTCCAGATCTGCGATCCGGCGCGGCCGACCACCTGCATCCTGATGGGCGAAGGGCGGTACCGCTGGGAGTTTATGCTGATGCCCGGCGAAACCGCCGAAGCAATCAGCAGCCGGGAAAGCATCGAACGCCTGCTTGATTCCTGGAATGTCAAAGGCGCGGTCACCCTGGAGCGTCACGCGGTCTATACCTTCAAGGCGCGGATCGCAGCCGAGTGGCGCAAGGGCCGCGTTCTGCTGGCGGGCGATGCCGCCCACCAGACCCCGCCCTTCGCCGGTCAAGGGATGTGTTCGGGGCTGCGCGATGCCGCCAATCTGGCCTGGAAACTGGCGGCTGTGCTGAACGGCGCGCCCGCCTCGTTGCTTGACAGCTATCAGACCGAACGCGGCCCCAACCTGCGGGCAACGATCGACATGGCGATAATGATGGGGCGCACCGTCTGCATCACCGATGCCGATGCCGCGGCCGCCCGCGATGCACAAATGCTGGCAGCCCGAAGTGCGGGACGCTCGCCCGACGGCAACATGGCCTTCCCGCCGATATCCGCGGGCGCGATTCTGGCCGGAACCCCCCTGGCAGGCAGCTATTTCCCGCAGCCGCGGGCAGCGGGCAAGCGGCTCGACGATGTGCTGGGTCCTGGCCACTGGCTGCTGCGCCGTGACGAGCTGGAGCAGGCCGATCTTGCGCCCTTCGCGTCACAACTGAAGCACTGGTTCGATGCGGCAAATGCAGAGGCAGTGCTGGTCCGGCCCGATCGCCATGTCTTCGGCACCGGCGATCCGGCCATGCTGGCGGAAGAATGGGCGGCATTGCTGGCTTGACCGGCAGCGGCTAGGCTGGAGCCCATGACCAGCCTGTCCGAGCGCCTTTCGGGACCTTCCGGCACCACCATCTTCGAAGTGATGTCGGGGCTTGCCCGCGATCTGGGCGCAGTCAATCTGGGGCAGGGCTTCCCCGACATGGATGAGCCGGAGGAGCTGATCGCCGCGGCCCGGCGGGCACTGGGCGCGCATTCAAACCAGTATCCGCCAATGCGCGGACTGCCCGAACTGCGCGGCGCGATCGCCGGATACTATGGCCGCGAACAGGGCCTGAGCATCGACCCCGCCGAGATCGTCGTCACCTCCGGCGCGACCGAGGCGCTGGCGGCCAGCCTGTTGGCGCTGGTCCGCCCGGGGGACGAGGTGATCCTCGTTCAGCCGCTTTACGATGCCTATCTGCCGCTGGTGCAATGGGCCGGGGGGACGGCCCGCTTCGTCAGCCTGAAACCGCCGCACTGGACGCTGCCGCTTGATGAACTGGCCGCCGCAATCGGCCCCGGGACGCGCGGAATCGTGCTGAACACCCCCAACAACCCGACCGGAACCATGTTGACCCGGGCAGAGCTGGAAGCGGTCGGCGCACTCGCCGAGGCGCATGATCTGTGGGTGGTCTGCGACGAGGTCTGGGAGGGGATGGTGTTTGACGATACCCACCATGTCTCGCCGCTTTCGATCCCCGCACTGACCCAGCGCACGGTCAAGATCGGTTCGGCCGGCAAGATCTTTTCGATGACCGGGTGGAAGATTGGCTGGGCAATCGCCGCCCCGGCCCTCGCCTCGGCCATCGCCGGAAAGCACCAGTTCCTGACCTTCACCACCGCCACCCCGCTGCAATGGGCCGTGGCCGAGGCGCTGGCCCTGCCGCCGGACTGGCACGCCGCGCACCGGGCGCGCTATGCCCAGGCGAAGGCCAGGCTGGTCGGGGGCCTGACCAGGGCCGGGTTCGCCGTGCTGCCCGCCAGCGGCACCTGGTTCGTCACCGTCGATCTTGCCGCCTCGGGTCTGCCCACCGACGATGCCGTGCTGGCCGAACGGCTGATCCGCGAAGCCGGGGTCGCCTCGATCCCGGTTTCGGCCTTTTATGCAGCGGCGGCGGAAACCGGGTTTCTGCGGCTGTGCTTCGCCAAGCGGGATGCCACGCTCGATCTGGCGGTGGAGCGGCTGGCCCGCAGCCGTCTGACGGGTTAGGCTGTATCGACATTCAGCTGACGCAGGACTTGCCATGCCCGGAATCGACCAGAGCCTGATCTTCCACCCGCTGAACATCGCGGTACTGACCGTATCCGATACCCGCACGATCGAAACCGATACATCTGGCGCGCTGCTGGCCGAGCGGTTGACCGATGCCGGGCACAACCTGACCGACCGCGCGATCGTGACCGACGATGTCGAGGCGATCCGGGGGCGGATGCGCGGCTGGATCGCCGATCCCGGGGTCGATATCGTGGTCAGCACAGGCGGCACCGGATTTACCCCGCGCGACGTCACGCCCGAAGCGGTCATGCCGCTGCTGCGGCGGGTGATGGATGGGTTCAGCGTGGTGTTCCATCAGGCCAGCATGGGCACGATCGGGGTGTCCACCCTGCAATCGCGCGCTTTCGCCGGACAGGCTGAGGATACCTTCATCTTCTGTGTTCCGGGATCGAACGGCGCCTGCCGCGATGCCTGGGATCTCGTACTTTCATTGGAATTCGACAGCCGCTATCGCCCGTGCTCGATCGCCGGACAGGTGCCGCGGCTGCGCGGCCTTTGCGCATGATCGGTTTCGACCACGCCATCAGCCTGATCGCCGACCAGGTGATGCCGCTGGGGAGCGAGACGGTTGCACTGGCAGATGCGGCGCAGCGGGTTCTGAGCGCGCCGCTTTACGCCCGCAGCGCAGCGCCGCGCCGCGATGTCTCCGCGATGGACGGCTATGCCGTGTTCGATGCTGCAACCCGGCCCGGTGAAGCCCTGCAGGTGATCGGCGAAAGCCGCGCCGGGGCTGGATTTACCGGGGCCGTTCAGCCGGGTCAGGCGGTGCGGATCTTTACCGGCGCGCCGATGCCGCCGGGCGCGGACCGCTGCATCATGCAGGAATATGCCAGCCGCGATGGCGATCAGGTTCGCTTTGCCGAAGGGTACGGCCCGGGCTGGCACGTCCGCAAGGCCGGCAGCGACTTTGCCGCCGGTGCGCTGCTGCTGGCAGCCGGAACCAGGCTGACCCCGCAAGCGATGGTCGCCGCCGCGGCGGCGGATCATGCCGATCTGGTGGTCGCGCTTCCGCCGCGCGTGGCGATCATCGGCACTGGCGATGAACTTGCCCCGCCCGGCCAGGCCCATCTGCGCGGCGATGCCATTCCCGAAAGCGTCAGCTTTGGCGTTGCCGCCATGGCCGCGGCAGCCGGGGCGCTGGTGGTGGACCGCCGCACCGGAGCCGACGATCTGCCCGCGCTTGAGCGGGCCGCGGGGGCCGCGCTTGATCTGGCGGATCTGGTGATCGTCACGGGTGGAGCCTCGGTCGGAGAGCGCGATTTCGCGCGGGCGATGTTTGCACCGCACGGGCTGGACCTGCTGTTTTCCAAGGTTGCGATCAAGCCGGGCAAGCCGGTCTGGCTTGGCCGGGCGCGGGGGAAATGGGTGCTGGGCCTGCCCGGCAATCCGACCTCGGCAATGGTCACAGCGCGGCTGTTCCTCCAGCCGGTGCTGGCCCGCCTGCTGGGACAGTCGGCACAGGCGCCACTCGGCTGGCGCCACCTGCCTCTGGCCGCCCCGCTTGGCCCGACCGGTGACCGCGAGAGTTTTGTCCGGGCGATCTGGTCGCAGGCCGGACTGGTCCCGCTCGGCAACCAGGACAGCGGGGTTCAGGGCGGATTGGCTCAAGCCGACTGGCTGGTCCGCTGCCCGCCGGAGCAGCCGCCGCAGGAGGCAGGCACCCTGGTTACGGCCCTGCCGTTCTAGCCGCTTGCTACTCGTGACGCAGCGCGTCGATCGGGTTGAGCGAGGCCGCGCGGCGGGCCGGGAAATAGCCGAAGGCCACGCCGATCGCCGCCGAAAAGGCGAATGCCAGCAGGTTGATCGATGGGCTGAAGACCACCGGCACGCTGATCAGCGAAGCCCCGATCAGGGTCATCACCACCCCGAGCGCCAGCCCGATCAGCCCGCCAAGGCACGACAGCACGATCGCCTCTACCAGAAACTGCAACAGCACTTCGCGGCCAACCGCGCCGACGGCCAGACGGATCCCGATCTCGCGGGTGCGCTCGGTCACCGAAACCAGCATGATGTTCATGATCCCGATCCCGCCGACGATCAGGCTGACCGCCGCGACCGCCGCCATGACCATGGTCAGGATCGTTGTGGTGCCTGACATCGTCTCGCTGATCTGGCGCGTGTCGAAGATGTTGAAATTGTCTTCCTCGCCCGCCGCGATGTTGCGCCGTTCGCGCAGCAACTGGCTGACCGAGGTCTGGATCGCGGTGCCGTCATAGCGGTCATCGACCGCAATCACGATCGCGCTGATATCGCGGTTGCCGGTGAACCGGCGCTGGACCATCCGGATCGGAACGATCACCGTATCGTCCTGGTCCTGGAACCCGCCTTGCCCCTTGGATGCCAGCACCCCGATCACATCGCACGAGATTGATCCGATGCGCAGCCGCGAACCGGCCGCATTTTCATTGGCAAACAGGTTCTTGCGTACGGTCTCACCGATCAGGCAGACCGACTTGCCGGCGCTTTGCTCCGCCGTCGTCCAGGTCCGCCCCGACGCCAGCTTCCATTGCTGGGCGACGAAATAGTCGCTGGTCGTGCCGGTTACCGTGGTTTTCCAGTTCGAAGCGTTGTGGACTGCCGTCACCGATGTCTGGGCCACCGGCGCGGCCGCGCGGACCCCGGCAATCTGCGACTGGATCGCCTTGAGGTCAGTCTCCTTGAAAGACGGCGGTTGCGGCCCGCCGCCGCCGCGCCCAAAGCCCTGCCCCGGGCGAACCTGCAGGATATTGGCGCCCAGGCTTGAGATCTGCTGCTTGACCGCCTCGGTCGCGCCATTGCCAAGCTGGACCATGGTGACCACCGCCGAAACCCCGATGACGATCCCCAGGGTCGTCAGGAAGCTGCGCATCAGGTGGCGGCGGATCTCGTTGAAGGCGAGCAGGATCGTGGTGCCGAGCATCAGGCGCCTGCCTTCGCGGTGTTGGTTTCGATCCGTTCAATCCGGCCATCGCGGAAATGGACGATCGTGCGGGCATAGGCCGCCATTTCAGCCTCATGCGTAACCATCAGGATCGTGATGCCCTGGCTGCGGTTGAGTTCGGTCAGGAATTCCATGATTTCGATCGACCGTTCGGTATCGAGATTGCCGGTCGGCTCGTCCGCCAGCAGTACCTGTGGATGGGTCACGATCGCGCGGGCGATGGCGACGCGCTGTTGCTGCCCCCCCGGAAAGTTCGGCCGGGGTATGGTCCCACCACTCCTTCAGGCCGACCTGTTCGAGCGCGTCCATCGCCGCCGCCTTGCGCGCGGCCTTGTCCATCCCGCGATAGAGCAGCGGCAGTTCGACATTCTCAAGCGCATCGGTCCGGGCCAGCAGGTTGAAGCCCTGAAACACGAAGCCGAGGTAGCGGCGGCGCAGCAGGGCGAGCTGATCGCGGCTCATCCGCTCAACATGAACCCCGCGGAACAGGAATTCGCCGCTGGTCGGCAGATCGAGACAGCCCAGGATGTTCATGGTGGTCGATTTGCCGGAACCCGAAGGCCCCATGATCGCCACGAAATCCCCTTCGGAGATATCAAGGTCCACGCTCTTCAGCGCCTGAAAGGCGGTCGGGCCTTCGCCGAAGACCTTGGTCACTCCGCGCAGCCGGATGATCGGTTCAGGCACGGCGGCGGTCCGCCAGCGCCGGGCCGATCCGCGGCAGATCGGCGCGGGCCTGGCCCGAGCCGGACGCCTCCGCGCCGGCGGCCAGCTGCCCGGTAATCACCTTCTCACCCTGCTTGAGCTCGCCGCCGGTAATCTCGGTGACGCTGCCATCACTGCTGCCGACGGTCACCTTGCGCGCCGCCGGCTGGCCCGCGGCATCGAGGACATAGACCGTCTGGGTGCTGCCTTCGCCCACCGTCGCGGTGCGCTGGGTATCGCCGCCCGGGCGGCGCGGCATAAGGACTGAGGTAATGCTGCCGCTCTGACTGGTGGTCGCGGGGCGGAACCGCAGCGCGGCATTGGGTACGACCAGGGCGTTGGTCCGCTTCATCGTCACGATCTCTGCCGTCGCGGTCATCCCGGGGCGGAGCAGCAGCTCGGGATTTTCAACCGTGAGCAAGGCGGTATAGGCGACGACGGTGCTGGACGATGAACTGTCGCTGCCGGTGTTGGAGCCCAGATCAACCCGCTTGATCGTGGCCTTGAAGGTGCGCCCGGGATAGGCATCGACCGTGAAAGTCGCCGATTGACCCGCCGCCACCTGACCGACGTCGGCCTCATCAACTTTCACTTCCAGGTCCATCTGGCTCAGATCCTCGGCCAGGGTGAACAGCGTTGGCGCCTGGAGCGATGCGGCAACCGTCTGCCCCGGATCGACCGAGCGCGACAGCACCACCCCGTTGACCGGCGAGTAGATCGTTGCCTTGGCCAGACTGGTCTGCGCGGTCGAGACCTGGGCCTGGGCCTGAACGACCTGGGCCTGAGCCGAGCGGATTCCGGCCTGGGCGCGCTGGGCATCGGCGCGGGCGCTGTCCAGCTCTGTCCGCGAGGGAACCTTGCCGCCCGATAGCCGCCAGACTTCCTCCTGCCTGCGCAGATTTGCATCGGCCTGGGTTGCCGTGGCCTGAGCCTGGGTAACGGCGGCCTGCGCAGCGCCCAGCGTGGCCCGCGCCTGATTGAGCGTATCGCGCAGCCGCGAGGAATCGAGCCGGGCGAGCGGCTGGCCCTTGGCCACCCGGTCATTGTTGTCAACGAACACCGCCTCAACCAGACCCGACTGCTCGGACCCCACTTCAACCTGATTGGTCGGCTGAAGGTTGCCGGTTGCCGATACGGTTACCGTCATGTCGGTCCGTTCGGCGGTCTGGGTGGCATAGGATACCTGCGACGAACCTGAGAACAGGTAATAAAGCAGGATTGCCAGCGCCAGCACCGCAGCCACGGCGGCGATCACAAGCGGCCGCCGGAACCACGAGCGGCTGGGCGACACCCCCAGGAATTCATCGATTGTCGTTGCTCCGGCCGGATCGCTCGGCGCGGGGTTGGTCGGGTTTGTTGCATCGGTCATGGTTTCAGTCCTGTGCCGGGTTGGCGGGGTCCCAGCCGCCGCCAAGGGCCCGGTAAAGCTGGATTACGGCAAGGGTCTGGTCACCCTTGCTGACAAGCTGGCCATCGCTGGCCGAAATCAGGGATCGCTCCGCCTCAAGCAGGGTCTGGAAATCCGAAAGCCCCGCGCGGTAGCTGCTGCGCGCCAGGATCGCCTGGTTGCGCGCTGCCTCAAGCGCCTCATCATATCCGCTGCGGCGTTGTTCGGCGGTACGCACCGCCAGCAGCGCTTTTTCGACATCCTCAAGCGCGCCAAGCACCGTCTGCTTGTACTGCGCGAAGGCCGCTTCGGCCGCGGCCCGCTGGCTGCGCACCTGCGACCGCGCCTGGCCGCCATCGAAAATCGTGTGGCTGAGCGCGGCAAAAAGGTTGCCCGTTACCAGATCGACCAGGCCGCCCAGACTGATCGAACTGGTGCCGATCGTGCCGCCGATCCGCAGTGCCGGATAGAGCTGAGCCTGCGCCACCCCGATCCGGGCCGTTGCCGCCGCCAGGCTGCGTTCGGCCGAGCGGACATCGGGCCGCTGGCGCAGGGTATCGGCCGGGAACCCCGCCGCGATCCCGCCCGGCGGCGCGGGCGGCGGTGCGGTTTCGGCCAGTTCATCGGCCAGAGCGGCGGGGGCCTGACTGGTCAGCACGCCCAGCCGGAACACCGCCTGGCCATAGGTCTGCTCCAGGGTCGGAAGCGTTACCGCGATCTGGGCCCGGGCGCTGCGCGCCTGTTCAACATCGATGCTGGTGACCAGCCCGGCCTGATTGCGCCACCGCGCGATTTGCAGGTTCTCATCCGCAAAGCCCAGGTTCTGCCGGGCCAGCGCCAGCCGTTGCTGTGCCAGGCGAGCCTGGACATAATAGGTCGCGATGTCGCTCACCAATGAGACACGCACCGCCGCGAGATCATAGGCGGCGGCCTGCGCCTCGGCCCGGCTGGCCTCCACCGCGCGGGCCTTCCCGCCAAACAGATCGGCCTCCCAGCTGGCGTCGATCCCCAGCGAAAACGCGCTTTGCCCGCCGCCGCTGGTATCAAGGCCCTGGCTGGCCTGCCCGCTGCCCGAAACGGTCGGGAGCCGTCCGCCCCTGGACTGGACCAGACTTTCGCGCGCCTGGACCAGGCGCGCGCGGGCGATTGCCAGGTCAAGGTTGCCCGCCAACCCCCGGTCGATCAGCGAATCGAGCCGGGCATCGCCGAATTGTTTCCACCAGTCTTGCAGCCGCGCGGGCGACTGTGCCTCGCTCTGCCCGGCATAAAGCGCGGGGACCGCCAGTGCGCCAGCCTGCGGCGGCTCATAAGCAGGCCCGGTCGCACAGGCGCTGACCAGGGCCGAGCCGAGCAAGAGCAAAGGAAGGGGACGGGGCATGGCAACTCTGCGGTCTTGGGAAGGTTGAACCGCAGGATAGACGCAAATCGCGCCGCCTGAATATCAACGAATGGTAACATTGTGTAACCTGAGCCGATGTTCACGGCGGTTACGGTGCAGACTATCCGGCCTGCCCGGCGGGAGGCGGGGTGAGGCAAGACTGTAGCTGGCGGCGCTCACCGACAGACAGCGTTTCACCCTGCGGCAGCCAGGCGCGCAGCAAGTGGGTGCCGCTGGGCGATCCTGCCGGCGCCGCCGCAACCCGCACGGCGAGGCGGCGGTTTTCCTGATAGAATTCATCGGCGCGGGAGATCTGGAGGGCCAGGCCGCCTTCGGGCCGACCGACAAGGCATTTCAGCAGGTCCGCGCGGTGGGCGCCGGTTGTTCCTTCAAACACCAGCACCTTGCCATCCAGCTCTTTCCGGGCAGTCCAGGTCTGCAGCAACAAGGGACTGGCCAGCGCCAGCAGGGCAAGTGCCCCCACGCCGATCAGCGTGCGCCGGGACTGCTTCTGGTTCAAATCAGGCGTCGCCGATCCGGTCAGCATAGAGCAGACGGCCGCCCGAAAGGTGCCAGAGCGCCTCGTTGAAGTTTTCCGGCCCCATGGCAAAGCAGCCTTCGCTCCGCCCGAGCTTGCCGAACTGGGCAATATGCGCGGTCGAGGCATATTTGGCCGGATGCATCACGATCGCGCGTTCAAGCGCGGTCGAATTATCCTGATCGAGGCCGAGCAAGCGGATCGAGGTGCCGTATTTGCCCTTGTACCATTCGGCGGTGAGATAGGCCCCGCGCGAGGTCGCCTCTGATCCGGGTACGGCGGAAAACTGCTGCAGAAAGCCCGAATGGGCCGGATCCGATCCACGCCCGTGGCTGACCAGGAACGAACGGATCGAGCCGTTTTCCAGATTGACGAAATGGAACCGCGGCAGGGTGGAAGGCCGCGCGAAATCGGCGATCCCGACGATATCGGTGCGCCAGACCTGATTGCCAGCGCGGCCCAGCTCACGCTTGGCTATCTCTACCAGGCGGGCTTCATAGGCGGGGTTGGGCGCAGCAACCGTAGGCAGTGCGGGTTCGACCGGGGGCGTAACCGCCTGCGGGGCGGTTTTCAGCCCGAATGCCTGATCAAAATCCGAAGTAAGCGATCCGTCCTGCGCAGCACGCGCAAGCGCGCGGCCCGGCAGCGAAAGCGCAGCGCCCGCAGCCAGTCCGCCCAGAATCAGATCGCGTCGTTTCATGACCCCCGTCATAGCAGCTTGGGGATAACGTGAGCCTTAACGCCGTGCCAAGCGTTTAAGCGGCAGAAACACGCGCAGCTGCGCCGAGTTGAGCCAGGGCCGGGCCATCCAGGCGCATCACGGTCCATTCGTCCATCGGCTTTGCGCCCAGCTTGCGATAGAATCCGATCGCGGGTTCGTTCCAGTCCAGCACCGACCATTCGAGTCGCGCGCAGTCCCGCTTTACCGCCAATGCCGCAAGATGGGCCAGCAGCGCCCTGCCCAGCCCGCTGCCCCGCGCTTCGGGCCGCACGAACAGATCCTCAAGGTAAATCCCCGGGCGCCCCTCAAAGGTCGAGAAGTTATGGAAGAACAGCGCAAAGCCCTGCGCGGTGCCGTTCAGCTCGCCAATCACCACTTCGGCATAGGGCCGCGCGCCGAACAGCTTTTCGCCCAGCACCGCCGGATCGAACCGGACTTCGTGGGCAAGCCGTTCATATTCGGCCAGATCGCGGATCAGCTGGGCGATCAGCGGCAAGTCAGCAAGGGTGGCGGGACGGATCGTTAGGGTCATTCCTCCAGCGTAATCGGCCTGTCCCATTCGAACAACCGGCCTTCGATCGGAATGCCCTGCCGCACCGAATAAACCTGGGTACCTGCGATCCCGCCGTTCGGCCGCTGCGCGCGGATTTCCAGCGCAAGGCCGCGCCACGGGCCATCGTCATCAAGGTAGCATTCGTGCGCCTTGGCAATCTTGCTGCTCATATCGAAGCAGACCGACTTAATGCCATCGATCGGCCACTGCATCTTTGCCGTGCCGCCGCGGGGCTGGTGCAGACGCTCCTGAGCCAGATCGGTGATCGGCAGCAGCAGGTTGTCGAACAGCCCGTTTCTGCCTTCTTCAGCCCGGTCAGAGCGGACCTGAACGGGCTTGCCGCTGCCGAGATCGAAGAAGGTGGTCACTGTGCCGTCGGATTCGATCGCCCGGTCAATGGTGCCGCGGTAACGCACCGAAAGGGTGCAGCCGTTCGATCCGGTGATTTCCGGAAACCGGCGCAGCAGCAGGGCTTCATGGCCCGAAGCGATCAGGACGAAAGGAACGATCACCGCCTGATCGGCCCCTTCACTCAGCATCACGCCTTCGGGAACAATGAAGTTCGCGTCGCCCCCCGGGCAGGCCTTGCGCGCAGCGGCGGCTACTTCATTCGATTGCCACGGCAGCCCGCCCTCGCCCGAATAGTCGAACCCTTCGACGACCAGCCCATCGCGCGGCGGGGGCAACTGATAGAGATCGGGCGCGCGGTGATTGGTATCGACCGACATCAGCCAGGGGCGCGGCGGGATATAGGTGTTGGGCGGGAGCAAGGCCCCTGCGGCAGTGGCGATCAACCCGCTGCCGATTGCCAGCAAACCACCGCGCCAACCGATTCTTGCCATACCCCGCTCCTTGCCCAGACCTGTTGCGGTCAGACTGACAGGGCAATGCGAAACCTTCGATGAACGGCTTCGCAGGAAGGCTACTTGGTCTTGATCACCATCCGGTCGCCCTTCAGTTCGACCGAACCAAGGTGGCGCAGCACCGACTGGCCCAGCAGGTTGGTGCCAAGATCCTTGACCACCACGGCTTCGACATCGTGCAGGGTCTGCCCGGCGATCACCACCTCATCCAAGATGACCGGCGCGCCATAGCCGACGCCCGATGCGGTTTTCATGCTCGGCACGAACTCTTCGTCGGGAGGCAGAATTCCCAGCCCTTCGGCCTCCTCAACGGTCAGCGCGACCATGTCGGCCCCGGTATCGACCAGGAATTCGACGCTCGATCCGTTGATCTCGGCACTCATGGTGAACTGACCCGAACCGTCGCGGTTCAGCACCAGCGCCTTGGGTTCGTCCGCGTCCTTCTTGGCGGTCTTCTCAACCTTGACCGGTTCTGCGGCCGGGGTCGGGTTAAACACCAGAGCAAGCGCACACATGATCCCGATCGCGGCCAGGGCAATGATGTAAAGGCGGTTCATAACGGCGGCGATGATAACGCCGATGGGTTACGGAAGGGTTAGGCCGCCTTGCCGTGGGTCACGTCCATGCTTACCGCGCGTCCGGCTTCGATCTCGGCGGCCTTGGCTTCGACCAGCTCGACCACGTGGGCGATCATCGCTTCATCCTGGACATGGTGGTCGGTCAGGCCGGACAGATAGACCATGTGCTTGCCGTTGCCCCCGCCGGTGATCCCGATGTCGGTCTCGCGCGCCTCGCCGGGGCCGTTGACCACGCAGCCGAGCACCGAAACGCTCATCGGGGTCTTGATGTGCTGCAAGGCTTCTTCCAGCTTTTCGACCGTGCGGATCACGTCGAAACCCTGGCGGGCACAGCTGGGGCAGGATACGATCCGCACGCCCCGGGTGCGCAGACCCAGACTTTTCAGGATTTCGTACCCGACCCGCACTTCCTCCTCCGGCTCGGCCGAAAGCGAGACGCGGATCGTGTCACCGATCCCGGCCCACAACAGGTTGCCGATCCCGATGCTGGATTTGACCGTCCCGCCGATCAGCCCGCCGGCTTCGGTAATGCCAAGGTGCAGCGGGCAATCGACCGCGTCGGCCAGGCTGGCATAGGCGGCAACCGCCAGGAACACGTCGCTGGCCTTCACCGCCACCTTGTATTCATGAAAATCGTGGTCCTGCAGCAGCTTGATGTGATCGAGCGCCGATTCCACCAGCGCCTCGGGGCAAGGTTCGCCGTATTTTTCCAGCAGGTCTTTCTCAAGACTCCCGGCGTTGACCCCGATCCGGAGCGCGCAGCCATTGGCCTTGGCGGCGCGAACCACTTCGGCAACGCGCTCGCTGCTGCCGATATTGCCCGGATTGATCCGCAGACAGGCCGCCCCGGCATCGGCGGCTTCCAGTGCGCGCTTGTAGTGGAAATGGATGTCGGCGATCAGCGGCACCGTGGCGGCGCGGGCGATTTCGCGGAAGGCCGCGGTGCTGGCTTCATCCGGGCAGGAAACGCGGATCAGATCGGCCCCGGCATCCTCGCAGCGGCGGATCTGCTCGATCGTCGCCTTCGCGTCCGATGTCAGCGTGTTGGTCATGGTTTGCACCGTGATCGGCGCATCGCCGCCCACCGGGACCTTGCCCACCATGATCTGCCGGGACGTGCGCCGCGCGATATCGCGCCATGGTCTTATCGATGACATGGCCGCGATATAGGGAAGTGGACGGGCAGGGCAAACCCCGCCCGTCCACCTGCATCAAAAATCCACGCCCAGCCGCACGAACAGGCTGCGCCCCGGCGCGGGGAGTTTTTCGCCCATGGCCACGTCTGACAGCATCACCCGGTTGCGCCCGGCAAGGTGATCGGCATAGCGCCGGTCGAAAAGATTCTCGACCCCGCCGGTCAGCGAGATCGCCTTGCCAAGGGTGACGCCGAACCACAGGTTGGCGGCAACCCAGCCCGGGCTGGCGGCTTCGCTGTTGCTGGCCGAGACTTGATCCTGGCTAGCCGCGCCGACCAGCTCGCCGGTCAGCGACCAGACCGTGGCATCCCAGGTCAGCGCCAGCCGCCCATTCAGCGGGGCGATCCGGTAGAGATTGTCGGCAATGTCGCGGCGCTTGCCCCGGACATAGCTGACCGTCCCGTCCAGTCGCAGCTGCGGCATGATCTGCCAGGTCAGATCGGCATCGGCGCCATAAAGCTCGGCCTCGACATTTGACCAGATCAGCGGCGTCGAATCGCCATTCATCGTCGCGATCGCGATCTGCATCGTCATGCTTGCCGGAACCGGCGTGCCCTGGATGTAGTCCTCGACCCGGCGATAGAACAGCGACGGGCGGAACGTGATCGGCCCGGCGACCAGATCGACCCCGCCTTCGGCCGACCAGCTGACCTCGGGCTTCAGCGCCTGGTTGCCGATGTAGATGTTGCCATCGGCCAGCCCGCCGCTGGCCTCGGTCGGAAGCCAGGAAAAGCGCTCGACCGAACCTGGCACACGGGTCTTGCGGGCCAGGGTCAGGCGCGGACGCCATGTGCCGTCCGCGCGCCAGATCCGCACCACGGCGTCCCAGGTGGTGTCATGGTGCGGCGTGAGCGCCATGCCGGTCATGGTCGCAAGGTTGCTGATCATGGCCGGAACCGCCGTGCCGATCAGCGGCGCATCCATCCGCGCGCCATGCCAATCGACCCGCAGTCCGGCCTCGGCCTGCCAGCCGCCGGCGCTCACCTTCGCCTCGGCAAAAGTGCCGATCCGCCATTGCCGGACATTTTCGAGCGAGCCGATCGAGAAGGCCGGGTTCAGCGGGTTGGAGATGGTGACGCTGCGCTGGATCGATTCGCCGTCCACTCCGATCCGCACCGGGCCGATCCCCAACCGCGCGCGGGCGGTCATGGTCTGGGCATCGGCGGCGGAATAGCGATACATTGCGGTGCTGGCCGGGGCCGGGCGCAGATCGTAGTTGTCCATTCCGTGGCGCACGTCGGTGTAGCCCAGCGCCAGATCGAACGGCAGGGTGCCGATGCTGCCGTCAAAGGCCAGCCGCGCGAAGTCGGTGTGGAAATAGTCGATATCCATCGCGAACGGCGGATTACCGCTTGGCCCGGTTTCCTGGCGGCGCCAATCAAGCGTCAGGCGGTTGCCCTGTGCCTGAAACCCGGCGGAAAGGCCGTAGGTCAGCCGGTCATAGCCGGTATCGCGGGCCCGCCCGCCGGGGATGTCATAGTCTCCGCCCTGCTCCCACGCGGCGATCGCGTTGAACTTCACGCTCTCGCTGGCCAGCCCGGCCACGCCGCCCACGGCAAAACCGCGATCGGCGGTGCGATAGCTGCTGGCCAGACTGACCTTTGGGGTCAGGCGGGCGTCTGTGCCGAAATCGACCGACTTGAGCCGGGCATCAACCAGCGCCCCGATTCCCGGCCCTTCGCTGACCGGTGCCGCGCCGCGGCTGACCGAGATCGAATCGAGCAGGATCGCCGGGGCATAGTGCAACGGCGGGTCCATCGCGTTGGGGCCGCCGCTCTGGAACGAAAGCCCGCTGACCCGGGTGGCGAGCCGTTCAGAAAACAGCCCGCGGTACTGGACCTGGCCGGAAATCGGACCATTGCCGATCAGCGCGGCACCCGGCAGGCGAGCCGCCAATGCGGCGGCATCGGGGGCGCTGGCATGACCGCTGACCGGATCGGTGGTGGTATCCAGCGGCGTGGTGGACCGCTGGCCGGTTACCACGATGGTATCGGTGAGCGGGGCGGAATCTTCGGCTTCTTCGGCCAGCACGGGCTGTGCGGCCACGAACAGGGGCAGCGCCGCGGCGCTGCTGAGCAGACGGATAAACATTGCTATTTCTCGCTTGAACTGAGGTTCGGATGGAACGGCAGGTCAGGCGATCAGGGGTGGCCCCCGGGCAGGCGGGCGCAGGATCCGCGCGGCGACCAGACGGGCTAGCGCGGCCCCGGTATAGGTCTGGATAGCGGGTTCGGGCGGATCGGCCAGCACCGGTGCCTGCGGCACGTCCAGCGCGGCGGCCATGGCCAGGCCATAGGGGCAGGGATCGCGCGGCTGGTCCTGATCGGGCTTGCCGGGGTCGATCTCCACATAGGACATCCCCGCGCCGCTACAGATCTGGACCCGGATGCCATTTTCATCGGCAACCGGCATGAACCCGGCCGGGGTCATGATCCGCAGGCCCAGTGTTGCCGCCAGCAGCAGCAGGACAAACACCGGATTGAGGCGGCGCAGCGCGGTCATCGTTCAGCGCGCTAGGCGCTCCGCAGCCGACGGTAAACCCTGCCGGATCAAATTTCGCGAATATCGCCCCGGCGGATTACAGCATCCGCGCATAGAGAAATTCAGGATCGAGCTGTTCGCCAACGCGAAAGGTGATGTCGGCCACTTTCGCGAAGCCATACCGCGCATAAAAACGGTGCGCGCCGAAGTTTTCGGCATAGACCGAAAGCTGCACCTCATCCGCGCCGCGCGCCGCAAACTGCGCCATCGCCCAGTCCATCAAGGCGCCGCCGATCCCCTGCCCGGTAGCCGCCGGTGCGGTGTAGAGCTGTTTCAGCTCCATCACCTTCCGCCCCCGGGCGTGATCGGGAAAACCGCAGGCAAGGCCGATCTTGCAATAACCCAGCAGCGCCCCATCACCCGCTTCGGCCAAGCGATAGACCAGCTGCGGATTGGCCAGCTCTGCCGCGATTGCCGCTTCGGACAGGTTCTCAGCCAGGAAATCGGCAAGGTCCTTGGCGCTGTAGAGCTGCGCAAACTTGGCACAGAAACTCTCTATCGCCAGCGCTGACAGGGCCGGGACATCGGCAGGGCTCGCATCGCGCAGGATCACAGGCACCTCGTCATGAAAACGCTGAAAGGATCGGGCTGGTAGTCCGCAAACGGCCCGCATTCGGCAAAGCCGTGCGCGCGGTACAGGCTGCGGGCCGGTTCGAACGGTTCCGGCGCCCCGGTTTCAAGGCTGAGCCGGGTATAGCCGCGATCGGCGGCGATCTGCATCAGGTGGTGCAAAATCGCCCGGCCCGCGCCCTTGCCGCGATAGTCCGGGTGGGCGCGCATTGATTTCAGTTCGCCGTGGCCATCGTCCAGCTGCTTGATCGCACCGCAGGCGGCCAGCCGCGCGCCGTGCCAGGCCGAAAAGAATGTCACGTCGGGCGCCCGCAGCCGATCGACCGGCATGGCGTGGACGCTTTCGGGCGGCGACCAGGCGTGCATTTCATCGAGGTGCAGGGTCAGCAGCGCGATCACTTCCGATCCGGTCAGATCGTCTTCGCGGATGGCATAGTCAATCATGCCCCACCTCTGCTATGCTTCGCCCCATGAATGCAAGCCCGCTGCGCCGCCTGATTGCCGGATTCGCTCTGGCGCTATCACTTTCCGCCCTGCCCGCGCAGGCCCAGGACGCCGCGGAGCCGGCCCCTCCGCCCAAGCCCGCGCGCTGGTCGATCGCCATTCATGGCGGGGCCGGAACCATGACCCGCACCGCGATGACGCCCGAAAAAGAGGCCGAATACCGCGCCGCGCTGGACCATGCGCTGGCGGCGGGGACGGCTGTGCTTGAAAGCGGCGGTTCCGCGCTTGATGCGGTGACGGCGGTGGTCACCACGATGGAGGACGATCCGCATTTCAACGCCGGGCGCGGCGCGGTTTTCACCTGGAACGGCAAGAATTCGCTCGATTCGGCGATCATGGACGGCGCCACCCGCAAGGCCGGAGCGGTGGCCGGGCTTGAGCGGACCAAGAACCCGGTGCTGGCCGCCCGCGCGGTGATGGAAAAGGGGCCGCACGTGTTTCTGGCCGGGGAAGGCGCGGAACAGTTCGCGCGCGAACACGGTGTGCCCGAGGTCGATCCTTCTTGGTTCTACACCCAGGATCGCTGGGATCAGCTGCAACGGCTCAAGGCGGAAAAGCTCAGCGCCTATGATGTCGATCGCAAGTACGGCACGGTCGGCGCGGTGGCGGTTGATAACGATGGCCATGTCGCGGCGGCGACGTCCACCGGCGGGCTGACCGGCAAACGCTGGGGCCGGATCGGAGACAGTCCGGTAATCGGCGCCGGAACCTATGCCGATGACCGGGCCTGCGCGGTATCGGCCACCGGCACCGGCGAATTCTTCATCCGCGAGGGCGTGGCCCACGAAATCTGCGCGCGGATCCGCTTTACCGGGGAAAGCCCCAAGGTCGCGGCCGATACGGTGATGCTTGAGGTGGGAGAGATGGGCGGCGATGGCGGGGTGATCGTGATCGCCCCCGATGGGCAGAGCGCCTTTTCGTTCAACACCGAAGGAATGTACCGCGCCCGCGCCAACAGCCAAGGTCTGAAGGAAGTCGCGATCTTCCGCGATGATGGCCCGGGCGGGATCGCGCCGCCCAAGCAGCCCGAGCCCGAACCGGCGGCAGAGACCCCTGCTCCAGCCGAGCCTGCACCCGCCCCCAAGATCGTGCCACAGCTCTAACCGGCGTACTTGTCGGCCTTGCGCACACCCATCCGCATCCCGGCCTCAAGCCGGGCGCGCAGCTGGGTGTAATAGGCCTCGAGAAAGGCCCGCTCATCGCCCGCACCGGGGTTCCAGCCGAGTTTGCGGCAGATCGCCTCGTGCACCGCGACCATGGCTTCGTAGCGATCCTCGCGCAGGACGCGTTCGAGCGTCTGCAGCTCATACTCGCCATAGATCGCCAGTTCCTCATCGCTGAACTTGTAGGAGGCGCCGGTCGCCTGGCTGGTGCCGCTTGCCGCCGTCTGGGTCGTGGACAGCGCCGCCTCCAGCTTTTGCCGGGGGGCTTCGACCACCCAGGTCCCGGCGATCAGGTCCCCTGCGCGCAGCCGGTCGCGGTTGAAGAACGGGAACAGCGCGAAGATCAATAGCCAGGCCGCCATCGGCCATTTCGACACCCCGTCACCAAGCAGAGAAAACATTGCGACCAGCGGCAGCAGGATCTCCACATCGCGCAGCAGGTTGCGGGCCAGGACCATTTCGGTCGAAAGCCGCCCGCCGTCGCGCGCGGCGATCCGGATTCCGGTCAGCCGTTTGCCCGGCGTCGCCCCGCGCGGGCCAAGCTCGAACAGCAGAAAATAGCCATAGCGGGCCAGGAACAGCATCACGATGTAAATGATCACCATGAACTGGAAGGCCTGCTTGTACTGCGTCTCAACCTTGTCGAGGCTGCCGCCAGCCGCTTTCGCCAGGCCCTGAAGCCCGAATCCGATCAGCAAGGTGACAGCGAGCATCCCGACGAAGATCAGGATCAGGTCGATCGCCAGCGCCCCAAATCGCGTGCCGCGGCTGGCCAGCTTGACCGGAACGGCGATCCCCTCGGGCGTCACCAGGGTACGGTTGCGATCAGACCGGGCGCGGCTCATTCGCTCTCGCTCCCGGCCGGGGTCCGGCGGAACAGGAAGAAATAGGCCAGCCAGAAGGTCAGCATTCCGCCGCCGATCGCCAGGCGCACTTCAGTGGTATCGACCAGCTGACGGAAGAACCCTTCAAGGATCGCGGCGCACACCAGCATCAGCACCACGCCCGCCATTACCGTGGCGGTGCGCTGCCCGGCAGCGGCGGCGGCATCAAGGATCGAAAGGTTGCCGGGAAAGGCCATCGACCGCCCGATATGCAGCCCCGCGCCGCCCGCGATCAGGATCGCGAACAGTTCTGTCGTGCCGTGCACGGCAAGCCAGCCGGCAATCTCGTAATCCAGCCCGGCTCCGTGATAGAGCCACAGCAGTGCCCCCAGCATCGCGGTGTTTTGCACCAGCAGCATCAGCGACGGCACCCCGAAGGCAAAGCCCAGGGCAAAGCACATGATCGCAATGCTGGCATTGTGGTTGAACAGATAGGTCGCGAAGATCGACAGCCCCTCTTCCCCGGTCTTGCCGAACAGGCCCTGGCGCAGCACTTCGGCAGTGGCGCCAGGCACGCGCTCTCCCGCCAGGTCCGGCGCGACAAAGGCATAGTACCAGTCCGGATCCTGCACGCAGAGCATCCAGCCGACGAAGGTTCCCGCAACCATCAGCGCCAGCGAAACCAGCAGTTCCGGCCAGATCGCCCGCACCGATCGGCTCCATTCGCCGCCGAAGAAGCGCCGGAGCCACGACCACAGCGTGGTGCGCGGACCATAGACCAGGAACCAGGCGCGTTGGACCAGACTTTCCAGATAGCCCAGCGTCGCCGCATCGAGCGAGGTTTCGCGCGCCACCGAAAGGCTTGAGGCGACCGTGCGATAGAGCACCGGCAGCTCAAGCAGGTCGGCATCGGAAACCTTGCCGAGCCGCCCCTTTTCCATCCGGGTGACGATCAGCTCCAGCCGCTTCCAGTCAAGCTCGCGCTCTTGCCGGAAACGGTCCGAGCGCAGCGCGGCGGCTTCGATCGCAGCGTCAGCCTGATCGCTCTTGCCTCGCATGGCGGGAAACAGCGCCATCAGATCCTGCCCTTCCTCATCCGATCGCACCCTTGCGTTTGATCGCCAGATAGCTGTCGATCAGCCGGGTCCCGATCCGGTCCCACGGCGCCTCGATCACATCGACCCCGATCTGGCGCAGGCGGCTCAGCACCAGCGCGCGCTGGCGCAGCAGGCTATCGGCGCTGACCGCCATGGCCAGATGCTGGACCGAATCCGGATTAGCAGTGGCCAGCCCGGTCAGCTCCTGATCGGTGATCGTCACGAACAGCACCAGATGCCGGCTGGTCAGCCGCGAAATGCTTTCAACCATCAGTTCGGCGCTGGTCGGATCGGTGAAATCCGAAAAGACCACAATCAGGCTGCGGCGTTGCAGCCGCCCGGCGAGGGTTGCCAGGGCCAGGGTGAAATTGGGCTCCTGGGCATGATAGTCGAGCCCGGCGGCGGCACGGTGGAGGCGCGGGAAATCTCGCGGATCGACCGCAAAGGGCGTGAACAGTTCGGGCCGCGAGGCAAAGCCGAACAGCGCCACCCGGTCGCCACCTTTGAGCGCGACGTAGCCGGTCGTCAGCGCCGCCGTTACCGCCCGGTCGATCCGGGGCAGCCCGGCGACCGGATCGGACATCGCCGATCCGCAATCGAAGGCGAAGACGATCTGGTTGTTGCGCTCCGCCTCGTACTCCTTGGCATAGAGGTGAGCGTGGCGGGCGCTGGCCTTCCAGTCGATCCGGCGCTTGTCCATCCCCGGCTGGAATTCGGCCAGCGCCTCGAACATCGTGCCTTCGCCGCGCATCCGCCGGGCGATCAGGCCGAATTGCGCGTCCTTGAGGAAGGTCTGCATCGCGGGTGAGCGGACCGGGGCAAGGTTGGGCCAGACCCGCACCGGCAGCGCCAGCTCGCGGCTAACCTGCCGCGCACCCAGCCCGAGCGGGCCGGTCCAGCGCAGCCAGACTTCCTCGATCTCTCCGGTGCCGCGCCGGGTCGGGCGGAACGGCAGCGCTGCCTGCCATCCCCCGTCCGGGGAGGGCGTTAACTGCGCTTCGCTTCGCCCGCCTTCCAGCAGGCGGACATCGCCGGCCAGCGCGCAATCGACCTGCCCGCGCAGACCGGGCGAAAAGGCCGCCGCGATCTGGATCCAGCCCTCTTCGCCCACTTCGACATCGGGGTCGGCGGTCAGATCCAGGCGCGCCATGCGCCCGGCCAGCAGGGCGTCGATCACCACCAGCGCAAGGATCACCGTGCCGGTCAGCGGCGCGGCGGCCCAGCTGGCCGGGGACAGCACCGCCACGAGCAGCGCCAGCGGAGCCGCCGCCGCGATCAGCAGCAGGGCCCGGCCGGTCGGGATCAAGGCGGCGCGCGGGGTCATGGGACCGCGGCCTAGCGCGGAGCCTCGGTTTCTGCGACGAGTTCGGCAACCAGCGCCTCAACCTGCTTGCCCTCGATCTCCGCCGCCGGAGAGAGCAGCAGCCGGTGGCGCAGGACCGGGGCGGCCAGCGCCTTTACGTCGTCGGGCAGGACATAGTCGCGCGCTTCAAGCGCGGCGCGGGCGCGGGCGGCATTGGCCAGCAGCACCGCCGCGCGCGGGCTTGCGCCAGACGACAGATCGGCGCTTTCGCGGGTCGCGCGGATCAGGCGGACGACATAATCGACCACGGCCTCGGACAGGGTTACCGTTTTCACTGCCTGGGCCGCAGCCTTGATCGCGGCGCCATCGGCGACCTGCGTGACCCCCAGATCGGCGGCGCGCGGCGGCCCGGCGTGGCTGCCGAAAGTCGCCACGATCTTCGCTTCTTCGGCGGCGCTGGGATAGGGCACCAGCAGCTTGAACAGGAACCGGTCCAGCTGGGCTTCGGGCAAGGGATAAACCCCCTGGCTTTCGATCGGGTTCTGGGTCGCCACCACCAGAAAGGCGTCCGACAACGCGTGGGCCTTGCCGTCCAGCGTAACCCGGCGCTCCTGCATCGCTTCAAGCAGCGCGGCCTGGGTCTTGGGTGGGGTGCGGTTGATTTCATCGGCCAGCAGCAGCTCGGTAAAGATCGGGCCGCGGGTCAGGGTGAACTGGCTGGTCTGGAAGTTGAACAGGTTCGACCCCAGAATGTCGCCCGGCATCAGATCAGGCGTGAACTGGATCCGCGCGAAATCGAGCCCGAGACTGGATGCGAAGCACTGCGCCAGAAAGGTCTTGGCTGTGCCCGGCGGGCCTTCCAGCAGGACGTGGCCCTGGGCCAGCAGGGCGACCAGCAGGGCATCGACCGTCTCGGTCTGGCCGACGATCGCCTTGCCGACCTGCCCCCTGATCTGCGCGGCGAGGTGGCTGACCTCGGCCAGGGTCATTGCATTGTCAGTCATCGCGTCAGGGTCCTTTCCAGCGCATGAAGGCGCCGCGCCGTGCGCAGCAGATCGGTGGGTTTGCGCGCCGCGCGCATCTGCGCGGCCAGTTGAGAAAAGGGCGTGCTTTCCGGCGCGCGGGCGGCCAGGGCGCGGTCTATCGCAGCTTCGGCCTGCTGATGGCTGAGCCGTGCGGGCAGGGCCAGCGCCTTGATCAGCCGGTCGCGCGCGGCATCGGCATAGGGCGGCCCCAGCAGGTGCAGGCGCCGCGCGCGCTGGATCAGCCCGGCGGAATTGGCAACCAGCGCGCGCTTGCCGAAGGCGATCGAGCGCCCGGTCAGCACCGGCGGACCAAACCGCTGAAAGGCCCGCCACAGCGCCGCAGCCGCCGCCAGGATCAGGCACAGCGTCGCGGCCAGATAGGGCGGGGTAAAGGCCAGGCTGAGCAAGCCTTGCGAGCGGCCATAGCCATTCAGCGTCAGGTCGAACATCACCGTCTTGGGCTCACCATCGAGCGAAGCCTGGATCAGCCGTTCGGCCAGCGCCGCGTTTTCGGGGCGTGAGAGGCCGTAATTGTTGAACAGATCGGCATCGAACACGAAGATCACCGGCCAGTCATAGGCCGCATCGTTATCATCAAGGTCTTCCTCATAGTCGCTCAGAGCGCGCAGCCCCGGATAGTCGCCCCCGTCAGAGATATAACCAGCCAGAACCTGCGAGGTGCCTTCACCCATGACCAGCGGGACCAGATATTCACCCTCCCCCGAAAAGATCTTTTTCGGGGCAGGCATCAGCCCGCTCAGCCCGGCGCCTTCCCAGCCGCCCGGCCGAGGGCCGGTTTCCAGCGCGCCGCCTTTGAGCGAGATATCGTCGTAGAACCCCTTCCAGTCGGGTGCCTGCGCCTCCACCAGTTCGACGAAGCCTTCCTTGACCTTGCCCGGCTGCGTGACCTTCCTGGGCAGCGGCACCGAGAACCACTTGGGCAGGATCACGATCGTCGGCCCGGCGTTGCGATGGCCGTTGACCACGGCGTTCAGTTCTTCGGGATCGGCCTGGTGCATCGGGGTCAGGATCAGCACCCCAGGCCGCTTCAGCGCGGCCCGCGATTGCACGGTCGAAACATCGAAGCCGCGTTTGCCAAGGTACTGGTTGAGCGCCGAATAGCCATCGAGGCCCTTGCCGTTGGCATGGGCGCCGGTGGCGCCGGCGCTGGGCTCGTCCATCCCCGAACCGATCATCCAGAGCAGCGTCAGGAACGACAGCGCCCCGAACAGCACCAGACCCAGCATGACCCGGGGCGAAAAGGGGCTGGCCCGGCGGCTCATGCCGCGATCCTTTCCAGCGCAAAGCGGGCATAGGCCTCACGCGCAGCCTGCCAGTCATCGGCGCCCAGTGCACGCAGGGCAAACAGGCTGCGCTCAACCCGCGCCGCGATCAGGGCAAAGGTTTCCCGCGCACCGCCAGACAGATCGGGCAGAGCGGCAATTTCACGCGCGGTGCTGTTCTTGCGGACCCAGGCGGGGCGGGCTTCGGCGATGTGCTGCACCGAACGCATCAGCAGCAGGTGGGTCGCCTCATCAAACCGGCCTTGCGCCGCGAGGGCATCGGCATCCTCAAGCAGGGCGATGGCCTGGGCCTGATCCGGCACCCAGTCTTCGGCAGCGCTGGCGATAACGCCGCGCTGCCGCCGCGCCAGGGCCATCGGCGCAAGGATCCGGTACCCGGCGTACAATACCCCCAGCACCGCCAGCCCCAGCAGAATCCATTGCAACACCGGCCATGACATCCCCAGCGCCTTGCCGATCGGCTCAAGTACGCTGCGCAGGAACTCCATCAGGGCCGAAGGCTTTTCGGGGACTGCCTCAACCTTGACCGGCGCAAACTGGATCGAGGGATCGGCATGGACCGCCTGCCAATCACGCGCCGCGTCCTGCGCGGCGGTTGCTCCCTTGATGGCCGGTGCAGGTGTCGTCACGGCCAGAGTGTTTGCATGGCCAGCGGCCCGGGGCAAGCGGAAGAAATGACCAAATTCGCGTTAACCGCGAACAAGTTCCTGCGGATAGGAACCAAGAACCCGCAGTTCCTTGCAGTGGAAGGCCAGTTCTTCCATCGCCCGGTCAACCGCCGGATCGCCGGGAGCACCGATAATGTCAGCATAGAACATGGTCGCGGCAAAGCTGGCACCCTTCTGATAGCTTTCCAGCTTGGTCATGTTGACGCCATTTGTGGCGAAACCGCCCATCGCCTTATAGAGCGCCGCCGGGATGTTCTTTACCTCGAACACAAAGGTCGTCATCGCTGCGCGCCCCGCCAGCACCGCCGGATCAAGCGGCTCGCGCGAGAGGACGACGAAGCGGGTCATATTGTCCGCCGCGTCCTCGACGTTTTCGTCGATCACTTTCAGGCCATAAAGATCGGCGGCGATCCGGGGCGCGATCGCGCAGATTTGCGAGTCACCCTTTTCGGCGACATAGGCCGCCGCCCCGGCGGTATCGGCATAGGCCATCGGAACGATCTTGCGCGTCCGCAGGTAGAACCGCGATTGGCCCAGCGCCTGCGGGTGCGAATAGGCCACGGCAAAGGGCCCGTCGGCCAGGCCCATCAGGGCATGGTGGATCGCCATGAAGTGTTCGCCGACGATCGAAAGTCCGCTTTCCGGCAACAGGAAGTGAATATCGGCAACCCGGCCGTGCTGCGAATTCTCGATCGGAATGATCGCCCGCGCCGCCCGTCCATCCTTCACGGCTTCCAGCGCGTCTTCGAAACTGAAGCAGGGCAGCGGCAGGCACCCGGGATCGTATTCCAGCGCGGCACGGTGCCCGTTGCAGCCCGGCGCGCCCTGAAACGCGATCGCGCGGGCCGGATCGGCCGCAGCGGCTGCGGTCATTTCCTCGACACGGGCGAGCGCGGGGGCGGGATAGGATTGCATGAACTTGGCCCTAAAACGAACTGGTGCGAGGTGCAACGAGGGGATGCCGCCCCTACAACTCTGAGCTGTTCATCCCGAAAATCGGGGTGTGCGGTTCGTGCGCGGCCATGCGGGTCAGCAGCAGGTCAAGCTCAGCCTCAGCAATCATGATGCCCTGATGCGCCGGGCGGACGAAGCCAACCTCGATCATGTGATGGTTGAAGGCGATCAGGTGATCGAAAAACCCGAAGGCGTTGAGCAGCCCGACCGGCTTGGCGTGATAGCCCAGCTGCGCCCAACTGATCGCCTCCCACAGCTCGTCCATGGTGCCGACCCCGCCGGGGATCGTCACGAACCCGTCGGACAGGCGGGTGAAGGCGGCCTTGCGCTGGTGCATATCGGCCACAACGATCAATTCGGTGCAATCGTGATTGGCCACTTCGCCGTTGACCAGCGCTTCGGGAATGACCCCGATCACTTCGCCGCCGGCATCGAGCGCCCCGCTGGCGACCGCACCCATCAACCCCAGGCGGCCACCGCCATAGACCAGCCCGATCCCGCGTTCGGCCAGGGTCCGGCCGACCTGCGCGGCCAGTTCGATGTAACGGGGATCGGCCGGAGTGGCCGATCCGCAATAGACGGCAAGACGTTTCACCGGTGTTCCTCCAGCATAAGATCGGCGGTTGCCTTAGCACCGGCCATCACCGCTGCAAGCCCCGCGCCGGGATGGGTTCCGGCCCCGACCAGATAGAGATTGGCGATCTTGCCGTCGCGGGCATGGGGGCGCAGCGGACCGGACTGGCCGGGCGTGGCGGCCAGGCTCCACCCCGCCCCCAGCCAGGCATTGAAATCCAGTGCCATGTCGCGGGGGCTGGTGTGAAACCGGGCGATCAGCCGGTCGGCAATGTCGGGTACCAGCCGCCGCCCGATCTCGGCCAGGATCCGCTGTTCCAGCAGTTTTCCGATCGCGTCCCAGTCCAGCGGCAGCTTGCCCAGGTTGGCGACCAGCACCGTGGCCGAAAACACGCTTTTGCCCGACGGGGCCAGCGACGGATCGCTGAGCGAAGGGTGGGCAAGGAAGATCATCAGGTCCTGCGGCAGAACCCCGTGGGTGAAGACATCTTCGATGAAACCTTCAAAGCGCGGACCGAACAGCACGCTGCGATGGGGGATGCCGGGCCATGATCCCTCCAGCGCGAAATGGACCGTAAAGGCCGATGGTGAAAACTGGCGGTTTGCCAGTTTCCGACCCATTTCCGCCCCGCGCTGGCTGGTGCCCAGCAGATCGCGATAGGTGTGGACCACATCGGCATTGCTGGCGACTTGCGTGACCGGGGCACGCCACCCGCTGGCGCATTCGACCTCGGTGATCCGGTTGCCGACGCTGTCGAGCCGGACCACCGGATCGTGCAGCCGCAGGGTGCCGCCCAGGCGATCGAAGCGCCGGGTCATGGCCGCGATCAACCGGTTCATCCCGCCTTGCGGCCACCAGCCGCGGCCGGGTGCGGGTGGGATCTGCCCGATCAGGTTCAGCGCACTGGTCGTCAGCGGACTGGCACCGCCCAGCAGCACCGGAAAAGCCAGCGCCTGGCGCAAATGCGGCTGCTTGACCAGCTGCGCAGCCAGTCCGGCTGGGCTGCGCCAGCCCTGATGCCGCAGCAGCGGGCGCAGCGCATCGATCAGGGCCAGGGCGCTGCCCTGCGGCTGGCGGGCCAGCCGTTCCCAGCCATCGATCCGGGCGCTTTCGCACCAGCTGACGAAATCGTCGTAACCGGGCAGATCATCGGGTGCGATCCGTGCCAGCCGGGCCGGATCGGCGGGCAGGTCGATCTGGGTGCCATCGGGCCAGGAGCAGCGCCAATCGTGTTCCAGCTCGATCAGCTGCACCGCATCGGCCAGATCTTCACCGGTCAGGCTCCACAGTTCGCGCAGCGGAGCTGGATCGGATATCGCCGCAGGCCCGGCTTCAAAGGTGAAACCATCGCGCTGCCAGCTGCGGATCAGACCGCCCGGCGCCTCGCGCGCTTCGATCAGAACGGTCGGCACGCCCGCCGCCTGAAGCCGAAGCGCCAGCGAAAGTCCCCCGATCCCCGCGCCGATCACGCAGGTTCGGGTTGTTTCCGCCACATTGGAGTTGGTTTTGCCTGACGCCATTGTCTAGGCTTGTAATTCGTCGGTTCGCCCGGTGCAAAGCCCTTGGCGCCGACCGTGAAGGGGGGATTAACTATGACCAGTCTGCTACCCAATCGCCGCGGCCTGATCTGGACGCTGATCCTGTGGCTTGCCGCCGGGGCGACCCTGCTGGCGATGGGGCGCCCCGCGATCTGCGCCTGCGGCACGGTAAAGCTGTGGCACGGGGTTGTGCAATCGAGCGAGAACAGCCAGCACATTGCCGATTGGTACACCTTCAGCCACATCATCCACGGGCTGCTGTTCTATTTCTTCGCGCATATCCTGTGGCGGCGCTGGAAGCTGTTCGGCGGCAAACCGGGCAGCTGGGCCTTGCCGATCGCAGTGGTGTTCGAAGCCTTCTGGGAATTGCTGGAAAATTCCCCGCTGATCATTGACCGCTACCGCGCGGTTACCGTCAGCTTTGGCTACGCAGGCGATAGCGTGGTCAACTCGCTGGCCGATATCGGCTGGATGGCGCTTGGCTTCTGGGTCGCAAGCAAGCTGCCGTGGAAGGCGAGCCTGGCGCTGGGCGTAGCATTCGAGCTGTTCACGCTGGTGATGATCCGCGACAATCTGACCCTCAACGTGCTGATGCTGGTCTGGCCGATCGAGGCGATCCGCGAATGGCAGGCGGCAGTCTGAAAAATTAGGGTCAACACCCTAGATTTCCTCTTGCCCTTGATCGCGGTCAATGCTCCGATCACGCCGCGAGTCGAGACAGGCCGCACAGACGGCGGCCTGTCCGCTGCAATAAGTGGAGGAAGAGGATGGCTACGGCGGCAGCTGAAGCGCGCAGGGACGCAACCCATGTTGATGTTCTGATTGTCGGCGCAGGCATTTCGGGGATCGGATCGGCCTATCACCTGCAGGATCAGTGCCCGGGCAAGTCCTATGCCATCCTTGAGATGAAGGACAGCTTTGGTGGCACTTGGGACACCCATAAGTACCCTGGTGTGCGTTCGGACAGCGATCTGTATACCTTCGGCTACCGTTTCAAACCCTGGGTCGGCGCGCCGATCGCCTCGGCCCGCGCGATCCTTGACTATATGGGCGAAGTGATCACCGAAAACGGGATCGACCAGCACATCCATTACGGCCACCGCATCACCAGCGCCGCCTGGGACAGCGCCAGCAACCTCTGGACGATCGAAGCGACCCGCAAGGCGGATGGCGCGCAGGTGGTGTTCACCGCCAACTTCCTATGGATGTGCCAGGGGTATTACGATCACGAGACGCCCTATCTGCCGAACTGGCCGGGCATGGCGAACTACAAGGGGCTGCTAGTCCATGCCCAGCTGTGGGACCCGAAGATCGATTACAAGGGCAAGAAAGTGCTGGTGATCGGATCGGGCGCGACCGCCGCAACCGTGATCCCCGAATTCGCCAAGGACGCCGCGCACGTTACCATGCTGCAGCGTTCGCCAACCTATTTCTATTGCAGCGAAAACAAGAACGAACTGGCCGACCGGCTGCGGGAAGTCGGGATTGACGAGCCGACCGTGCACCGCGTTGTTCGTGCCCAGATCATGCACGATCAGGACGTGATCACCAAGCGCTGCATCGCAGAACCCGATGTGGTTTTCGAGGAATTGAAGATGCTGGTCCGCGCCTTCACCGGCAAGGAGGACTTCCCGTTCGAACCGCACTTCACGCCCAAATACCGCCCCTGGCAACAGCGCCTGGCGTTCTGCCCAGAAGGAGACATCTTCCGCGCCGCGGTGGCCGGCAAGCTGACGGTGGTTACCGACGAGCTTGATACCTTCACCGAAACGGGCGTGCGGACCAGGGACGGGACCGAGATCGAGGCCGACATCATTGTCGCGGCGACTGGCTTCAACCTGCTGATGATGGGCGGAATCCCGTTCACCGTCGATGGTCAACCGGTCGATTGGCACGATACCGTGAACTATCGCGGAATGATGTTCACCGGGGTGCCGAACATGGTCTGGGTGATGGGCTATTTCCGCGCCAGCTGGACGCTCAGGGTCGATATGCTGGGCGATTTCGTTTGCGATTTGCTCAAGACCATGGACCGCAAGGGTGCGCACCGGATCGAGGTTGCCCTGCGCGATGAAGATCGAGACATGGCCCTGTCCGACTGGATCGAGAACGAGAATTTCAATCCCGGCTACCTGATGCGCGGGCTCAAACTGATGCCGAAAAGCGGGGACAAGCCGGAATGGCGCCACAACCAGGACTATTGGGCCGAGCGTGAGGAAATTCCGCGAATTGATCTGGAAGGCAGCGAATTCCTCTATGACGGGGTGCGAGCTGGCAGCAAGGCGCCCGAACCCGCCTGATCGCGCATTTCCCTTGTGACATGGCAAAGTGGCGGATTGCCAGCGCTGCCGCTTTGCTCCTATGCACCCGGCGATGAGCGAAAAGATTATCTGGTGGGGCGGAACGCTTCCCGACCTTGCGGCGATGACGCAGGCCGGAGCGGATTCGATGGGCGGCTTTCTCGGCATCGAATTCATCGATTGCGGGAACGACTGGATAAAGGCGCGAATGCCGGTCAATGCCCATACCCGGCAACCGTTCGGCAGGCTGCACGGCGGTGCATCGGTGGCACTTGCCGAAACGATCGGATCGGTGGCGGCTGGCTGGTCGGTCGATATGGATCGGTTTGTCGGCGTCGGCATGGAAATCAACGCGAACCACATCCGCCCGGCCTATGACGGCTTCGTCTATGCCACGGCCCGCCCCGAATCGCTCGGCCGGACCACGCAGGTCTGGTCGATCCGGATCGAGGATGAGGGTGGAAAGTTGGTCTGCATCTCGCGCTTCACCGTTGCGGTAATCGCGCTGGACCGCAAATAGCGCGGGCCCGGCTTTCCAAGACCGCTGGAATCGCCAACCAATCCACCCGCTCCCAACGGTTGATCGCCCCGCACAGCGCTACGCCAAACAGCGGGCGCGCTGATGGTCCCCACGTAAGATCGTGGATGGATCGCCGGAACAAGGCGGACCTACGTGTATCAAAATCAAATGGTGCAACCGGTCGCGCAATGCCTGGGACAAGCAGCATGATCGCGATACCAAATCGATTGACGAATCTCGCACAATGTTGTGAAGGGCGCCCTCTGCCACGGCTGCCAAAGCGGGTATAGCATAGTGGTAATGCACCAGCTTCCCAAGCTGGCTAGAGGGGTTCGATTCCCCTTACCCGCTCCAGCCCTTCCGTCCCTGAAAAGCCCCTGTCATCTCGACAAAACCCAGGAAATCCAGGACGTGTTCGATCACGTCGAGATGCTCTATAACCCGGTGCGCAAGCTGGTCAGGAACGGGATGCTGTCACCCCTCGCGTTCGAACGGCAGCAGATTTTGAAAGCGGGAAGTGTCTGGAAAACCAGGCGCTATTCAGGTTGAACCCAGGCCGACGTCACGCCTACCGCCTTCGATGCGAACGCGGAGAATCCAGCCCTTCGGTCCGCCCGCCGCAACATTAAGGATCAGACCATCGCCATCGACGTACCGGCCCGGCGTGGTGAGGTTCTTGATCTCGGTTGCGGTGAGCTGCCCCATGCTCGAGTTCCTCGTCGTTTTGCCCACCATTTTTCCACCAACAGTGGTGGGGAAAGGTGGATGAGCGTGGACGGAGCCTACGCCGTAAACACAGGGAATTTAGCCGTTTTTTGGGAGTTTTTGAAGGGTCAAAATAGGGGATGGTGGCGGAGCGGGAGGGCGCAAGAGGTTTCGTTTATAATATTGATCACGAGAGGTATTTTCATAAATCGTGGGCTCTCCCCCCACACTTGCCCCCTAGCCCTTCCAATCGTTGCTTTTGATTGCCCCGCGTTGCCAAAGTCCCTCCGAGCTCAATCGTGTAAGTGACCGCAGAAGGTTGCTGCAACCGCGAAAAATGAAATCAGCGTCGACTCATCAGACATAGCATTTCTGAGGTCAGGAACCCGCCTAGAATGCGAGCGCCACCATCCGTTCGTCGCAATGGGAAGCCTTCCCCGCAGGATCGCGCCGGACCAGCCATCTTGCCTGGCCCAGTGGAGCCTGGGCCGAGGAATCCTGATTTGCGAGCAGCACCAGGCCCGACTTGGAGAGGGCTGAGCGAACGAATGTGGTTCGGCCTTCCGGAATAGGAAATGCCTGTTCTGCCGGGAGCGGGACCCACTCCAGCACATCTTCAACCGAACGGCCCTGCAGCAATCCTAGCAGCGGAGCAAGGAACAGCCGCGCGGTGACCATTGCCGAGCCGGGATTACCAGGGAGCCCAACCACCCACCGTCCCTGCGACCGCCCGATCCACACCGGTTTACCGGGCTTGATCGCAACCTTCGAAAACAGAAGCTCAAGCTCTTGCTCGGCGAACATGGCTTTGGCGAAGTCACGTTCGCCAACCGATGCACCCCCAGTGACAACCACGACGTTGGCGACGGCGAGAGCCTTGTCCGCCAACTGCCGAAGTGTCACAGGATCGTCAGTGCCACTAAGCCTGGCCTCGATAGTGCCCCCGTATTCCCCTGCTAACGCAGCCACCCCAAAGGAAACCGATTCAGGGATCTTCAGGGCATCGTCGCGCGCCAGTCCAGGCGGTACCAACTCATCCCCGGTGGCGATGATAGCCACCCGGGGGCACTTGCTCACCTCTACGACGGCGCGGTCCGCCCCAGCCAGGGCCACGATCGCACCCGGATCAAGCAGAGTGCCGGACTTGAGGAGCAAGTCTCCTGCGCCAAAATCGATTCCCGCCGGGCGCACGTGCCAGCCGGGGCCGAACGCCTGCATGATCGTCATCGTCGCCTCGTCTGCCGCGCAGTTCTCCTGCATGATGACGCGGTCGGCTCCATCAGGCAGCGCGGCGCCGGTGAATATCCGCACGCATTCCCCAGCCGAAAGCGCTGGTGGCAAAGGATGACCGGCAAAACTCTTGCCGATGACCCGCAAGCTGGCTCCGACGCGCGCATCGGCATCGCGCAAGGCAAAGCCATCCATCGCCGAGACCGCACGGCGCGGCGATGAGACCACGGCATGGACGTCTTCGGCAAGGACCCGCCCGTGTGCCGCGGCGAGTTCAGCCTGTTCCGAACCGAGTGGTCTGACATTGTCCGCCAGCAGCGCAAGCGCCTCGTCGAATTCTATCATGCGCATACATCCCGCAGCCGCGGCAAGGCACCGGCGATCGAGCAGGGCTTGTGGCGGCTGTCGAATTCCAGTTCCAGCAGGCCGTCCCAGGCATCGCGGCAGGCCCCGGTGGATCCCGGCACGCAGAAGATGAAGGCATCTCCGGCCTGCCCGGCAAAGGCGCGCGACTGCATCGAGGCAACACCGACCGTCTGCAGGCTCTTGCTGTGGAAAGCGACCGAGAACCCGTCCATTTCGCGGCGCAGCAGCGGCCTGACCGCTTCGGGCGTATTGTCGCGCGGCGAAAAGCCGGTCCCGCCGGTGGTCAGGATGATCTCGATCTCGGGGCGTTTCAGCCAGGCTTCGAGTTGGGCGCGGATTGCCGCGATATCGTCGGTCACGATGGCGCGGTCGTGCAGGACATGCCCGGCGCCAACCAGCCGCTCGGCCAGCAATGCACCAGAGGTGTCGGTGGCAAGGCTGCGGGTGTCGGAAATTGTCAACACCGCCATGCCGAGTGGATGGAACGGCAGCTCAGTATCAATTCCAGGCATGGTTACCCTCCGATCGACGCCAGGTGCGGCGTCGCGCCGCTGTCTCCAGCGTGCAGGCGATGCGCCGGGGCCTTGGTGGCGGTCAGCGCGGCGATGCGGGCGGTCAGCAGTTCGATCTGGTCATCGCTGGCCAGTAGCGGGCGCAGGTCGATCCCGTGATCGCCGAACAGGCAGAGGTGCAGCTTGCCGCGCGCCGACACCCGCAGACGATTGCAGGTGGCGCAGAAATCCTTCGAATAGGGCGCGATGATCCCGATCCGCCCTGGCTCACCCGCCCGGGCGTAGTCCACCGCAGGCCCGGCCCCGGCCTCGCGCAGGAGCGGCTGCCAGCCGAGCGTTTCCAGCCTCGCGGCGATCTCTGCCCCGGCCAGATGGTGGCGTTCAAAGAAGGCCGGGTTGTCGTTGGTGCGCATGACTTCGATGAAGCGCAGCGCCAGATCGTGTTGCTGGACGAAGGCGATGAAGGCGTCCAGCTCATCATCGTTGACCCCGCGCATCAGCACGCTGTTCAGCTTGATCGAGGCGATTCCGGCCTGCCGCGCGGCGGCGATTCCGGCCAGCACCTCGCCCAGCCGGTCATGTCCGGTGATCGCGGCGAACCGCGCCGGATCGAGCGAATCGACGCTGATGTTGAGCGCCGAGATTTCCGCTGCGGCATAATCGGCCGCACGTTCAGCCAGACGATAGCCGTTGGTGGTCATCGCCAGCTTGCGGATCCCCGGCGTGGCGGCCACCGTGGCGGCCAGGTCCAGCAGTTCGGCGCGCAGGCTTGGCTCACCCCCGGTCAGGCGGACTTTCCACAGGCCCAGCTGCGCAAAGGCCGCGATCAGCCGCCCGGTTTCCCGGACCGTCAGGTTGGCGGGCAGACCCGCCTGCTTGCGATAGCCATCGGGCAGGCAGTAGGAACAGCGAAAGTTGCACACATCCGTCAGCGACAGGCGCAGGTATTCAAATCGGCGACCGTGGCCATCGGTGAGCGGCTGGACCATGCTATTGCACCATGGCTCCCTCAGCCCCGGCAATCGCAACCCCGCTGACGCCAGCCTGCCCCGCCAGAATCGCGATGTACTGGGCCACGGCGCGGCGATAGCTGGCTTCCTCAAGATAGGCCGCAATCGCTTCCTGCACCGCCTCGAACGGCAACTGCCGCGCTTCGGCCCGGCGGCCCGAACGGATCACGTGGACGCCGAAGCGGGTTTTGACCGGCTGGGTGCAGAGCGTGTTCTCCGGCAGAGCGAACAGCGCCTCCTCGAACGGCTTGACCATCTGCCCCGGCCCGACCTGCCCCAGGTTGCCGCCTTGTTCGCGTGAGGGGCAGGCGGACCGGGTACGCGCCAGTTCGGCAAAGCGATCCGGATCGGCCTGCAACTGCCGGATCAGGGTGCGGGCATCGCCGGTGGCCAGGCCCATGGCAAAGTCATCCGCCGGATCAGCCTCGATCAGGATATGCGCCGCCTCGACCAGCACGGGCGAGGTGAAGCGGGTCCGGTGCGTGTCATAGTAGCGGCGGCATGCGGCCTCGTCGGCCTGAGGGACGCGCACTTCCTGCTCCAGCAGGGCGTCGATCCGGGCGTCTTCCTCGGTCAGCGGGCGTCCATCCGGATCGAGCCGTTCGTCCCCGGCGATGCCCAGCCGCTCCGCCTCGTCCAGCAGCAACTGGCGGACGGCCAGGGCCTCTGCCGCGGCGTTCCAGGCCGCTGCGGCATCCGGGGCGGGATGGTGCTGGGCTTCCGCCGCGATGGCCTCGGCGGGGATTTCCCGCCCGCCGACAATGACTGGTTCAGCATTCATCGGACCAGCTTCCTTGAACGGACCACCTGGTATCCCGGCCTCCAGACATACCGCACCGGGGCGCTGAGCATGTGGACCAGCCGGGTAAAGGGGAACAGGAACAGGATGGTGAGGCCCATGAACAGGTGCAACTTGAACACCAGCGCCACGTCGGCGATCTGATCCGCCGCGCCGGAGCGGAAGGTAAAGATGCCCTGCGCCCAGTTCATGAACTTGACCATTTCATGCCCGTCGAGATGCTGCATCGACAGCGGGATCGTGGCAAGGCCAAGCGCCAGCTGCGCCCACAGCAGCAGGATGATCATGTTGTCGGCAAAGCTGGACGCGGCGCGGATGCGCGGGTCGAAGAAGCGGCGGTGGATCAGCAGGGTGGCCCCGACGATCCCCAGCACCCCGGCAAAACCGCCCGCGACAATCGCGAGCAATTGCTTGGCCCCGTGGCTGATCCCCAGCGCGTCGAACACGGCAATCGGGGTCAACAGGCCAACCACGTGACCAGCGAAGATCATCAGCACGCCAAGATGGAACAAGACCGAACCGACGATCAACTGCTTGCGGCGCAAGAGCTGGCTCGATCCGGCGCGCCACGAATAGGGCTCGCGGTCGTAGCGGATCACCGATCCCACCGCGAGGACGGCGAGTGCGATGTAGGGATAGATCCCGAACAGCAGGTGATGGATGAATTCAGCCATGAGCGTGGCTCCTCACAGGTTCCTGGGCAAGCATGCGGTCAACCATTCCCGCGACTTGCGGGCAGTCGGCGCTGCCGGGTGCGGTAGGCGCATCGAAGCGGATCTGCTCCTCCTCCCACGCGGCATCGAGCGCGGCGAGGTCATCGGGATCATCCGCCGGGGCGATCTCGAACGCCTCACCGCCAGCTCCGGCCAGATCGGCCAGAATCCGCATCGGCGCGGCATAGGGCGTGCCCTTCTCTTCCAGCCGGTCGGCCAGCGCGGAAAGGATCACCCCCGGCTGGGCCAGTTCCTCCGCCGCCTGGGCAGAGGGCAGGACCGAGAGGTATTCCAGGAACAGCGGCAGGTAGTCGGGCAGTTCCTTGGCCGCGATTTCCAGCCCTTGCGCTTCATAACGGTCACGCAGATCGACCATGGCCTGCCCCCGGTCGCGGCTTTCGCCGTGAACGTGCTCGAACAGGTGGAGCGATACCGCCCGGCCTCGGTCAAACAGGCCGACATAGCGTTCCTGGGCATCGAGCAGGTCGGCGCTGGCGAGAGCGTCCAGCAGCGGTTGCAATGAGGCGCGCTGGTCGGACGACAGCAGTCCGTCATCGGCCAGCGCACCGGCCAGTTCCGGCACGGCCTGCTGCACCGCCTCGTCGGGATAGCGCAGCAGCGCGGACAGGATGCGAAGGGTCAGGCGCATCAGAACACCTCCGTCGGGGTTTGCAGCTTCTTGCGGGCCGGAGCACCGAACAGGTTGGTGTCATTAGACCCGCCCGAACAGCCATTGCCGAACGAGAATCCGCAGCCACCCTTTTCGTCATACATGTCCTCGGCACCCTCGCGGTGGCCGGTCGGGATGACGAAGCGGTCCTCGTAATTGGCGATCGCCATCACGTGGTACATTTCCTCGATCTGGGCGGGCGTCAGGCCAACTTCGCGGGCGATGCCTTCATCGACGACGCCGTCCACGGTCTTGGCGCGCATGTAGCCGCGCATCGCCAGCATCCGTTCCAGCGCGTCGACCACCGGGGCTTCCTTGCCCGCGGTCAACAGGTTGGCGAGGTATTTCACGGGAATGCGCAAGCTGCGGACATCGGGCATGCCGTTGCGTGCGGCGATCTTGCCCGCGCTGGCCGCCGAACTGATCGGGGAGAGCGGCGGCACGTACCAGACCATCGGCAGGGTGCGGTATTCGGGATGGAGCGGGAAGGCGACTTTCCATTCCATCGCCATCTTCCACACCGGCGAATGGCGCGCGGCTTCCAGCCAGGCTTCGGGCACGCCATCCTTGCGCGCCTGTTCGATCACCGCCGGATCGTTGGGGTCCAGGAAGATGTCGAGCTGGGCCTGATAGAGGTCCTCGACATGCTCGGCGCTGGCCGCTTCCTCGATCCGGTCGGCATCATACAGCATCACGCCAAGGTAGCGGATGCGCCCGACGCAGGTTTCGCTGCACACGGTCGGCTCGCCCGCCTCGATCCGAGGATAGCAGAAGATGCACTTCTCGCTCTTGCCGGTCTTCCAGTTGAAGTAGATCTTCTTGTAAGGACAGCCCGAGACGCACATGCGCCAGCCCCTGCACTTTTCCTGGTCGATCAGGACAATTCCGTCCTCTTCGCGCTTGTAGATCGAACCGGAGGGGCAGGCCGCGACGCACGTGGGGTTCAGGCAGTGCTCGCACAGCCGCGGCAGGTACATCATAAAGGTGTTTTCGAACTGGCCGTAGATCTCCTTCTGCACCCCTTCGAAGTTGTAATCGGCCGAGCGCCTGGAGAACTCGCCACCCAGGATTTCCTCCCAGTTCGGGCCACCCTCGATCTTCTCCATCCGCTGGCCCGAAATCAGGCTGCGCGGACGGGCAGTGGGGAACGCCTTGCTCTCACCGGCGGATTGCAGGTGGCCGTAATCGAACGTGAAGGGTTCGTAATAATCGTCGATTTCCGGCAGGTCGGGGTTGGCGAAGATCTTCGCCAGCAGCCGCCACTTGCCGCCCATGCGCGGGCGGATCGAGCCGCTGGGCGTGCGCACCCAGCCGCCGTTCCAGCGATCCTGGTTTTCCCAGTCCTTGGGATAACCGATCCCCGGCTTCGTCTCGACGTTGTTGAACCAGGCGTATTCCATGCCTTCGCGGCTGGTCCACACGTTCTTGCAGGTCACCGAACAGGTGTGACAGCCAATGCACTTGTCGAGGTTCAGCACCTTGCCGATTTGCGCGCGGACTTTCATGCTGCGTTCTCCCCTGCGGCCAGCGGGCCTTCGAGCCAGTCGACCTTTTCAAGCTTACGAACGATGACGTATTCGTCGCGGTTGGAGCCGACGGTGCCGTAGTAATTGAAGCCGTAGGCCTGCTGGACGTAGCCGCCGATCATGTGGGTCGGTTTCAGGATCGCGCGGGTCACGGAATTGTGGATCCCCCCGCGCTGGCCGGTCAGCGGCGATCCCGGCACGTTAACGATCTTTTCCTGCGCATGGTACATGAACAGGGTACCCTCCTTCATCCGCTGCGAGACGACCACGCGGGCCACCAGCGCACCGTTGGCGTTGAAGGTTTCGACCCAGTCGTTGTCGACAAGACCCGCCTTGGCGGCATCCACCTCGCTCATCCACACGATCGGCCCGCCGCGCGACAGGGTCAGCATCAGCTGGTTGTCGGTGTAAGTGGAATGGATCCCCCACTTCTGGTGCGGCGTGATGAAGTTCAGGATGACGTGCGGCTGGCCCGCCGCCTGATCGAGCATCGGCTTGACCGCCTTGGTGTCGATCGGCGGGCGATAGACGCACAGAGCCTCGCCAAAGGCGCGCATCCACTTGTGGTCCTGATAGAGCTGCTGCCGGCCCGTCAGGGTGCGCCAGGGGATCAGTTCGTGGACGTTGGTGTAGCCGGCGTTGTAGCAGACATGCTCGCTTTCAAGGCCCGACCAGATCGGCGAGGAGATGATCTTGCGCGGCTGCGCCTGGATGTCGCGGAAGCGAATCTTCTCGTCTTCCTTGGGGAGCGCCAGATGGGCGTGTTCGCGCCCGGTGAAGGTCGAGAGCGATTCCCACGCCTTGACCGCGACTTCGCCATTGGTTTCCGGCGCGAGCATCAGCAGCACTTCGGCCGCATCGATCGCGGTGTCGATCCGGGCCATGCCCTTGGTCGGCCCGTCTGCGGTGACCGTGCCGTTAAGCTTGCGCAGCCCCTCAACCTCGTGCCCGGTCTGCCAGGACATGCCCTTGCCGCCGTTGCCAAGCTTGTCCATCAGCGGCCCCAGCGCAGTGAACCGCTTGTAGAGGTTCGGATAGTCCCGCTCCACCAGCGCGACATTGGCCATGGTCTTGCCGGGAATCGGCTCAACCTGGCCCTCGCCCCAGTCGGCGACGTCGAACGGCTGGGCAATTTCGCCGGGGGTGTCATGCTGGATCGGGACCATGACCAGATCCTGTTCCACCCCCAGCACTTCAGGAGCCACTTCAGAGAAGGTCTTGGCGATCCCCTTGTATATCTCCCAGTCGCTTTTCGATTCCCACACCGGGTCGACCGCTGCCGACAGCGGGTGGATGAACGGGTGCATGTCGGACGTGTTGAGGTCGTCCTTTTCGTACCAGCTGGCGGTCGGCAGGACGATGTCGGAATATACGCAGCTCGTCGACATCCGGAAGTCGAGCGTGACCAGCAGGTCCAGCTTCCCCTTCGGCGCTTCGTCGTGCCATTTCACGTCCTTGGGCTTTTGCTGGCCCATTTCGCCCAGGTCCTTGCCCTGCACGCCGTGCGCCGTGCCGAGGAGGTGCTTGAGGAAATACTCGTGCCCCTTGCCGGACGAGCCCAGCAGGTTGGAGCGCCAGACGAACATGTTGCGCGGCCAGTTGGCCTCGTCATCAGGGTCCAGGCAGGACAGCTCCAGATCGCCCGCCTTGAGCGCCTGCGCCACGTAGTCCTTTGGCTCCATGCCGCTGGCCTTGGCCGCCTTGCCCACTTCCAGCGGGTTGGTCTTGAGCTGCGGCGCCGATGGCAGCCAGCCCATCCGTTCGGCCCGGACGTTGTAATCGATCAGGCTGGCGTCCCAGTCGCCCTTGGGCGCAGTGGGCGAAAGGATTTCGCTGACCCCCAGCGTTTCGTACCGCCACTGATCGGTGTGGGCATAGAAGAAGCTGGTGGAGTTCATCTGCCGGGGCGGACGGTTCCAGTCGAGCGCAAAGGCCAGCGGCAACCACCCGGTCTGCGGTCGCAGCTTTTCCTGGCCCACATAGTGCGACCAGCCGCCGCCCGACTGGCCGACGCAGCCGCACATCACCAGCAGGTTGATGATCCCGCGGTAATTCATGTCCATGTGATACCAGTGGTTGAGCCCCGCCCCCAGAATCACCATCGACTTGCCATTGGTGGCCTCGGCATTGGCCGCGAATTCACGTGCCGCCGTGATGATCGCGTCAGCGGGGACCCCGGTGATCTTTTCCGCCCATGCGGGCGTGTAGGGCGCGGAATCGCTGAAGTCGCGGGCCACGAAGTCCCCGCCCAGCCCCCGGTCGAGGCCGTAGTTGGCGCAGAGCAGGTCGAACACCGTGGCGACGAACGTGCGGCCTTCTTTCAGGTCCAGCTGCCGCACCGGCACGCGCTTCAGCAGCACGTCGGGATGGTCGGTGCCCTGGAAGTGATCATGCTCGCGGTTGCCGAAATAGGGGAAGGCAACGTCGACGACTTCGTCATGATCCTTGTCGAGGATCGCGGTCATCCGCAGTTTGACATCAGCGCCGTGGCCGTCCTTTTCCTCCAGGTTCCACTTGCCCTTTTCGCCCCAGCGGAATCCGGCCGAACCCGACGGGGCGACCACTTCGTCGCTCGCCTCGTCAATCGCGACGGTTTTCCATTCCGGGTGGTTCTGTTCGCCCAACTCGCCCTTGAAATCACTGGCGCGCAGCAGGCGTTCGGGCACCAGCTTGCCGTCCTGTTCGATCAGGCGGACCAGCATCGGCATGTCGGAATAGCGGCGGCAGTAGTCCGAAATAGGGCACCTGCCGGTCGAGGTGGAACTCGCGCAGGATCACGTGGCCCATCGCCATGGCCAGCGCCGCGTCGGTGCCCTGCTTGGGGTTGAGCCACAAGTCGGCGAACTTGGTTGCCTCGGCATAGTCCGGGCTGACCACCGCCACCTTGGCCCCGCGATAGCGCGCCTCGGTCATGAAGTGGGCGTCGGGGGTGCGCGTCTGCGGCACGTTCGATCCCCACAACATCAGGAACCCGGCATTGTACCAGTCAGCGCTTTCAGGAACGTCGGTCTGCTCGCCCCATGTCATCGGGCTGGCCGGCGGCAGATCGCAGTACCAGTCATAAAAGCTCATGCAGGTGCCGCCGAGCAGCGAGAGATAGCGCGATCCCGCCGCATAGCTGACCATCGACATCGCCGGGATCGGGGAGAACCCGATCACCCGGTCCGGGCCCCATTGCTTCGCGGTGTAGGCATTGGCCGCCGCGATGATCTCGTTCACTTCGTCCCAGGTCGAGCGGACGAAGCCGCCATGGCCGCGGATCGCGGTATAGCTCTTGCGCTTGACCGGATCGTTCTGGATCGACGCCCAGGCCGCTACCGGGGGCAGATCCTTGCGCGCCGCGCGCCACAGCTTGACCAGCCGCTTGCGGATCAGCGGGTACTTCAGCCGCTGCGCCGAATAGATGTACCAGCTGTAGCTCGCCCCGCGCGGGCAGCCGCGCGGCTCGTGGTTGGGCAGGTCCGGCCGGGTGCGCGGATAGTCGGTCTGCTGCGTCTCCCAGGTGACGATCCCGGACTTCACGTAGATCTTCCAGCTGCACGAGCCCGTGCAGTTCACCCCATGGGTCGAGCGCACGATCTTGTCGTGCTGCCAGCGCCCGCGGTACGCCTTCTCCCAGGCGCGGCTTTCGGTGGTGGTGATGCCGTGCCCTTCCGAGAACGGCGCGTTGCGCTTGAGGAAATTCAGCCGATCGAGAAGCAGGCTCATCAGGCACT
>JAKPHK010000034.1 GCA_029550345.1 Pseudomonadota bacterium
GTTCGCCGACGCGATCATGGCGCTGGGCTTCCGCCACGCGTTCAAGGCGGGCATCAGCTTCGGCAAGGATGACATGATCATCCCCGACAGCAAGGACGAGCTGGTCAATTCGACCAAGGAACTGGTGGCTGACTATGAACAGCAGTACCAGGACGGCCTGATCACCCAGCAGGAAAAGTACAACAAGGTGATCGACGCCTGGAGCCGCTGCGGCGACCAGGTGGCGAACGCCATGATGGACGAGATCCGCGCCACCCCGGTGGACGAGCATGGCCGCGAAAAGCCGGTCAACTCGATCTACATGATGAGCCACTCGGGCGCTCGTGGTTCCCCGACCCAGATGAAGCAGCTGGCGGGGATGCGCGGGCTGATGGCCAAGCCTTCGGGCGAGATCATCGAGACCCCGATCATCTCGAACTTCAAGGAAGGTCTGACCGTTCTTGAATACTTCAACTCGACCCACGGCGCCCGCAAGGGCCTGGCGGACACCGCGCTCAAGACCGCGAACTCGGGTTACCTGACCCGCCGACTGGTTGACGTGTCGCAGGACTGCGTCGTCGTGATCGACGATTGCGGCACCGAACGGGCGCTGGAAATGCGCGCGATCGTTCAGGGCGGTTCGACCATCGCTTCGCTTGGCGAACGTATCCTCGGCCGGACTCTGGCCGAAGACGTCTGCGACAAGGAAGGCAATGTGATCGTTGCCAAGGGCACCCTGCTCGACGAAGCGGCGACCGCCAAGGTCGAAGGCTCCGGCGTCCAGGCGGTCAAGATCCGTTCGCCGCTGATCTGCGAAGCCGAACAGGGCGTTTGCGGCACCTGCTATGGCCGCGATCTGGCCCGCGGAACCCCGGTCAACATCGGTGAAGCGGTCGGCGTTATCGCCGCCCAGTCGATCGGTGAACCCGGCACCCAGCTGACCATGCGTACCTTCCACATCGGCGGGGCCGCACAGGTCAACGAACAGTCGCACCTTGAAGCGATCTGCGACGGCACCGTGGTCTATCGCGACATCCCGACCATCGTTGACAAGCGCGGTCGCCGGCTCAGCCTCGCCCGCAACGGCGAGATCGTGGTGATGGACAGCGACGGGCGCGAACGGGCGATCCACAAGGTCCCCTATGGTACCCACCTGCTCCACGAAGACGGCGCGATCATCAACGAAGGCGATCGCCTGGCCGAGTGGGACCCCTTCACCCTGCCGGTGATCACCGATCAGTCCGGTGTGGTGAAGTATCAGGACCTGCTCGACGGCAAGACCCTGACCGAACAGACCGACGAAGCCACTGGCATGACCAGCCGCGTGGTGACCGAAAACCGTTCGACCAGCCGTTCCAAGAAGGAAGACCTGCGTCCGCGCCTGACCCTGCTCGACGATGCCTCGGGTGAAGCCGCGCGCTATATGCTGGCGCCGGGCACCACGCTTTCGGTCGAGGATGGACAGGCGGTTGAGGCCGGTGACGTGCTGGCCCGCGCCAGCCGCGAAGCCGCCAAGACCCGCGACATCACCGGCGGTCTGCCGCGCGTTGCGGAACTGTTCGAAGCCCGCAAGCCCAAGGACAACGCGATCATCGCCAAGGTCTCGGGCCGGGTCGAATTCGTCCGCGACTACAAGGCCAAGCGCAAGATCGCAATCATCCCCGAGGAAGGCGATCCGGTGGAATACCTGATCCCGAAGTCGAAGGTGATCGACGTTCAGGAAGGCGACTGGGTCAAGAAGGGTGACAACCTGATCTCGGGTTCGCCCGATCCGCACGATATTCTCGAAGTCCTCGGTGTCGAGGCCCTCGCCGAATATCTCGTCGCGGAAATCCAGGAAGTCTATCGCTTGCAGGGCGTGAAGATCAACGACAAGCACATCGAGGTGATCGTTCGCCAGATGCTGCAGAAGGTTGAGATCACGGACGGCGGCGATACCGTGCTGCTGGCCGGCGAACAGGTCGATCGTGAGGAAATGGACGAATACAACGCCAAGCTGGGCCCGGGCCAGGCTCCGGCAGTGGGCAAGCCGGTGCTGCTCGGCATCACCAAGGCTTCGCTCCAGACCCGTTCGTTCATCTCTGCTGCGTCGTTCCAGGAAACCACCCGTGTGCTGACGCAGGCGGCGGTCGAAGGAAAGCGCGACAGCCTGATCGGTCTGAAGGAAAACGTCATCGTTGGCCGTCTCATCCCCGCCGGGACCGGCGCGGGCATGAACCGCCTGCGGGTGGCCGCCTCCAGCCGCGATGCCGCGCTGCGCGCAAGCTATCGCAAGCTGCAGGAAAGCCTGATCGCACCTGACAGCGCGGAAGAGGAACACGCCGCCGAGCTGGCCCAGGGGCCCGAAGCCGCGCTGGGCGACGATCCGCTGGCCACGGTCGAGGGTGAAACCCACGGCACCGATGCGGACGCGGGCGAATACCTGAACCCCGAAGGCGCCGACGGCGAAGAATAAGCTCGCTCTGGCCCCTCCCCTTCAGGGGAGGGGTTGGGGTGGGGCTTGTTCCAACTCGAAAATCAAGAGACCCCGCCGGAGCGATCCGGCGGGGCATCGCTTTTCGTGCCCCGCCATGTCAGAAGTAGGGATCCGACACCAGGCGCTGCGAGATCCACCAGATGTTGCCGGCCGGATCCTGCACCCCGCCCTGCCTGTCGCCGTACGGCATGTCCGAGACATCCATGATCCGTGTGGCCCCGGCCTGTTGCGCGCGGGCCATCGCCTGATCAGCATTTTCGACATAGAGATAGAACGCCGCCGCGCTGGCCGGGAATTGTTCCGAAGCCTCGCTGAGCATGATCGTCGCCGGGCCGATCGCAATCTGGCAATTGGCAATTCTCCCATCGGGCGCGAGGCTTCGGCCAATCTCGCGTCCGCCAAAGGCAACTATCAGAAAGCTGGCATATCGATCTGCGTCGACCGCGAAGATGTACGGCGTCACCACGGCAAAGCCATCAGGAACGTTCATTTGCGCCTCCTAGGTTGAGGTCGGTGACTAGCCGGAAGCAAGGTCCAGGCTATTGGACGGATGTTACTGCCTCTTTCAGATAGGCGCGCGGCGAGAGGCCTGTGAATTCACGAAAATCACGAATCATGTGCGCCTGGTCGAAATAGCCCGCGGCGACGGCGCGGGCAGCCCAGGCACGGTCTCCCTCGCGCTTCAGCCCCTTGATCAGCCGCTGGAAGCGCGCCATCCGTGCAAAGCTTTTTGGCGAGACCCCCATCACGTCCTTGAAGCGGGCCACCAGAAGCCGGCGACTCCAGCCAAGCTCCGAGGCGAGCGCGCCAACCCGCACATCGGGACGCATCAGTTGCGTGATGCTCCAGACTATCTCTTTCGAAGGCTCGTCCGCATTCCGGGCCGCGTCCTGCAACGCGCTACACAGCGATGAGCGGACTTTACCGGGGTCGGCACCATCGTGATGGCTCAGCGCCATGCGAAAGTTGCTTGCCAGATCATCGATCAAGACGGCCCGGTCCGTACATCGGGCCGCATCCCCGCCCAGGATGCGGTAGGCCGCAAGCTGGGAGAGTCGGATATGAAAGCCCGACTGCGATCTACCGGCCTGCGAAAAGCAATGACGATGATGCAGGCCCGCGTAAAAGACCTGGTTGGTGTCCACGGTCAGCGTGTTGCCCAGCGCATCGACGATCGAAATCGGCTCTCCGCTGTTGAAAATCAGGGTTGGCTCGACCGATGGTAATTCGCGGTGGCTTGTCGGACAGGTCGTGCGCAGAGCGTAGCTCTCAATCGCTCGCACACCGATTGAGGCCCATCGGGCATCACTGCCAAGATCACCCATAAGCCATCCGCTCCAGCGCGCCGAAGCAATCCAGCGCGCCTTTGTCTCCAAATGGCGAAAGCTGGCTCATCATCACGCCGCCTACGCCCTTGGCCGGGTCGATCCAGTAGTACGAGTTGAAAATCCCGGCCCAGGCCAGGCTGCCGGGGCTGCGGCCATCGGGGCCGGTTTCGGGGTTGATCAGAAAGCCCAGGCCCCAGCCGGTGTGCTGATCGGGTAAAGTATCATAGGGTTGGGCCAGGTGCGGCATGGCGCTGCCCATGAAACCGGCGCGCAAGGGGGCAACCTGGTTGCGGCCCATTTCGGCCACCGTTTCGGCGCTGAGGATCCGCTGCCCGTCCAGTTCGCCGCCGCGCAGCATGGCGCGCACGAAGCGGGCATAGTCCGGCGCGGTGCCGACCAGGCCGCCGCCGGCGTTGTGGTACTCCCCGCCGCCGAGGAACATCGGCTGGACTTTCAGCGCGCCGCTTTCATCGCGGACATGGACCTTGGCCGCGCCTTCGGGCAGGGCATCGTAAAACCCGGTGCCGGTCATTCCCAGCGGAGCAAACACATGCTCGGCCATGTAATCGCCCAGCTTGCTGCCGGTCACCGCTTCCACTGCCAGACCCGCCCAGTCGATCGAAACCGAATATTCCCAGCGATCACCCGGATCGAACAGCAGCGGGGTGCTGATCCCGGCGATCGAACCGGGCACCGGCATCCCGACGGCGGCGAAGTATTGCAGCAGTTCGGGGTGGATGAAGAAATAGCCGAACCCGGCGGTGTGGGTCAGCAGGTGGCGCAGGGTGATCGGCCGCGCAGCGGGGCGGGTCTGCGGCTTGCCATCGCCGCCGAACCCGGTCAGCACCTGCGGGTCGGCCAGTTCCGGCAGAACATCGCCGATCGGCGCATCGAGCGCCAGCCGCCCGGCCTCAACCAGCTGCATCGCGGCGACCGTCGCCAGCGCCTTGGTCATCGAGGCGATCTGGAACTGGGTATCCTCCGCCATCGGCGTTTTACTGTCGATATCGGTGACGCCCAGTACGCTTGAATGGCGCACGCCTTCGCGGTCCACGATCATCCCGACTGCGCCGGGCAGGTTGGCGGCGGCAAAAGCCTGTTCGAACATCGCTCTCTCCTTTTTCAGCCCATTGGCTAACGCCCCCGCAGCGCTTAGGAAAGCCCCATGGTCGATACGCTTTCCATCACGCTTGCCCAGCTGGGCCAGTCGGTCGGGGACATTCCCGGCAATGCCGCGGCAATGCTGGCCGCGCGCGAACGGGCACGGGCGACGGGGGCGGATCTGATCGTCTTTCCCGAAATGCAGTTGATCGGCTACCCGCCCGAGGATCTGGTACTCAAACCCGCGCTGATCGAGCGCGCCGCGACCGAGCTGGAGACGATGGCCCGCGCCACTGCGACAGGCGGCCCGGCGATGCTGGTCGGCTCGGTCTTCGTGGTCGATGGCGCGCTGCATAACGGCGTGGCGCTGCTTGATGGCGGCAAGGTCGCCGCGGTGCGGCTCAAGCACGAGCTGCCCAACTACGGCACTTTTGATGAGATGCGGCTGTTCCAGCCCGGCCCGCTGCCCGAACCGGTGGCGTTCAGGGGTGTGATGATCGGGCTGCCGATCTGCGAAGACGTGTGGCATCCCGATGTCTGCCGCCACCTCGCCGATTTCGGCGCCGAACTATTCATCTGCATCAACGGCAGCCCCTACGAGATCGACAAGGACACCCTGCGGGTCGAGGGCGTGGCAAAGCGCCGCGCCGCCGATACCGGGCTGCCGCTGGCCTATCTCAACCGGGTCGGCGGACAGGATGAGCTGGTCTTCGATGGCGCCAGCTTCGTGGTCAACGGCGATGGCAGCCTGGCCGTGCAAATGACCGACTGGGAAGAGCAGGAAGTCACCACCCGCTGGACCCGCACCGCTACCGGCTGGCGCTGTAACCGGGGCGAAATTGCCCCGCTGGCCGATCACCCTGAAGACATCTATTGCGCGATGGTGCTGGCGCTGCGCGACTATGTTGACCGCAACCGGTTCCCCGGGGTGGTGCTGGGTCTTTCGGGCGGGATCGACAGCGCGATCTGCGCCGCGATCGCCGCCGATGCGCTGGGGCCGGATCGGGTCTGGTCGGTCATGCTGCCCAGCCGTTTTACCAGCCAGCTCAGCCTTGATCTTGCCACCGAATGCGCGCGGATGATCGGCTGCCG
>JAKPHK010000055.1 GCA_029550345.1 Pseudomonadota bacterium
CCCCGCCTACCGCGACTACATGGCCAAGGTCCGCTGGCGGCTGGTGCCCGGCATTTTCTGAACACGCTTTATTTGCGAACACCCCTTGGGGGGCACATGGAAGACCGGCGCTTTTCGGGGGGAAAGCGCCGGTCTTTTTCAGTTTCCGCCAGACGGCGGTGCGGAAGGCCCGTCCGGACCTTCCTGGCAACACCAGCCCGCTCCTCCCTCACTCCTCCCTGAACCCCAGCAAATCCCCGGGCTGGCATTCCAGCACCTGGCAGATCGCCTCCAGTGTGGAAAAGCGGATCGCCTTGGCCTTGCCGGTCTTGAGGATCGACAGGTTGGCGAGGGTAATGTCGACCCGTTCGGCCAGTTCGGTCAGGGTCATGCGGCGTTCGTGGAGCAGGTCGTCCAGTTTCACGGTGATCGGCATCACACGGTCCCTTCCAGTTCGCCGCGCAGGCGCGCGCCTTCGCGGAACACCCGGGCCAGGATGAACAGGACGATCGCCAGCAGGACGCCGCCCAGCGAAATGCCGAAGTCGCTGGTCGCATCCTTGACCACGCTGGTGATCCAGGCACCGATCCCGCCGACAGGGATGGAAGTCAGCTCGATGGCCACGGTCAGCCAGCCCATCTTCTGCAGCCGGTCGGCGTTCTCGGGCACGAAGGGATCGCCGCCGGCCACGCTGTCGATGATCCGGCGCATCTCGCGCAGCCACAGGAAGGCCATGGCCGCCATCCCGGCCACCAGCGCCATGATGAGCGAGATCGCGGTAAGCACTTCCCAGCCCGAAGCCCCGGCGGCGTGCTCGGCCAACTTGGCGAGCACCTGGTCATGGGCAACGAGGACCACAGCGATGCCAAGGGTCACCGCGCCGGTGACGATCAGGGCCAGGCCCTGGCAGAAGATCACCAGCCAGCGGGCGCTGGTCAGCAGCGGATCGCGTTTGGATGCAGTCATCGAGAATTCCTTTCGCAAGGCAAGGAGGGCTGGATCAGGCCAGCGCCGGGACCATCGCCGAAACGACGGGGCGGGCCTCGACCGGAGCGAGGGTCGGGATCCACAGACCGACCACGGCGGCAAAGGCGAGAGCGAAGGCAAACATAGGGTTGGTACGGGGCATTGGTTGTTCTCCGATAAGTTCAATATCGATATTCAATATATCGAGTCGGACGTATCGTCAATCGATAATATCGAAAAACAATATTGCGCTGATTGAAATACGGAAAATCCGGCCGCAATGCCCCTCGGCCCGCGCCCTGGCTCGGGGGCGGGGCGGTTCATCGCCCTGCTGAACGAATCGCCGCGCCCTCCACCATTGACTCCGTCGCCCGCGCGGCCTAGATGCCCGGCTCGCTCGATGCTTCGAGCAAGCGCGGCCCATGCGCGGGGGCCGCGCACGGAAGGAAGCACCGGGTCATCCATCTGACGCAAAGGCTGCGGGCTTCGGCTCCCCGAACGGGAGTCGTTCGCCATGCGGCCTTTTTCGCGTTCGCATGGAATCACGCCCGTGCGTGGCAGATTTTTCCGCCGGATTTTCCGGCATAGAGCAAAGAGGCACGACCAGTCCCATGGCGACCAAGCCCCTCACCCCCGGCGGCGCTGC
>JAKPHK010000059.1 GCA_029550345.1 Pseudomonadota bacterium
CACCCCGCCGATAAACCATATTATGCCGTCCGGTGCCAGCATTTTTGAAGAACAGCGCCGAGGTATTGCGCAGATCGAGCATCATGACGGCGTCCGAAACGGTCGCTTCGGGAATATCGACGCGGGTTTCCGCAATGACGACCGGCGCGTCGTTGCCGATGTCGTCTTCACCCTCCGGCGGTTCCTCGAAAATCGTGTAGCTGGCATCTTCTTCCACCAGCGCGGGGGCTGGGCGTTCATGCCGATCGTTGAGCCGGCGCTTGTAGCGCCGCAGCTGCTTGTCGATCTTTTCCGCCGCCTGATCGAGCGCGACGTGCGCATCGTGGGCGATGCCCGCGCCTTTCAGCACCACGCCCTGCATGACATGGGTCACGATGTCGCAGCGAAATGCCGCCGCTGGCGCGCGATTGAAGGTCACCGCACTTGAAAGCGCACCGGCGTGGTATTTCTCGACAATCGCGGACAGGCGGTCCTGAGCGTGGGCCTGAAGGGCTTCACCGGTTTCAACCTGGTGGCCAGATACGCGAATGTCCATGGATTACCTTCTCCTGTCTTATTCAATCAAACCCGCAACGGCTCAATCGTTCCACAAGGGCGATTTTACCGTTTCGAGAAATGCGGCATGGGCCGCGAGTTCCGCCTCGCTCGGGCCATGGGGCCGGGCGGTTCGGAAGGGGCGTTCGCGCCGGGGTGCGGCGCGGGTGGTGATCTCCACCACGTTAGTTTCTGCGGCCAGCGACAGACCGATCTGGCGCCCGCCGGTCAGTTCGACATAGACCTGGGCGAGCAGCTCGGCGTCAAGCAGCGCGCCGTGTTTGGTACGGTGGCTGCGGTCGATCCCGTAACGGGTGCACAGCGCATCAAGCGAATTCTTGGCGCCGGGATGGCGGACCCGCGCCATGGCCACGGTATCAACCATCCGGTCGCGGCTGAGCGGAGGCAGGCCGCACATTTCCAGTTCGGAGTTGACGAAGCCAAAGTCGAACCCGGCATTATGGGCCACCAGATTGGCTTCATCGCCGATGAATTCGAGGAATTCCGCCGCGCGTTCGTGAAACCGCGGCTTATCCGAAAGAAACGCGATCGATAGCCCGTGGACCGCCTCGGCAGCCGCCGGCATATCGCGATCGGGGTTGAAATAGGCGTGGAAGGTATTGCCGGTCTGCACCCGGTTGACCATTTCGATACAGCCGATTTCAACCAGCCGGTCACCGCTCTTGGGATCAAGTCCGGTGGTTTCGGTATCGAAGATGATCTCTCGCATTACCCAACCGATATCTGCCCAATACCGAACGGTTACAAGGGGGAATCCGATCCTTTTTCACCTCCGGTCAGCGCATGGACCAGGCGCTGCACCGCATGGCGGGTTTCAGCCAGGCTGACGCCGGTATCCAGAACGTGATCGGCGCGGGTGCGCTTTTCGGCATCGGGCACCTGCAGTTTCAGGATCTGCTCGAACTTCTCCACGCTCATGCCAGGCCGGGCGAGCACCCGCTCGCGCTGGACTTCGGCCGGAGCGGAAACGACCACCACCGCATCAAGGCCATGATCGCCGGTCTTTTCGAACAGCAGCGGAATGTCGAAGACGATCAGCGGCTGATCGGCATTGTCGGCCAGAAAGGTCCGGCGCATTTCAGCGACTTCGGGGTGGACGATCGCCTCAAGCCGCTTCAGCGCATCGGGATTGCCGAATACCGCCGCGCCGAGTTTCTGCCGATCTACCCCCTGCGGCCCGGTGGTGCCGGGAAAGGCGCGCTCGATCGGCGCGAGACAGGCCCCGCCGGGACCCTGCAGTTCGTGCACTGCGGCATCGGCATCGAAAACCGGCACGCCCAGCCCGCGAAACATCGCTGCGACCGCGCTTTTGCCCATGCCGATCGAGCCGGTCAGACCAAGGATATAGGGTCGTTTCGCAGTCACCGCGTCAACAGCTTTCGTAATTCGTCATCACACTCGCGCGGCGGGGCCTGACCGAAGAACTTTTCGAAGGCCACCGCCGCCTGACCGATCAGCATGGCAAGCCCATCGATCGTCTGGAAACCGCGGTGGCGGGCCTCGCGCAGCAGCGGCGTATCGAGCGGGTGGGTGACAATGTCATAGACCACGCTGCCCGGCGGCGCGTGGCTGAAATCGAAAGCCAGCGGGGGCTGTCCTGCCATGCCCAGCGGGCTGGCATTGACCACCAGATCGAGCAGGCCCTCCCGGTCATCGAAGGCAAAATCAGTCTGCGGCGCGAAATGCGCCAGATCGACCGCGTGATGATCCGGCCCGGGCGCCAGCTCATCGAGCAGGGCGCGGGCCCGGGCTGGATCGCGCGCCGCCAGGACCAGCGTGAAGTTCCGGTCGGCCAGGGCCGCGATGATCGCCCGGGCCGCGCCGCCAGCGCCAAGGATCCGCGCCATCCGGTACAGGTGCGGCTGGTCCAGCAGCGCTCGAAGCGGCTCAAGAAAACCGGGTGCGTCGGTATTGTATCCGGTCAGCTTTCCGGCGGAATCGCGAACCACGGTGTTGACCGCGCCGATCCGCGCCGCCTGCGGGTCGATTCCATCGAGTAGGGCCATCGCCGCCTGCTTGTGCGGCATGGTGATATTGCAGCCGCGCCAGTCAGGATCCGAGCGGCGACTGGCGAAATAGTCTGCCAGCCCCTCAGCGGTCACGTGGGCGGCGCGGTAATCGGCATCGATGCCCAGCTTTGCCAGCCAGAAGCCATGGATCGCCGGGCTCTTCGACTGGACGATCGGATCGCCGATCACTTCTGCATAGGGCCGGGTCATGACGGCAGCACATCCAGATCACGCAGCGCAGCTAGCACCGCCAGCAACGGCATCCCCAGCACGGTGAAGTGATCGCCTTCGATGCCCTCGAACAGCTGAACCCCGCGCGCCTCGATCCGGAACACCCCGACACAGCCGGCAACAGCGGGCCATTCGTGCCCCAAATAGGCGATGATGAAGCGGTCCGACAGGTCCCGCACTTTCAGCCGGGCCAGCGCCGCATGGCTCCACAACACGGTATCGTCACGGACCAGCGCCGCGGCGCTGTGCAGCCGCATCGTCTTGCCCGAGAAGAACCGCAGATGCTCGGCGGCGTTTTCCCGGCTGGTGGGCTTGTCGAAACGGCGTCCGTCAACCTCGACCAGGGAATCGCTGCCCAGCACGATCCGGCCCGGCACCTTCACGCTGACCGCCCGCGCCTTGGCCCGGGCCAGAGCCAGCGCGACTTCGGCCGGGGCCGATCCGGCCAGCCCGGCTTCGAGTGCCCGCTCATCCAGCGCGGCGGGCAGCGCCTCGAACGGAACGCCGGCCTGTTCGAGCATGGCCTTGCGCGAGGCGCTTTGCGAGGCGAGCACCAGGCTCATTGCCCGGCCTCGCGCGCGGACTGGAATTCATTGTAGAGGTTGATGATCGCCGCGGCAGCTTCCTCGATCGAGCGGCGGGTCACATCGATCACCGGCCAGTCGTTGTCGGCGAACATCCGCCGCGCATATTGTACCTCACGGTTGACCCGGTCGGCATCGACATAGGCGGTCTCGGGCGCCTGGTTGAGCGAAAGCAGCCGGTTGCGCCGGACCTGAACCAGCCGATCCGGCGCGGTGGTCAGCCCGATCACCAATGGATGCTTCAGATCGAACAGCGCCGGGGGCGGGGGGCTTTCCACCACGATCGGAATATTGGCAACCTTGTAGCCGCGGTTGGCGAGGTAGATGCTGGTCGGCGTTTTCGAACTGCGCGAAACCCCGGCGAGGACAATGTCCGCCGCTTCCCAGTTTTCCCAGCCGACACCGTCATCATGGGCGATGGTATAATGGATCGCCTCGACCCGTTTGAAATAGGCCTCGTCCATGGTGTGCTGGCTGCCGGGCCGGGCCTTGGGATGTTGCCCAAGCGCGGATTTGAGTGCCGCCACCGCGGCATCGAGCACCGGAACAACCGGCAGGCCAAGCGCCAGGCAGCGCTCTTCCAGCCGGGCACGGATTTCCGCATTGGCAAGGGTGAAGAATACCAGCCCGGGATTGGAGCCGATCTCCCCCATGATCCGGTCGAGATGTTGCTGGGATCGGACCATCGGCCAGAAATGGCGGATCACCTCCGAACCCTCAAACTGGGCCAGCGCCGCCTTTGCCAGCATTTCAAGCGTTTCACCGGTCGAATCAGACAGCAGGTGCAGGTGCAGGCGCGGCATGTGCGGGGGCGGCTTGATCCCTGTGGATGACTGGGCTCATAAACCACGGGAGAGCCATGGGCACAAGCATGGCCTGCCATTCACCCCCCGCTGACCGGGATTCCGCCAAGCGGTTTTGGACAGGGCATCTGGCTTCCCCACAGGTTGGGGACAACGGGGATAACAAGCGATTGACGCGACGTGGTCACGATTCGCACAATGCGCTTTGCCCTGTTCAGTGCGGGAGAAATCCGGCAAGGGCGCTTCGTCCCCGCTTTCCACAGGCCAACAACACCTGAATCCTTTTATAGAATCTAATATGTATTTGATTGGAATCTGACGCGATGCCCGGTTTGCTTCTTGATACCCTGCGCGGCGAAAACGTCCGTCCGCGGCCAGCATGGCTGATGCGCCAGGCCGGTCGTTATCTGCCCGAATACCGCGCGCTGCGGGCTGAGAAGGGCGGATTTCTGGCGCTGGTCTATGATAGCGAGGCTGCCGCGGAAATCACCATCCAGCCGATCCGCCGCTATGGCATGGACGGGGCGATCCTGTTTTCCGACATTCTGATCGTGCCCTATGCGATGGGACAGGATCTGGCCTTTCTGGCGGGCGAAGGACCGCACCTTTCACCCCGTCTGGCCGATCATGCACTGGCAAGCCTGAATGCCGTGCCAGAACGGCTGAAACCGATCTATGACACGGTCAAGGCGGTCAAGGCGCAGCTTCCGGCAGACAAGACAATGCTGGGCTTTGCCGGCAGCCCGTGGACCGTTGCGACCTATATGGTCGCAGGCGAAGGCAGCCGCGATCAGCATGAGACGCGCAGCCTGGCCTATCGTGATCGCGCGGCCTTCCAGGCGATCATCGATGCGATCACCGCAGTGACGATCGATTACCTTGCCGGGCAAATCCTGGCCGGAGCCGAAGCGGTGCAACTGTTTGACAGCTGGGCCGGCAGTCTGGCGCCGTCCGAATTCGAACGCTGGGTGATCGCGCCCAACGCGGCAATCGTTGCCGCGATCCGCGCACGCTTTCCCGATGTGCCGGTGATCGGTTTCCCCAAGGGCGCGGGTGAAAAGCTGCCCGCTTATGCGCGTGAGACCGGGGTTCAGGCACTTGGGCTGGATGAAACCATCGATCCGGTCTGGGCGGCGGGGGCATTGCCGGGTGGAATGCCTGTCCAGGGCAATCTCGATCCGCTGCTGCTGATCGCCGGGGGCGCGGAAATGGAGCGGCAGGCGCTGCACGTGCTTGAGGCTTTCGCCGATCGGCCGCACGTGTTCAACCTTGGCCACGGGATTGGCCAGACCACCCCGCTTGAACACGTCGGCGAACTGCTCAATCTGGTGCGCAACTGGCGCGGTTGACCTATATGGTCTGATATGAACTGGGTGCTTTCCATGACCTATCTGTGGCTCAAGGCCGGACATATCATCTTCGTGATCTTCTGGATGGCGGGGCTGTTCATGCTGCCGCGCTATTTCGTCTATCATCAGGAGGCGCCGGAAGGGTCCGCTGAGAATGCGCTCTGGCTTGAGCGCGAAGGCAAGCTGCTGAAGATCATCCTTTGGCCATCACTGGTGGTCAGCTGGGTGCTTGGCCTGACCCTGGCGATTTCGACCGGGGCCTTCAGCCAGGGCTGGTTTCACGCAAAGCTGGCGGTGGTCCTGATCCTTACCGCCTATCACGTCTGGCTGGCAGGCTATCACGCTGCGCTCAAACAGGGTCAGCGCAAGCTCAGCGGCAAGAAACTGCGGATACTGAATGAAGTTCCGGGAATCGCCGCGGCGGTGATCGTCATCATGGTGGTGCTCCGCCCGTTCTGATCGGCGCTTGGGAAACCGTTCCACACAACGGCTGTCGTTCCCCACACAGTTGCGCAAGACACTTGCCGAATGAGTTCCTCCCCGCTCGACAGCTTGCTTGCCGCCTTCGCAGCAGCCCCGGATTCGCGGTTGATCATGCCTTTGATCGACTTGGCCAGAGATATGGAAGATCGTGAGCGGGTGCTTGCCGCCGCCAGCCGTGATGAGGCCTTCACGCCTGATCCGTAGGCTGCCGCGCAACTGGCGGCACTGGCAGCAGAACTGGCTGACTGGCCGCTGGTGTTACGCTTTGCCGCAGATAATCCCGCAGCCCTGCCCAGCGAGGTTGAGGCTCTGCTGGCCTTTGGCCGGGCAGGCGAAGCCGAATCCCGCTATCGGCTGGTCACCAGCGCCAATCCGGCGCTCGAGCAGCCCGGATTGATGGAGCGGATCGAGGCGGCGAAAGCCCGCGATCTTGGGGCGGCGGGCAATGTCCTGGCCTTCAACAGGGTTCAGGCCCATGGCGCCGACGGGCGCGGTGAGCCTGATGAACAGGCGATCGCGGCTGCGCATCTGTCCTTTGCGGAAAATGTCGGGATTGGCTTTGCCGACGTCGGAGGCCATGCCGCGGTAAAGCGCCAGATCGAACGCCGGATCATTGCGCCGTTCCAGAAGCCGGGGCTGTTCGCACGGTTCCGCCGTAATGCCGGCGGCGGTGTTCTGCTCTATGGACCGCCGGGCTGCGGAAAGACCTTGCTGGCGAGGGCAACCGCAGGCGAATGCCAGGCGCGGTTCATCAATGTTCCGGTTACCGACGTGCTGGACAAATATATCGGTGAACCCGAACGCAAGCTCGCGGCGATTTTTGCCGATGCGCGACGCGAGACGCCGACCGTGCTGTTCTTCGATGAGATCGAGGCGCTGGCCGGCAAGCGCGGGCACAGCACCAGCCAGCACGAAATGGGGGTGATTTCGACCTTTCTGGCCGAGATGGACGGGTTTGCGCAGAACAATGCCGGGGTCCTGATCCTGGCGGCGACCAATATGCCCTGGGCGGTCGATGCCGCGTTCCGCCGTTCCGGGCGGTTTGACCGGATGTTGTTCGTACCGCCGCCCGACCGTGACGCCCGGACCGAAATTCTGCGGCTGCAACTGGCCGATCGCCCGGTTGAACCCGGGATCGACCTCAAGGCCGTACTGGCTCAGACCAACGGTTTTTCAGGGGCAGACCTGCGCAATCTGACCGATACCGCCGCGGACCTCGCGATCGAGGAATCGGTTGATTCCGGCACTGAAGTCCCGATCGCAACACGCCATTTCAGGGAAGCTCTGGGCGAGGTTCGGCCAACCACGGCTGAATGGCTGACCACTGCGCGCAATTTCGCCAAATACGGCAATACCGGCGGTCAATATGACGAGATCGCCGCATTCCTGAAGCAGATCGGACAATGACACGCCGTTCTGGGCTGGTGCTGAAATACCATCTGCCCGACGAACCGTCTCCGTCTTTGTTGTCACGGTTTGCCATAGCGCCGTTCTGGCTACTGCCGGCGACCGTCTATCTCGGGCTGGTGTACTCGTTGTTCTTCTTCCTGCTGCCTGGGCTTAACGGTCTGATGATCGGTGGACACGGCAAGTGGCGCAGTGTGGGCTATTCGTTGCTTTCGGTGGTGCTGTTCGTGGGCCTCGCGATTGCCCGTGGTGTGGCCGAGGAGGCCGGGCTGATTGGCGGTCTGCTTAACGAATATGCCCGTGATGTGGTGCTTGCGATTGTCGTTTTCCCCTTGTTGCTGGCGCTGTTCGAACAGGGCACCACGATCGCGCTGCGCGATGCGATGAAGGATTGATCATGGCGATCGATCAAGCTCGACAGCGGGCGCAAGGATTGCTTCTCCGGGGATTGCATGCTGCCGCGATCGAGGCCTGGCGTGACGTGCTGAGCGAAACGCCCGATGACTGCGATGCCCACGCCGCAATCGCGATTTCGCTGTTCCACGAAAAGCGGATCTATGCCGCCCGCCACGAAGCCCGTGAGGCGCTGCGGCTCGATCCGGAACAAACAGCGGCGATGTATGTCATGGCGCTGATCAGCTTCTTCGAAAACCATGCGAAGCGGGCGATCGCGCAGCTTGATCACCTGCTTGGCGTTGATCCCTTCGATCTTGACGCACTGATTCTCAAGGCACAGATCCTGCGCAGCCAATGCAAATACGACAAGGCTGAGACGGTGCTCGACGATGCCTTGCGGCTGGCGCCGGATGCAGGACAGGTACAGCTTGAGCTGGGCTGGCTGCAGCGTGATCGGGGGCAATTGACCGAGGCGGAGGAACTGGCGCGAGGGCTGATCGCGCAGGACCCGCAGAACGTCGGTGCGTTGGTCCTGCTCGGTACCCTGCGGCGCGATTTGGGCGATCCACAGGAAGCGATCGACCTGGCTCTGGCGGCGCTGGAGATCGATCCGGTTTCGGATCAGGCTTTCCGCTTGCTCGGTGCGGCAAAGCTGTCGCGCTATCCGCTGACCGGGCTGTTTTGGCAGGTTCCCCGCCTGCTCGACAAGCTGGAGACGCGCACCCGCCTGATCGTGCTTGTGCTGATCTATCTTGCCTACATGATGACTAACACCACGCTGGCCTGGTTCAATGCCCCTGAATGGGTACAGATCGGCTTTGTTGCGGTCTATATAGCAATCGGGGTCGGGTTCTATCTCAATGACCGGATCGTTGCCTGGCTGGTCCGCCGTGAGCTGCGCCGGGTCGAGTTTCGCCGCGACTTCTGATTGCGCCGACCGCGCCATTGCGTTGACGCCGCTGCGGCAAGCGCCTATCTGGAACCCGTCCGGCAGGGCCAGCGCAATAATGCGCGGCGCGATCCGCTTTCTCCAAGCCCTTTGATCGTCCGGCCGAAAACCATATTCAAATCATTGGAATACAATCGAAATGCATCTGAAAGAACTCAAGAAAAAGACTTCGGCCGAACTGGTCGAAATGGCCGAGGAGCTGGGGGTTGAGGGCGCCTCGACCATGCGCCGCCAGGACCTGATGTTCGCGATCCTCAAGGAACTGGCTGAGGACGGTGAGGAAATCATCGGGCAGGGCACGATCGAAGTGCTGGCCGACGGTTTCGGCTTCCTGCGTAGCCCCGAAGCCAACTATCTGGCCGGACCGGACGATATCTACGTCTCGCCCAACCAGGTCCGCAAATGGGGCCTGCGCACCGGCGATACGGTTGAGGGTGAGGTTCGCGCGCCCAAGGACGGCGAACGCTATTTCGCGATTACAAAGCTGGTCAGCGTCAACTATGACGATCCCGAAGTGGTCCGCCACCGGGTCAACTTCGATAACCTGACCCCGCTCTATCCTGATCAGAAGCTCAGCCTCGATACGCTTGACCCAACGGTCAAGGACAAGTCGGCCCGGGTGATCGATATCATCAGCCCCCAGGGCAAGGGCCAGCGCGCGCTGATCGTCGCTCCGCCGCGGACCGGCAAGACCGTGCTGCTGCAGAACATTGCCAAGGCGATCACCGACAATCACCCCGAAGTGTTCCTGCTGGTCCTGCTGGTCGATGAACGGCCCGAGGAAGTCACCGATATGCAGCGCAGCGTGAAGGGTGAGGTGATCTCCTCTACCTTTGACGAGCCTGCCACCCGCCACGTCCAGGTTGCCGAAATGGTGATCGAAAAGGCCAAGCGGCTGGTCGAGCACAAGCGCGACGTCGTGATCCTGCTCGATTCGATCACCCGCCTTGGCCGGGCCTACAACACCGTGGTGCCCAGCTCGGGCAAGGTGCTGACCGGCGGTGTCGATGCCAACGCCCTGCAGCGGCCCAAGCGATTCTTCGGTGCGGCCCGCAATATCGAGGAAGGCGGCAGCCTTTCGATCATTGCCACCGCGCTGATCGACACCGGCAGCCGGATGGACGAAGTGATCTTCGAAGAGTTCAAGGGCACCGGCAACAGTGAAATCGTGCTCGACCGCAAGGTTGCCGACAAGCGCATCTTCCCGGCGCTCGATGTCGGCAAGAGCGGGACCCGCAAGGAAGAGCTGCTGGTCGAGAAGGACAAGCTTTCCAAGATGTGGGTTCTGCGCCGGATCCTGATGCAGATGGGCACGGTCGACGCGATGGAATTCCTGCTCGACAAGATGAAGGATTCGAAGACCAACGAGGACTTCTTCGCGACGATGAACCAGTAGCATGGCGCTTCCCGCCCCACGGCACGCGGTTCTTACCGGTGCGCCGGGGGCGGGGAAGACCACTCTGCTCGAAGCGGCGGCAGCGGCGGGCTATCCCACGTCACCCGAAGTCGCGCGGCGGATCCTGCAGCAGCCCGGCGGGATGGAACTGCGCCAGACCGATCCGCTCGGTTTTGCCGAAGCCATGGCCGAGGCCCACATCCGCGAATTTGAACGCAACGCGGATGAGCCTGGCCTGGTCCTGTTCGATCGCGGTCTGCCGGATGTGGTCGGCTTCCTTGATGTTTCGGGCCTGCCAGTGTCACCTGCGATCGATCAGGTCTGCCGGACCATCCGCTATTCAGGCCCGATCCTGCGCGCGCCAGCCTGGGCCGAGATTTACGTCCAGGATCCAGAACGCATCCAGGACTGGCAGCAGGCCGTCGCCAGCGATGATGCGGTCACCGCTGCGTGGAAGCGCTATGGCTATACCGTGACGGACCTGCCGCTGGCCGGGGTGGAGGAGCGGTTGAGATTCCTGCGGAGATCAATTCAGCTCTGAACCGCCTGAAGCTGCGCTGCCATCATTTCCCAGAGCTTGTTGACCGCCTTGATCGGGCGCACCATAACCTTGAAATCTATGATCTTTCCATCATCGTCGAAGGTGATCAGATCGATCCCGTTGATCTTGATGCCATCAATCTCGCTGACGAATTCGAGCAGGGCGTGGTTCCCATCGATCAGTTCGCGGACATAGGCGAAATGATCGCCGTTGAGGACCTTCGCGGCGGACAGCAGGTACTTGCTGACAATAGCCCTGCCGATCTGCGGCGTGTGGACCACGGGCGAGTGAAATACGACATCGTCCGTCAGCATGACGTCCAGCGCTTCGGCGGTTTCATTGCCGATATAGGCGTGCCAGGCCGCGACACCCTTGCTCGCCCCGCTCATGCCAGATGCTCCGCCAGGAAGGCCTCGGTCCGGCTATCGGCCAGCTCGGCTTCGGCGTCATGGCGGCGGTCGCCCATTTCGGCGGCAAAGCCGTGGGGCATTCCCGGGTAGTCATAAAGCGTCACGCGCGGGTGATCGTCCAGCCCGGCGTGCATCGCGGCCTGGGCCTCGGGCGAAACGAACTGATCGGCCCCGGCGATGTGCAGCAGCAGCGGATTGGCGATGTGGTGCGCTTCATCCAGCATGGTATCGATCATCACGCCATAATAGCCGACGGCGGCGTCGATATCGGTGCGCGCAGCGGCCATATAGGCGATCCTGCCGCCCAGGCAGTATCCCGCACAGCCGACCTTGGCCACGCCTTCGGCGCGGATCCAGCGGATTGTCGATTCGATGTCGTAAACGCCGTCGGCCGGGTCATAGCGCTGGAAATAGCCGAAGGCTTCGTTCAGCTCAGCCTCGACATCGGGATTGAGTTCGACCCCGGGCGCGAACCGCCAGAAGATATCGGGCGCGACCGCCAGATAGCCCTGTTCGGCCCATTTGTCGGCCTTTTGCCGGATCCCTGGATTGACCCCGAAGATTTCCGGAATGACGATCACCGCGCCTTTTGCCGTGCCGGCAGGGCGGGCGACATAGGCGGGAATGGTGCCGTCATCCTTCAGCGAGGCGATCTGGACTGTTTCTGACATCGGTGCTCTCTCCAAACGGGGTTTGGCGCGCACCCTAAGCCAGCCGTGGACTTTGTGAAGGGGCTATGCCAGCTTGCTGCCGGGACAATTTGCGGGTGGCGCCAAGGAGTATGCGATGAAAGTCCATGTCGAAATCGATTGCACCCCAGAGGAGGCCCGGACTTTCCTTGGCCTGCCGGACGTCAGCAAGGCCAATTCGGTCTATGTCGATGTGATTTCGAAAGCGATGAAGGGCGCCGGATCGATCGATCAGGTCCAGGAATTCGCCAAGAATATGGCACCGATGGGTCAGGTCGGGCTGAAGATGTTCCAGCAGTTCATGGAAAGCGGCAGCGCCTTTGCCGCCGGTGCGGGCAAGAAAAAGGACGATTGAGCCGGGCCCGGTCATGACCGATACGATCTTCGCCCTTTCCAGCGGTTCCCCTCCGGCGGCGATCGGGGTGGTGCGGATCAGCGGGCCAAAGGCCGGTCTGGCCTTGCAAGAGCTTGCCGGACGCTTGCCAGCCCCCCGCCGGGCCACTTTGGCACGGCTGCGCGACCGCCAGGGTGCATTGCTCGATGAAGCGCTGGTGCTGTGGTTGCCCGGTCCGGGCACCGAAACCGGCGAAGACGTCGCCGAATTACAGTGCCATGGTGGGCGGGCAGTGATTGCGGCGGTGGAGACGGCTCTGGCGGCCTTGCCTGGGCTGCGCCGCGCTAAACCGGGCGAATTCACCCGCCGGGCCTTCGTCAACGGACGGATCGACCTGGCTGAGGCGGAGGGACTGGCCGATCTGCTTGAGGCCGAGACCGAGCTGCAGCGCCTTTCGGCCATGGCCATGGCCGGGGGCGGGTTCTCACGCGAGGTTGAGCAATGGCGCGGTGAGCTGCTCGGCCTTTCGGCGGCGCTGGAGGCGGTGCTCGACTTTGCCGATGAGGACGATGTCGCGACGCTTCCGGCTGATTTTACGGTGCGGATCGGGCGGCTTGGTCAGGCCATTCGGCTCTGGCTCGATCGCCCCCGTGCGGAATTGCTCAAGGAAGGCTTCAGGGTGGTCATTGCCGGCCCGCCTAATGCCGGAAAGAGCACACTTTTCAACACGTTGGTTGAATCCGAAGCGGCAATCGCCACCCCAATCGCGGGCACAACCCGCGATGTCCTGACCCGGCCCGTGGCGATTGCGGGGGTTCCGTTCCTGTTCGCCGATACCGCAGGCCTGCACGATGCGGTTGACGATGTGGTTGAGGCGATCGGGATCGAGCGCGCCCTTGAAGCGCTCGACCGGGCCGATCTGGTGCTGTGGCTCGGTCCCGAAGGGATGGGGCCGCCGGGCGCCTGGGAAATCGAAGGGCAGATTGATCGCAGCCATCCGGTCGCGAAGGCGGCTCCGCGCCACCGGATCTCGGCCAGGACCGGCGAGGGGATCGATGCCTTGCGCGCCGATCTGGTCGAAACCGGGACAAGCGCCCTGCCGCAGCCGGGCGAGGCTGCACTCAACGAACGGCAGCACGAGCTTCTGGGCGAAGCCCGCATCGCACTCGATCAGGCGGGCGAACACCATGATCCGCTGCTGGTGGCCGAGGCGATGCGCCAGGCCAGGGTCGCCTTTGACGCGCTGCTGGGGCGCACCGCGACCGAGGATATGCTCGATAATCTGTTCGGACGCTTCTGCATCGGGAAATAGTGTTCCACGTGGAACAGTCCTGCGCTAAGCGCGGGTCATCATGCAGCAGTTCGATGTCATCGTGGTCGGTGGAGGCCATGCCGGGGTAGAGGCCGCGGCGGTTGCGGCGCGGATGGGCGCGCATACCGCATTGGTCAGCTTCGATCTCGATGTGATCGGCGCAATGAGCTGTAACCCGGCGATCGGTGGGCTCGGCAAGGGCCATCTGGTGCGCGAGGTCGATGCCTTTGACGGGATCATCGCCCGCGCCGCAGATGCCGGGGCAATCCACTACCGGATGCTCAACCGTTCGAAGGGATCGGCGGTGCAGGGCCCCAGGATTCAGGCCGACCGCAAACGCTTCAAGGCCGAGGTGCAGCGTCTGCTTGGCGCACAGGGCGATCTGACCCTGTTGGCTGGTGAGGCTGCTGCCCTGCGGATTGAAGGTGGGCGTGTCTGCGGTGTCGAGCTTGCCGATGGCACGGCCCTGGCCGCACCATGTGTGGTTCTGTGCACCGGAACCTTTCTGGGCGGGGTGCTGTTCCGAGGGGAAGAGCGGATCGTCGGTGGGCGGATCGGTGAGAATTCAGCCCAGCGCCTTGCAGATCAGTTGCGCGATGCCGCCCTGCCGATGTCCCGGCTCAAGACCGGCACGCCACCACGGCTGGACGGCCGGACGATCGATTGGGCAAGGCTTGAGGAGCAGCCCAGCGACGCGGACCATTGGACCATGTCACCGCTTGGGGCAGGGCGGGCCTTGCCGCAGGTGTTCTGCGCGATCACCCGGACCAACCTGCACAGTCACGATGTGATCCGCGCCAACCTGCACCGCTCACCGCTGTTTTCGGGCGCGATTGGCGCGTCCGGCCCGCGCTATTGCCCTTCGATCGAGGACAAGATCCACCGCTTCGCTGATCGTGACGGGCATCAGGTATTTCTTGAGCCGGAAGGGCTCGATAGCCATCTGGTCTATCCCAACGGAATCAGCACCTCGCTCCCGGCCGATGTCCAGCTGGCGATGCTGCGGACCATGGATGGGCTGGAGCGGGTCGAGATGGTGGTGCCCGGCTATGCGGTCGAATACGATCACATCGATCCGCGCGCACTGCGTCCCAGCCTTGAGCTGCGCGATCTGCCCGGGCTTTATTGCGCCGGGCAGATCAATGGGACGACTGGCTATGAGGAGGCCGCTGCGCAAGGGCTAGTGGCCGGGATGCACGCTGCCGCCGCAGTGCTGGGGCGCGATGGTCCGGCGATTGATCGGGCCAACAGCTATATGGCGGTGATGATCGACGATCTGACCCTCCACGGCGTCAGTGAACCCTACCGGATGCTCACCGCAAGGGCCGAATACCGGCTGCGGTTGCGCGCCAACAATGCGGCAACCCGATTGACGCCGTTGGGTCTGGCTCTGGGCTGCATCGGGGCTGAGCGGGCCGAGTGGTACGCCCGGCGCGAGGAGCAGCGCAAACGGCTCGATCAGGAGCTTGAACTGGTGGTGACGGGGAACGAGATGGCCGGTGCCGGGCTTCCGGTCCGCGCAGATGTCGGACGCCTGGCGCTGCGCGAATGGCTGCGCTTTGGCGGGGTTGGGCTGGAGGAGCTGCGGCCCTGGCTTTCCGCCGAGGCGCTCTCTGATCCTGAGCTTTGCGCCGAAGTGGCAGAGGATGCGGCCTATGCCCCCTATCTGGCGCGCCAGGACGCCGAGCTGCGCGATCTGCGCGCGGGAGAGGCGCTGCCGCTGGGGGATGACTTCCCCTATGAGGCGATTCCGGGTCTTTCACGTGAAATGGTCGAGCGGCTCAGCCGCGCCCGTCCGGCAACCTTGTCTGCAGCAGGGCGGGTGCCAGGGATTACCCCTGCCGCGCTTGCAGCCCTGCTGGTCCACGCCCGGCGGCGCGCGGCATGATACTTCGCGACGAATTGGCCGCACGGGCCTGGTTCAAGTCCCTGCCGGAATGGAACGACGATGTCGGTTTGATGCTGGATGGGCTAACCGCATTGCTGGTGGTGGAGAATGACGTCCAAAACCTTGTTTCGGGCGCCAGTCTCGAATCAGTCTGGGTAAGGCACTATGCCGATTCGGCCCAGCTTCTCACCCATGTTCCACGTGAAACAGGCTCATCGTGGCTCGATCTGGGGACTGGAGCCGGCTTTCCAGGCCTCATCATCGCGATGCTGCGACCGGACTGTGAAGTGGTCATGGTCGAATCGCGCGCCCGGAGAATCGAATGGCTCCGCCGGGTCTGCGATATTTTCAGCCTCTCCAACGCCGTGGTGGCTGGTGAGCGCGTCGAAGCCTTGGAGACCCGGCAATTCCGCGCCATTTCGGCACGAGCATTCGCTCCGTTGCCAAGATTGCTGGATCTATCCGCAAGATTCTCCACAAGCGATACTGTCTGGCTGTTGCCCAAGGGGCGGTCGGCCCGGCAGGAATTGCAGGAGCTCAAAGGCTGGAATCACCTGTTTCACGTGGAACAATCGCTGACCGACGCGGATTCCGGCGTTATCGTAGGCACCTTGAAGGGCAGAAAGGGCAAGAAAGCGTGATTCGCGTTGCGATCGCCAATCAGAAGGGCGGGGTGGGCAAGACCACCACGGCCATCAACATTGCCACGGCCATGGCCGCAACCGGCTGGCGGGTGCTGCTGATCGATCTCGATCCGCAGGGCAATGCCTCAACCGGGATCGGCCTGGCCGCGGCCGATCGTGAGCATTCATCCTACGACCTATTGGTCGATCAGATGCCGCTTTCCGCCTGCGTTTCGCCGACGCGGATTCCCGGGCTCGATATCGTACCGGCAACGGTTGACCTGTCCGGCGCAGAGGTTGAGCTGGTCGCTGTCGAAAACCGCACCGATCGGCTGCGTGAGGCACTGGCGGGGGAAAGCGCCTATGACATCGCCTTCATCGATTGCCCGCCCTCGCTGGGCCTGCTGACGTTAAATGCCTTGTGTGCCGCAGACACCTTGTTGGTGCCATTGCAGTGCGAGTTCTTTGCACTCGAAGGGTTGTCGCAGTTGCTCCAGACGGTCGAGCGGGTGCAGCAGCGGTTCAATCCCGAACTCGGGATTATTGGCGTGGCGCTGACCATGTTTGATCGCCGCAACCGGCTGACCGATCAGGTGTCTGACGATGTCCGGCAATGCCTCGGCGATCTGGTGTTCGAATCGGTGATTCCGCGCAATGTCCGCCTGTCCGAAGCGCCTAGCCACGGGCTTCCGGCGCTGGTCTATGATCACAATTGCACCGGCAGTCGCGCCTATATGGCGCTGGCCCGCGAATTGATCACCCGTCTGCCGGAAAAGAGGAAAGCCGCATGAGCGACGATTCAACGACCCGCACCGCTTCGGCCAAGCGTCCCGCGCTGGGGCGCGGGCTTGGCGCCCTGCTGGGCGAAACCCGGCGCGAAGAACCCCTGGTAACCCCGGCTCAACCGCGCCCGGCGGCAGGAACCGCAACGCCAACCGCGGGTCTGGCGATGCTGGCGATCGCCGATATCGTGCCGCATCCCGGTCAGCCGCGTCGTCATTTTGCCGAGGAAGCCCTGACGGAGCTGGCCGCGTCGATTGCCGCGCGCGGCGTGATCCAGCCGGTGATCGTTACGCCGTATGGAGCGGGACGCTGGCGTCTGGTCGCGGGGGAACGTCGCTGGCGCGCCGCCCAGCGCGCCCAACTCCATGAAATACCAGCCTTAATTCGCGATCTGAGCGAGCGGGAAGTGACCGCTCTGGCGCTGATTGAGAACCTTCAGCGCGAGGACCTCAATCCGATCGAAGAGGCCCGGGCCTATCACCGGCTTGCCGAGGACGAAGGCCTGACCCAGGCCGAAATCGCCAAGATGGTTGACAAGAGCCGCAGCCATGTCGCCAATTTCCAGCGCTTGCTGGCCCTGCCGCCGCTGGTGATCGAGCTGGTTGAGGAAGGGCGCCTGTCGATGGGCCATGCCCGGGCGCTGATCGGGGCCGACAACGCCCTGGCTCTGGCCGAGCAGGCAATTGCCCGGCAGCTTTCGGTCCGCGATGTTGAGCGTCTGGTCCGCAAGGGCACCGGCACGAGTTCGCCGCCGCGCAAGGCGCGCGCCGAGCGCGAGTCCGCAGATGCTGCCGATATTGCCGCGGTACAGAGCCATCTGGAGGAGTTTCTCGGTTTGCCGGTCAGGATCAACACCGATGCCGATCCGCGCTCGGGGGCGGTAACCATCCGTTACCGCACGCTCGACCAGCTTGACCTGATCTGCCAGCGGCTGACCGGCGGCGGGATCTAGAATCCAGGTTTTACGGGTTTTTGCAGAGGCAAGGTCTTAACAAACCGGCCTTCGTCATTAACCAAACCTGCAAGTAAACGTTGAACATAGTGGTCCTACTTAAGGCGCTGCGAATGGGGGGTTTTGCCGGCCATTCGGGCAGCAGCCGATTGTGCGCTGCCGGCACAAGAATTGAAGGGACCAGACTCAAATGCGCAATTCGCTTCGTCTCGCTATGGTTGGCGCTGTTGCCGCCGCTTCGTTTGCCACTTCGGCTCAGGCCGCGACCACCGCGACCGGCACCGCCACGGCCGAAGTGCTCAGCTCGCTGACCGTCACCGCCACCGCCGACCTGAACTTTGGCCAGATCGCCGCGAACACCGGCGGCACCGTGACCGTCAATGCCGATTCGACCGTCGCTTCCTCGGGCGCGCTGATCTCGACCGGCACTCGCGCTCCGGCTGCTTTCGACGTTGTTGGTTCGCCCGACGCGATGGTCATCGTCACCCTGCCGACCGCCGCGGTCAACCTGACCCGCGTTTCCGGCACCGAAACGATGTCGCTGGGCGGTTTCAACACCGATCCGAACGGCGCGTTCCAGCTCGATTCGTCGGGTAATGGCGCCTTCACCGTTGGCGGCACGCTGACCGTGGGCAGCGGCCAGGTTCCGGGCACCTACACCGGCACCTTCTCGGTCTCGGTCGAATATCAATAAGCTGATCCGCCCCTGAAATGGGGTTGGAAAAAGGGTCGTATCCGCAAGCCGCGGATGCGGCCCTTTTCATGTGCGCGCCAAGCCGATCCGGGCGCCTTCAGGGTTAGCGCAAAGTTAACCTTGTTTTCCTATGCCCAGGGGGAATTCCCGAAGGCCGCGTCAAGCCTTTGGAAAACCAGACCCAGGGGTTTCGATGATCAGACTGTCTGCCATTCACCACTACGCCATTGGCCTTGCCGCGCTTTCGGAGGCCATGCTGGCCGCTCCGGCTCAGGCCCAGGGCGACTTGCTGGTTGCCCCGACCCGGGTGGTTATCACCGGCGGCGGCAACGCCGAAGTGGTGCTCAGCAACATCGGCGAAAAGCCCGCGACCTACCGGATCTCGCTCGAGTTGCGGCGGATGGATGAGGAAGGCGATTTCAACGATGTGGCCGAGGCTGATGCCAGCACCGGTGAACGCGCCGCGCTCGATATGGTGCGTTATGCCCCGCGCCGGATCACGCTGCTGCCGGGCCAGCCCCAGGCGGTCCGCATCTCGGTCCGCCCGCCCGAAGGTCTGCCTGACGGTGAATACCGCGTACACATGAACTTCCGGGCGATCCCGCCGACGGAGACGCCGGAGCAGGCCGCCGCGACCGGTCCCGAAGCCGGGGTCCAGATCCGGCTGACGCCGGTCTATGGCATCACCATCCCGGTCTTCGTGCGCAAGGGGCGGCTTGAGGCCCAGGCCAGCCTTGGCCAGGTCCAGGTAATTCGCTCCAACACCGGGTCCTATCTTGAAATCGATATGGGCCGCGGCGGTAACCGGTCGGTCTATGGTGAGGTGATCGGCAAATCGCCGCGCGGCGAGGTGCTGTTCTCGATGCGCGGGATCGCGATCTATCCCGAAGTGACCAAGCGCAAGGCCAAGGTGCCGCTCACTCCGGAACAGCTGGCCAAGCTGCACGGGCCGATCCGGGTCGAATACCGCGAACTGCCCGAAAACGGCGGCGCGCTGCTGGCCGAAACCACCGCAACCCTGCCCTGATCGCAGGACCCCTGCACCCCGGAGCAATAGCTTGACGTCATGAGACAATGGCTCGCCCGAACCCGCAAGATCGCCGCCCTGGCCGGGGCGGTTCTTGCCGTTTGGGCACAGCCAGCCCAGGCCGATGCCTGGCGCGCCAATGAAGACGATTCGCTGCTGCTCGAACTGCATTCGGGCAAGTACAGACTGGGTGAGCCGCTGCGCGGCTATCAGACGCCGACCGGGGTTTGCGTCGATTTCGCCGATCTGATCCAGGCTCTCGATCTGCCGATCCGGCTCGACAAAAAGTCGCGCCGCGCAACTGGCTGGATTTTCGCGGAGGATCAGCGGCTGGTCATCGATCGCGATTCAAATACGGTACAAACCGTGAACGGTAACCGGGCGATTGCGGCAAACGCGATCCACGACACCCCCGAAGGCTGGTGCATGGGCCTTAATGCCCTGTCGGACTGGATGGGCGTAAAGTTCCGGCCCGACCTCGGCAATATGGTGGTTGTGATCGAAACCGATCGCAAGCTGCCGTTCCTTGAAGCGATCGAACGCAAAAGTCGCGCCGCGCGACTTCGCAAGCCGCCTGCCAGCGAATTCAACCTGGCCAGCCTGCCACAGGCCGATGCGCCCTATAAGGCGTGGCGCGCGCCCTCGGTCGATATTCAGGTTCAGGCGCAATGGTCCAGCGCGCGCGGGCTGAGCAGCAATTACGAGGTTCTGGCCGGGGGCGAGGCCCTGGGGATGAGCTATAGCGCCCGGCTGGCCGGGGCGGATGGCCCGGTGCCCGATTCGGCCCGGATCAGGATCTATCGCAACGATCCGTCCGGGGAGATGCTCGGTTCGCTCGGTGCGACACAGGTGGCTTTCGGCGATGTCGATACCCCGCCCAGCGCGCTGGCCGCGCAGAGCGCCTATGGCCGGGGGGTATTCGTCTCCAACCGTCCGCTCAACCTGCCGTCGCGGTTCGGCACAACCACCCTGCGCGGAACCCTGCCGGCCGGGTGGGATGCAGAACTCTATCGCAACGGCGTGCTACGGGCCTATCAGGCCGATCGCGGCGACGGGCGCTATGAATTTGCCGATGTCGATTTGCTGTTCGGCGAGAATGAATTCGACGTGGTGCTTTATGGCCCGCAAGGCCAGGTCCGCCACGAACGTACCAGCCAGAATGTCGGGATCGAATCGATTCCGGCCGGGAAGACCTTCTACTGGGCCGGGATGCTCGACGAAGGGCGCGATCTGATCGATCTGGGCGCGCCGTCCTATCTCACCCGTACCGGCTGGCGCTGGGGCACCGGGGTTGAGCGCGGACTGGATAGCCGAACCACCGCGGGGCTGGGCTATCACAGCCTGACCCGCTCCGGCCATCGCCGCCACTACCTTGAAGCGATCCTGCGCCGCTCTGTCGGCCCGATGCTGCTTGAGCTTTCGGGCGCACAGCAGTTCGGCGCGGGAAGGGCGCTGCGCGCAGAAGCGATGGGCCGGATCAAGGGGGTAAACTTCAACGCCCAGGTGCTGTGGGTCGATGGCGAGTTCGATTCGGACCTGGTTTCGATCGAGCAGCGCCGCGAATTCGGGCTGCGGTTGTCCGGTCCGGTCAAGCTGGGCGGATGGAGCCTGCCGGTAGAGGCCGGGGTGCGCCAGACGCTGTCGCGCCGGGGAGTATTGGTTACCGAATGGTTAACACGCGGCTCTGCCCACATCGGCCGCGCCTCGCTGACGCTGGAGCTGATGCACCGGGCGGTGTCCGGTCCGGCGGCGTTGACCGCGGGAGAAGATCGCGGAAACCGCCTGACCCTGATCGGCAATGTCCTGATCGGCAGGCTGCGGCTGCGCGGCCAGTCAGCCTTCGGACTCGATGGAAATCACCCTGGCTTCCAGCGCGCCCAGATCGTTGCCGATGCCCCGCTTGGTCCGGTTTCGACGCTCCGGGCTGGTTACGATTACGACGCGGTCGGCGATCGTCAGGAATGGTCGCTGGGCTATGTTCACCAGTTCCGCCGCTTTGCCCTGCGCGGCGAAGGCCGGATCGACAACCGTGGCAACCTGGGCTTTGGTCTGACGCTGGCCTTCAGCCTCGGGCCCGATCCAGTCGATGGCGGCTGGCGCGCCTCCCGTGAGCGGCTGGCTTCAACCGGGCAGGCTTCGGTCGAGGTCTATCGCGATGAAAACGGCGATGGCCAGCGCCAGGCGGATGAGCCTGCGGTTGAAGGCGTCGCGGTTGAGGCCGGGTTCCGTTCGAGCGACAAGGCCACCAACGGGGCGGGCCGGGCCGTGATCGACGGGCTGGTGCCCTATGTTCCGGTGCTGGTCTCGATCGATGCCGGTTCGCTGTCCGATCCGCTGCTTCAGCCAAAGGGCCGGGGCATGGTGGTCGTCCCGCGGCCGGGGGTTGCAGCCAAAGTCTCGTTGCCGCTGGCGCCGACCGGGGAAATCGAGGCCGTGCTGCTCGGTGCGGACGGCGAGCCGCGCGGCGGGGCCGGGGTCGAGCTGATCGATGAGGCCGGTCAGGTGGTGCTGCGCGGGCAGAGCGATTTCGACGGCTACCTGTTCTTCGATTCGGTTCCCTATGGCAGCTACCGGTTGCGTCTGACCGAGCCGAGTGCCCGCGCCCTTGGGGTCAGGCCGGAGCTGTCCGGGGCCTTGCGGATCGATCGCGCCACGCCTTCGCTGCGGCTTGGGCAATTGCGGCTGGTGCTGCTGCCGCAGGCGCCCAGCGAAATCGCCAGCGCCCATTAATCGTTCGATTAAAATCCGGTTGACCGGGGCGGCTTGCGGGCATTAGGCCTAGGATCAATCAATGATCCTGAGAGGAACGCCGATGTCGCTCGATTCGCTGGCCCGTACCGCCTATTCCGAAGACCACGAAATGTTCCGCCAGACCGTGCGGCGCTTCATGCAGGATGAAATCGCCCCGCACCAGGCCGAATGGGCCGAGGCGGGAATCGTCCCCAAGTCGATCTGGCCCAAGGCTGGCGAACTCGGCCTGCTCTGTCCGACCGTTCCGGAAGAATACGGCGGCCTGGGGCTCGACTTCGGTTATAACGCGATCGTTGATGAGGAAGCGGCCTATCACGGCGGGGTCACCACCGGCTTTTCACTCCAGTCGGATATCGTTGCCAACTACATCATCAGCCACGGCAGCGAGGAGCAGAAGAAGGAATGGCTGCCCAAGCTGGTTTCGGGCGAGGTCGTTACCGCGATCGCGATGACCGAACCGGGTACCGGATCTGACCTTCAGGGAATGCGCACCACCGCCAAGAAGGACGGCAACCATTATGTGATCAACGGGTCCAAGACCTATATCACCAATGGCCAGAACGCCGATCTGATCCTCGTCTGCTGCAAGACCGATACCGAGGTGCAGCCGGCCTGGAAGGGCCTGTCGATCGTGCTGGTCGAAGCCAGCCGCGAAGGCTTCAAGCGTGGCCGCAACCTCGACAAGATCGGGCAGGACGAGGCGGATACCTCCGAGCTGTTCTTTGAGGACGTGCGCGTGCCGATCACCAATTGCCTGGGGCAGGAGGGGATGGGCTTCATCTATCTGATGAGCGAACTGCCGCAGGAGCGCCTGTCGATCGCGGTTTCGGCCCAGGCCAGCGCCCAGCGCGCCTTTGACATGACCGTTGAATACACCCGCGATCGCAAGGCTTTCGGCAAGCCGATCCTCGATTTCCAGAACAGCCGCTTTGTGCTGGCCGACATCAAGGCCAAGCTCCAGGTCGGCTGGGCCCACCTTGATTGGGCGCTGGCCCGGCACATGAAAAAGGAACTGACGCCTGAGGAAGGCGCTGCCGCCAAGCTGTGGCACACCGACCTGCAATGGGAAGTGATGGACAAGTGCCTCCAGCTCCATGGCGGGGCCGGTTACATGAACGAATATCCGATCGCCCGGATGTGGCGCGGCGCCCGCGTGACGCGGATCTTCGGCGGCACCAACGAAATCATGAAGGAACTGATCGGCCGCAAGTTGTAGAACCGGCCGCAGACGGCGGAACTGGAAAGGGGGCCGGAAGGCCCCCTTTGCTTGTCCGGTCAGTTCACCCGAACGCGCTTGTCAGGCACGATCTTGACCCGCTTGTCCGGCACGGCCTTGGGCCGGGGCTTGGGCCGCGGCGGGACGTAACGGGTGCGGGTCGGCGCGGCCACCCATTCCTCGGTCACTACGGTTTCGACGCATTCGCGCGGCTGAGCCGGGGCGGCAGCCGCGACATAGGCAACCGGAACCATCACCGTCATCGGGGCATAGCCATAACCGACCACCGGCTGGCCATAGCCGTAGCCGGGGCCCCAGGTGGTGTGCTGCTCAAGATAGGCCTCGCAATAGTCCTGCGCGGCGCGGCGATCCGCACCGCTGCCGATCGCGGCCCCGGCCACGGCGCCAACTGCCGCCCCGGCGATGGTGCCTTCGGTGCGGTTGCCGTGCCCGGCCACCCGGTTGCCGACCACGCCGCCGATGACACCGCCAATCACGGCGCCGCCAACGGTCTTGCCGTGGCCCTGCCGGCGGCGGCACTCAACCAGCCAGTCGGCGCGGGCCTGCTCCCAGCCCGGAGGATAGCTGCGCGGCTGGCCGGGATGCATCGGCGGCATCGCCTGCTGCGGCGCGGCACCTTGCCATTCGGGGCGCATATCGGGAGCCGGACCGTCAAAAACCCGGCCCTGGGCATCGACCACGCCCGGCGGCGGGGGTGGAAGGCTGGGCTGCTGGGCCAGGGCCGGTCCGGCAAAAGCCAGGGCGGTGACGCCAAGCAGGGAAAGGCGGACAGGACGAACAGACATGGCAAACCCCTGAAACGGGCCGGTCGATTCCGGCGTTAAGCTGGAATTTAGCATCATAAGCCGCTGACGACCAAGGCTTGTGCCCGTTTCTCTCAGCCCTGTCCCGTTTCGGTGCAAGGGTGAGTGGCTAGATTGCCGACGCCAAGACTGCGGCCAGCGCCTCGATCCCGGCAGCATCCTCATCGTCGAACCGGCTCGGCTCCGGACTGTCGAGGTCGATCACCGCGATCACCTGTCCGTCGCGGATCACCGGCACCACCAGTTCCGAAGCGCTGGCGGCATCGCAGGCGATATGGCCGGGAAAGGCGTGAACATCGGCAACCAGCTGGGTCGCTCCACTGGCCGCCGCCGATCCACAGACCCCCTGGCCCAGCGGGATCCGGATGCAGGCGGCCTTGCCCTGAAACGGGCCGAGCACCAGCGTGCCATCCACCATCCGGTAGAATCCCGCCCAGTTGAGCTGCGGCACGAACTGCCAGATCAGCGCCGCGACATTGGCCATGTTGGCGACCCAATCGGGCTCTCCCGCGGTGATTGCGCGGGCGGCGTCGGCCAGGTCTTGATAGAGTTCGGCCTTGGGCCGGTCGGGATCGGGCTGAAAGTCATACATCGCCGCACCATTATCCCACTGCGCGGTTGCCGCCTAGGCTGTGACAAAGTATCACCCGCGCCATGTCAACCAAACGCAAGCTGCTTGTCGCCCTTTCCGTGTTCCTGCTGGTTTTCGGCGGGTTCGTCTATTTCATCTTGCGCGGCACTCCGGCGCTGCACACCACGGATGAACTTTCCGGGGCCGATCCGCTGATCGTCAAGCCGCGGCCGGAGACGATCCCCTCGGTCTCGATCGCCAAGCCGGTCGGCTGGGCCGCGGGTGAAGCTCCGGTTGCGGCCAAGGGGCTTGAGGTAAAGCGGTTTGCCGAAGGGCTCGATCATCCGCGGGTGATCTACACCCTTCCCAATGGCGATGTGATCGCGGCTGAGGCGGATTCGCCGACTCGCGGCGGCGGCGGCTTCACCGGCTGGATCGCGGAAAAGCTGATGCAGCGGGCCGGATCGAATCGCGGTTCGCCCGACAAGCTGATTCTGCTGCGCGATGGCAACGCCGATGGCGTGGCCGAACAGCGCTTTACCTTGCTTGAGGGCAAGTTCCTCGCCTCGCCTTCGGGCCTCGCCTGGGCCGATGACGAGCTTTACGTTGCCAATCACGATGCCGTGATCGTGTTTGATTACAAGCTGGGCGAAACCGCGATCGGCGGCGAACCGCGCAAGGTCATGGACCTGCCCGGGGCCGGCAACCACTGGATGCGCAACATCCTGCTCAGCCCCGATGGCCTGCGGCTTTACGCTGCGGTCGGCTCGGCCTCCAACATCGGCGAAAACGGGATGGAGATCGAGAAGGGCCGCGCCGCGATCTGGGAAAAGGACCTGACCAAGGATCGCTATCCGCGGCAATATGCCAACGGCCTGCGCAATCCCAACGGCCTGGCCTGGAACCCGTTAACCGGTGAGCTTTGGACCACGGTCAACGAACGCGATATGCTCGGCCCCGATCTTGTGCCCGACTACCTGACCAACGTGCCGCTGGGCGCGCACTATGGCTGGCCGTGGATCTACTACAAGAAATACGATGACGACCGCGTCAAATGGGCGCCGCCGGAATATATCGACGATTACGTGCGCAAGCCCGAATATGCGCTGGGCGCCCACGTCGCCGCGCTTGGGCTGGCTTTCGTCCATGGGGGTGAACGGATGGGGCCGGACTTCACCAATGGCGCCTTCATCGCCCGCCACGGTTCGTGGAACCGCAAACCGGCGGCTGGCTATGACGTGGTCTTCGTGAAGTTCGATGACAAGGGTAATCCGCTGGGCAAGCCGATCCCGGTGCTGACCGGATTCCTGACCGCAGACGGCGATACCCATGGCCGGCCGACCTGGGTGGCCTTTGCCGGCGACGGCGCTCTGCTGGTCAGCGACGATACCGCCGGGATCATCTGGCGCGTGATCGCACCAGGCGCACAGCCCGCCGCGAAGATCGAGCGGATCAAGGGCGGCAGCCTGCCGCCGGTCCGCAACCTCAAGGGTGATCCGAACGCGCAGTACAAGGCCGGGTTCAAGCCCGACGAAAAGGTCAAGCAGTAGATACCGCTCTAGCGGTCAGAGCGCTTTTCCGGCCCGCCCGGCCAGTTCGGTGACGAACTGCCAGGCGACCCGGCCTGAGCGTGCTCCGCGCCGCTTTGACCATTCGAGCGCTTCGTCTTCTTTCCATTGCAGGCCGTGCGCCGCGCAATAACCGCCGATGATCGCCAGGTAATCGTCCTGGCTGCAGGCGTGAAAGCCGATCGACAGGCCAAAGCGATCGGCCAGGGCGAGCCGATCGTCCACCGAGTCGCGCGGGTTGATCGGATCGTCCTGCTCAGACAAGTGGCGCGGCACGATCGCGCGGCGGTTGCTGGTCACGGCGATGCGGACATTGCCGGGCCGCGCCTCGATCCCGCCTTCCAGCCAGGACCGCAGCACCCTTGGTCCGGCGCTGTCGTGATCCTCGAAACCAAGGTCATCGATGAAAACCAGAAAGCTGCGCGGCTGACGGCCCAGTTCCTGAAACAGCGCGGCCAGGCTGCCCAGTGCTTCGGGTGCGACCTGGATCAGCGCGATCCGGCCCGGATCGGCGGCCTGCGCGGCCAGCACGGCGGCACGCAGCAGCGCGGACTTGCCCATTCCTCGCGAACCCCACAGCAGCATATCGTGCGCGGCATGGCCCTGCGCCAGCCGCTCGACATTGCCGACGACAATCCCCTTCTGGGCGTCGATCCCTTGCAGCAAGCCGAGCGGCGGGGCCTGCAAGCGCTCAACCGCACGCGCCGCGCCGTGCCAGACATAGGCGGGGGCGCTGAGCCAATCGACCGCATCGGCCGGGGCCGGGGCGATCCGTTCCAGCGCGGCGGCGATCCGGGCGAGCGGGTCGGCGGCCTGACTCATCCGGCCAGCGCCTCGGCATCAAGGGCATAGAGCAAACCGGATCCGGCCATCGCGGCGGCTTTCAGTCCGCGCGCCTCGCTGGCCAGATGTTCATCGAAATAGCGGGCGACGACCGGCTTGGTTGCAGCCAGCGCGCCGTCTGCCGCTTCGGCCTGGCGCAGCAGCTGCCAGCCCGCCACGGCAGTGGCGCACATCGTGCAGAACGGCACCGATCCGGCCAGCTTGTCATCCAGGCTGGCGCCGTCAGCCATCCAGCGCGCCACGTCGAGGCAATCTGCCGCCAGCGCCGCAAGCGTGGGAGCCTTGTCTGCCGCGCCAGCCGCCGCTTCGCCCAGCAGCGCGATCAGCACGCCGCCCTGCTCGTAACCGAGCTTGCGCGTCACCAGATCGGCGGCCTGGATCCCGTTGGTGCCTTCATAGATCGGGGCGATCCGGGCATCGCGATAATGCTGGGCGGCACCGGTTTCCTCGATAAAGCCCATGCCGCCGTGGATCTGCACCCCCAGGCTGGAAACCTCGCAGCCGACATCGGTGCCCCAGGCCTTGAGCATCGGCACCAGGCAATCGGCGCGGGCCTGGGCCCCTTCGATCCCTAGCGCACCGCGATCGATCATCCCGGCGGTGTAGTAAAGCAGCGCCCGCGCCCCTTCGGTGAGCGCGCGCATCCGCAGCAGCATCCGCCGCACATCGGGATGCTCGATGATCGCCACCGGCTCCTTGCTGGGCGAACCGGCGCGGGCCGACTGAACCCGGTCACGGGCATAGGCGCTGGCCTGCTGCAGCGCCCTCTCGGCGATCTGCACGCCCTGATTGCCGACATTGACCCGGGCTGAATTCATCATCGTGAACATTGCCTTCAGGCCTTCGTTCTCGGCCCCGATCATCTCGCCGATGCAGGCGTCGTTATCGCCAAAGCTCATCACGCAGGTCGGCGATGCCATGATCCCCAGCTTGTGCTCAAGACTGACGCAGCGCAGATCGTTGCGCGCGCCCGGGCTGCCATCGGGATTGACCAGGTATTTCGGTACCACGAACAGGCTGATCCCGCGGGTGCCGGCCGGTGCGCCGGGGGTGCGCGCCAGGACCAGATGGATCACGTTGCCGGACAGATCATGCTCACCCCAGGTGATGAAGATCTTGGTGCCCTTGATATGCCACTTGCCGCCTTCCGCAGGTGTTGCGGTGGTGCGCAGCGCGCCGACATCCGACCCGGCCTGCGGCTCGGTCAGGTTCATCGTGCCGGACCATTCGCCGCTGATCAGCTTGGCGAGGTAGGTGTCCTTCTGGTCCTGGTTGCCGTGGTGGCTGATCGCCTCGATCGCGCCCACTGTCAGCAGCGGCAGCAGGGTGAAGGCCATGTTGGCGCTGCCCAGGCTTTCGATCACGGTGCTGGCCAGCGCGAACGGCAGGCCCTGACCGCCATGGTCAACCGGCCCGGAAATCGCATTCCAGCCTTGCTCGACATAGGCGCGATAGGCTTCGGCATAGCCCGCGGGCAGGCTGACCGTGCCCTCTGCCAGCTTTGCCCCTTCCAGATCGCCGATCCGGTTGAGCGGAGCGAATTCTCCGGCGGCGAACTGGCCGATCCCTTCGACGATTGCTTCGACCAGATCGGGGCTGGCGTCTGCGAAGCGTTCGTGGCTGGCAAGCTCCTCGATCCCGGCATTGACCCGCAGGGCAAGGTTTTGGTCGGCGGTGGGAGCGGTAAAGGTCATGGCGCTTTTCCTTGGCTTTGTTGATCTGCGCCTATAGCGGGAGGGCATGACGGGCAAGCACCAGCTACCGCGAATGATCGCCGCCGACGCCGAAGGGATAGCCGAAGCGGCCGAATTGCTGCGCGCGGGCGGGCTGGTCGCGGTGCCGACCGAGACGGTCTATGGCCTTGCCGCGCGGGCTGACAGCGCCCCCGCCGTAGCGGCGATCTATCGCGCCAAGGGGCGGCCCGATTTCAATCCGCTGATCGTCCACGTGCCAGACCTTGCCACGGCGGAAACGATTGCGGAATTCGATGAGCGGGCGCGGCAACTCGCCCAGGCCTTCTGGCCCGGCGCGTTGACCATGGTCCTGCCGCTTCGGCTCGAGGCGCGAATCGCCGCCGCAGTTACCGCCGGCCTGCCGACCATCGCGCTGCGCTGTCCGGCCCATCCGGCGATGCGGTCGCTGCTCGAACAGAGCGGCCTGCCGCTGGCGGCGCCTTCGGCCAATCGCTCCGGCGGGGTCAGCCCGACCCGGGCCGGGCACGTGGCGGATTCGCTGGGCGATGCGGTTGATCTGGTGCTTGATGGTGGGGCCTGCGCTGCGGGAATCGAATCGACAATTGTCGCGCTGCGCGACTCTGGTTGGCAGATCCTGCGTCCCGGCCCGGTCAGCGAGGATCAGATCGCCGCGCATCTCGGCCCACCGCTTGACGTCAAGATGGAAGGCCGGATTGAAGCCCCTGGTCAGCTTTCCAGTCACTATGCACCCGGCAAACCGGTGCGACTGGGTGCGACCAGCGCAGAGGACGGGGAATTTCTGATCGGCTTCGGCCCGATCGCGGGCGACACGTCACTGTCCGAACGCGGCGATCCGGCAGAGGCGGCGGCGCGGCTATACGAATGCCTGCACCTGGCGGCGGCAGCCCCGCAGCCCAGAATCGCCGTGGCGCCGATCCCCGAAGAAGGAATCGGCGCCGCGATCAACGATCGGCTTAGACGAGCCGCAGCTTAGGGTTTCGGGGCTTCGGGTGGCTGCGGCGCTTCGGGGGCTGCGGGCGGGGCATCGCTCTTGGCCTTTTGCTCGACCGGGCCTTCGCAGACCAGCTTGCCCGATCCCATCGCGCTGACGGTGCAGCGGGCGCGGCCCTTTACGGTGACATTGCCCGAACCGACGATGCTGGCATCAACCTCGCCGTCCGAAGAAAAGGTCGTGCTGCCCGATCCGGCGATCGAGACATCGGCCTTTTCAACCTTGAGCGCGTCCATCTGAGCCGAGCCGCTGCCGGCGATGGTCATATCGAGCGAGCGGACATTCCCGGCGGCGCGGAAATCGCCCGATCCGGCGATGGTCAGATCGAGCGATTCGCCAGACAGGCCGCTGCTTTCGATCGTACCCGATCCGGCGACGGTAACGCTGGCCTTCGGGGCAAGCTGCGCGACGGCGATCTTGCCCGATCCGGCCATCACGATCTCACGCGGGGCGGGCATGGTGATATTGACGATCGCGACCTTGCTGCCGGAACCGAGCAGCTTGTCCTTGCGGTGGATCGCCAGGCTGCCGTCCTTCAGGCTGAAGCGCAGCTGGTCCTTGACCTCCTGGTCGCCCTCGACCGTGATCGAAAGTTTGTCGCCCTGGGTGATCCGCACCTCATCCGGTCCGGCCAGCACCAGTTCGTCGGGCGCCTTGCCGGTCAGATCGAGCTCGGCCAGGGGTTTGCCCTCATCACCGTTGATCGTGACCTTGCCGTCGCACCCGGCCACGCCGGCCGCCAGCGCCATCGCGACAACCGGACCCATGGCCCGAGCGAAATTGCCGAACTTGAATTTCATCGCGCATTCTCCCGCAATCTGTATTGCCGACATAATACAGCATGGCGGAGCTTTCAAGGGGCGCAACGCAAAAGGGCCGCCCCGGCAGGGACGGCCCTTTTCGTGTCAGCCGAAGGTAACGGCTCAGGCCGTAGCGGCGGCTTCCGCGTAGTACTTCGGCGCGTATTCGTTGAGGATCGCCAGGATTTTCTTGAGCGCGGCCGGCTCATCGGTCTTTTCCATCGCGGCCAGTTCGCGCGCCAGGCGCGAGGAGGCGGCTTCGAAAATCTGCCGTTCCGAATAGGATTGTTCCGGCTGATCGTCGGCCCGGAACAGGTCGCGGGTCACCTCGGCGATCGAGACCAGATCGCCCGAATTGATCTTGGCTTCGTATTCCTGGGCGCGGCGCGACCACATCGTGCGCTTGACCTTGGGCTTGCCCTTCAGGGTATCAAGCGCTTCACGCAGGGTCTTGTCGCTCGACAGTTTGCGCATCCCGATCGCTTCGACCTTGTTGGTCGGCACGCGCAGGGTCATGCGTTCCTTTTCGAACCGCAGCACATAGAGTTCCAGAGTCATCCCGGCGATTTCCTGCTCTTGCAGTTCGATCACCCGGCCGACCCCATGCTTGGGATAAACAACGTAGTCACCAACATCGAAGGCGTGGGCCTTGGCCACCATGCAACCGTCCTTTCCTATGCGGGGTCAGCGCGAACTGCACTGTGCGTAGCGGGGCGGTGCGAAGCGAACGGGGAACAGTTCAGCCCCGGTCCGATGCTTGCATCAACCGCCCGTTTGCATCCCGCCTTTCCTGAAACATGGCTGTCTTGCGGGGCAGAACCCCGCCGCAGTCATGCCATTATATAGCACAACCGCAACATAATTGCCATAGTCGAGAATCGAAGCCTGCTCCGGCACCTGTATCAGTGCCGGACAGGGGAAATTTGCGGAACGCAAAGATGCAATCGTTTCGCCGCCGGACCCCGGCGGGACAGGCTCAGTCGCCTTCGCCGGGTTCGGCCGAGAAGTACTTGTCGAACTTGCCCTCTTCGCCCTTGTGCTCGTCGGCGTCGGCCGGCGGGTCCTTCTTCTGGGTGACGTTGGGCCATTCGGCCGAATACTTGGCGTTTAGCTCAAGCCACTGTTCAAGCCCGCTTTCGGTATCGGGCAGGATCGCTTCGGCCGGGCATTCGGGTTCGCAAACGCCGCAATCGATGCATTCGCTGGGGTTGATCACCAGCATATTCTCACCCTCATAGAAGCAATCGACCGGGCAAACCTCGACACAGTCGGTGTACTTGCACTTGATGCAGGCGTCGGTGACGACATAGGTCATGGCTCGATATTCCCCTGAGGCGAGTTGGTTTGACTTGCTGCTATGGGATTTGCGCCCGCCCCGTCAAGCACCCGATAGCACGATTGCGCTTCACCGGCCGGTCCGCGGCGGCTCGGCAATGCGGCGAGCTCGATCACGGTCACTCCGCGCGGCAGCGGCACGACCAGTACATCGCCCACCGCCACGCCCTGCGCGGCACGCTCGATTCGCCTGCCGTTGAGCCGGATGTGCCCCTCGCCGACCAGCGCCTGGGCCGCGCTTCGGCTCTTCGCCAGCCGCAGGAACCACAGCAGTTTGTCGATTCGCATCAGCGGATCAGCTCCGCCAGTGCGGCAAAGGCGCTGCCTGCCGGTACCGGCGCCGACGCCGCGCGCCGATCCTGCTGCCGTTCGCGCCGCGGCGGGCGCCAGCGCCAGCGTGCCGGAACCGGCGGGCCATGCTGCCCTTCGCCCAGTGGCCGGGCCGGGCTGGCGGTGAATCCGCCAAGCCGCAGCAACTGGGCATAGCTGGCAGTGGTCAGCCCGGTAGAGATCGCCAGCGCCGGATCGATCACAAAGGGCTTGCCCCTGGATGCCTCGCGCGCCTGGTGCGCGGCGTGGAGCAGCTTTTCCGCGATGTCGATTCGCAGCGCCTGCTTGCCCAGCTTGCGATAGCCCGGCGGGCAGGCCGCCTTGCCCGGCAGCGCGATGACCGGCGGCATCTGCGGTACCGGCGCGGGGTGGTGGCTGGCTCCGGCACTCTGCAGTGTACGCCAGGCGCCAAGTGCGGCGGGTTTGAGCATTTCAGGCACGAACAGGTCGAGCGCGCCGACCCGGACGCCGAGTTTGCGCAGTGCCGTGCGCTGATCCCTAGAGAGGACTTCTATTCCCGAGCCAGCGCGTTCGAGCAGGCCGCCCGCCTCGCTCAGCCGAATCAGCAGTGCGCGCAGTTCCGGCCCGGCGGCGGCGTCCCGCGCGGCGGCGTCGATCCGGCGCAGCGGGGTCATCGGTGCGAGTGACCGGTCCAGCCACTGTTCCAGCGCCGCCGCCAACTGCCGTTTCAGCTCCGTTTCCAGCCCGTCCAGTGCCGGGTCGAGCGCGATTCGCGGCGTCAACACGCTGCGTCCCGGCCCAAGCCGGGCGATCGGTTCGCCCTCCCAGCTGAAATTCGCGCCATCCAGTGCAAGGTTCGCGCCGCCGCCCGCCAGTTCCGCCAGCAGCGCGGCGGCGCGCTCGCTGCGCAGCGCGGGCAGGTGCCGTTCGGCGGCGGCCAGCAGCAACCGGTGATCGGCCAGCCGGGCCTGGGGATCGACCCGGAAGCGGAACCCCGCCAGCTGGCCGATCGGCTCCCCATCGACCCGCACTTCATCGCCTGTCAGCGTAACCGGCAGCAGTCCGGCATCGGGCCCCAGCTTCCTCATCAGCACCGATGTCCGGCGGTTGACAAAGCGCTCGGTCAGGCGGGCGTGCAGGGCATCGGACAGGCGGGTTTCAACCGCCCGCGCCCGCGCCGCCATTTCCTCGCGCGCCAGCACCCAATCGGGGCGCTGGGTGATATAGGACCAGGATCGGATCGCCGCGATCCGCATCTGCAGGGTGTCGATGTCGCCCGATGGATTGTCGAGATCGGCGATCGAGCGGGCGACGTAGTCTCCGCCAAGCTGGCCGTGGGCCAGATCCTCCCACAGCCGGGCGACAAAGCGGGTATGGGTTTCCGCCCCGTGCTGGCGGAAATCGGGTAGCGAACAGACCTGCCAAAACCGCGCGACCTGTGCCTTTCCGCGTACCATGCCCGCGATCTCCGGTTCTTCGGACAGGCGGCGCAGCACGGCCAGATCGATCGCTTCGGGGGCGGGGGCCAGACCTTCGCGCGCGGGCGGACGCGACAGGTCGGCGATCAGCGCGTCAAGACTGGAACAATCGGGCTGCGCCTCGCGCCAGAACAGCTTGGTCAGGGGCGGAAAGCGATGCTCTTCGATGGCATAGACTTCTTCAGGGGTGAATTCGGCATCGTGGCTGCCGCTGCCCGCCAGCGTCCCGAAAGTCCCGTCGCGCTGGTGGCGCCCGGCCCGCCCGGCGATCTGGGCCATTTCGCTGGTGGTCAGCCGCCGCTGGCGCTGCCCGTCGAATTTCGAAAGCCCGGCAAAGGCAACATGGCCGATGTCCAGGTTCAGGCCCATTCCGATCGCATCGGTGGCGACCAGGTAATCGACCTCGCCGTTCTGGTATAATGCTACCTGCTTATTGCGGGTTTTGGGCGAAAGCGCGCCCATTACCACCGCTGCGCCGCCGCGGAACCGGCGCAGCATCTCGGCCACGGCATAGACCTGTTCAGCGCTGAAGGCGACAATCGCGCTGCGCGGCGGAATCCGGCTGAGCTTTTTGGCCCCGGCATGGCTGAGGGTGGAAAAGCGCGGGCGACTGACAATCTCGGCCGCTGGCAGAAGCGATCGGATCAGCGGCTCGATCGTCGCCGATCCCAGCAGCATGGTTTCTTCCCGTCCACGGGCATGGAGCAGGCGATCGGTGAAGATGTGGCCGCGTTCACGGTCGGCCCCCAGCTGCACCTCATCCAGCGCAACGAAGGCCAGGTCCGCGCCGACCGGCATCGCTTCCGCGGTGCACAGCAGCCAGCGGGCACCCTTTGGCTCGATCCGTTCCTCGCCGGTGATCAGCGCGACCTGGCCCGGCCCCTTGATCGCGCAGACCCGGTCATAGACCTCGCGCGCCAGCAGCCGCAGCGGAAAGCCGATCATCCCCGATGAATGGGCGCAGAGCCGCTCGATCGCGAGGTGGGTCTTGCCGGTGTTGGTCGGACCCAGCACCGCCTTGAGGCGTGAAGTGGGATCGGCGGAAAACGTGGCCATGGCAGGAACCGATGTGGCAAGCCGCATCGCCGCCTGCAAGGTGTGCGCGGCGGGCATCCCCGGTTGCGCGGTATGGCGGGCCTTTTCGGGGTGGGCTTTTTCAGGATGGATTTAGGCGAAGATTAACCATGCCGGGTGCAGATGGGGCCGGTTCGGACCGAAAACGGGGTAAATCGTGCCACAACCGCGTAAACCAGAGCAGCTGCTTGCCGGTGCCCTTCGCGTCGGGGATGGTGCTGGCTCGCCGCGGTTCGGCAGCCGCAAGCCCCGGCAAAGTCTGGGCACCCGGCTTATCGCCTTGCGCGATCGGATCGATCATGGGGCAGGCCAGGTCAACTGGGCGCCGGATCTTGCCGAGGATATCGGCAGTCCGCAGTGGTTTCGCGGGCTTGGTACGCTGGTCGGCCTTTCGCTGCTCGCGCTGGCCTTCTGGCCGGATTCGGCGGCGATTGCCTCTGCCGCAGCGATGCCGCTCGATACCGCCGCTCGCGACGAATTTCGCAGCCAGACGATCCAGCCGCTGGCGCTGGGCGCTGATAGCGGTCGGCGGATGGGGCCGACCCGCGCCGTCGTTCCGCTGGCTGCCGCGCCCGAACGCACGAATGTTCAGCTGACCGCCACCCTGACCCAGGGGGACAGCTTCACCCGGATGCTCGAACGCGCCGGGGTCAGCACCGCCGATGCCGAAGAAGTCACCAGGCTGGTGGCCCAAGCCCTGCCGGTCGCGACGATTCCGGCTGGCACCCGGGTTGATCTGCGATTGGCCGCTGCCGATGGGGCGGGTTCCGCCCCGCAGCTCGAACACCTTGCCTTCCGGGCCCGGCTTGATCTTGATCTGTCGGTCTCGCGGGTGGACGGGCAGTTGCACATTACCCAGCAGGCGATCGCGGTGGACAACACCCCGCTCAGGATCCGCGGTGTGGTCGGGGCCAGCCTCTATCGCTCGGCCCGCGCCGCTGGCGCTCCGATCGAGGCGATCCAGCAGTATCTGCAGACGCTCGACCAGCATCTCAGCCTCGATACCGCGATCGAGCCGGGCGATACCTTCGATATCATCGTCTCCTCGCGCCGCACCTCGAATGGTGAGGTCCAGATCGGCGATCTTCTGTTCGCCGGGCTGGAACACGATGGCCGGGCCAAGGCGCAGTTGCTGCGCTGGGGCGGTGAGGGTCAGTTTTTCGAAGCATCGGGGATGGGCGCCCAGCGCACCGGGCTGATCATGCCGGTCTATGGCGGGCGGATCACCTCAAACTTCGGCGCTCGCCGCCATCCGGTGCTCGGCTATACCCGGATGCACGCCGGGGTGGATTTTGGTGCACCTTATGGTGCACCGATCTATGCCGTGGGTGATGCTACAGTGAGCTTCTCCGGCTGGCACGGTGGGCATGGCAATTATGTGAAGCTCGATCACGGTGGCGGCTATGCCACGGCCTATGCCCACATGAGCCGGATCGCGGTTTCCTCAGGCACGCACGTCCGCGCAGGGCAGGTTATCGGCTATGTCGGATCGACCGGCCTGTCCACCGGACCGCACCTGCACTACGAACTTTATCGCAACGGCAGCGTGGTCAATCCGCTGTCGGTCCGCTTCACGGTCAGCAACCAGGTTGATCAGAAGGAACTGGTCGCCTTCAAGGCCCGGATGGCGCAGCTCAAACAGGTTCGAGCCGGTGCGGCGATGAACAGCATGGCCCCGCGCCAGGCCGATAGCGGCCCCGCACCTCACCGCGAGATCGATCGATTGAAGAGTTGAGCGCCCGCCCTGCCGGGCCTATGAGCCGGGCATGACCGCTTATCCTGCCATCCGCCTGCGCCGCAGCCGCGCCTCCAGCTGGAGCCGCGCGCTCCACCGCGAAACCCTGCTGACCCCGGCCGATCTGATCTGGCCGCTGTTCGTTACCGAAGGAACCGGGGTGGAAGAACCGGTCGCATCCTTGCCCGGCGTCTCGCGCTGGTCGGTCGATCTGATCGCTGCCCGGGCGAAGGAGGCGGTGGCGCTGGGTATTCCCTGCCTGGCACTTTTTCCCAACACCCAGAGCGACCGCCGCAGCGAGGACGGCGCCGAAGCGCTCAATCCCGACAACCTGATGTGCCGCGCGATCCGGGCGATCAAGGACAGCTGCGGCGATGATATCGGCGTGCTGACCGACGTTGCGCTCGATCCCTATACCAGCCACGGGCAGGACGGGCTGATCGATGATGCAGGCTATGTGCTGAACGACGCGACCGTCGATGTGCTGGTTGGGCAGAGTCTTAATCAGGCCGCTGCCGGGGCCGATGTGATTGCGCCTTCGGACATGATGGATGGCCGGATCGGCGCGATCCGCGATGCGCTTGAAGATGCTGGCCACGTCAATGTCCAGATCATGGCCTATGCTGCGAAGTATGCCAGCGCCTTCTATGGCCCGTTCCGCGACGCGGTGGGCAGCCGGGGGCTGCTGAAAGGCGACAAGAAGACCTATCAGATGGACCCGGCCAATGCCGAGGAGGCACTGCGCGAGGTTGAGCTGGACCTTGCCGAAGGGGCGGACAGCGTGATGGTCAAACCCGGCTTGCCCTATCTCGACATCGTCCGACGGGTGAAGGAAGCCTTTGAGGTTCCGGTATTCGCTTACCAGGTGAGCGGCGAATACGCGATGATCGAACACGCCGCAGCCGCCGGGGCCGGGGATCGCGATGCCCTGGTTCTGGAAACCCTGTTGGCCTTCAAGCGCGCGGGTTGCTCCGGTGTTTTGACCTATCACGCGGCCCACGCAGCCCGGTTGCTCGGCGCATGATAGAGACCGAACGCCTCGTGCTGCGGCCGCCTTCGGCCGACGATCTGCCGTGGATCGAAGCGGCGATGAACACCCCTGCCGTTATACGTTACCTTGGCGGCGAAACCCGCAGTGCGGCGGAAGTCGCTGAAAGTCTTTCGGCCGACATCGCCGCTTTCGCCCCCGGAACCTGGCGGCACTGGACTGTATGGCTGCGTGATGAGGACATCAGGGTTGGGCGTTGCGGTCTTTTCCATGTCAGGGCAGAGGCTGCGCCAGCCCTGCTGCGCGGGCAAAGCGAGATCGGCTGGACACTAGCTGAAATGCACTGGGGCAAGGGCTATGCCAGCGAAGCGGCGCGCGCTGTGTTGGGGTATGCCTTCCGTCAGCTCGGCCTGACCGAGATATTCTCGCAGACCAGCGATTCCAACCGCGCCTCGACCCGGATGATGCAGCGACTTGGCTTTGCACGCTTCCCTGAGCTCGACTATGTCGATCCCAACTACCCTGCGGCTGATAACCCGACCACGGTCTATCGGCTGACGCGGGAAACTTGGGCGGGAACTGTGTGAGCGAACTGCGAATCGAAACCGAGCGACTGGTACTGCGCGATTGGCGCGACGAAGACTGGGCACCGTTCTGGCGCGATACCAATACCCCTGCGGTGATGCGCTGGCTTGGCGGGGTGCTGGATGATGAGCGGCGACTGGCTGCGCAGGGCCGCATTCTGAACTATGCCGCAGAACACGGCCATACCTTCTGGGCAGTCGAACGTAAGGACGATGGCGCCGTTCTGGGGTTCTGCGGCCTCAAGCGCAGCAATCAGGCCGGTGGGCCGCAGGGCGAGTTTGAGGTTGGCTGGCGGCTGCGCGAAGCCGATTGGGGCAAGGGCTATGCCAAGGAAGCCGCGCTTGCCTCGCTTGATCACGCCTTCGCCGTGCTCGGCGCGCCGCAGGTGATTGCGCTGACCGTGGCTGGAAACACCGGAAGCTGGGGCCTGATGGAACGGCTGGGGATGGAGCGCCGCGCCGACCTCGACTTTGCCAACAGCGATTTCGATCCCGAAGGCGGGCAAATCATCGTCTATTCGATCTCGGCCGGGCAGTGGGGCGATCGGTGATCGAGACTGAGCGCCTGATTCTGCGCAACTGGCGCGCTGAAGATCGCGGACCATTCGCCGCGATGAGCGCCGATGCCGAAGTGATGCAGCACATTGGTGGCCCGCTCGACCGGGCGGACAGTGATGCGGCCGCAGATCGGCTGGCGACGAGCGCGGATAGCGATGGCTATTGTTTCTGGGCGGCAGAGCGCAAGGGTGATGGCGCCTTTCTGGGTTTTTGTGGCCTGCGGCGCGGCGGTCATCAGGGTACGGCAGTTACCGACGAGCTGGAAATAGGCTGGCGCCTGCGCCGCGATGCCTGGGGCATGGGCTATGCCCGTGAGGCGGCGCTGGCTTCGCTGGCCTGGGGCTGGGCCAACTGCGCCGCCGCCCGGATCGCGGCGTGGACGGTGCTGGCTAACCAGCCGTCATGGCGGCTGATGGAGCGAATCGGGATGGTCCATCGGCCTGAGCTTGATTTTGATCACCCCCGGTTTCCGATCGGCCACCCGCTTTCACGGCACCTCGTCTATACGATTGAACGGCCGCAATGAGCGCAGCCGCGACGCGTCCGGCCCGGAGCCTGTTCGTCGTCACGATCCTGACCGGATCGTTCCTGCTGTTCCTGATCCAACCGATGGTGGCGCGGATGGCATTGCCCCGGCTGGGCGGCGCGCCGAACGTCTGGAACAGCGCGATGCTGGTCTATCAAGCGCTGCTGCTGGCGGGATACTGGTATGCCCACCGCCTCTCCCGCCTGCCGTTCAAGCGGCAGACCCGGCTGCACCTGGCGCTTTACGCCGTGGCCTTGTTGGCCCTGCCGGTCGGCCTGGTCGAAATGGATCCGCCGCGCCCAGGCATGGAGGTGTTCTGGGTTCCGGCCTTTCTGGCGCTGTCGATCGGGCCGGTGTTCTTCCTGGTTTCTTCCCAGGCTCCGCTGATGCAGCGCTGGTTTGCGCGGCACCCGCAGGCGGGCGAGCCCTGGGCGCTCTATGCCGCGTCAAACCTGGGCAGTTTTGCGGGCCTGATCGCCTATCCGCTGCTGGTTGAGCCGCTGCTGCCGCTGCGCGCCCAGGCCTGGCTGTGGAGCGCGGGCTATGCCTTGCTGCTGGGGCTGATCTGGCTGAGTGCGCGGGCGCGCAGCCGCTTGCCCGAACCGGCGTTGGCCGGAGCCTTTGCACCCGCTGCTGCGGTTGCCGCCCCAGACCCGATCCCGGCCCGGCGCAAGGCTTTGTGGATTGCGCTGGCGGCAGTTCCGTCGGGGCTGATGCTTTCCACCACCACGCATCTCACCACTGATATTTTCGCCATGCCGCTGCTGTGGGTGATCCCGCTCGGAATCTATCTGCTCAGTTTCGTTATCGCCTTTGCCGAACAGCGCATGACGGCACGAGTGATCTCGGCGCTTGCCTGGCCCGCAGTGCTCGGGATCGGGGGGCTGGCGATGGTCTCGCAAGGGTCGAACGGCCTGCTCCCGGTGATCGCGGCGCTGGCGATGTTGTTCTTTGTCTGCACCGCGCTGCACACCCGGCTTTACGACTGTCGTCCGGCGGCGGAGCAGTTGACCACCTTCTATCTGGTGATGTCGGCGGGTGGCGTACTGGGCGGGCTGTTCACAGCGCTGATCGCGCCGCTGGTGTTTGATTGGGTCTGGGAACATCCGCTGCTGGTTCTGGCCGCTGCGCTGCTGCTCCCGCGCCAGGGTTGGCTTAACTGGCCGCACACCAAGCCGCTTGAGCGGGAGGCACGGCTGCTGGTGATCGGGGTAGCCGGGGCGGCGATCGGGCTGATGGTCTGGCAGCTTTACCAGACCAACCAGTATGAAGGCACCGAGACTGCCCGCTGGGTGCTGAGCGGCGGAATCGCGCTACTCGGGCTGGTGCTGGTTCCGTGGCGATGGGCGGCAGCGGGGTTGCTGGTCACGGTCATGCTGGTCCAGGGCGGATTCCAGACCGTTCAGGACAGCCGTGACGGGATCAGGACCCGGTCCTATTTCGGAATCTACACCGTGCGAGACTATGCCAGCGGCGGGATCCGTACCCTTGCCCATGGCACCACACTGCACGGCCAGCAATCGACCGAGGCAACGGCGAAGTGCCTGCCGCTAAGCTACTATGGGCCTGGATCGGGCGCGGCGATCGGCTTTGCCAATGCCTCGCGGCTGTTTCCGGTGCGACCGCGACTGGGGGTGGTGGGACTCGGCACCGGATCGCTGACCGGCTATGCCCGGCCCGGCCAGAGCTGGACGGTGTTCGAGATTGACCAGGCCGTGCTCAACCTGTCGCGCAACGGCACTTTCACCTATCTACGCGATTGCGCGCCGCAGACCCGGGTGGTGCTGGGCGATGCCCGGATTGAGCTTGGCCGGGTTCGCGCGGGCAGTTTCGATCTGCTGGCGATCGATGCTTTTTCGTCAGATTCGATCCCCCTGCACCTGTTCACCGATGAGGCATTCGGCGTCTATCTCGATGCCCTGGCACCGCGCGGGATCCTGCTGGTGCACATTTCCAACCGCTTCATCGATCTGGAACCAGCCCTGGCGGCGGAGGTCAGGGCGCGCGGCCTGCACGCCGCGGTGCGAGAGGATGAGCCTCCGCCAGGCACGCAGTGGACGCCGTCAACCTGGGTTGCCGTGGTGCGCGATCCCGATCAGTTGGCCGCGCTGGAGCGCGTCGCCCCGGCGATGGCATGGAGAAAACTCAAGCCGCCCGCCTCGCGCGTCTGGAGCGATGACCACGCTTCGATCCTGCCCTATGTTACCTGGGCCAACTTTCTGGGAAGACAATGACCATGAACCGCCCTGATACCACCATCATCGCCTTTGGCGGCAAAACCCCCAAGATCCACGATAGGGCCTTCATCGCCCCTGGTTGCCGGATCATCGGCGATGTCGAGATCGGGCCCGATGCTTCGATCTGGTACAATTGCGTGCTGCGCGGCGATGCCAGCCGGATTGTGATCGGCGCGCGCACCAACGTACAGGACGGCAGCGTGATCCATTGCGATGGTCCCCAGCCCGGCGCGCCCGATGGCTATCCAACCTTGATCGGGGATGACGTGCTGATCGGTCACATGGCAATGGTCCACGGTACGGTGATCGAGGACAAGGGCTTCGTCGGCTTTGCCGCACAGACCATGAACGGCTGCGTGATTGAGCGCGAGGGGATGCTGGCGGCAGGGGCGTTGCTCGCGCCGGGCAAGCGGATTACCGCGCGCCAGCTATGGGCCGGGCGCCCCGCAACCTTCATGCGCGAACTGGATGACCGGGCGATCGCCGGGCTGCAACTGGGCGTTGCCCACTATGTCGAGAACGGCAAACTCCATGCCGCGCTTTACGATGGCACGTCCGAAGGCTGATTTCCCTTCTGCCGAAGCGATCCGCGCGCTGGCCGATGACGAAGGGCGGCTGGCGCTGCGCGTTACACCGGGCGCACGGATCGAAGCGATTGAACTGGGTAACAATGCCGTGGTGGTAAAGGTCCGCGCCAAGCCGCAGGACGGCAAGGCCAACGATGCGGTAATCGGGTTGTTGGCTCGGGCGCTCGATCTTGCGCCGTCTCGGCTCACCCTGCTGCGCGGCGAAACCGGGCGCGACAAGCTGGTGCGGATCAGTTGATCGCCAGCTTTCGCGCGCGCACGGCCAGCAGCAGCGCCCAGCCTGCCGCCAGCCATAGCGCGACTTCCGGCAAGCTGGTCAAGGCAAAGGCCCCGCTGACCGCGCCGAGTGCCAGGCCAAGCCACAGCAACAGCCAGCTCTCCCATCCGGCGCCGCCGGTACCCATTAGCCGCGCTGCCAACCCCTGCGCCATACGGACCAGTGCGCCGGTCATATAGGTCAGCCCGACAGAGACCTCTCCGTCCTTCTGGAAGGTGTTGTTGAGCGCGCCCATGGCAAGAACCAGCAGCGCCAGCTGGATGGCCGGCGTATCGACGATCGCCGCTCCGGTGAGTAAGACTGCGACCAGCGCAAGAACCACGAACTTGCGCTGCACTCCAGCCCTGGCGGCAACGATTGCGCCGCCGAAGACTCCCAGCACAAAGCCCAGGATCAGGGCTGCGGGAATGATCGCACTGTGCGGCGCGGTGATCAGATCGACTCCCAGCCGGGTGGTGTTCCCCGACATGAACGAGACGAAATAACTGTTGGCTGACAGGAAGCCGATCGCATCGACATAACCCGCCAGTGCAGCGGCGGCGACCGCCAAACGGCGGCGCGAACGGTCGATCGAGTTCATGCTTGCGGTTTAGCGCGGACCGGCCGCGCTGGCCAGTTCAGTCGCGGGCCATGCCCTTGGCCATGCGTGAGAGCACTTCGGCCATGGCATCGGCGATCTCCCGGTCAGCAACCTCGCTATCGGCGATCGCCCGCTCCATCGCTTCGGCCCATTGGGTCGCGGTCTGGCGGTTGATCGGGAAAGGCGCGTGCATGGACATCATGCACTTACCGGGGTTCGCCTCAAACCAGTCACGCGGGCCGCCGGCCCAACCGGCCAGGAATTGCGGCAGCGCACTGCGCATCGCGCCCAGATCGGGGGCATGGATTGCACGCAGTTCGGCATAGGCCGGGTCCTGATCCATCAGGTCATAGAAGCGGTCGGCAATCGCCTGCAACACCGGATGTCCGCCAATCCGTGCAAACGGGGTGGTGGGCAGGGAATCGGCGGCAGGAGCGGTACTCGTCACGGCGGGGTTCGTCCTTTGGACAGGATACTACAGCCACGGGCCTAGCCGTGGATGCTGTCCAGCAAATTGACCCGGGTCAATCGCCGCTGGCTTCGGGAGCCGCTTTGCCCTTGCGCTTCGGCTTTGGCTTGGCAGTCGCCGCCGCTGCTGCTTCCGCCGCTTTCCTGGCCTTGCGGTCAAGCTTGGGTGGGGCCGGGGTCAGCTCGAACGACAAGGCATCATCCTTCACCGAAACGTGCACTTCGCCGCCATGGCGCAGCTTGCCGAACAACAGCTCCTCGGCCAGCGGTTGCTTGACCTTGTCCTGGATCAGCCGGGCCATCGGCCGCGCGCCATAGAGCTTGTCGTACCCGCGTTTGCCCAGCCATTCGCGCGCATCGCCGTCGAACTGGATGTGGACGTTCTGCTCGGCCAGTTGCAGCTCCAGCTGGAGCACGAACTTTTCGACCACCCGCGCGATCACCTCGGTGCCGAGGTAGGCGAACGGGACGATCGCATCGAGCCGGTTGCGGAATTCGGGGCTGAACATCTTCTTGACCGCTTCATCACCGGCATCGGCCTTGGAAACATCGCCAAAGCCGATCCCTTGCCGCGCCATGTCGCTGGCCCCGGCATTGGTGGTCATGATCAGGATCACGTTGCGGAAATCGACCGTCTTGCCGTGGTGATCGGTCAGGCGGCCATTGTCCATCACCTGCAGCAGGATGTTGAACAGGTCGGGGTGAGCCTTTTCGATTTCGTCGAGCAGCAGGACGCAATGCGGCTGCTGATCGATTGCATCGGTAAGCAGTCCGCCCTGGTCATAGCCGACATAGCCCGGAGGCGCACCGATCAGGCGCGAAACCGAATGGCGCTCCATATATTCGGACATATCGAAGCGCTGCATCGGGATGCCCATGATCTCGGCCAGTTGCTTGGAAACCTCGGTCTTGCCGACGCCGGTCGGGCCGGAGAACAGGAACGAGCCGATCGGCTTGTCGGGATCGCGCAGCCCCGCGCGGCTCAGCTTCATTGCGCTGGCCAGCACCTCGATGGCCCTGTCCTGGCCGAAAACGACCCGCTTCAGGTCCTTTTCGAGATGTTCGAGTGCCTGGCGATCGTCGGTCGATACGTTCTTGGGCGGGATCCGCGCCATGGTTGCGATGACCTGCTCGATCTCGCGCGGGCCGATGGTCTTCTTGCGGCGGCTGGGCGGAACCAGCATCTGCATCGCGCCGACCTCGTCAATCACATCGATCGCCTTGTCGGGCAATTTGCGGTCGTTGATATAGCGCGCTGACAGTTCCACCGCGGTCTTGATCGCGTCGGGTGTGTAGCGCACGCCGTGGTGCTCCTCGAAGGCGCTGCGAAGGCCCTTCAGGATCTTGATCGTGTCCTCGATCGTGGGTTCGTTGACGTCGATCTTCTGGAACCGGCGCAGTAGCGCACGGTCCTTTTCGAAGTGGTTGCGGAATTCCTTGTAGGTGGTCGATCCGATGCAACGGATCGTTCCGCCCGAAAGAGCTGGTTTCAGCAGGTTTGAGGCATCCATCGCCCCGCCACTGGTCGCCCCGGCGCCGATCACGGTGTGGATTTCATCGATGAACAGCACCGCTTCGGGCATCTTCTCAAGCTCGGACACGACCTGCTTAAGCCGTTCCTCGAAATCGCCGCGATAGCGGGTGCCCGCAAGGAGCGCGCCCATGTCGAGCGAATAGATCACCGCCTCGCTCAGCACCTCGGGGACTTCGCCCTCGACGATCTTACGCGCCAGCCCCTCGGCGATCGCGGTCTTGCCCACGCCGGGATCGCCGACATAGAGCGGGTTGTTTTTGGAGCGGCGGCAGAGGATCTGGATCGTCCGGTCCACTTCCGGGCCGCGCCCGATCAAGGGATCGACCTTTCCGGCCATCGCCTTTTCGTTGAGGTTGACGCAGAACTGGTCGAGCGCCGATTCCTTCTTGTCGCCCTTGGCCTGGGTCTTTTCCTCTGGTTGCGGCGCTTCGGGGGTTTCACTGCCCTGGGGCGAACGATCCTCAACCTTCTTGCCGCCCTTGCCGATTCCGTGGCTGATGAAGCTGACCGCGTCGAGCCGGGTCATATCCTGCTGCTGGAGGAAATAGACCGCGTAGCTGTCGCGTTCGGAAAACAACGCAACCAGTACGTTTGCGCCGGTTACCGTATCCTTGCCGCTGGACTGGACGTGCAGGATCGCGCGCTGGATCACGCGCTGGAAACCCGCGGTGGGCGATGGGTCGCCCTTTTCCTGGGTCTTCAGCGATTGATATTCCTGATCAAGGTACTGTTTCACCACCTCGGTCAGTTCGGACAGGTTTACGCCGCAAGCGGTCATCACCTGGGCGGCGTCGGGATCGTCGATCAGCGCGAGCAGTAGGTGCTCCAGTGTCGCATACTCATGGCTGCGGTCCGACGCATTGGTCAGCGCGGCGTGCAGCGTCTTTTCGAGGCTCTGTGCGAAACTGGGCATCTATCGGTCTCTCTTCAGGGACGGTGTCGCTCCGGGCGGTGAATTTGGCACTGCCGGAGAATATGAGCAAACAGGGTTAACCAAAGCTATATGGGCACGCTCACCCCGGTCCGAAAGAGGGGGCGGCGCCATCAGTCGGTCCGCGGCCTGAACAATGCGTCGGCGGCCAGACGGTGAGCCGCGGCCTTGTCGCGGTGCGCGCGCACGCGCTCAATCTCGGCCTCGAGCAGGGCGATCCGCGCGGCCAGTTCGTCTTGTGAATAGGAATCGAGCGCTTCCTTTGCCAGCAGAGTGGCGGCATCGCCCTTGGGCCGGGGAAAGTCTTCATCCATTGCCCGGCAGAATCGGGCGGGATGCGCTTGCTGTCAACACGTCAAACGGATAAGGCCGAAATCCGCCGACGCGGCATCTGGGGGTATGGCAAATGATTGAAACACTTGCGAAAACCATGAAGGCTGCGCATTTTGACGCGCCTGGCGGACCGGAAGTGCTCAAACTCGTCGATCTGCCGGTCCCCGATCTTCAGCCCGGCGATGCGTTGATCCGGGTGGCCTATGCCGGGGTCAATCGGCCCGACGTGATCCAGCGCCTGGGGTTCTATCCGGCTCCGCCGGGTGCTTCGCCGGTGCCTGGGCTGGAGGTTTCGGGAGAGGTCGTGGCGCTGGGCGATGGGGTCGATCCGTCCCTGCTCGGCCAGCTCGTCTGCGCGCTGACTCCGGGTGGCGGCTATGCCGAATATTGCCGGGTTCCGGCCGCGCACTGCCTGCCGGTTCCGACTGGGTTGCCGCTCGACCAGGCTGCAGCGTTGCCCGAAACGCTGTTCACCGTCTGGCACAACGTGTTCGAGCGCGGCTACGCCCGCGAGGGTGAAACCATCCTGGTGCACGGCGGGACCAGCGGGATCGGTTCGATGACGATAATGCTGGGCAAACTGTTCGGTCTTACCGTGATCGCTACCTGCGGCGGGGCCGACAAGTGCGCCGAGGCGCTGAAGATCGGTGCCGATCATGCGATCGATTACAAGGCACAGGACTTCGTTGAGGAAGTGGCGCGGATCACCGGCGGCAAGGGCGTGGATCTGGTGCTCGATATGGTCGCCGGAGACTATGTAGCGCGCAACCTCAAATGCCTGGCCGACGATGGCCGTCACGTAACCATCGCGGTCCAGGGCGGGGTGCGCGCGGAAATCAACATGGCCGAGGTGATGCGCCGCCGACTGCACCTGACCGGATCGACCCTGCGTCCGCGCTCCGACACGTTCAAGGCGCTGCTGGCCCAGGAAATTGCCCAGTTGGCCTGGCCGCTGGTCGAATCCGGGCAATTGCGCCCGGTCATGGACCGAACTTTCCCCCTGGCCGAGGCGGCCGCAGCCCACGCCCGGATGGAGCAGGGCGCTCATATCGGCAAGATCGTGCTGGCGGTCGGCGCTCAGTCGTAGAACCCGCCATAGTCGCCAGCCGGGGCTGAGGTGTTGAGTCGGTAGTTGTCCTTGAACAGCCAGCCCAACGCGTCGCGGCGCTTCTGTTTCTCGATCGTGGTCCGCAGCGATGGGTTGGTGACTACGGCGATCCCATCGATCACCCGGCCGATCTTCTTGCAGGTCCTGGCCAGTTCGCCGCGGTAGGCCGAAGCGCTGTTTCCGGCATTCGGCCGCATGACATAGGACGTTGTGCTGACATAGCTTTCCACGGCGACGGCCAGCTCACGGGCCAGTCCGGCTGGATTGAGCAGGCGGTCCTCGCCCATGTCCAGCTCGCTCGCGCTGTCTGACACGCGCACCTTCCAGCTGACCCTGATTTGGCTTCCGCCGCTGCCCTCCACCGGATCCAGACTGAAGCGGACCATACTGCCCTCGCTGTCCGCAGCGGCGGGGATGACCAGATCGGTTTCGCCATCCTGGCCGATCATGACCTTGGGGCGTACCCGATCGATCCCCAGACGCTCAAGCGGTGAGGGGCAATTGGCAAGCTCCATGATCCGACTCTGAAAGGCGGGAACGGACATATTCAGCGAATCTTTGCCCGACAGCGGGTCCGAAATCGATCCGCACCGGCCAACCGCCAGGGCCAGTACAATCACCACCCCGGCGCAGCCTAAGCCTGATCGCCGCCACGTCCTAGTAGTCTGAAGGTCCTGCATAGTCCCCCCGGGCCGAATCGCCGCGCGCATCGTCCATCGGTTCTGCGGCCTCCTCTGCCTTGGAACGCTCTTCGCGCTCTGCTTGTTGCTGGCGGTATTCGTCGCGGCGTGAAGCTGCACCGGGGTCGTCGGGGATCGCGGGGTCGCCATAGCTCCCCTGCGGACCCTCGCCGCCTTCCATCAGCCAGCCCAGCCCCTCCATGTACCATTCCGGATATTCTGCCATTTCGTTGGCAAGCCTGAGCTTCCGCGAATCGGTGGTGATCGCCAGGATCGTCATGATTTCCGCAAATTCGCGCTTCTCGCTGTCAATGTTCTGGCCATCTTCCAGCTTTTGCGCGGCCTTGCGAAGCAGTTTACCGAGCAGTGTCTCGACCTTCGCTTCGCTGATGTACTTTGTTTTTCCGGCAAAGGTCACCTTGGTATCCGGAACGTCGATCGCGGCGTGTAGCACGCTGGTCTTGCCGTCGGCAGAGGGTTCGAAGGTCAGCTTGATGGTGACCGGATATTCGCCATCACCGGGAATGGTAAAGAGCACCTCGCCGGGCGCGGGTTCTGTCCGCACCACTTTCAGCCCGGGGAACATCACCCCAAGGTCCGGGTTGAGTGAAACCTTGCCCAGGGCTTCCTGAACCTTGTCTGCCGGGCGGTCCACGGCAAATGCAAAGTCCTCGCTGCCGCGTCCGCAAGCGGTAAGGAGCAGGCTGGCCATCACGACCACAGGCAAACCAAAACGCATCGATCCTCCACCGGGCGCTCCTCGCCCCGGGGGCGGATTTGTAGTTCGAAATCACTAAGATGAGGTTGCCCGCTTGCCCCGCGCGGCAATTGCGCCTAGATGCGGGCCAAACGGCCGCTCCGCGATGGGGCGGCCCTTCTATTTTCAGACGGAGAAAACCGTGACCCAGCCGACCCCGCTGATGCCGCATGCCACCGCTTCGTGGCTGGTCGACAATACCGCTCTCAGCTTTGAACAAATCGCGGAATTCTGCGGTCTGCACATTCTGGAAGTGCAGGCTATGGCCGATGATCTGGCCAGTTCGAAGTACACCGGGCGCGATCCGGTTCGTTCGGGCGAACTGACTATGGCCGAGATCGAGAAGGGCCAGGCCGATCCCGCCTATGCTCTGAAGATGCAGAAGGCGCCGGTCACGGTCAGTCGCACCAAGGGTCCGCGTTACACACCGGTATCCAAGCGGCAGGACAAGCCCGACGGGATCGCATGGATCCTCAAGAGCCACCCCGAAATCTCGGATGCGCAGATCGGCAAGCTGATCGGCACCACCCGCAACACCATCGCCGCGATCCGCGATCGCAGCCACTGGAACATTGCCAACATCCAGCCGAAGGACCCGGTGACCCTCGGCCTGTGCAGCCAGCGTGAGCTTGATGCGATCGTCGCCAAAGCAGCCAAGAAGGCCGGCTTGCAGGATGAAGTCGGCGATGACGCACGGCTTGGTGATGACCGGGTTGCGCTGATCGAGGAACTGCGCGCCGAGCGTGAGGCCCAGGCCAAGGCCGCTGGCGAAGCCGCTCAGGAAGCCGAAGCCCAGGCCTGGCTTGAAGCCAAGCGGGCTGCCGAAGCAGCCGGCGAGGAATAAGGCTCTCAGCCACCCTGAATCGGCATGGCCTTTCGCCGCGCGAAGGGCTATGCCGCTTACATGACTGTCAATAGTGTCATTCCCGAACCCTGGCGCGAAAATTTTGCGCACCCCGGATCTTGGGAGCTTGACCTGCCACCACTGAGCCTGCCCGCCATGTTCGGTCAGGCCGTTGCCCGGTTCGGTGCGCGGCCGCTGGTCGATTTTATGGGGCGGCGCTTCTCCTATTTCGATCTTCACGCAGAGGCCGCCGCCTTTGCCGCCGGTCTTCAGGCGCTGGGTGTGGCCAGGGGCGACCGGGTCGGGCTCTATCTCCCCAATGTGCCGATCTATGTTTCGGCCTATTTCGGGGCGGCGATGGCCGGGGCGACCCTGGTCAACTTCAGTGCACTCTATACCGCCCCTGAGCTGGCTGCCCAGGTCGAGGATTCGGGCACCCGGCTGCTGGTCACACTTGATTCGGCGGCACTGCTGCCAACTGCACTCAAGGTACTGGAAAGTTCTTCACTCGAGCGGCTGGTGGTCGGGTCGCTGGGCGCGATGTTGCCCTTTACCAAGCGGGTGCTGCTGAAATTGCTGGGGCGCAAGGCGCTGACGCCGATTCCGCACCGCGATGATGTGACGCGCTGGGAGGATCTGCTGGTCCGCACACCGCCCGCGCCGGTTGCGATTGATCCGCAGGCCGATCTGGCGCTGCTGCAATATACCGGGGGAACCACCGGCACGCCCAAAGGCGCGATGCTGACCCACCAGAACATCACCGCCAATGCCCGCCAGGTGAACGCACTCGATCCGCAGGCCGGTCAGCGCGATGTGATCGTCGGGGTGCTGCCGCTGTTCCATGTCTTCGCCAATGTCGCGGTGCTGAACCGCACGGTCCTCAACGGCGGGTGCATCGCCATGCTGCCGCGGTTTGAGGCCGGGCAGGCACTCAAGACGCTGGAGAGGGTTCGCGCCACAGCCTTTCCCGGGGTGCCGACGATGTATCAGGCATTGCTCGATCACCCGCGTGCGGCCAGCACCGATTTTTCGAGCTTGCGGGTCTGTATTTCCGGCGGAGCCCCCCTGCCGTTGCCGCTGAAGCAGCGGTTCGAGGCGCTGTCCGGCGCACGGCTGGTTGAAGGCTATGGCCTGACCGAAACCTCGGGCGTGGTCAGCTGCAATCCTTATGAGGGCGAGGAACGCCCCGGCACGATCGGGCAGCCGCTGGCGGCAACGCGGTTACGCCTGCTGGGCCGCGATGACCCCACCTGCGATGCGCCCGAAGGTGAACCGGGTGAACTGGCGGTACAAGGCCCGCAAGTGATGCAGGGATATTGGCACCGTCCAGAAGCTGCGGCCGATGTCTTTGCTGATCGACCTGACGGCCGCTGGCTGCGGACTGGCGATGTCGCCACGCTTGATGCCCAGGGCTATGCCTCGATCGTTGACCGGATCAAGGACATGATCGCGGTAGGCGGTTTCAAGGTTTTTCCCAGCCAGGTTGAGGCTGTGCTGGAGGAGCATCCCGCGATCAAGGAAGTGCTGGTTATCGGAATGCCCGACGAATATCTGGGCGAGGTGCCGCGCGCCTTTGTGACATTGCAGGACGGTGCCGCGACCGATGGCCCGGCTCTGCGCGACTGGCTGAATGCACGGGTCGGCAAGCACGAACGGGTTGATCAGGTAGTGGTGCGGGAAAGCCTGCCCAAGACGATGATCGGCAAGCTCGATCGCAAAACTCTGCGTGAGGAGCTGGCAAGGAGCGATCCGCCGGCTTGATCGTTTGTCCGGGCTTTGGTGGGTTTACGCAAGGACCGCAGTGCGGGAAAACAGGTGCATAGCGCGACAAGTCTGCGCCCCACCTTCTTTGCTGCGCGAACCCCTGTAAGGGCTCGACGTCAAATCGACGCGAGGCTTACTACGGCGCTGTCTTCACCAACCGCGCGCGGCGCGAAGCGGCCATCGACCTGGGCGCCCTGCTCGATCGTCAGCGAATCGTAATGGACATCGCCGTGGATCCGCGCGGTCTTGAGCACCACCAGATCGCGAACGGTGATGGTGCCGCGAACCGTGCCCGAAAGCCGTGCGCTTTCGGCCTTGACCGCGCCGACGATTTCGCCGCTTTCGCCCTGGACCAGTGCGGTGCAGGTCACATCGCCTTCAACCTTGCCGTCAATGTGCAAATCGGCTGAGGCGGTAACATCGCCCTTGATCCGGATGTCGGTGCCGAACACGCTGAAAGTGGGGTTGGCCATTGCTCTACCTGTCGGCTTGTGCGGCGCCGGGTCCGCTTTTCTGGAAAACATCGGGAACTGCCTCAAGGAAAGGGCGTGGATTGACCGGGCGGTCGCCGACCCGGACCTCAAAGTGGAGGTGCGGTCCGGTCGAACGTCCGGTGCTGCCGATCAGGCCAATCTGCTCACCCGGAACTACCGGTTTGCCGACCACGGTGCGGAAGCCAGACATATGGGCATAGCGGGTGATCAGGCCGTTACCGTGGTCGATTTCCACCACGTTGCCATAGCCAGAACGCTGGCCGACAAAGCTGACCGTGCCCTTGGCCGCGGCATAGATCGGTGCCCCCATCGGGCCCCGGAAATCGAGTCCGGGGTGAAATTCGCCGCCGCCACCGGTGAAGGGATTGGCGCGGTAGCCATAGCCTGACGAGATATATTCCAGGCTGGCCGGAAGCACCTGCGGCAGACCGGCGACCGACCGTTCGAGCGCGTCCATCCGCGCCAGGCTGGCGGCAAAACGGGCGAAGCGCGGATCGATCGTTCCATCGGAAGAGGTTGCCATGTCGATCAGCGGACCACCCTGAGCGGTCTTGTCATCCAGGCTGGCGAGCATCGTCTGGGGGTTGAGGCCAAGCTGAGTCAGATGCGCCTCTGCCGCAGCGGCGCGGCGATCGGCCAGGCGGGTCAGGCCTTCGATGTAGGCCAGCTGGCGTGCTTCGATCCGGGCGAGATCAGCGGCCCCGGGCACGGCCATCGAAACCTTGGTTACGGTTTCGGCCGCTTCGCTTGCGCTGTCGGATACCGTTTCACCGGACTTGGCGTTCTTGGGCAGATCACCCAGCACCGACTGGGTGGCCTTTTCGATGAAATCCTGACGACGGTTGAGATCGTCCTTAACCTTGCTGAGATCGTCGCCATAGGCCTTCAGGCGGCTCTCGGAGCTGGCGACCTTGGCTTCGCGGTCAAGCAGCGAGGCACGGTCGCGATTCGACAGGTAATTGGCAATCGCCATCCCGCTAATCGAGAGCACCCAGACCAGCAACAGGCCCGCAACCGCCCCCGCGCCAATCATCTGGACGCGCGAAGACACCTTGATGAAACGAACCTGCCCTTCGGACCGCATGAAAAATTCGCGATCCGGAAACCAGGCCCGCATCCGGGCGCTGAACCCGCTGGCGGACAGTTTTTGCAAAGCGACCCCAAGTCCCTGGTTAATTTGTTGGTCGCGCGGCTAGCAGGTGAATCCCGGGTAGGCGAATCTGGCGCCCCCAAGACTCGTTGAATCGAACGAGGCGCGCGACGAATCGTTTTCTTGCTGACATCGGTGAAAGGAATCGCGGCGGTGACAAGCGTGGACGGGAGTGTTACGCGCCCGGAATCATGATCGCGCCCCCCACCGAAACGCCCAGTCCCGAAGCTCTGGTTGCGCAGCTTGCGGCATCCGGCCGCGCGGCCCAGCGGGTGCTGGCCCGGGCCGATCACGCGGCCAAGGCAACGGCGCTCCGAGGCGCGGCGCAGGCCTTGAGAGAGGATGAGCCCGCGATCCTTGCGGCCAATGCCGAAGACCTTGCCGCAGGCCAGGCGAACGGCCTCAGTCCGGCTATGCTCGATCGGCTCAAGCTCGATTCGGCTCGCCTGTCAGGCATCGCTGATGCGGTTGATTCGATTGCTGATTTGTCCGATCCGGTGGGAAAGGTCATCGATACGGTGACACGCCCCAACGGGCTGGTGCTAAGCCGGGTGCGGGTGCCGATCGGGCTGATCGGGATCATCTATGAAAGCCGCCCCAACGTCACCGCCGATGCAGCCGCGCTGTGCCTGGCATCGGGCAATGCGGTACTGCTGCGCGGCGGCAGCGAGGCGGTGCGTTCCAACCGGGCAATCCATGCCGCGCTGGTGCGCGGGATCGAAAGCGCCGGACTGCCGGGCGCGGCGATACAGCTGCTGCCGACTCAGGACCGGGCGGCGGTTGGCGCGATGCTGGCGGCGGCTGGGCTGATCGACATGATCGTGCCGCGCGGCGGGAAAAGCCTGGTCGCGCGGGTTCAGGCCGATGCCCGGGTGCCGGTTCTGGCTCACCTGGACGGGATCAACCACACCTATATCCACGCCGCCGCCGATCCGGCCATGGCGGTAGAGGTGGCGGTAAATGCCAAGCTGCGCCGGACCGGGATCTGCGGGGCGATGGAAACCCTGCTTCTCGATGCCCAGTTCCCCGCCGCGCAGGCGGTGGTTGCCGCGCTGCTCGATCGCGGCTGCGAACTGCGCGGCGATGCCCGCGCCATGGCGCTCGATCCACGGATCCGACCCGCCACGGACGAGGACTGGGACACCGAATACCTTGATAGTGTGCTGTCGGTTGCGGTGGTTGACGGCCTCGACCCAGCACTCCGCCACATTGCGGCGCATGGCTCACAGCATACTGAAGCTATTGTTTCACAAGATGAAACGGTCGTTGAACGGTTCCTGCACGAGGTTGATGCGGCGATTGTCATGGCCAATGCTTCAAGCCAGTTTGCCGATGGCGGCGAATTCGGACTGGGTGCGGAAATCGGCATTGCAACCGGGCGGCTCCACGCGCGCGGCCCGGTCGCGCTTGAAGGTCTGACCACCTACAAGTGGCTGGTCCGCGGGACCGGGCAGGTGCGGTCCTGAGGCGGATCGGGCTTCTTGGCGGGAGCTTCAACCCCGCCCATGGCGGCCACCGCCGGATCAGCCTGTTTGCCTTGGATGCGCTCGGCCTGGATGAGGTCTGGTGGTTGGTCTCTCCCGGCAATCCGCTGAAGCCCAAGGCCGGGATGGCCCCGCTCGCGGCACGGCTGGCCTCGGCCCAGCGGCAAGCCAGGCGTGCGCCGATCGTGCCGACCGCGATCGAGCGCGAACTGGGCACGCGCTTTACCGTCGATACCCTGCGCAGGCTCAAGGTGCGCTATCCCAAATACCGCTTCATCTGGCTTATGGGCAGCGACAATCTGGCCCAGTTTCACCGCTGGAAGGCCTGGCGCGCGATCGCCCGCGCCATGCCGATTGCGGTTATCGCCAGACCGGGCTATGAAGGTGCTGCCCGGGCGAGCCTCGCCGGGGCCTGGCTCGGCCGATACCGGCGGTCCGCTGCCAGCCTGAAGCACCGGGCAGGATGGAGCGCACCCGCGCTGATACATTTGCGATTCGATCCCGATCCGCGCTCGGCGACTGCCGTTCGCCGCGCCGATCCAGACTGGGCCAGCCGCTTTTCCGGCAAGCGCCAGCGGGATCGATTGACGCACCATCCCGTTGAACCCGACATCGCATGAACCCCCGCGACGCCCGCCCAGAGGAACTCTTTTCGTTTTCATGACGCCTGCCAGCCCCAATCCGGCCACCGCCGCCACGCCCGCCCCGCTCCCCGCATCGGAGCCGGGCTCGCTTCACGAACTGATCCTCAAGTCGCTTGACGACGACCAGGCGCAAGAACTGGTCTCGATCCCGCTTGAGGGCAAGAGCTCGATCGCTGATCACATGGTGATCGCCTCGGGTCGTTCGACCCGTCAGGTCGCCGCGATGGCCCAGAAGCTGGCAGAACGGGTCAAGCAGGGCGGCTTCGGCCATGTCCGGATCGAAGGCCTGCCTGCTGCGGATTGGGTGCTGATCGACGCAGGCGATGTGGTGGTCCACCTGTTCCGCCCCGAAGTGCGCACGTTCTACAACCTCGAACGGATGTGGGCATTCGGAGACAGTGCCGGCGCCGCCTAGGCGCACCGCGATGCAGCTCCACATCATCGCCCGCGGCAAGATCGCCCGATCGCCCGAAGCCGAGCTGGTGGAGCGTTATGCCAAACGGATCGCCTGGCCGCTGCGGCTGACTGAGCTACCCGATGTCGGCGGGACGATCCCTGCGGCGCAGACCCCCTGCCGCGAGGTGCTGCTCGACGAACACGGCAAGCAGATGAGCTCGGAAGACTTCGCCGCCCTGCTGGGCCGCTGGCGCGATGACGGCGTGCGAGAGGCCCGGTTCCTGATCGGTGCCGCCGATGGGCACGGCGCGGCGGCGCGCGAGAAGGCCGATCTGCTGCTCGGTTTCGGGGCGATGACCTGGCCGCACCTGCTGGTCCGCGCGATGCTGGCCGAACAATTGTGGCGGGCAACCAGCATTCTTGCTGGCCATCCCTATCATCGTTCGGGATAAGGCCCGGCAATGAACCGGCACCTTGTTCTGTCTGCCCTGGCGGCGCTGGCCCTGATCCTGGGGGTGCGTCAGGGGCTGGCCCAGAACTCGGCCCAGACGATCGAAACCGCCGAAGACGCGCAAAAGGCGCTGGCTGAGGCCGAGGCCCAGGGCAAGGAAGCCCGCGCCCGCGCCGAAATGCTTGAGGCTCAGGCCGCCACGGCGGTCGCCGCTGCCGACAAGACCGCCCGTGAAGGCGCGGCGCTGGCCGCCCGAATTCAGGAGTCTGAGGCCGAGATCGCCCGAAACGAAGCGCAAATCCGCCTGATCGGCCAGCAGCGCGCGGCCTTGCGGGCCGAGCTGGCGCAAAAGCAGCGCCCGCTGGTTGAACTGACTGCCGCGCTCCAGCGCCTGTCGCGGCGTCCGGCGCTGCTCGCGCTGTTCCGCCCGGGCTCGATCCACGAGGCGGTCTATCTGCGCGCCGTGCTGGAAACGATGCTACCCGAAGTGGCGCGCCGCACCGCCGGGCTGCGCGCCGCGATTGCCCGCGGCAAGGCGCTGCAGGCCCAGGCCGAGCAGGCCAGCGCGGCCTTGCGTGCCAGCCAGGGCGAACTCAATGCCCGCCGCCAGCAGCTTGGCGCGGTCGAGGCCCGCCAACGGCTCGAATCGCGCAATGCGAGCGGCGATGCCGACCGAGAGGCCGAACGCGCGTTGGCGCTGGCTGAACAGGCGCGCGATCTTTCAGGTCTGGTCGGGGAGCTCGACAAGGCGGGGCGCCTGCGTGAACAGCTGGCGGCCTTGCCTGGTCCGATCCTGCGTCCAGCCCAGCCGCAGTCCGCCGCAGTTGCAGTGCCGATCACGGCACAGCCTGCCCCGACCGGCGCGCCGCCAAGCTATATTTTGCCGGTCTCCGGACGGCTGGTGGCTGGTTTCGGTGAAGGTGGAGTCGGTCGGGTCCAGTCGCGCGGGCTATCGCTGGCGGCGCGCGCCGGGGCTCAGGTGATTGCTCCGGGTGCCGGGCGGGTGGTCTTTGCCGGGCCATATCAGGGCTATGGCACGATCGTGATCATCGAACATGGCGGAGGCTGGACCTCGCTCGTAACCGGGCTCACCACGCTTGATACCAGGGTCGGCCGGACGGTGGTGACCGGATCGCCGCTCGGGCAGGCCGGACCGGGCAGACCGGTGCTGACGCTTGAGCTGCGCAAGGACGGCCAGCCGGTCAACCCACTGGACTATCTCAGACGTTGAGCCGGGTCCGGACGTTGTATCCGGGCGGATCAGCGCCATCTGGTGTTAACGCGGACTGCGCGATATAGCGTCGCTGCAATTGCAAAAGGCTGCCCTGTTGATGAAGCTCGCAAAACTGCTCCGCGCCACCGCGCTGGTTTCGGTCGTGGCGCTGGTTCCCGCTACCACTGCCGGTTTGGCGGCGGTCGATGGCCGCTCCGCCAGCCAGTTTGAACGGCTGGGAATGGTCTATCAGCTGGTCAAGATGCGTTATGTCGAGAAGGTTGATGACGAAAAGCTGGAAGACGGCGCGATCGAAGGGATGCTGTCGTCGCTCGATCCGCATTCGTCTTACCTGTCGGGCGCTTCGATGCAGCGGCTCAACACCATGATCGACGGCAACTATTCCGGCCTGGGCCTGTCGGTGGTGATGGATGATGGAGCGGTCAAGGTTGTGGCCCCGATGAAGGGCAGCCCGGCCGAAGCTGCCGGGGTCAAGGCGGGGGACTATATCACCCACCTCGACGGCAAGCTGATCTATGGCGGAGAGCTGGACGATGCCGTCGCCCAGATGCGCGGCGAAGCGGGGACCAAGATCCGCCTGACCATTTTCCGTTCGGGCCGGAACGAACCGTTCGACGTCACTGTCACCCGCGGGGTGATCAAGCTTGAACCAGTCACCTGGGAACTGAAGGACGGGATCGGGGTGATTTCGGTCAACGAGTTCGGTGCCGATGTCGGCAGCGATGTTGCCAAGGGGATCGCCGATCTGAAGAAGCAGGCCGGGGGTTCGCTGGTCGGGATCGTGCTCGATCTCAGGCAGAACCCGGGCGGCTCGCTGGATGAGGCGGTGGCCCTTTCGGACATCTTCCTGACCAAGGGCGATATCGTCTCGCAGCGTGGCCGTGATCCGCGTGAGGATGAATACTTCAAGGCTGAATCGATGGTTCCCGGCGATCTGGCCAAGGGGCTGCCGGTGATCGTGCTGATCGATGCCGGGTCGGCTTCGGCCTCTGAAATCGTCGCCGGGGCGCTGCAGGATCAGCGCCGCGCGGTGATCATGGGTGAACGCAGCTTTGGCAAGGGTTCGGTCCAGTCGCTGTTCTTCCTCGATTCGACCCGGACCAGCGCGGTCAAGATCACCACGGCGCGTTACTACACGCCGCTGGGTCGTTCGGTGCAGGAAGGCGGGATCGTGCCCGATATCGCGGTGCCGCAGCTCAGCGATCCCGATGCGCGCCGCCGTTCGGAACTGTCGATCCGGGAAAGCGATCTGCGCCGTCACCTCGTCAACGAAGTGGCGATGGACGACAAGAAGCTGGAGGCCGATCGCCAGGCCGATCCGCGCTTCAAGATGACGGCGGAGGAATTGCAGGCCAAGGGCATCAAGGACTTCCAGCTCTATTACGCGATCCAGACGCTGCGCCGCACCGCACCGCCTGCCATGGCCAAGAAGCGCTGACACGGCGATGTTCAATGCCGTGAGGACAAGCGATCTGCCGCGCCGGATTGCGCTGGGGGTGCCGCTGGCACTGCTCGGCGGGGCCTATTTCGGGCAATATGTGTTCGGGCTCTACCCTTGCGAAATGTGCTGGTGGCAGCGCTATGCCCTGTTCTTTGCGCTACCCTTTGCGTTGATCGGCTGGTTTGGCCGCTCCGCGCGCTGGGCCACCGGGCTGGCACTGCTCGGCATTTTGGTTGGCGGCCTGATCGGCGGATTTCACGCCGGGATCGAATACGGCTGGTGGCAAGGCTTCACCGCCTGCACCACCACCGCCACGGCGGGCGGGGGGGATGCACTCGATGCCATTCTCAACGCGCCGGTGGTCCGCTGCGATACGGCGCCATGGGATCTGTTCGGGATTTCGCTGGCGGGGTGGAATTTTCTGATCTCGGTTCCGGCGGCCATCGTGGGCCTGACGGCGCTGGGCAAGGCCAGGGGGTAATTGCGGTGAACACCAAGGCAAGCGAGCGGATGGTGCGGGTCGATCAGGCCGGGGAATACGGCGCGACCCGGATCTATGCCGGGCAGCTGGCCGTGCTGGGCGACCGGACCGGCATTTCCGGCGAAGTGCGCCACATGGCCGAACAGGAAGCCGAGCATCTCGCCAAATTCAACGCCCTGATTGCCGAGCGCGGGGTGCGGCCGACGGCCTTGCAGCCGTTCTGGAATGTCGCGGGCTTTGCGCTTGGCGCCGCGACCGCGCTGATCGGGCCAAAGGCGGCCATGGCCTGCACTGCCGCCGTCGAGGAGGAGATTGACCGGCATTATACCCAGCAACTCGACGAATTGGGCGGCGAAGACCCTGAACTGGCCAGCATGATCGCCGACTTCCGTGAAGATGAACGGGCGCACCGTGACGCCGCCCTGGCGGCGGGTGCGGAGCAGGCCCCGGCCTATCCATTGCTGTCCGGCGCAATTCGCCTCGGCTGCCGCGTTGCGATCCGCCTTGCCGAGCGGATTTGACCCGGGGCAAAGCAGGGACTGCTTCATCTGTTATTCAGCGCATAGGGCCTCTATATTCGGTCCTTCTAGGAGACACGCCATGCGCCCGTTTATTGCCGCCCTTCCCATGCTTGCCGGATTGGCCTTTGCCACACCTGCCTTTGCCCAGGATTCCGCGCCCGAGCCGAAGATGAACATGGTGATCATCTATGGCGACGATCAGTGCCCCGAATCGAGCGACGACACAATCACGGTCTGCGCCCGCAAGGCCGAATCCGAACGCTTCCGGATTCCTGAACCGCTCCGCGAAAGCGTCAGCCCGCAGAACGAGGCCTGGAACAACAAGGTCATCGCCTATGAAACGGTCGGTCGCAGTGGCACTGCCAGCTGTTCACCCGTCGGTGCGGGCGGCTTTACCGGCTGCACCGGGATGCTGCTCAAACAGGCCGCAGGCGACAAGGCGACCGATCCCAACGTCAAGTTCGGCCAGCTGATCGCCGAGGAACGTGCCAAGCGGCTTTCGACGATCGATGACGACGCGGCGGAAACCCAGGCAGCGGTTGAGCAGCAGGAAGAACAGCTTGAAGCCCGACGCAAGCTGGAGGAACAGGCCAGCGGCCAGGCCCCCTCGTCCAAGCCTTGATCGAAAGGGTGGATGGGGCTGGCCTGCGGCTCTCCGTTGAAAAATCTGTGTTTTTTGTGTATTTGCGAGAAATGGCCAATAAATCAGCGCGTTGCGCAGAATTACGTCCTCGCGGTACGAAAATTAACGATAAACCGTTCTTCAATAGCGTTGAACCGTTTGCTATATTCCGTCCAGCGAAGTTGCTTAGATTCAATCAGACTCCTAGAACGGCGACACCAAACAGTTGCTGAGGGGAAACGACTGAACGAAGCCTGTTGGGCGGCATCCTGTGCTCCTTCGGGCCTATGGCTGAAAATCCGGACAAGGCGCAAAGCCGACCGGTGCCGCATAGTTTTTCAATTTCTGTGGCAAGCATAAAAATCATCAGAACAAGCGGGTCGTTGCTTGTCTAAGTCAGAGTTACCAGACTTCATTTGGAGATGATCATCATGCAATCGCATAAATTACGTAACCGCCTTGTCGCCGCGACAGTCCTGTCCAGTGCTTTCTGGAGCAACGCGGCGTGGGCCGACTGTGTCTCCCAGGCTCCGGTTAATCCCGAACAGGTGGTATGCGATGCGCCCGGCACCAACGGCTGGGACGGTTCGGCAACCAACGCGATCGTCGTTACCGTCAATTCCAGCGGTACGGTCAGCTCCTCGGTCGGTGGTCCGGCTCTGATCAGCACCGGCACCAACAGCGCGGTCATCAACTTTTCCGGCCTGTTTGACGATACCACCGGCAATGCCACTTATGGCATCGATGCCGGTTCATCGTCTGATCCGGCGATTTCGGTCGGCGGCGGCAGTGTGGTCACCAACAATTCTGGCGCTGCAATTCTTGGCTCGGTCAGCTTCGGCAACGCTACCGGCAGTGCCACCAACGTACTCAGCAACGGGTACTCAAACGGTGGTGGGATCAACCACATCGGCCTGATCGATGGTGATGTCACCGCCCAGGGTAACTTCACATTCAACAACGCCGGGATCATGGGTTGGAACGCCAACATTTCGGTGACCCAGACCGGCGCGGGCACGGTCACGATCAACAACGGGATCGACGGCGGCTATCTCAATTCCTTCTCCGCCTATAATTACCAGAACGGCATCATCTGGGGTTCGGGCGGGACGGCAATCTCGACCGAAGGCAGCACCACGCTGGTCAACCACGGCGGTGGCGGCAACCGGGGCGGCCTGATTGCCGGGGATATCATCCTGGGAACCAACGGCACCGGCACTTCGTCGCTGACCAACGGCTCGGCCACCTATGGCAACGCCACGATCATCGGCAATGTCACCATGGCCGACCTGCACAACACGATCACCAACGATGGCACCATCACCGGTGATGTCACGATGAACGGCACCGGTTCGAACACCTACAACGCCGGTTCGCTGGGTTCGAGCGGTGACAACGGCCTGCGCCTGCCGGGTTCGCAGATCAATGGCCTCGGCGCGCCGACCGGCACAGTGAGCGGCACGCTGACCGGGCTGGCCGGCAATGCGGCCAACAACGTGCTGAACCTCAACGGTCTCAACACCAGCACGCTGCAGGTTGGTTCGACCATCGAGAACTTCGGCGTGGTCAACAAGAACGATTCGGGGACCTGGATCATCAAGAGCACGCTGGACGGTAATTCCGGCAAGCTGACCACCGTAAACAACAATGCCGGCGTTCTCTCGGTCGATAATGCATCGTTCCTGGGCACGGCGGCGACGACCGTTCACAACAACACTTTCGGCGCTGGTGTGGGCGGGCTGATCTTTAACGGCACCGCAGCCGGGACCTTTGCCGGCAACATCGATGGGACCGGGTCGGTCGGCGTCACCGGCGCGAACGCCACCACGCTGACCGGCACCAACACCTATACCGCACTGACCTATGTCTATACCGGCGGGGTGCTGAACGCGAACAGCAATGGTGCGCTCTCGGCCGCGTCTGATATGTACATGTACAACGGCACGCTGAACGTGAACGCGATCAACACCGTTAAGAACCTTTACGACTACTTCGGCCCCAACACCAGCGTGATCAACATCGCCAGTGGCGCATCGCTCAGCGTTGCGGGCGGCAACTTCGGTGATAACGGCGGCGTGATCAACGGCCCCGGCAATCTGATCAAGTATTCGACTGGAACCCTGCTGCTCGACGGTACGGACCAGATCGCGCCTGGTTCGCTGATCGTCAACGATGGCGTGGTCAACGACAACAACGGCGCGCTGGCCTCGTCGGTGGCGGTTGTGGTCAATTCGACCGCGACCACGACCGGGACGCTCAACATCAACCAGTCCGAAACGATCGGGTCGCTGGCCGGCATCGGGCATCACGATCCCGTGGTCAACATCGCTTCTGGCGCCAATCTCGCCACTGGCGGGCTGAACACCAGCACCGCCTATGCCGGGCACATCACGGGCGCTGGCAGCCTGACCAAGCAAGGCACCGGGGCTATGACCCTGACCGGTACCAACACCTATGCCGGCGGGACCAGCATCACTGGCGGTTCGATTGTCGGCTATGCCGGGACCACCGCCACCAACGGATCGCTGCAGGGCGATATCGATGTTGCGCTGGGCGCAAGCGTTGTGTTCGACCAGACGCTCAGCCCGCTCGGCAACACCAGTGGCACCTATGCAGGTGATCTGACTGGCGATGGGTTTGTCACCTTCCTGGGCAACGGCACCGGAATTCTGACCCTGACCGGTGACAATTCGGCGATGACCGGATCGATGAATTTCTACAACAATTCGATCGTATCGGTCAGCTCCGTCAACAACCTGACCAGCGGAACGCTGACCTTCGCCAACGGCACCCTGATGACCACCGCCGATATGAGCGCGGGCAACGCGGTGTTCCTCGGTGCAGGCGGCGGTTCGATCAACACCGCGGGTGGCACGACCCTGACGCTGACCGGCGGCACCTCGGGCACCGGCGCGCTGACCAAGCTGGGCACCGGCACGCTGATCCTCGATGGTCCGACTTCCCACACCGGCGGCACCACGGTTTCAGCCGGGATCCTGCAGGGCGATGCCGGTTACGGGATCGCGGGCGATATCGTGAACAACGCCCAGGTCAACCTGACTGGTACTACCCAGTCCTATGTTGGCAATATGTCGGGCACTGGCAGCGTCCGGGTGATCAACAACGCGATCATCTCGATGGACGGGGTTAACACCTACAGCGGTTCGACCACAGTTGAAGCCGGCAGCGAACTTTACACCTTCAGCAGCACCGGGCTCAGCGCAAATTCGGCCTTCGTGGTCGATGGTCTGCTCGGCGTTGGCGGCGGTGCGCCGGTTACGGCGACAATCGGTTCGCTTTCGGGCAGCGGTTCGGTGATTTCTTTCGATACGCTCAACATCGGCGCGCTCAACACCTCGAGCACCTTTGCCGGGACCTTCGGTTCGGGCGGCTACTTTGGTAATGACAGCGTCAACGTGAACAAGATCGGCACCGGCACCCTGACCTTGTCGGGCACCGGCAGCGTCCTGACCGGAAACCTCGGCGTCAACGCCGGGACCCTTTCGCTCACCGGCACGCTCGATTCGGCGACCACCACGGTCGCCAGCGGCGCGACCCTGTCGGTCGATGGCACGCTGACCTCGCCGAGCGTCACCGTCGCTGCCGGTGGCCGCCTGATCGGCGGTCTTGGCACTACGCCGGGTCACATCACCGGCGCCGTGACGAACAGCGGCACGATCGCGCCGGGCCACAGCCCGGGGATCATCGCGATCAGCGGTTCCTATACCCAGACTTCCACCGGCACCTATGCCGCGGACGTTTACGGGAACGGCACTACGACGGTCGTGGCCGGTACCGACTTTGATCGGATCGCGGTCAGCGGCGCACCGGGCACGGCAGCCCTTGCCGGGACCCTGGCGGTAACCCAGAACGGCGGTGTCTATGTCGCAGGAACCACCTATGACATCATCACCACCACCGGCGGGATCACCGGCAACTTCGCCACGGTGACCGGCACCAACCTGTCGGCCTTCCTCTCGCTTTCGAACGCAGCAGCGAACGGCGGCGGGATCCAGGGCAACAACTACCGCCTGGTGGTTGTCCGTGCGGCCTACAACACGGCTGCCACGAACCCGAACCAGGTGGCGGTTGCCAATGGTCTTACCGGGATCATCGGCAGCACCGGGGCTGCGGCCACCGTCAACAAGATTGACAACATGACCGCAGGCCAGGCCCAGGACCTGTTCGATAGCCTGAGCCCGGAACCCTATGGTGCCTATGCCACCGCGCTGCAGGATCAGGGTGAACTGTTCACCCGTCAGGTCGGGCAGCGGCTTGCCAGCAATCGCGGTGAGGACGGCAAGACCGGCCTGTGGATCACCGGTTATGGCAGCTGGGCTGATGGCAAGGACCGCGGCGACTATCGCTTCGGTAACGACCATTCGATCACCGGTTTTGCGATCGGCGCCGATTTCGGTTCGGAAGACCTGCGGGTCGGGCTGGCCGGCGGCTATTCGGAAGACAAGGTGACCTACCTGCAGGGCAATTCGGCCGGCAAGAGCAAGTCCTGGCAGGTCGGGGGTTACCTCGGCTATTCGATGGGCAAGCTCAACGTCGATGGCCAGCTGGCTTATATCTCGGGCGATATCACCGCGAGCAAGTCGGTCATGGCCGGCAGCGGCGCAACCCTGATCCAGGGGACCGCCGGGGTCGATACCAACGGCCACCTGTTCAAGGGCGTCCTGACCATGGGCTATCAGCTGGGCGGTGAAAGCTTCAGCTTTGAACCCTTCGTCGGGATCAATGTCTCCTCGGGCAAGGTCAACGGCTTCACCGAAACCGGGATGGGCGTGCTCAACCTGACCGTGGCCGACATCAAGGCTGACCGGACCGATCTGGTGGTGGGCGCCCGCCTGGCCGCACCGATGGGCAGCGTCAGCCCCTATCTGAACGCGACCTATCGCTATGACCTGAGCGATCACCCGGGTACCGTCACCGGCTACTTCAACGGTGTCAGCACCGCGCCGTTCACGGTGTCCAACATCGCTTCGGGCCGCTCGGTGTTCGATATCGATGCCGGGCTCAGCGCCAAGATCGGCAGCTCGGCGAAGATCTTCGTCGGCTACCAGGGATCGTTCCGCAACGACAAGGACGCCCACGGCGTCAATGGCGGGATCAGCATTTCGTTCTGATCCCGATCCCGATCAAACAGAAAGGGCCGGTGCATTGCACCGGCCCTTTTCGTATCGGCCCCGCGCAAAAGGCGGGATCGGATTTGTCTCAGCTCAGCTCAGCGCGATGTCCGGCGCGTCTTCCTGCTTCATGCCGATCAGATGATAACCGGCATCAACGTGGTGGGTTTCACCGGTTACGCCCGATGACAGCTCGGACAGGAGGTAGAGCGCCGATCCGCCGACATCCTCGATCGTAACATTGCGGCGCAGCGGCGAGTTCAGCTCGTTCCATTTGAGGATATAGCGGAAATCGCCGATCCCGCTTGCCGCAAGGGTGCGGATCGGCCCGGCCGAGATCGCGTTGACCCGGATGTTTTCCGGGCCAAGATCGTTGGCCAGGTACTTCACGCTGGTTTCCAGCGCGGCCTTGGCCACGCCCATCACGTTGTAATGCGGCACGACCTTTTCAGCGCCGTAATAAGAAAGGGTCAGGATCGATCCGCCATCCGGCATCATTTCCCGCGCGCGCTTGGTCACAGCGACCAGCGAATAGGCTGAAATGTTCATGGTCATCAGGAAGTTATCGAGACTGGTATCATAATACCGACCGCGCAGCTCGCTCTTGTCGGAAAAGCCGATCGCGTGGACCACAAAGTCGATCGTCGGCCAGCGCGCCGCCAGTGCGGCAAAGGCCGTGTCGAGCGCGGCCATATCGGACACATCGCAATCGATCAGGAAATCGCTGCCCAGGCTCGCCGCCAGCGGGCGCACCCGCTTTTCCAGCGCCTCTCCCTGATAGGAGAAAGCCAGTTCCGCTCCGGCTTCATGCAGCTTCTGGGCGATTCCCCAGGCCAGCGACTTATCATTGGCGAGCCCCATGATCAGCCCGCGCTTACCCTTCATCAGTCCGGTCATGCTTGTCTTCCCTTCGTCCCTTCTTCGGCGGCTTCCGCGCGATCTCCGCGCTCGCGCCAGCGTCCGATCAGATCCTGCTCTTCAGGACTTTCGGCCAGCGCGGCGTTGAGTTCGGCTCCTACCACCAATCCTAAGCCGACCAGCCAGAAAAAGAAAAGCGAGATCATCACCCCGGCCAGGCTGCCATAGGTCAGGTCATAGGTGAAAAAGCGGTGCAAAGCCGCAGGAAGCGCGGCGCTGACAGCGGCCCACCAGGCGGTCACCAATAATGCACCGGGCCATTTCGGATAGCGCCGTTTGCGGTAGGCGGTGGGGGTCAGGGTGAAGAACAGCAGATAGAGCGCGGCATAGATCACCAGCGCCGGGACCACGCGCGAAGTGCCGAGTGTATCGATCCAGCCCGCCGCCAGCGGATACCAGGCCTGGATCACCTCCTGCGCGGCGCCGATCGCCACCTGCACGATCAGCGCGAACAGCAGCGCGATCACCGCGCCGACGATCACCCCGGTCGAAATCAGGCGATAGCGCCAGAAGGCATAGGTCTCGCGCGTGCCATAGGCGCGGCGCAGGATGTCGCGGATCGTTTCGACCAGGCTGCCGACGGTCCACAGCCCGACCAGCGCCCCGATCCACAGCAGCCAGCCGCTGCGCGCGATGATCACGTCCATCGCCACCGGCTCCAGCGCCTTGGCCGCCACCGGTGGCAGCGCGCGCAGGAAGGTGTGGACAGAGGCTTCGCGCTGGCTCTGTTCGCCGACCAGGCTGAACACCGCGCCGACCGTGATGAAAAACGGGAACAGCGAAAGGATCGCCATATAGGCAAGGTTCCCGGCGTGGATGAAGCCGTCGTGATAGGCCCCGGCCCAGACCCGCGCGATCACCCGGAACGGGCGCGATCGCCAGAACCGCCCCTGTGGGCCGACGTGCTCGTCATAGGTTTCGCGCAGGCGGTTGGCGCGTTGGCGCCGCGCCTCGGGCGAAAGGTCGGGCAGGGTCAGCGGGGGGTGGTGGGTATCATCGACTTCGCGTTCTTCCACGCTCCGTCCCCCGGATCAGACGCCCAGCCGGGCACGCAGGTTGCGCGAATCGCGCCAGCCTTCAAGGCGCTGCGCCAAATCAGGATCGCTCTCGGGCAATTGTACTTCCAGCGTGACCAGCTGATCGCCGCGGGTCCCGTCCTTGCGGGTGAAGCCCTTGCCTTTCAGGCGCAAGGTCTTGCCCGAGCTTGATCCCGGCGCGACGGTCAGCATTACCGCGCCTTCGGGGGTCGGCACCTTGACCTTGGCCCCGTTCACCGCTTCATCAAGGCTGATCGGCAGATCGAGCCGCAAGTTGTCGCCATCGCGGCGGAAGAAGGCGTGCGGTTGCAGGTGAATCACCACGATCGCATCACCGGCGCCGCCGGGCCCGGCCTCACCCTTGCCCGCCAGCCGCATCTGGGTCCCGTCCTCGACCCCGGCGGGAAGCTTGAGGTCGATCGTCTTGCCATCGGCCAGGGTGATTCGCTGGGTCGCCAGCTGGGCGGCGTCGGGCAGCGAAACGCCCAGCTTGTACTGGACGTTGGCACCTTTGGGTGCGGGCCCCCGGCGTTGCCCGCCGAACCCGCCGCCAGCATTGCCGCGGCCGCCGAACAGGCCATCGAAAATATCGCCGAGGTCGATCCCTTCGCCGGCGCCAAAGCCTTCGAAGCCGTCTGCCCGGAACCCGCGCTGATCGCGTCCGCCGAACCCGCCGCCCGGCCCGGCGCCGCCGCCATAGCCGAAGCCCATGGTGGGGTTGCCGTCGATATCGATCTCACCCCGGTCAAACCGGGCGCGCTTGTCCTTGTCGGACAGCAGATCGTATGCGCGGGTCACTTCCGAAAAGCGCTCCGCCGCCTTGGGATTGTCCTTGTTGCGGTCCGGGTGAAGCTCCTTCGCCAGCTTGCGATAGGCGGACTTGATGTCCTTCTCGTTCGCGCTGCGGGCTACACCCAGGATCGAATAGGGATCACTCATCCCGCCTAGCTAGGTGCGATGGGCAGGTTCGGCAAGGTTTTCAGGGAAATTGCGAGACGCTTGCGCTTTCTTTGCCAGCGGGGTGCGGCTATGCCGGGCCGGTCATGGATGAAAGCCAATCCGCCAACGCCATTCCCGATGCGGCGCCGTTCACTCTGTTTGATGAATGGTTCGCCGAAGCGGGCAAGCACGAACTCAACGATCCCGAGGCTGTTGCCCTCGCCACCGCCACGCCCGATGCCGTGCCATCGGTGCGGATGGTGCTGCTGAAGGACCACGGCGCCGATCTGCTGGGACCAGAGGGCGGGTTCGTGTTCTATACCAACAGCCACAGCCGCAAGGGTGGGGAACTGCTGGCCAATCCCCGGGCCGCCATGCTGTTCCACTGGAAATCGCTGCGCCGCCAGATCCGGATCGAAGGCGCGATCGAACAGGTGCCAGACGAAATGGCCGATGCCTATTTCGCCAGCCGCAGCCGCGATTCGCAGCTGGGCGCCCATGCCAGCGAGCAATCGGCGACCATGCCCTCGCGCGGGGAGTTCCTGTCCCGTATCGCCAAGGTTACGGTGAAGCATCTGATCGGCGCGGTTCCTCGCCCGCCGCACTGGACCGGTTTCCGCCTGGTGCCCGAAGCCTTCGAATTCTGGATGGACCGCCCGTTCCGCCTGCATGAACGCCGCCGCTTCGAACGTGCGGCCAATGGTGGCTGGACCAGTCGGCTGCTTTATCCATGAGCGGGTCCGCCGCCCTCAATCGCAGCGCCGCCATGGCTTCGATCGCGGTTGCCCTGCTGCTGGTCGGGCTCAAGGCCTGGGCGGTGATCTCGACCGGGTCGATCGCGATGCTGGGCAGCCTGGCCGATACCGTGCTCGATCTGATTGCTAGCCTGGCGACGCTGGCCGGGGTCTGGGTCGCTTCGCAGCCGGCGGATGAGAAACACCGCTTTGGGCATGGCAAGGCCGAGGCACTGGCGGCGATGTTCCAGGTCGTGCTGATCTCGATTTCGGCGCTCAGTCTGGCGTTCCGGGCGATTGAGCAATGGATCGCCGGATCGCGCCCGCAAGAGGCCGAAGGCGGGATCGTGGTTTCGGTGATCGCAATGGTGGCCACGCTCGGCCTGCTGGCCTGGCAGCGCTATGTCATTTCCCGCACCAAGAGCCTGGCAATCAGCACTGATCATGTCCACTACCAGTCCGATCTGCTGCTTAACCTGGCGGTGATCGCGGCGCTGGTGCTGGATCAGTATGCCGGGATTTCCGGGGCCGATCCGCTGTTCGGTCTGGCCATTGCGGTCTGGCTGGGCTGGGGCGCCTGGGGCGCGTCTCAGGCCGCGATCGAGCAGTTGATGGACCACGAATGGCCCGAGGAACGCAAGTCCGCCTTCCTTGAGGCGGTGGCCCGCCATCCCGAGATCAAGGGCCTGCACGATCTGCGCACCCGCACTTCGGGGGACCGCGATTTCGTGCAGTTTCACCTTGCAGTCGATCCCGACATGACGATCCGGCAGGCCCACGTGGTGATGGACGAGGTTGAGGCAATCCTGCACGGCGAATTTCCGGGGCTTGAGATCCTGATCCATCCCGATCCTGAAGGCCATATCGACCCCAAGGACCTGTCTTCGGAAGACCTGCTCGCCAATCGCTAGATGTTCCGCCCGTCCCCGGCCAGAAACGCGGCATAGGCCCGCGCGACACCCTCACGCAGCGACACCTGCGGCGCCCAGCCCATCGCCTTGAGCCGCGAATTGTCCATCAGTTTGCGCGGCGTCCCGTCGGGCTTCGATGGATCAAGCAGCACTTCGCCGTCGTGCCCCAGCACCTCCATTACCAGCCGGGTGAGATCGAGGATCGAAATCTCCTCACCCGAACCGACATTGATGTGCAGCCCATCCGAATAGCGCTTCATCAGGTGGAGGCAGGCATCGGCGCAATCGTCAACATAGAGGAATTCGCGCAAGGGGCTGCCGGTGCCCCAGACCGTCACTGCGCTGCCGCTGGCCTTGGCTTCGTGCACCTTGCGGATCAGCGCCGGCAGGACGTGGCTGCCAAGCGGGTCGTAATTGTCGCCAGGGCCATAAAGGTTGGTCGGCATGGCGCTGATGAAATCGCACCCGAACTGCTGGCGATAGGCCTGGGCCAGCTTGATCCCGGCGATCTTGGCAATCGCGTACCATTCGTTGGTCGGCTCAAGCGGGCCGGTCAGCAGGGCTTCCTCGCGGATCGGCTGTTCGGCCAGTTTGGGGTAGATGCAGGATGATCCCAGGAACAGCAGTTTCTCCACCCCGACCGATTCGGCTCCGGTAAAGATCGCGGTTTCGATCAGCAGGTTGTCGCGCAGAAAATCGACCGGCTGGGTGGCATTGGCGTGAATTCCGCCAACCCGCGCCGCCGCCAGGAACACCGCTTGCGGCCGGGTATTGTGCATCCAGCCCAGCACGGCGCGCTGATCGGTCAGGTCAAGGGTCTGGCGGTCAACCGTCAGAACATCGCACTGTTCCTGTTCCAGCCGCCGGGCGATAGCCGCACCGACCATGCCGTTGTGCCCGGCCACCCAGACCCGCTTGCCCGCCAGATCGTACATCGGTTCAGCCACCCAGCCCGACGCTGGCGGTCTTCATGGTTTCCAGATCGGCCAGAACCATTTCCCGGGCCAGGTCGCGCACTGCGGTCTTGTGCTGCCAGCCCAGCTTCTGATGCGCCTTGCTGGGATCGCCGATCAGCAGATCGACCTCTGTGGCACGGAAATAGCGCGGGTCGATCGCCACCCGCAGTGCGCCGGTCTTGCGGCAAAATCCCTGCTCGTCGATCCCGCTGCCACGCCATTCCAGCTCGATCCCGGCATCGGCGAAGGCCCATTCGACAAACTGGCGGACCGTGGTGGTGACCCCGGTGGCCAGGACATAGTCATCGCCTTCGTCCTGCTGAAGCATCAGCCACATCCCCTCGACATATTCGCGGGCGTGGCCCCAGTCGCGCTGGGCATCGAGATTGCCGAGGTGCAGCACATCCTGCCGTCCCAGCGCGATCGCCGCTGCCGCGCGGGTGATCTTGCGGGTCACAAAGGTTTCGCCGCGCAGCGGGCTTTCGTGGTTGAACAGGATCCCGTTGGAGGCATGAATGCCATAGGCCTCGCGGTAGTTGACCGTGATCCAGTAGGCATAGAGCTTGGCCGCGGCATAGGGGCTGCGCGGATAGAACGGCGTGGTTTCGCGCTGCGGAACCTCCTGCACCAGCCCGTAAAGCTCCGAGGTAGAGGCCTGATAGAACCGGGTCTTCTTTTCCAGCCCCAGGATGCGGATCGCCTCAAGCAGGCGCAGGGTGCCCAGGGCATCGGAATTGGCAGTATATTCCGGCGTTTCGAAACTGACCGCGACGTGGCTCTGCGCGGCCAGGTTATAGATTTCGTCAGGCTGGGTTTCCTGCACCACCCGGATCAGGTTGGTCGAATCGGTCAGGTCGCCATAATGCAGCGTCAGTTTGGGATCGGGTGCGTGCGGATCTTCATAGATCTCGTCGATCCGCGCGGTGTTGAAAGAGGAGGCGCGCCGCTTGATCCCGTGGACGCGATAGCCCTTTTCCAGCAGCAGCCGCGCCAGATAGGCCCCGTCCTGCCCGGTTATCCCGGTGATGAGTGCGGTCTTCTCGGTCAAGTGACTGGTCCTTTGGGGAAGAGGGTGACGATCCGGGCCACGGCGGAGTGGACCGGCTTGCGCAGATTGTCCTGGGTCTTGCCCAGCCTGACCACCACGACGCCGTTGTCGCGGCTGACCACGACATATTGGCCCAGGTGCCCATTCATCGAAAAGGTCGATTCCGGCGCGCCGGGCCAGAACACCTCGCCATCCTGCTGCGGCCGGTTGAGCCACAGCTGCGCGCCGTAGCCCGGATTGCGCGGGCTGGGGCTGGTCATGAAATCGATCCAGGTGGTGGGAACCAGCTGTGCGCCCTTGATCGCACCGCGATTGCGCAGGAATTCGCCGAACCTGCCCCAATCGCGCAGCGTTCCATGGACCAGGCTGCCGCCGATCAACGTGCCCGCCGCATCAAACTCGGGGACCATGCTTTTCATCCCCAACGGTTCGAACAGGCGGGTCCGCAGATAGTCGCGCACCAGCCGCATCCGTTCGCCAGGATCGGCGCTGGCGGTGAGCGAGCGGGCGGCCAGATCGGCCAGGATCACCGTGGTGGCGCTGGAATATTCGAACTTGGCGCCGGGATCGGCCTCAAGCGGCTGGGCTTCGGCATAGGCGGCCATATCGTCCCGCCCGTCAAGGAACAGCATCCGCACCTCGTCGCTTTCGAAGGGCGGGTCCCCGGCCTCGGTATGGCGCAGGCCCGAGCGCATCTGCAGCAGCTGGCGCAGCGTAATCTCGCCGCGTGGATCGCCGGGGCGCTGCCAGGCCGGAATGCCGACGCTTTCATCCAGCCGCAGCCGCCCGTCGGCGACGAGCTGGCCGATCATCACCGCGGTGACGGTCTTGGCCATCGACCAGGACACGAACCGGGTGTTTTCATGGTATCCGGGGGCATACCGTTCCGCCACGATCCGGCCGTTGTGCAGGACCAGAACCGCGCGCGTTTCGGCGGTTTCGTCGGCGCTGAACAGCGCATCGACCGCGCGCGCCAGCCTTTCCCGGTTGACCCCGGGCTTGTCCACCACGGCCTTCAGCGCTGCCTCGCTCAGTGGCGGCGGGGCAGCGGGCGCGCCATCTCCACTTGCGCCACATCCGATCAGGGCTGGCAGAGCAAGCAACGGAAGGATAAGGGACAAGCGGCGCGCGGGCATGGTGCCTGCTTCCCTTGCCCAAAGGCTCGACAATGGCAACCGTCAAACAGAACCCCGCGACCCGATCGCCCTGGCGCCGCCGGGCGCTGCTGATCGGACTGGCTGCGCTGGGTGTGCTGGGGGGCGTCTATGGGCCGACCGTTTCAGGTTATGCCCATGCCGGAGCCGCCTATGGCGCGCGGGTTGCCTGCTCGTGCCGCTTTGTCGGCGGGCGCGAACTGGGCGATTGCCGCAAGGATTTCGAACCAGGGATGGGCCTGATCACCCTGTCAGAGGATGCCAAGGCCAAAAGCGTGACCGCGCGTTTTCCCCTGCTGGCGAGCGAAACCGCAGTCTATCACGAAGGGCCGGGCTGCCAGCTCGAACCCTGGCAGGACTGAGTAACCCCTTGATCAAGAACTTGTGCTAGGCGCACCTCTTATGAGCGAAACTGCAATTCATCCGGTGGTCCTGTGCGGCGGCAGCGGCACCCGTCTGTGGCCGCGCAGCCGTGCGACAAAGCCCAAGCCGTTCCTGCCGCTGGTCGGCACCGGCACGCTGTTTGAAGCCACGCTGGACCGTTGCCCGCCCTCCGCCGGTTTCGCCGCGCCGATCGTGGTGACCGGAACCGCCCATCTTGAACACGTTGAGGCGCAGTGGCCCGCCGGGGTCGGCGGCGAGGTGATTGTCGAGCCTTCGGCCCGCAACACCGCCGCAGCGATCGCGCTGGCCGCGCTGCGCCTGCCCGAGGATGCGGTGATGCTGGTCTGCCCAAGCGACCACCACATCGCCGACAGGTCTGCTTTCCAGCGCGCCGCCCTGGCCGCCGCCGAACTCGCGCGCGAAGGCTGGCTGGTCTCCTTCGGGATCGAGGCCAAGGCGCCAGAGACCGGTTTCGGTTATCTTCAGCGCGGCGAGGCGATTGGCGATCTGGGCTTCAAGGTCGCGCGGTTCGTCGAAAAGCCCGATCTGGATCGGGCCAGGCAGTTCCTTGCCGATGGCGGCTATGCCTGGAACGGCGGGATCTTCGCCTTCCGCGTCGGCACTTTCCTGGCCGAGCTGGCGGCGCATCGTCCGGCGATCGCCGCCCAGGCCCGTGCCGCCGTGGCCGAAGGACACAGCGATGGATCGCGCTTTTACCCCGGCGCCGATGCGTTTGCGCGGATCGAAAGCGAATCGGTCGATTATGCGGTGATGGAAAACACCGCCCGTGCGGCAATGGTTCCGGCCGACATGGGCTGGTCCGATATCGGCAACTGGGATGCCCTGCTGGTCGCGCGGGATCGGGATGAGGAGGGCAACAGCGTCACCGGAACTGCCGATCTGGTGGGGTGCCGCAACGTCCTGATTGAAACCGATGGCCCGCGCGTGTCGGCGATCGGGCTGGAAGATGTGGTGATCGTGGTTGACGGTGATGAGGTGCTGGTCACCACCCGGGCCGGAGCCCAGCTGGTCGGCAAGCTTAGCGGTGCGGTCAACCAGTGAGTGTCCTGCTGCCAGCCCTGATGGTCGAACGTCCGTGGGGGCGGGAATCGCTGCCCGCGCCGTTCGTCGCGCCCGAAGGCCAGCGGATCGGTGAGGTCTGGTTCGATCCGCCCGCCGCGCTTGATCAGCTTCTGGTCAAATATATTTTCACCAGCCAGGCCTTGTCGGTTCAGGTTCACCCGTCCGATGCCCAGGCGCCTGCGGGCCACCGCGGCAAAGAGGAATGCTGGCTGGTGCTGAATGCCGAGCCGGGCGCGCGGCTGGGGATCGGGTTTGATCGAGCGCTGTCCGCAGATGAAATGCGCGCTGCGGCGCTGGATGGCAGTATTGAGGCGCTGATGACCTGGCACCCGGTCCAGCCGGGCGACTTCTTCTATATCCCGGCGGGCACGGTCCATGCGATCGGGGCCGGGATCGCGCTGATCGAAGTTCAGCAGAACAGCGACATTACCTACCGTCTCTATGACTATGGCCGTCCGCGCGAATTGCACCTCGATGCCGGGATGGCGGTGGCGCGGGGCGAGCCTTATCCCGGGGCGCTGCACCATCTGGTGCCGGAGCAGGGCAGTGCAACGCTGGTTGATGGGCCGCATTTCCGGCTCGACCGGCTCGATGGCGTGCCTGATGCGGCGACCGCAGCCCGCTATACCGGGCCGCTGCTGGTGATTCCGATCGATTCGGATACTGCCGTCGCAGGCCAGCCGGTACGCCCGGGCGAATGTGCGCTGGCGCAAAGGATCGGCGATCTCGATGTTTCGGGGCGCTGCCTGATTGCGCAGCCCTGCTGAAACAGGAATTGGCGCGAACCCGTTCAGCCCGTCGAAGCCGCCCCCGCCTCGGTCGATTCGATCCAGCCCCCGCCAACGACGCGCTCTCCGGCATAGAGCACCGCTGCCTGGCCCGGCGCGACGCCATATTCGGGGCTGGCAAAGCGGATCGTGCAGGCGGCGCCATCGCCAAACGGCCCATCCAGCGTAACTGGCACCGGCTTGGCGAGTGAGCGGACCTTGGCGGTTAGCGGCTGATCCGGGAGCGGGCCGATCCGGTTGGTTTCGACGATCCGCGCCGCGCCCACTGCCAACAGCCGCTTCGGGCCGACCAGAACCCGGCGCGCGGGGGCGTCGAGGGCGACCACATATAGCGGTTCGGCCTGCCCGCCGATCTCCAGCCCGCGGCGCTGACCAACGGTGTAATGGATGATGCCGCGATGATGTCCCAGTACATCGCCGGTTTCGGCCTGGACGATCTCCCCGGGTTCGCCGCCTTCGGGCCGGACCGAGCGAACGATCCGGGCATAGTCGCCATCAGGGACGAAGCAGATGTCCTGGCTATCGGGCTTGGCGGCGACACGCAGCCCTTCGGCTTCGGCGATCGCGCGGACCATCGGCTTGGGCAGGCCGCCCAGCGGAAAGCGCAGGAAATCCAGCTGGGCCTCGGTCGTGCCATATAGAAAGTAGGACTGATCGCGCGCGGGATCGAGTGCGCGGTGCAGTTCCGGCCCGGCCGGGCCGATCACACGGCGCACGTAATGCCCGGTCGCCAGACAATCGGCCCCCAGATCCCGGGCCATGGCCAGAAGGTCGGTGAATTTCGGCCCCATATTGCAGCGAATGCAAGGGATCGGGGTGCGTCCGGCCAGATAATCGTCGGCAAACCGTTCGACCACCTCCTCGCGGAATTGGTTTTCGTGGTCGACGATATAGTGGGCAATGCCCAGTCGATCGGCGACGGCGCGGGCATCGCGGATATCGTCCCCCGCGCAGCACGCCCCCTTGCGCCCTGAGGCCGGGCCCGAATCATACAGTTGTAGCGTGATGCCGATCGTTTCGGCGCCACTGCGCGCGGCCAGCGCCGCCACCACCGAGCTATCGACCCCGCCGGACATGGCGACGACGATCCGCTTGCCGTCCAGCGGCGCGGAAAGCTGAAACAGATCGGCTGGATCAAGGGTCTTTTCCATCGCCGCGCGCCCTTACACTGCCTTGGCTGCGGGCGCAAAGGATCGCCGGGCCGGGCGGGTGGAATTCGGTAAGCATTGTCAACAGGCGGTAAAGCCGGGCTTTACCCGATCTTGACCTTGTTTCTCTAGAGATCGGGTCCATGGACATCGCAAATGATCTTATGGCCAGCCTGAGGGACCGGGTCGCACCGCCCTCGCCGCTGGCCGAAATGCCCACAGTTGACTGGGCTGAGCTGCACGCGCGGCTCAGCGCGGCGCACGCCGCTGCGGCAGAGATCGTCCGTTCCGCCACCGGCGATTTCGTCGCGGCGGGCGGGTTTGCGAACTGGAAGGCTGGGATTTCCGCCGTGGGTAATGCCTCACGCGCCGTTAACCCAACTGATTTAGCAGATGGCAAATGTGCTGCTGGCATTGAAGACTTCACCGCCGGAGACGCGAAAACCGGTGGCCGAGGACAATGATGATCGAAAACCAGAAAATTCGACCCGCGATGGTAATCGGTCCGCTTGGCGAACCGCTCACGATTGATTCGCTGCCTGCGCCGAGCACGACCCGCTGGGTGGTGCGCCGCAAGGCCGAAGTCGTTGCGGCCGTCAATGGCGGCCTGCTAACGATCGACGAGGTGTGCGAACGCTATGGGCTGAGCCTGGAAGAGTTCGCCTCGTGGCAGCGCGCAGTGGATCGCTCGGGGATGCAGGGCCTGCGGGTAACGCGGATCCAGCATTACCGCGATCTCTACGAGCGTCAGCTGAAGTACTGATCCGAACAGGATCGGGGGCCAGGACGGCCGGGGCAGGCATGGGCCTACCCCGGCCGTTGTGTTTTGTGCGCTTGCCGTTGGCCGATCCGGCTAGGCGGTCTGCCGAGCTTCGCATTGCCCTCAGATAGTGCCCGGCCTATGCCTGCTGCCTGGTCGTGACCGTATTGCTCCGATGTACCGGGGGCTTGCGGTAGGTGATTTAGCATAGTAACACAGTCAGTATATGGCTCTCCGCGCCGCGGCAACGGTGCACGGCGCGGACCTGGGGCGAAGGCGAATTGACGATGAATTTCGAATCCGGAATTGGGGCGGCGCAGATCGAGGATGGCAATCCCTTGCTGGACGGCGGGGTTGAAGACCGCCGGTCAAAGCGCAACCTGATCATCCTTGCCCTGGCAGTCGTTCTGTTGCTGATCGGAATTGCCTGGTACGTCAGCCGTACCAGCGCAACCAAGGCTGAAGACGATACAAAGGAGCAGGCGCCCGTCGTCACCGTGGTCACCCCCGGCCGCGCGACGGTTGAAGGTACGATCAACGCCACCGGCACCCTGGCTGCGCGGCGCGAACTGCCGGTTGGCATTGCCGGTGAAGGCGGGCAGGTGGTTTCGGTTCTGGTTGAGCCAGGCCAGTGGGTCCGCGAAGGGCAGGTCCTGGCGGTGATCGATCGTTCGGTCCAGAGCCAGCAGCAAGCCAGCCAGGTCGCTCAGGTCGAAGTAGCCCGCGCCAATGCCCGGCTTGCCCAGTCGAACCTCGACCGTGCGCTCAAGCTGGTTGACAAGGGTTTCGTCTCAAAGGCCGATGTCGATCGGCTGACCGCTACCCGCGATGCGGCCGTTGCCCAGGTGCGCGTGGCTGGGGCTCAGGTCGGCGTGCTTGGCGCGCAGATGCGCCGTCTTAACGTGGTTGCCCCCGCTGCCGGGCTGGTGCTCGAACGCAAGATCGAACCCGGCCAGGTGGTAAGCGCCGGTTCGGGTGTGTTGTTCCGGCTGGCCAAGGGCGGTGAGATGGAGCTGCGGGCGATGCTGGGCGAAACCGACCTTGCCTCGCTTGCTCCGGGCGTCAGCGCCGAAGTCGTGCCGGTTGGCGGCAACCGCAGCTTTACCGGGCAGGTCTGGCAGATCGCCCCGGTGATCGATCCCACCAGCCGCCAGGGCATCGCCCGGATCGCGCTGGCCTATGCGCCGGAACTGCGCCCGGGCGGTTTCGCCTCGGTCGTCATCAAGTCGGGCTCGCTGGTTGCACCGATGCTGCCCGAATCCGCGCTGCTGTCAGACCGGCAGGGTTCTTATGTCTATGTGGTGGACAAGGACAACAAGGTCCGCCGTCAGCCGGTCAAGACCGGCATGATCACCCCCAACGGCGTGGCGGTTATCGAAGGGCTGAACGGGAGCGAGCGCGTAGTGCTGCGGGCTGGCGGTTTCCTCCAGCCGGGCGAGACGATCCAGCCCGTCAGCGCCAAGAAGTGACCCGGGAAACGGAGCGCGCGGCATGAGCTTTCGCAACATCTCGGCCTGGTGCATTCGCAACCCGGTGGTGCCGATTGTCCTGTTTCTGGGCCTGATGCTGGCCGGAATGGTCACCTTCTCGCAGATGAAGGTGCAGAACGATCCCGATATCGAATTTCCGATGGTGATCGTCGCGATCAGCCAGCCCGGCGCCGCGCCGAGCGAGATCGAAAATCAGATCACCCAGAAGATCGAATCCTCACTCCGCACGATTCAGGGCGTTCAGAACATCAGTTCGACCGCGCGCGAAGGGGTCAGCGAAACGTCAGTCGAATTTCGTATTGGCACCGATATCATCGAAGCGCTGAACGATGTGAAGAACGCCGTCGATCAGGCCCGGGGCAACCTGCCCGACGGGATTCTTGAACCACAGGTCTTCAAGGTCGAAGTTTCGAGCGAATCGATCGGCTATTTCTCGGTCAAGGCGGACGACATGACGCTTGAGCAGCTGTCATGGTTCGTCGACGATACGGTTACCAAGGTTCTCCTCGGCGTGCCGGGGATGGCGCAGGTCGAGCGCGGCGGCGGGGTTGACCGCGAAATCACCGTAATTCTCGATCCGGCGAAGATGCAGGCCCAGGGCGTAACTGCGGCCCAGATCAACCAGGTGCTGCGCCAGCTCAACGTTGACGCGGCGGGCGGGCGCTCCGAAATCGGGGGATCGCGCCAGTCGGTCCGCGTGCTCGGTTCAAATCGGACCGCCTTTGACCTTTCCCAGATCGACATTCCGCTGGGCAGCGGCCGGGTCATCAAGCTTGCCGATGTTGCCAGGGTCACAGACAGCTACGGCGAAGTCACCTCGCTCGGCAAGACCGACGGGAAGTCGGTTGTCACCTTCAGCATTTCCCGTGCCCGCGGGGAATCGGACGTTGCCGTCTATGATGCTGCCGTCGCCCGGCTCGAACAGCTTGAAGCGGAGAAGCCAGGGATCAAGTTCACCAAGCTGTTCACCACAGTGCCCTATGTGAAGGAGCAGTATCACAGCTCGATCGCCTCGATGGTCGAAGGTGCGATCCTGGCGGTTGTCGTGGTGTTCTTCTTCCTGCGCGATTGGCGCGCAACGATGATTTCGGCGATCGCCATTCCGCTGTCGGCGATCCCGGCATTCTGGTTCATCGATATGCTGGGGATTACCCTGAATCAGATGTCGCTGCTGGCGCTTGGCCTGGTTGCGGGGGTTCTGGTGGACGATGCCATCGTTGAGGTGGAGAATATCGTCAGGCATATGCGAATGGGCAAAAGCGCCTATCAGGCCTCGATCGATGCCGCCGATGAAATCGGGCTGGCGGTGGTTGCCACCACGTTCTCGATTGTCGCCGTGTTCCTGCCGGTGGGGCTGATGCCGGGGATTCCCGGGCAGTTTTTCTTCAACTTCGGCTGGACCGTCGTGGTTTCGGTGCTGATCAGCCTTGCCGTGGCCCGCATGATCACCCCCATGATCGCGGCCTATTTCCTGAAGTCTGCCGGCCCGGCCGAACACGGCAAGGGCAAGTGGATGGACCGCTATGACCGCCTGCTGCATTTCAGCCTCGACGACCGCAAGGCCAAGGCGATGCGGGCCCGCATTGAGACTGTCGGGGCATCGGCGGGCTACTATATCCTCCCCGCCCTCGCTGCCGTTTTTGTGTTCCTGTCTCCGTTCATCCTGAACGCTGCGCCCAAACTGGGCGAAGTGGCCAAAGGGCCGAGCGTCGGCATGGTCCTTTCCTCGTTGGTCTTCGGTGCACCGATTGCCTTCGGTCTGGTTTTGCTGATCCAGACCTTGCTGATGGCGCTCCTCAACCTGGCGATCGGCCAGCGCGACCACGGGTTCTTTGCCTGGAGCCGGTTCATGGCGCGGCGCCTTGGCGCGCGGCTGCGTGATCACCGGGTGTGGATGCTGGGCGTGGCGTTGTTCGCGCTGGTCCTGTCCGGCGTGCTGTTCGCGGTTCTGCCGCAGCAGCTGTTCCCCGAACAGAACAGTGATTTCAGCCGGATTTCGATCGAAATGGTACCCGGCACCACGCTTGAACAGACCGAGGCCGTATCCGATCAGGTTGCGGCTTTGATCAAGGACCGGCCAGAGGTTGAATTCATCCAGCAGCGCGTGCGTGAAGGCAATGGCGGCATTTTCATCACCCTCAAGAAGGATCGCGACAAGACCAGTCAGGAGTTCGAGCGCGAGCTGACCCCGCTGCTGCAGAAGGTTCCCGATGCCCGGGTCAACTTCCAGGCCCTGTTCCAGGCCGGTCCTCCGGGAATCGGGCGTCCAGTTTCGATCATGCTGACCGGATCGGATTCGGAGGCACTGGAAAGCGCGGCGACCGTTCTGGTCGAGCAGATGAAGGGGGTTCCCGGCGTGGTTGCCCCGCGGATCGCGGCGGACACCCGCCGCCCCGAGCTGATCATCACGCCCCGCCAGGAACTGGCCGCAAGCCTTGGGGTGACGACTGCCGCGCTGAGCCAGACGATCCGCATAGCCACCATCGGCGATATCGATCAGAACGCTGCCAAGTTCTCGCTTTCGGATCGTCAGATTCCGATCCGTGTGCGTCTGTCGGAAGATGCCCGCCGTGACCTTTCGGTGATCGCGAATCTGCCTGTTGCCACTTCAACCGGCGGCTCGGTCCCGCTGGCCCGGGTGGCGGACATCACCTTTGGTTCCGGCCCGGTCTCGATCCGCCGCTATAACCAGCAGCGCCGCGTCTTTGTCGGTGCTGACCTCGCCCCGGGCTATGTCGAAGGGACGGTCAAGGATGCGATCGACAAACTGCCGATCATGCAGAACCTGCCGGCCGGCGTAGGGAAAAAACCGTTCGGTTCGGACGAGATCTTCGAGGAGCTGATCACCAGCTTCCAGATCGCATTGATCTCTGCCGTTCTACTGGTCTTCGCCGTGCTGGTGCTGCTCTATCACCGCTTCATCTCGCCATTGGTCAACATGGCCTCGCTGTTCCTGGCCCCACTGGGCGGGCTGATCGCGCTGTTCGTGGCGGGGCAGCCGGTATCCTTGCCGGTGTTCATCGGGATCCTGATGCTGTTCGGGATCGTCGCCAAGAACTCGATCCTGCTGATCGACTTCGCGATCGAGGAAATGGAAGCGGGCACGCCCAAGCTGGCGGCGATCCTCGAAGCCGGGCACAAGCGCGCGCAGCCCATCGTGATGACCACGGTGGCGATGGTGGCGGGCATGGTGCCCACCGCGATCTCGCTGGGCGGCGACGGTGGCTGGCGCGCGCCGATGGGCACGGTGGTGATCGGCGGGCTGACGCTGTCGACGCTGCTGACCCTGCTGATCGTTCCGGCGGGCTTCAGCCTTGCCGACGGCGTCGAGAAGCGCGTCGGCCCCTGGCTGGGCCGGCGCGTGCTGACCTACGATCCGCATGATCCCCGGCACAAAACCGCCGATGGAGCGTTACCGGCCGAGTGACGGATTTCTCCGACGATGCGGCGGGGGAGGCAGCCCCTCCCCGCG
>JAKPHK010000084.1 GCA_029550345.1 Pseudomonadota bacterium
ATTTCTGGCCTCTTGAGAACTTGGGAAAGCACAGTGATTGCTGGTCACCCGGCGGCCTCGCTGTGCCCTTCGCTGGCCAAGGTGCTTCACGCAAAACTCCAAGGACCACTCGCCGTCAGAAATGGGATATGTCACGGGTTGATTGGTGTTTGGGCGGCAGGTGAAGATAGGACTGCTGCGCTCCATTGGGAAATCAACGGCAAACAGCACGCGATTGAATGGCATGAACTTCAGGCGTCGCTTGCGTGGCTTTCGAAGATCCGTGGCGCATTCTCGATAATTTCGAGCGCATCCATTGAAGGCTTGGGGAACCGCGCGGTCGACAACCCCGAAAACCGGGAATGGTGGCTGAAGGAATATGACCTTAGCCTCCCGATTGACGCGCACAACAAGACTGGCGACTGCTGAATCGGTGAAATGCGGTCAAGGCTGAGGTTGGGCCGGGTCTGGGCCGGGTCGGATTTCAGGTTTCTATTGAGCTAAAGCACTTTCGCCAGCTAAGCGGGAAGTCTGAATGCCTTGCCGATTTGGGTAGGGTGTGGGTTTCGCCAGTTTAGAAGGTAATTCGGCCTCCTAATGCGTTGTAAAACATCGGTTTGCTGCAATGCAGCATAGCCTTTCGTAATGATGGGGTCACGTGTTCGAGTCACGTAAGCGGCACCACTTTCGTGGGTTCATGCGCCAAAACACGGTTCACTCCCTCGCCCTGATCGGCCTTTTTGCTTCTCCGGCCATGGCCGAGGAGACCGGGGATGCGCGGGCGCCGGAGATTGTGGTGACCGGGCAGGGGCTCGACAATTCCAAACTGCTTGAGGCCTATGCCATTTCGGTGATCGAGCGGGATCGGGCTGCGGCCACCGCATCCGGCCGGATCGAAGGCGTGCTGGGCGATGTCGCCGGGTTTCAGCAGTTCCGCCGGTCTGACAGCCGCTCGGCCAACCCGACCGCGCAGGGGGTGACACTGCGCGGGCTGGGGGGCAATGCCTCGAGCCGGACGCTGGTGCTGCTTGACGGGGTGCCGGTCACCGATCCGTTCTTTGGCCATGTCCCGTTCCAGGCGCTGCCGTTCGAACGGTTGCAGCGGGTGACCGTGATCCGCGGCGGAGGAAGCGGCGCCTTCGGGGCCGGGGCCGTGGCCGGTACAATCGAAATGGCGAGCGCGGGTCCGGCCGAGCTCCCTGCTGCGGAGGCCGCGCTGGCGATCAACGATCGCGGCGAAAGCGAGCTTTCCGCCACGCTAACGCCGCAACTGGGGCGGGGCTATGCCGTGATCAGCGGGCGGTGGGACCGGGGGCAGGGTTTCTGGACCACGGCCGAGGGGCAGCGAGTGCCCGCTTCAACCCGGGCGCGGTTTGATGGCTGGTCATCCTCGCTGCGCGGGGTGGTGCCGGTTTCGGCCGATCTGGAACTGCAGGCCCGCCTGCTGCTGTTCGGCGATAGCCGGACGCTGCGTTTTGCCGGGGCGGACAGCCATCAGAGCGGTCAGGACGCATCACTGCGGCTGGTCGGGCGGGGTGACTGGCAATTCGATCTGCTCGGCTATGTTCAGGCGCGCGATTTTTCGAACGTGGTGATTTCATCGAGCAGTTACCGCAAGACGCTCGATCAGCGAACCACGCCATCGACCGGCCTGGGCGGCAAGTTCGAATTGCGTCCGCCGCTGGGGGGCGATCACCCACTGCGGCTGGGGATCGACTGGCGGCGCGCCAGCGGCGAGATGGCCGAGACCGCCTATAGCGGGGCGACCGGGGCGATCACCGCACAGCGCCGGGCGGGCGGCACCAACGATGACCTGGGCTTTTACGGTGAGTACGATCAGCCGCTCGGCCCGCTGCGGCTGACCGGGACGGCGCGGCTCGATCGCTGGTCGGTGCGGGACGGCCATTTCGAGGAGCGCAACGCCGCCGGGGCGATCACCGTCAACAACCGCTTCGCCGACCGTAGCGGCTGGGATCTGTCGCTGCGCGGCGGGGTGCTGCTGCCCTTGGGTGAGCGGCTGACCCTGCGCGGTTCGGTCTATAACGGGCTGCGCCAGCCGACCCTGAACGAGCTGTACCGGCCGTTCGTGGTCTTCCCGGTCACCACCCGTGCCAATGCCGCACTGGCCAACGAAGACCTGTTCGGGTTCGAAGCCGGGTTCGATCTGAAGCTGGGTGCGTTCGAGTTTCAGGCCGGGGCCTTTGACAACAAGGTCAGGGGCGCGATCGCCAATGTCACGATCGGCACCAACCTGCGTGAACGGCGCAATGTCGATGCGGTCCATTCGCGCGGGATCGAGCTGACTGCCAAGGCCAGGGTCGGAACGCTGAGCTGGGATGGTTCGCTTTCTTTGATCGACGCAAAGGTTGAAGCAAGCGGGGCTTCGGCCGGGCTTGACGGGATGCGCCCGGCGCAGGTGCCGGTCTTTGCGATGAGCACAACCCTGTCTTGGCGGCCGGGCAAGGGCTGGCTGGCGGCGCTGACGCTGCGGCACCTTTCTTCGCAGTTCGAGGACGATTTGCAGAGCGATCGGCTTCCGGCCCAGACCACGCTGGATGCGGTGATCGCGGTCCCGCTTTCGCCGCGCGCCAGTCTGGTGTTCCGGGCCGAGAACCTGACCGACGAAACGATTGTTACCCGCAACCAGGCCGGATCGATCGATCTGGGCGCGCCGCGCACGATTTGGGCCGGATTGCGGATTTCCATCGGCCGATAATCAGCATAGGGTGGGTAGCGAAAAGCAACCGGAGAGCGCCATGGCCACCCAGATCAGCACCCATTCCCGCAACCTTGATTGCAGTGCCGAGGAATGGCAGGCCCGGTTGCAATTGGCCGCCTGCTATCGGATCTTCGATCACCTTGGCTGGTCGGAATCGGTCTATAACCACATCTCGGTCAAGGTTCCGGGTGAGGAGGGGGCCTTCCTGATCAACCCCTATGGGCTGCTCTATAACGAGGTGTGCGCATCAAACCTCGTCAAGATCGACATTGACGGCAACACGCTGGATGGCAGCCCCTATCCGGTCAACAAGGCCGGGTTCACCCAGCACGGCTATTTCCACCGCCACATCCCCTGGGCCCATGCAATCTGCCACAGCCACACCACCGCAACGATGGCGGTGTGCAGTCTGGAAGGCGGGCTGCAACCGGTCAATTTCTATGCCTGCAACTTCTTCGGGCGGATCGCCTATCACGATTTCGAAGGAATCACCGTCCGGGCCGAAGAGGGCGCACGGCTGGTCGAGAACCTGGGTGACAAGCGCATCCTGATGCTGAGGAACCACGGCCCGGTGATCCTGGGGCGCTCAATCCCGGAAATCTTTGTTCAGCACTGGGCGCTGCAACGCGCCTGCGAAATTCAGCTCGCCACCATGGCGGCGGGTCAAGCGATCGTTGTGCCCGACGAAGTGGTTGCGGTGCACCACCGCGACCTCCACGAGGCAGCGATCCCCGGCACCCAGCCCGGCGCGACCGATTTTGAGGCCTGGGTCCGGCAGATCGACCGGATCGACCGTTCGTGGCGCGATTGACCGGATCGCAGCCATGTCCCGACTGACCGTCAACGGCCGCCCGGTCGAATTCAAGATGGACGCGCAGACCCCGCTGCTGTGGGCGCTGCGCGATGCCGCCAACCTTACCGGAACCAAGTACGGCTGCGGGGTGGGGGATTGCGGCGCCTGCATGGTGCTGATCGATGGCGAGGCGCTGCGTTCGTGCCTGGTCACCCTGGCCGAGGTCGAGGGGCGCAGTGTAACCACGATCGAGGGGCTTTCGGCCGATCGTTCGCACCCGGTGCAGCAGGCACTGGTTGCCGAGCAGGCGATCCAGTGCGGGTTCTGCACCCCGGGCATCGCAATTGCCGCCGCCGCGCTGCTGGCGCGCAATGCCGATCCCACGCCAGAGGATATTGTCGCCGCCGTACCCAACCTGTGCCGCTGCGGGGTCTATCCCCGGTTGGTCCGGGCAATTCAGCGAGCAGGCCGCGTTGCCCGCCGGATCGAGACCATCAGCGCCGCCCCAGCACCGGGCATCGCACCCGAAGATGCGGCCCGGGCGGTTCCGGCGATCAAGGCTGATTAAAACTTGAGCCGCGCGGTCAGTTTCGCGTTCAGCGGCTTGCCGGTGGTGATGTTGTTATCGGTGTGGGCGCTGGGGAAATAGTCGGTGTCGGTCAGGTTCTCGACATTGAGCTGCAGCGTCAGATTGTCGCTCGCTTCATAAAAGACGGCTGCATCGATCCGGGTGAAGGCGGGCAGGCGCACGGCATTGCTGATCGTGGCCCACTGGCTTGACTGGTGGATCACCCCGAGCCCGAACCCGAAACGCTGTGTCAGGTTATAGCGCCCCCAGGCCGATGCCTGGTGGCGCGGCAGCTGGGCCAGCTTGCGTCCGGCAGGGGCGGCGGTGGTGGTGCTGCGGATCTCGCCATCCTGCAGGGCATAGCCCAGCGACAGCGAGAGGGCGGAGGTCACCTGTCCAACCAGTGAGAATTCGATCCCCTCGGCCCGGTTCTTGCCTGTCAGCACCACATCGCCGCTGATCGGATCGGTGGCGCGGGTGTTGCTGCGATCCAGCCGAAAGACCGCGCCGGTGAGGGCCAGCCCGGGGGTGATGTCCCACTTCACCCCAGCTTCGAGGTTGCGGAACTCTTCCGGGGCCAGGGTTTCGGTGGTGGCATCGAGCACCGAGAACTGGTCACCCGATTGCGGCAGGAAGCTCTTGGTGTAGCTGGCGTAGATCGAGACATTTTCCTGTGGCTTCACGATCAGGCCAACACGCGGCGACCATTTGCCATCACTGCGCTGCCCGGCAAAGCCCGAGATGTAGTTGGTCGAGTCCATTTCGAACCGGTCATAGCGCAGCCCGGCCACCAGCTTCAGATGATCGCCGATGTCGATCTGATCCTGGGCATAGACCGACCAGAAGCTGGCATCGGACCGGGCGTTGCTGGTCAGATTGGGGAAGGTCACCGCCGGGATGGTAATGGTCTGTGCCAGGCTGACGGTCGAACCCGATGGGAACACACCGGTGCGGCGGTCTGAAAGGGTGGTCTGATCGCCGGCTTCAAATCCCAGCAGCAGGGCGTGGCCTATTCCGGCGGTTTCGCCCTTCCAGATCAGGTTGCCCTGGCCGATCAGGTTCTGGCGCTGCGTGCCGCTGTTATAGGCCGAAAGCGTCAGGGTATCGGTGCTGCTGACCGCGCTGGAAGCAAAGACGTTTTGATAGAACTTATCGTAATCGGCGAACTGGACCGATGCGTTGACGCTGAGGCTATCGGAAAAGCGGTGGTCGATCCGGCCGCGGACGATGTGGGCGGTCACTTCGCTGTAATTGGTAGCGGTGGAGCCGAACAGGGTATCGTCATACCCGGTCAGCGGCAGGCCGCCGCGCGAAGGCACGCCGCGATCGGTCAGGCGGCGGTCCTCGCCATATTCATAGGCCAGCGAGAGGGTGGTATCCTCTCCGATCCGGGCGCCGATCGTGGGGTTCACCCCGGCAAAGTGCCCGGCATAGTCCTGGCGGTGATTGTCGAATTCCTCATAGGTGGCGTTGAGCCGCAGGCCCAGGCCGCTGCCCAGCGGCGTGTCGAGATCGGCTGCGACCGACCATGCGCCAAAGCTGTCCACCCCGCCGGACAGGGCGATCCGTGACTGGTCGAACCCGGGGGCCTTGGTGACCCGGTTGATCACCCCGCCGCCGCCGCCGCGCCCGAAGATCAGCGCGTTGGAGCCCTTGAGCACCTCGATTCGTTCGATGTTGTAGAGCGGGCGGTAGTATTGCGCGTCATCGCGGATGCCGTCGATGAAGAAGTCGGCAGTCGAGCTTTGCCCGCGCAGGGTTACCTGATCGCGGTGGCCTTCGCCCTGACCAAGCGTGACGCCGGGCACATAGCGCAGCGCATCGCCCAGCGTGGACAGGCCCTGGTCGTCGATCTGTTCGCGGCTGATCACCGCGATCGACTGGGGCACGTCGATCACCGGCGTGTCGGTCTTGGTGGCGGTGCTGGTCTGGTCGATGCCATAGCCTTCGGACCGCCCGTAAACGGTGATCGGTGCGGCCTCATCCTCCGCAAAGGCGGGTGCGGCCCAGCTGATCGGAACGATCGCGGCAGAGGCGGCAAGGATCAGGCGGACGGAGGGCGAAGGGCGTGACATGGGATCCTTATTGATAATGAGTTGCAAAAGCGAATTGGCGGCTAATGCGAATCGTTCGCAATGGCAAGCGCTAATTTCGCGCAGCCCCTTTTCACGCCCCGGCGATGCGGTTAGGCAGCCCGCGACCTGCCCCTGTGACCAAGCAAGGAGTGATCCGGTGAAAGCGACCATCTGGCACAACCCGTCCTGCGGCACCTCGCGCAAGACCAAGGCGATCCTTGAGGAAACGCCCGGGGTGGAACTGACCGTGATCGAATATCTGGTTACGCCGCCCAGCGCGGAAAAGCTGGCCCAGCTCTATCGCGATGCCGGGATTACCCCGCAACAGGGCCTGCGCCTGCGCGGCACCGATGCCGAAGAACGCGGTCTGCCGGGGGCTGGAGATGCCGCAGTGCTGGCGGCCATGGCGGCAGAGCCGAAACTGATCGAACGTCCGCTGGTCGAAACCGAAAAAGGGGTGCGGCTGTGCCGCCCGCAGGACAAGGTGCTTGAGATTCTCTAGGCTGTTCAGGTCCGGCGGGTTTCGATCAGATCCGCATCGCCCGACATATGCCGCACGCCGACATAGATCACCGCCAGGCACAACAGCCCGATAGTTCCGAAACCGATCCAGGGTGAATGGCCGTAAAGCCAGACCGCGATGGCGGGTGCGAAAATATAGGCGGCGCCATTGACCGAGGCGACGATCCCGGCCGACTGGCCTTGTTCCGCCCGGGTGACCGATAGCGATGCCCCCGCGGTGAAGCCCGGCCGGAACAGGCCAAAGCCCATCGCAGCCAATCCCATCCCTACGGCAATTCCGTGCTCTTCCTGTGCCACGGCGATCAGGGCGGTTCCCAGCGCGGCCACGGTGATCCCGGTCAGGCAGGATGCTTTTGGCCCAAGCCGCAGCATCGGGATCAGCCCCCATTGCGCCAGCAGGGTGGCACCGGCCCCGATCATCAGGATCCGCCCGATCGGCGCCGCCCCAAGATCGGGCGTTGCCCTGAGGCCGAGCCGGTCAAGCACCAGAAAGCCGATCAGCCCCATCACTGCAGCCTGGGCATGGCCACCCAGCAACCCCGCCAGCAGCCATGGCCGCGTCCGCGCATCGAACCAGGAAAGCCGCGGCACTTCGGGCGCTTCGCTTTCATCGTCGTCGTCGCCGTTGCTGCTGCTGTCATCGGCGGTGTTGGAGTTGGCACTGAACGGTGCGGCAACGATCCGCCCACGCGCGGCATAGGCAGGGGTATCGTCGGGCAGCCAGATCCGCAGTGCCACCAGCACCACCACGGCAATCACGGCAAAGGCGGCAAACGGGCCGACCAGCCCCAGGCCGGGGACAATGAAGTAAGGCGCCAGGGCCGGGCCGATCACCGTGCCAAGGCCGAAGCTGGACGAGATCAGCGAAAGCGCCTGGGTCCGTTCGGCGCGGCTGGTGCGGCTGGCGACATAGGCCTGGACCGCCGGCGGCGCGGCTGATCCGAACCCGCCATAGAGCGAGCGGAACAGCGCAAACAGCAGCAAGGTGCCGATCCCGCCGATCACCCCATGCAGTCCCAGCCACAGGGCCAGTCCGCACAGGCCGAAGCTGAAAATGAAACCGATAAGGCCGATACCCATCATGGCCTTGCGTCCGCGCCGGTCCGATCGGCGGGCCCACATCGGGGCGCACAGCATCCACAGCAGGGCCGACCAAGTGTAGGCCAGGCTGATCCAGAAGTCCTCTACCTTCAAGGCGGTGCCGATCGAGGGCATGACCGATTGCATTGCGGTATTACCTGCCGCTGTCACCAGAACAACAGTAAACAACAGCGCGACCCGCCAGCCCGGCAAGCTGGATGTGGCGCCCGGGTTGTCCCCCGGATCGACTGGAGTCCCGATCCTCATCGATTCGTCGCTAATCCTCTCGCTCGCTGCTTGCAATGGTCGGTCAAATTTGTGAAGGCAGGCACAGCGATAACCATTGGATTGCGACACCGCATGAATCCCTCAGAGCTCGCTCACGAGCCGCTGCCCCTTCGTATCAAACGCCGGATCAAACGCGCCATGGGGCCCTGGGGTGTATTCCTTCAGGGTTTTCTCGAACATCCGGTGATGGTCGGATCGATCATCCCCTCATCGCGCTTCACCATCGCCAAGGTGCTGGCGCCGGTGAAGTGGGATGAGTGCAAGCTGTTTGTTGAATATGGCCCCGGCGTCGGCACCTTCTGCCGCCCGGTGCTGGAACGCCTGCCGCGTGACGGTATGTTGCTGGTGATCGATACCAACCCGCTTTATATCGACTACCTCAAGACCACGATCAGCGACAGCCGCTTTGTCCCGGTGCTGGGATCGGCCGCCGACGTCGAAGAGATCGTTCGCGCTCACGGCCATTCCCACGCCGATTACGTGCTGTCCGGCCTGCCCTTTTCGACCCTGCCCGATGGAGTCGGTCCGGCGATTGCCTCAGCCACTCACCGGGTGCTGCGGACCGGCGGGGCGTTTCTGGTTTATCAGTTCAATTCGCGGGCCCGCGATTTCATGGCCAAGCACTTCACCCACATCGATCAGGGTTATGAGCCGCTGAACGTGCTGCCCTGCAAGCTGTTCTGGGGCTGGAAGGAATAACGCTCCACGCCGCCTAGCGGAACACGTCCGGCATTTGCGGGTCCGCCTGACCGCCCAGATGGCGGTAGATCGCGGTCAGCATCGCGGTCACGTAAAGCGTGACCAGTGCGCTCAGCAACGACGAAAGAACGCCCGCGGTGATCGCGCCGCCGTGTTCGCCGATCAGCAGCGTCGCGACAGTTCCGCCGACCGCCGATGCGACCACGGCCAGCACCACCGCGACCACCACGACCAGCACCAGGAACAGCAGGATCGCCCCGGCGTTGCCCTTGGTCAGTTGCCATGACCGGCCCAGAATGGTCAGCGGATTGCGCTGCCTTTCGATCGCGATCAGGGGCAGGATCAGGCTGAGCCGCGCGCCGATCCACAGCGCGACGCCCAGCAGGATGAGGCCGAACAGCACCGCAAGGCCGATCGATCCGGCGGCGGCGGGTGCACCGACCATGATCCCGCCGATCAGCGCCCAGCCAAGCCCCAGCAGCAGTTGCACCAGGATCAGGACTGGCAGTCCGGCCAGCCCTTCGCGCAGCGCCTCGCCCACGGTTGCCCGGCCCTGACCCCCGACCAGCCGGGTGATGGTGAGCTGCCCCAGCGTCTGGATCAGGATTGAAGCCAGGAACCACGGGGCCGCCATCGCCCAGAAGGTCCGCAGCACTTCCAGTGCGGCATCCAGATTCTCGGCCGGAGTTTCGGGCGGTTTTGGCAGGAACAGTTCCAGCGCCAGCCCCGGCAGCAGAAAGAAGGCTCCGGCCAGGATCACCAGAACTTCGCGATTGGCGGAAACCATCGCACTGGCTTCGTTCCAGGCGGCGGCGGTATCAAGCTTCATCGTGCGGGCATCCCTTTTGCTGCTCCCCCTTGATAACCACAGCATTTGCCGCCACGCAACGCGTGATGGACATTGTCTTGCCCGATGGAATCGAATTGCGCCGCGAAACCGCGCCGGTGCCCTATACCCGGGCGCTGGAGGAGATGACGCTGCGCAATGCCGCGATCGCTGAAGGCAGCGCGGATGAGCTGATCTGGCTGCTGGAACATCCCCCGGTCTATACCGCCGGAACAAGCGCGGCGGCGGGCGAGCTGCTCGATCCGCGTTTTGAGGTGGTCGAGGCCGGGCGGGGCGGGCGCTATACCTATCACGG
>JAKPHK010000102.1 GCA_029550345.1 Pseudomonadota bacterium
GGCTCGACGCCCTGGTTGAGCATCATGAACTCGATCAGCGCCAGCAATGCGCCCGTCCCGATCACCGGCGCAGCGACACCGGCGGTTGCCAGATTGCCGATCAGCTGCGCGAACATGGCGCGCACCCGCGCCGCTTCGAGTAGATCCGCGCTCACTGCCGGGTCTCCAGCTCGCCTTGGTTGACCGCCACCGTTCGGGCGAGCGCCTCAATCCGTGCGGCCTCCCGGCGCATCCACGCCGCCACGGCCTCAGGCGGCAGGCTCGACATCAGTTGACCGAACACCAGGGCAACAGCCTTCAGCACTTCGCCTCCGGTGGCAGTGCAGCCCGCCCCCCGGTTGATTGCGTCCCGAACGTCTTGTGCGACCGCGCGCACCACCTCTTCACGGACTGCCATTGTCGTTTTCCTCCTTGCTTGCCCAGCGGCGCCAGGCGTTCGATTTCGATCCAAGTTCGGCGCGGTAGTGCAGGATCAGCGTCGGCACGGTGATCCCGATCGCCTTGGCGATTGCGGGCTGGCTCAGGCCCTCGGCGCGCAGCTCGGCCACGCGCAGGCGAAGCGCCGCAGTGGCAACATGGCGCGGCCTCCCCCTCGCCCCATGGTTTGGGTCGATCCGGTCGCCCAGCAGGTCCGCGCGGAAATAATGATCAGCGGCGGCCATCGATCCGCCCCCGCCCTAGACCGCCCCGATAGGCCAGCGCTGCGCCAGCCAGAGCCGCACAGAGCGCAATTCCCAGCCTGCGACCTCGCGCGCCGCCCCGCCCCGCCGCGCGCGCTCCTAGGGCTCCCCAGGGCGAGAAGCCCACGGCCCCGGCCCTCGAATTTTCATCGCCGCAGAAAAAAGTCTTTGAGTGAGGGGGGCGGTGGTCAGCAGAGGCATAGCCCTGGCGAGATTCTCCTACCCCCCTGGCCTTGGCGCGCCTAACGCCGACCTTGAACAGTTTCCCTCGAACTTCGTCGCCTTGTGTGCGGGCGCGCGTGCGCACAGAACACATTAGGTAGAAAACTGTTCTAACTGTTCGAGACCCGCAGAAACGCGCTCTTTTGTCTGTTCGGGCAACCGTTCGACCATCTGTTCGGAAACTGTTCGAAATCTCCGAAATCTCGCCTTCATCCCCCGGATGCATATGGCCAGGCCACGCGGTGACAGCCGCATCTAACAGTTGTTGAACAGTGCCCGAACAGTAGGGAGGGAAGGGCGAGAGGCGGCGGCGCGGCGCGGTCATGGCGCGGCGGCGAACAGGTCGCCGGTCCCATTGTCAGCATTCACGCAAGCGATCTGCCGCCCGTCCTTGAGGCGGATTCCGACCCGATCGACCCGACCAGCAGCACCCGCGCGAATTGTGCCGATGCCGAGCGCGCTCAGGCGGCGCCCGAATGCTGTTTGCGTCATCCGATCGCCCTCGCTTACATCGCAATCAGCGATGAACTGTTCGAACTGTCGGAACAGCTCGGTCGCGTTGATCCGGGAAGTTGGGTCGCTGCGATCGCAGCGCTCTGCCAGCCAGCGTTCGAACTGGATATCTGCGGCGCTGCGATCCCTTGGAGAGGCAACTCGCAGCTTGCACCCGACGCGAACCACGCGGCCTTTGCCCCGCTTCCGGCGGCCAATTCCGACGCTGCCCAGCAGCCTCCCGAATGCAGTCGCGTTGACCCGGGCAAGCGCCTTACGGTCGCACCAGGCGTGAAACGATGAAAGCAGCGCGCCTGCCGGTTCTTCGGCGGTTGCGTCATGGCATTCAACCTCGGCGCGTAGCCATTGCGCGAAGTGCCACACCGGCCTCCGCTGCATCTCGATCTCGGCCGCGAGCTCCGCCAGCAACTCGACCTCTTGCCGTTCAAGCGCCATCGCCCCGGCCCTCTCTTTCCACGCGCGCGAAGGCATCGCGCGCAAGCACCACCACCCGGCGCGCGCGCCAGTGGCCCGGCCCGACTACCTCCAACCGGGAAGCCTTCGCGACTTGAACGCCGCGCGCCACCGCCAGCTGCACGGCCTCGGCCGCATCGCGCGCGCCGACGATTGGCCAGCGCGGGTTGACATAGCGGGTCTCCAAAAAAGCGATCACGGCCCACGGCAGCGAGGGCGTTCGCATCGGCACCACCTGGACGCTCGGCCCCGCCAAGTCCTCGGCCTCGCAAGCCCCCCGCCACCATGCAGGCAGCGGGAAGCCGCCGGTCCGCTCGCACAGCAGGCAGCGCCGTTCGGATGACAGCTGCGCCGTGCAGACCTCCAAGGGGTTGCCATAGCCACAGCACCCCACCGGCACGCCCCGGCTATCGGCCCCGCCGACGCCGGGCTTGAGCTCAAGCCGCACGGCCTTCGCTCGCCTCGATCCGCCGCTTGACCCATTCGTCAACTTCGTCCGCGCGCCACGCGACGGCCCGTTCGCTCAGTTTGATAGGCGCCGGGAACCGGCCCTTGGACATGAGCAGGTAGAGGCTCGACCGGCTAAGTTGAGTCCGGCGCTCCACTTCGGGGCGCTTCAGTAGTTCGATCATGTTGCCATCCTTCGTATTGGATGGCCCCGGAATTTAGCGGCACTTTTAGGAGCGTCACCAAGTCAGTCTTCTGGCAATTTCTCGACTTCGCTGGAATTTTGCCCATAAACGAACTCGGGGAATTGCAGAAGGTTGAGCACAACTCCTGGCGGCATAGGGAGAGGCCCCCGCCCTTCGATCACGTTCTTGAACAGCGCCCGCGCCTCGTGCGCTACGGATTCGCTAACGCCCCAACGTGACGCGAGGTCAGCGACGATCCGCTTGCCTTCACCGTGGCGAGCTTCGCGCATCTGCTTTTCGATCTCACGGCCAAGCGCAAGCTTGCGATCGAATTGCCGCTGGACCTCGCGAAGCCCGCGCTTTGCGCGCACTTGCGTCGTGATCCTAGGCACCCCGCCTGCGCCCTCGATCGCGTCGGCAATGCGATCTCCAAGGTAGCCAGGGATTGCCAGCCCGGCCCGAATATACTTCGCCAGCGGAGCCCAATCACCCTCGCCCACCCCCTCATAGGCAGCGAAAAGTAGATCCTGAACATCAGGCGTTGCGGCTTCGATATCCGCGTTATCTGCCGCGTGATCGACCGGGCGAACCATCATGCCGCTCCCAGCTTCACCACATTGCCCCCGGCAATGCCCAGCGAAGGCGCGACATAGCGCCCCCATGCGTCCATCAGGCGGAAACGGAGCTGGCGCAGGTCGCTGCGCAGATAGGCCTGCTCGGTCGCCGTGCCGACGCTATGCGCCAGCGCCATTTCCGCGACCATGGCGGGGACTTCCGGATGTTGCTCCGCTGCCCAATCCCGAAAGGTCGAGCGGAAACCGTGCACAGTCTCCTTTCGTCCTGCCGCGCGCATCATCTTGGATATCGACATATCGGACAGCTGAGCGCCGCGCGCGCCCGGGAATACCAGCTTGTCAGCCTCGCCCCCGTTCAGCGCCTGGGCGCGGCGCAGCACCTCGATCGCCGCGGCGTTGAGCGTCACAACGTGCGGCCGCGCCGATTTCATCATTTCAGCGGGCCGCGTCCATGTCTTGGCCTGAAGGTCGAACTGCGACCATCGCGCCGCGCGCACTTCGCCGCTTCGCGCAGCGGTCAGCACCGCGAACACCAGGGCGAGCCGCGCCGAAGTCGCATCCTTCGCCAGCTCGGCTGCAACAAAGTCCGCGACCTCGGCATAGGGCATTGCCGCAAAGTTGCCCCCGCGCGGCTGCTTTGCCAGACCGCGCCGGATTTCAGCAGCGCCCGGGACTGGCGAGCTGCGCCACCCGCGCGACTTGGCGAAAGCCAGCACCTGCAAGACGCGGTGGCGAATCTTGCGCGCCTGTTGCGGTTTCTCCGTCCAGATAGGCGCCAGCACCGCGATAACGTCCGCGCTTTCGATTTCATCCACCCGGCGGCGCCCGATCACCGGGATAGCATGGGCTTCGAGCGAGGCCTTGAAAGCGTCGCCCGTCTTGTCGGCCCAGCCCTTCGACAGCTCCTTGTGGGCATCGTCGACCGCCTGCGCGAATGTCGGGATCACCACCTTGCCGCGATCGCGCTCGGCCCGCGCGTCCTTCCCCGATCGCGCCAGCTTGCGCAGTTCGGCAGCCTTCTCCCGCGCCTCGGCCAGCGTCACAAGGTCGGCAGAGCCCAGCCCGATATCCTCACGCTTGCCCATATGCTGCACCCGCAACACCCAGGACGCCGCACCGCTAGGCTTGACCTTCAGATAGAGGCCTTTGCCGTCACCATGAAAACCCGGCTTCGCGTGCTTCACCTTCAGCGCAGTGAGATTGCCCATAGCCCGTTTCGTCCCAACATTCGTTCCAACACATTGTGTCGGAATTCGTCAAACGTCAATGGAAACTATAGAACGCTATCGGAGCATAAACCCAAGCAAATATTAGCTTCATGGGCCAGCAAAGCCGCAGGTTACGGGCTCCCCGAAAATCCTACTCGGGGAGCCACTAATTTTCCGGCTGCGGCGAAAGCGCCGCAGGGCGGAAAATCCGGCTCCAGCTTTTGACCCAACGGCGCAGCCAGCACGGCTTGCCGCGTCTCCTGTCGGTCTAGCGCCACGCATCCCGCACCACTTCCATCACGACATATGTCGAAGTGCTGGCGACGTGCGGCAGGGCGGAGATCTTCTCTGCCAGCACCATCCGGTAGCGCTTGATGTCTGCGGTGCGGACTTTCAGCAGATAGTCGAAATTGCTCGCGATCATGTGGCATTCCTCGATCTCGGGCACTTGCAGCACGGCCTGGTTGAACTCCTCCAGCGCCGCCTCGCGGGTGTCGGACAGTTTCACCTCGGTAAAGGCCACATGGTCCATACCCAGCAGCACCGGGTCCAGCACTGCGCGGAAGCCGCGGATATAGCCGCGCTCGGTCAGACGCCGCAGCCGCACCTGGGTCGGCGTCTTTGACAGGCCGATCCGCTCAGCAAGGTCGGTGATCGATATCCGTCCGTCCTGCGCCAGAACATCGATCATGGCCCGGTCATGACGGTCCAGATCACTGTTTGCGGCGAATCTGCTTGCCGATTGGGGCATGGCTTCGGGCCTTTCTGGTAAGATCGCCCGTTTTGATAGCGATGTTTGGTCGGATCGCCCAAGCGCCAAATGCTATCCTCCGCCGATGTCCAGCGACCGCCCTTACGAGGCCTTTGCCCGTTTCGCCCCGCCGCTTCATGCCTGCGATCCCTTGCGCGCGGCGATCACTGCCTTGCACCGCCCGCCCGAGCCTGACTGCGTTCCCCCGCTGGCGCGTGCCGCGCAGGTGGATGCAGAGACCCGCGCCGCGATAGCCGCCACGGCGCGCCAATTGGTGGAACGGCTGCGCGCCGCCCACCGCCCCGGCGGGGTTCAGGCGCTGGTCCAGGAATTCTCGCTCTCCAGCCGCGAGGGCGTGGCGCTGATGTGCCTGGCCGAGGCCCTGCTGCGCATTCCCGACGACGCCACCCGCGATGCGCTGATCCGCGACAAGCTGGCCGGCGGCGACTGGCAGGCGCACCTGGGATCGGGCCGCTCGCTGTTCGTCAATGCCGCGACCTGGGGACTGGTCCTCACCGGCAAGCTCGCCGCCAGCGTCGACGACAGCGGCCTTGCCGCCTCGCTCACCCGGCTGGTCGCGCGGCTGGGCGAGCCGGTGGTGCGGCGCGGGGTCGACGTGGCGATGCGGCTGATGGGCGAGCAGTTCGTGACCGGCCAGACCATCGCCGAGGCGCTGGCCAATGCCCGCAGCCGCGAGGCGCGCGGCTATGGCTTCTCCTACGACATGCTGGGCGAGGCAGCGGCGACGGCAGAGGATGCGGCGGCCTATTGCGCGGCCTACAAGGCGGCGATCCTCGCCATCGGCGCAGCCTCGGCCGGGCGCGGGGTCCATGGCGGCCCCGGCATCTCGATCAAGCTCTCCGCGCTCCATCCGCGCTACGCCCGCGCGCAGGCGGACCGGGTGATGGCTGAGCTGCTGCCGCGCCTGCGCGACCTCGCCCTGCTGGCACGCAGCCATGACATGGGCCTCAACATCGATGCGGAAGAGGCCGACCGGTTGGAGCTGTCGCTGAACCTGCTGGAGGCGCTAGCGCTTGATCCCGAACTGGCGGGTTGGGATGGCCTCGGCTTCGTCGTCCAGGCCTATCAGAAGCGCTGCCCAGCGGTGATTGACTGGATCGTCGCCCTCGCCCGCCGATCGGGCAAGCGGATCATGGTGCGGCTGGTCAAGGGCGCCTACTGGGACAGTGAGATCAAGCGCGCCCAGGTCGACGGGCTGGCCGACTACCCGGTGTTCACGCGCAAGCCGCATGCCGACCTCTCGTATCTGGTCTGCGCCGCCCGCCTGCTGACGGCGCCGGATGCGGTCTATCCGCAGTTCGCCACGCACAACGCCCAGACGCTGTCCTCGGTGTTCCAGATGGCGCTGGAGCGCGGTGTGGACGACTATGAATTCCAGTGCCTGCACGGCATGGGCGAACCGCTCTACGACAACGTCGTCGGCGCGCAGCACCTCGGCAAGCCGTGCCGCATCTACGCGCCGGTCGGCACCCACGAAACCCTGCTGCCCTACCTGGTGCGCCGGTTGCTGGAGAACGGTGCGAACAGTTCCTTCGTCAACCGGATCGTCGACGAATCGGTGTCGGTCGCCGAACTGGTTGCCGATCCTTTGGTGCAAGTCGAAAGCGAGGGCGGCACGCGGCATCCGCGGATTCCCCTGCCGTGCGACCTGTTCGGCGCCGGACGGGTCAATTCGGCGGGTATCGACCTGGCGGACGAGGCCACCATAGCCCGCCTGCAGGGCGAACTGGCGACGCTCGCGGCAAGGCATTGGCAAGCGTACCCCTTGCTCGGCGGAATGCTGACCGTCACCGGGCCGGAACAGCAGGTGCTCAACCCGGCCGATCGCCGCGACCGGGTCGGCAGCGTGCGCGAAGCCGACGCCGCGGCGGTCGAACACGCCCTTGGCCATGCTGCCGCAGCCGCTGACGGTTGGTTCGGGACCGCCCCCGGCGAACGGGCCGCCGCGCTGCTGCGCGCCGCCGACCTGCTGGAGGCGAACTGTGTGCCGCTGCTCAGCCTGTGCATCCGCGAGGCTGGCAAGACCTGGGGCAATGCCGTCGCCGAGCTGCGGGAGGCGGTCGATTTTTGTCGCTACTACGGTCAACAGCTTTTATCCGGCGATTTTCAGGGCGACGAAGCGCCCGGGCCGGTGGTCTGCATCAGCCCGTGGAACTTTCCGCTGGCCATTTTCATCGGCGAGGTCAGCGCGGCACTAGCAGCCGGCAGCCCGCTGATCGCCAAGCCGGCCGAGCAGACGCCGCTGATTGCCCATTTCGCCGTCGAGTTGCTGCATCGTGCGGGCATTCCGCGCGAGGTGCTGCAATTCCTGCCCGGTCGTGGCGAAACCGTCGGGGCGGCGCTGACCGCCGATGCGCGGGTGCGCGGCGTCGTGTTCACCGGCTCGACCGAGGTGGCGCGGCTGATCAACCAGAGCATCGCGCCACGTGACGGCGTGCGGCTGATCGCCGAAACCGGGGGGCAGAACGCGATGATCGTCGATTCCTCGGCCTTGCCCGAGCAGGTGGTGCAGGACGTGCTGGTGTCCGGCTTCGACAGCGCCGGCCAGCGCTGCTCGGCGCTGCGCGTGCTGTGCCTGCAGGAAGACATCGCCGAGCGCGTGCTGGCCATGCTGAAGGCCGCCATGCAGGAACTGGCGATTGGCAACCCGGCGCTGCTGGCGACCGACATCGGTCCGGTGATCGACGAAGAAGCGCAGGCCGGGCTGCTCGCCCATATCGAAACGATGCGGGCGCAGGGCAGGGCGGTATTCCAGTTGCCCCTGCCGGCCGAGTGTGCCACCGGCTGCTTCGTGCCGCCGACGCTGATCGAAATCGATTCGCTGGCCGACCTGCAGCGCGAAGTTTTTGGGCCCGTCGTCCATGTCCTGCGTTTTGCCGGCGACCGCTTGCCGCCTCTGCTCAATGCCATCAACGCCACCGGCTACGGCCTGACCCTCGGCCTGCACAGCCGCATCGACGAAACGGTGCAGCAGGTGGTCGCCGGGGCGCATGTCGGCAATATCTATGTCAATCGCAACATGGTCGGTGCCGTCGTCGGCGTCCAACCCTTCGGCGGCGAGGGGCTCTCGGGCACCGGCCCGAAGGCCGGCGGGCCGCTCTACCTGCACCGGCTGGCCGGCAGCGGCACGGTTGCGCCGACGGCCTTCGACAGGCCTCCCGGCGATCTGCCGCCGCTGCTCAGGCGACTTGCCGAATGGGCGTCCGCCACTGGCCGGAACGCACTGGCATGCCTGTCCGAGGACTATGCAGCGCAGTCGTTACGTCATGTCCGTCTCGATCTGGATGGCCCGACCGGCGAGCGCAACACGCTGCATTTCGCGCCGCGGGGTATCTTGCTCTGTCTGGCGGATGACGAGGAGATGCTGCTGCACCAGTTCGCGGGGGTCCTGGCCAGCGGGAATGCGGCAGCTGCGGTCGACTGCCCCGGCAGCCGGAATTTGCTCGCCGGCCTGCCGCCCGAGCTGGCCAGGGAAGTCCGCCTGCAGCCGCCGGAAAATTACGCAGGCATCGCCGGCGTGCTGTTCGCCGGCAGCAAGGTCGATGCAGCGCGGCTGCGCCAGCGACTGGCAGCTGAACCGGGGGCGCTGATTCCGGTTCATCTGCCGGATGCCCGGATTCGCCGCTACCCGCTGTACCGCATGCTGGCCGAACGGGTGGTCAGCGTGAACACGACGGCGGCTGGCGGCAACACCACCCTGATGACCCTCGGCGCCTGAAAGGCATGACGATGTACAGCCATCTGCATCTCTTCAGCATCTACAAAGAAAATCGAGGCTCCTGGCACATCTAGGCCGTTGCGGTCGACGCCCGGAAAATGCCGAATTCCGGCTGACAGGCCGCTTACGGTCGGGTCAGGCGCGCAGCCAGCCAGGTCAGGGCGCCGGCGCCGGCCAGCAGCGCGAAGCCGACACCCGGGCTGGCGAGCCTTTCAGGTGCAACGAGCAGAAAAATCCCCAATCCGGCCATCATCAGGCCGGACAGGAGTTTCAGCAGCCGGCCTTCGCGTTCGCTCAGCTTGCGGGCGCCCATGCTGCGGACAAAGGCAAGGACGATCAGCAGCAGGGGCAGGACGTAGATCAGGTTGTACAGCGCCAAATACAGGTAGTGCCGGGCGGGGTCGTGCACCTGCAGGGTCAGCAGGCGCGTGAAGACCATCGGGAAACCGGCGGTGCACAGCAGCTCGTAGAAATTCGCGGCGATGGCCAGCAGCACGGTCGTCGCCAGCATTGCCGGCAGGCTGTCGGCGTTGAGAATGCGGCGGCCGCGCTGGAAGATGTCGGCCTTGCGGTTTTCGGGAATCGAAAGGGAAATTCCCTTTTTGAAAATGACGAAATCCTTGATGTTGACCGCAGCGATCAGCAGCGCCAGCATGCCGGCGGCGGCAGTGATCCAGGGCAGGCTGCCCAGCATCAGGAACAGATTCAGCCAGGCGGCCATGAAAGCGAAATACATGAGGCCGGAAACCGTAACGAAGACGCCGCCGATGATGAACATCCGCGAGCGCTGCCGCTGGTGGACGAGTAGCGAGAGCAGGAACAGCAGGACGAAAAAGGCACAGGGGTTGAAGGCGTCGAGTCCGGCCAGGATGACGGTCGTTGCCGGCAACGACAGGGTGGCCGCGTCGATTTCGCCGACCAGCGGCAGGCGAATGCGAGGCGGCGCATCCGCTGCAAGGGCCGGCATCCCGCCCGATTTCCGGCAGGTAGCCAGTTGCGCCAGGAAATCTGCCCGGCCCGGCTGACTGTCATCCCATCCGACGCTCATGCGGCCACAGTAGAAGAGCGTGGGTACGGCCTGCGCCTCTTCGCCCAGACTAGTGGCCATTGCGACGAAGCGCTCGCGATTGGCCGCCGATTGCGAGACCTCGAAGTCGTGCAGCCGCAGCCAGGTGTTTTCCGCCGCCAGGGCCTGGATTCGCGGCCGTGCCTCCAGGCAGTGCGGGCAGTTCAGGGACCAGAAGAGATAGAGATGGATCTCCGTTTCGCCGTTGGCGGCAGTGCTGGTCCATTCGTCGTTCATGGCGTGGGCGAGCGGCGGCATGACGCTCAGGGCAATGGCGAACAGGGCGAAGTGCCGGAGGAAGGCCAGGAAACGCATGGCGAAATCTTAGCCCGAAAGGCCTGGGCCGGCGTTCAGGGGGATGCGGCGATGAGCCGGATACCGATCAACTCCGCCTTGGTCTGCAACGTCATGTAGAGCGGACCACCGGGTGCGATGAACCGTACTTCCTGCATGCCGTCAGGGCATAGCGCTTCCTCGACGAGCGGCTCGAAGCGGTCGTCGGTGATCTTCAGGCGCCCGGGGGCGGTGGCGGCGAAGGTGATTTGCAGGCGGTGACTGCCGCTGGCGAACTTGCCGAGCGGAACGAAATAACCGCCCTCGTGCTGATTCCGCCACAAGGTCAGCTCCGCGGTGTTCCACACGCCCCCTTCAGGCCAGGCGGCAGTGACGGGATAGTGGCTGCAATGCTCCTTGGTATAGCGGAGCAGACTGAACAGTGCTGCGGCTTCGGCGCCGGACTGAAAACTCAGGCGGCCGCTGCATTCTCCCTCATGGCAATTCGCACAGACGGTATTGAAGCGAACGACGGCAGGCCGGGGTATTTCTTGAGCGGCCACATGCAGGTTCCACAACAGAAGGGTCAGGGCAAGGAATTTCATTGTTGCTCCGCTTCGGTGCTACGTCCATGCAGTCTCGGGCATTCGGGTTGCTGAGAGCAGGGCGGGAGCCCTGTACTCCCGCTTCCGCCCCCGAGCTACGCTTTATGGTGTTCCTCGGCCTCTTCGCAGCCAGTGATCATGGCCTTGATGTGGGCAAAGATCGTATGGCCGGTGGTGGTCAGATAGACGTGAATGAAGAAGAAGGCGGTCATCATGTAGGCGCAGAGGGTATGGGCCACCGCCACCCATTCCAGCGACAGATGAATGCTCAAATAATAATCCGCGAATATTGTCAGTGGCTAATTTATGTCTGATCCAGATCGAGATTTCGGTATTTCCCTTTGAAATCCGCGAGCTTTTGTTCGAGTTTGGAATCTCGGATTTGTACCGTGTTAAAATCCTGCGACTTTTGATTTTGCAGAGGATCGGGAAATGGGTGACGTAAACACGAGCTATGTATCCGACCACACGAAGTGGATCAACGAGCAACTGGAAAAAAATCCGGAGTGGGTGGAAGACCAGAAGGCCGGCCGTGCGCTGTGGTGGGACAAGAAACAGGATGTCCTGACGACGGCGAGCAACGCCGAGTCGAAGGTGCCGCAGAAGCCTTATCCCTACGATGTGAATTTCTATACCGAGTAAGCGTTTCGAGTGCTGCTCGCGGGAAGGGCCGGTCATTGACCGGCCCTTCGTCTTTCTGTGGTCGGGTCGGCAAATAGCTGACAAATTCAGTCGAGTATTTTAGAATTCACCCTGTATTTATTAGGGGAAATCAAGCTTCATGTTCCGGCATCTGCGTGAGGATATCCGTGCGGTCTTCGACCGCGACCCGGCCGCCCGCTCCTTCTGGGAGGTCCTGACCTGCTATCCGGGGATACACGCGCTGGTCATGCATCGCCTCGCGCACTGGCTCTGGGGCCATCGCCTGCGCTGGTTGTCACGCTTCGTGGCGCACCTTTCCCGCTTTTTCACCGGCATCGAGATTCACCCCGGGGCGACCATCGGCCGCCGCTTCTTCATCGACCACGGCATGGGCGTGGTGATCGGCGAAACCGCCGAAATAGGCGACGACGTCACGCTCTACCACGGGGTGACGCTCGGCGGCACCTCGTGGAACAAGGGCAAGCGCCATCCGACGCTGGAAGATGGCGTAGTCATCGGTGCAGGGGCCAAGGTGCTCGGGCCGATCACGATCGCCGCCGGGGCCAAGGTTGGCTCCAACGCCGTCGTGACCAAGGCGGTACCGGCCGGCGCCACGGCCGTCGGCAACCCGGCGCGGGTGCTCGACCATTCCGAGGAAAGCCGGCAACGCGAGGCGCAGGCGGAGAAGTTGGGGTTTTCCGCCTACGCAGTCGGGCGCGATCAGGACGACCCGCTGGCCAAGGCGATCCACGGCCTGCTCGACCATGCCGCCGAAACCGACCGCCGGTTGGCGTCCTTGCTGAAGGAACTGGATGCCGCGGGCGTCAAGTGCGACGAGGAGGTCCTGGCGGCCGATCGCTTCGATCCGAAATACCTGAGTAAAATTGTTGACTAATTTGATCGAGATTCTATATAGTTGACCGCAACAGTAGGTTATTTGCCAGGGGTACAGGATGCGACTCACAACCAAAGGACGTTTTGCGGTTACCGCCATGATGGATCTCGCCCTGCGCGGCGACGACGGACCGGTGGCGCTGGCCGGTGTCAGCGAGCGGCAGAAGATTTCCCTGTCTTACCTTGAACAGTTGTTCGGCAAGCTGCGCCGCTTCAAGCTGGTCGACAGCGTGCGCGGGCCGGGCGGCGGTTACTGCATTGCGCGGCCCCTGTCCATGGTGACGGTGGCCGACATCATCCGCGCGGTGGACGAACCGCTCGACGCGACCCAGTGCGGCGGCCGCGAGAACTGCCAGGACGAGCATCGCTGCATGACGCACGACCTGTGGTCGACGCTGAATTCCAGGATGTACGACTATCTCTCTTCGGTATCGCTGGCCGACCTCGTTGCCCGCCAGCGCGAGAAGGAAGCCAAGGCCGGCGCCGCGACGCCGCTCGAAGACCGGCGGGCCGGTCCGCATCCGCGGCCGCGCAACACGCGCGACAAGGTGGTCGCGGTCATCTGAGCAGCGCCATGTTCCAGCCAGCCTATCTCGATCACAACGCCACGACGCCGCTCGCTCCGACGGTGCTGGCGGCCATGCTGCCATGGCTGGAAAGCCAGTTCGGCAATGCTTCGAGCCGCCACGAGTACGGCCGTGCGGCACGCCGGGCGATCGATGAAGCGCGGCAGCAGGTCGCGGCGGCAGTCAATGCGCATCCGACCGAAGTGGTATTCACCAGTGGCGGCAGCGAGGCCAACAATCTCTTTCTCAAGGGCGCGGCGGCGTCCTGCAAGCCTGGCCTGCTGGCGGTGAGCGCCATCGAACACCCGTGCATCGCCAAGCCGGCGGCCCAGTTGGCACGCAACGGCTGGCAGTTGCGGACGGTTGCGGTCGACGCGGCCGGCAGGGCAGATTTCGCGGATTTCGCCGAAGCCGTTGCGCTGCGGCCGAAACTGCTGTCGATCATGACGGCCAACAACGAAACCGGCGTTGTACAGGACATTCCGGCGCTGGCGACCGCGGCCAGGGCCAGCGGCGGCTGGTTCCACAGCGACGCGGTGCAGGCGCTGGGCAAGCTGCCGCTCGATTTCCGGGCGCTGAATGCGGCCGGCGTCCATGCCATTACCATTTCGGCGCACAAGGCCTACGGGCCGAAAGGCGCGGCGGCGCTGATCCTCGACAAGCGCGTCGAGTTGCAGCCGCTGATTGCCGGCGGCGGACACGAGCGCGGCCTGCGTTCCGGCACCGAGAATGTGCCAGCCATCGTCGGCTTCGGCGTGGCCGCGGAACTTGCGGCGCAACGCGTTGCCGAACTGCCGCGTCGCCTGAAGGCACTGCAGCAGCGCCTGGAAAGCGGGCTGGCAGGGCTGGGGGTGCAAATTTTCGGGGCTGGTGCCGAGCGGCTGCCCAACACGACTTACTTCGCGGTGCCCGCTATCGACGGCGAAACGCTGGTCGGCAAGTTGGATCGCGAAGGATTTGCGATAGCCAGCGGTGCCGCCTGTTCCAGCGCCAACCCGGAGCCGTCGCATGTGCTCCAGGCGATGGGCGTGGCGCCGGAAATCGCGCGCGGCGCAGTTAGGGTCAGTCTCGGCGCGGGCAACAGCGAGACGGATATTGACGAATTCATCAACGCCTTGCGGGCTACGGTCGGACGCCTGCAGGGACTGACGGCGCTTGCCGTTTGAACAACCCGACTTAGCGAGAATGACGATGAAACTCCCCATCTACCTGGATTACTCGGCAACTACCCCGGTCGACCCGCGCGTGGCGGAAAAAATGATTCCCTACCTGTGCGAGCATTTCGGCAATCCGGCCTCGCGTTCGCACAGCTTCGGCTGGGTGGCGGACGCCGCGGTCGAGGAAGCGCGCGAGCAGGTCGCCGCGCTGGTCAATGCCGATCCCAAGGAGATCGTCTGGACTTCGGGTGCGACCGAATCCAATAACCTCGCCATCAAGGGCGCCGCCAATTTCTACGCCGGCACCAAGGGCAAGCACATCATCACTGTGAAGACCGAGCACAAGGCCGTGCTCGACACCGTGCGCGAAATGGAACGCCAGGGTTTCGAGGCGACCTATCTCGACGTCAAGGAAGATGGTCTGCTCGATCTGGAAGTCTTCAAGGCAGCCATCCGCCCGGATACCGTGCTGGCCTCGGTGATGTACGTCAACAACGAAGTCGGCGTCATCCAGCCGATCGCCGAACTCGGCGAAATCTGCCGCGACAAGGGCATCATCTTTCACGTCGATGCGGCGCAGGCCACCGGCAAGGTCGACATCGACCTGAGCCAGCTGAAGGTCGACCTGATGAGCTTCTCGGCCCACAAGACCTACGGCCCGAAGGGCATCGGCGCGCTCTACGTGTGCCGCAAGCCGCGCGTCCGCCTTGAGGCGCAAATGCACGGCGGCGGCCACGAGCGCGGCTTCCGCTCTGGCACGCTGGCGACGCACCAGATCGTCGGCATGGGTGAGGCTTTCCGCATCGCCAAGGAGGAGATGGTGGAAGAAAACAAGCGCATCAAGGTCTTGCGTGACAAACTTCTGAACGGACTTCAGGATATCGAGGCGACCTTCGTCAATGGTGACCTGACCCATCGGGTGGCGCACAATCTGAACATCAGCTTTGCCTATGTCGAAGGCGAGTCGATGATCATGGCGATCAAGGATCTGGCGGTTTCCTCCGGCTCGGCCTGCACCTCGGCCAGCCTGGAACCTTCGTACGTCTTGCGTGCCCTGGGGCGCGACGATGAGCTTGCGCACAGTTCCATCCGTTTCAGCATCGGCCGCTTCACGACGGAAGAAGAAATCGACTATGCAATCAATTTATTGCACAAGAAAGTTGGCAAATTGCGCGAACTTTCGCCGCTGTGGGAAATGTACCAGGATGGCGTCGATCTCAGCACCGTGCAGTGGGCCGCACACTAAAGAAACTCCAGGAGAAATAACATGAGCTATAGCGTAAAAGTCATTGATCATTATGAGAATCCACGTAACGTCGGTTCTTTCGGCAAGGAAGACGACGGCGTCGGCACCGGCATGGTCGGTGCGCCGGCCTGCGGCGACGTGATGAAGCTGCAGATCAAGGTGAACAAGTCCGGCGTGATCGAGGATGCCAAGTTCAAGACCTACGGCTGCGGTTCGGCGATCGCTTCATCGTCGCTGGTGACCGAGTGGGTCAAGGGCAAGACAGTCGATCAGGCACTGTCGATCAAAAACACCGAAATCGCTGAAGAACTGGCGTTGCCGCCGGTTAAAATTCACTGTTCGATTCTGGCCGAGGATGCCATCAAGGCAGCCGTGGCGGATTACAAGAAGAAGCACGGAGAATGAGCATGGCAGTTACCTTGAGCGACAAGGCGGCAAAGCACGTCGCCAACTACCTGAGCAAGCGCGGCAAGGGTATCGGGCTGCGCCTCGGGGTTCGTACCAGCGGCTGTTCCGGCATGGCGTACAAGCTGGAATTCGTCGATGAAGTGGATCCCGAGGATCTGGTCTTCGAGAGCAATGGCGTCAAGGTCTTCGTCGACGCCAAGAGCATGCCCTATCTGGAAGGGATGGAGCTCGATTTCGCCCGCGAAGGCCTGAACGAAGGTTTCAAGTTCAACAACCCGAACGTGAAAGACCAGTGCGGCTGCGGCGAATCGTTTAACGTCTGATGGATCTCCGAGCCGACCACTTCGCCTTGTTCGGATTGAACCGTGGCTTTCGGCTCGATCTGTTGGATCTCGATTCCCGCTATCGCGATATCCAGGCGCAGGTCCATCCCGACCGCTTCGCCGATGCCGGGGAAGCCGAGCGCCGGGTTTCGATGCAGTGGGCGACGCACGCCAACGAGGCCTACCAGACGCTGAAGAAGCCGCTGGAGCGGGCCAAGTATCTGTTGCATCTGACCGGCCACGACATCCAGGCGGAGAACAACACCGCGATGCCGGCCGATTTCCTGATGGAACAGATGGAATGGCGGGAAGCGGTGATGGACGCGCGTAACGGCGGCGATCATCACGAACTCGAGCATCTGCACAACCGCCTGCGTGGCGATATCAACGGGCGCTATCAGGAACTCGGCGAACTGCTCGATGGCAGCGGCGATTACACGCTGGCCACGGACCGCGTCCGCCGCCTGATGTTCCTGGAAAAACTCCTGCATGAAATCGATGACGCACTGGCGTCGCTGGAAGAATAAAAATGGCCTTGTTTCAAATTGCCGAGCCGGGCGAGTCGGTGGCACCCCATGAGCACAAGCTGGCGATCGGCATCGATCTCGGCACCACCAATTCGCTGGTCGCCACGGTGCGCAGCGGCATTGCCGTCTGCCTGAACGACGAGCAGGGGCGCCCGTTGCTGCCTTCGGTCGTGCGCTACCATGCCGACAACAGCACCGACGTCGGTTACGACGCGCAGACCAGGCAGGCGGTCGACCCCCGCAATACCATCGTTTCGGTCAAGCGTTTCATGGGGCGCGGGCTGAAGGACATCGCACACGTCGAATCGATGCCCTACGAATTCATCGAAGCACCGGGCATGGTCAAGGTCAGAACGGTGGCCGGCGTCAAAAGCCCGGTCGAGGTGTCGGCCGAAATCCTGAAAAGCCTGAAGCAGCGCGCCGAAACGGCGCTCGGCGGCGATCTGGTTGGCGCCGTGATTACCGTGCCCGCCTATTTTGACGATGCCCAGCGCCAGGCGACCAAGGATGCCGCGCGCCTGGCCGGCCTCAACGTCCTGCGCCTGCTCAACGAACCGACCGCCGCCGCCATCGCCTACGGGCTGGATAACGCGGCGGAGGGCGTCTATGCGGTCTACGACCTGGGCGGGGGAACTTTCGAC
>JAKPHK010000107.1 GCA_029550345.1 Pseudomonadota bacterium
CGCGGCGGACATCATCTATGCCCCGGTGGTCAGCCGCTTCATCACCTATGGCATCGGCGTGCCCGGCTTTGCGGTGGCCTATATGGAAGCGCTCTGGACCCACGAATGGATGCAGGCCTGGATCGACGCCGCCGAAGATGAGGAATGGGTGATCGAGCAGCGGGAAGGCCCGAGAACCGCCGGGAAGTAAGGGCTGGACCAGTTGGTGTGGGGCCGGTCCGATATGGACAAACGTCTGCAATCGGCCTGATCTTCCTCGTGCGGCTAGGGATGCGTCATGGGGTTCACGCAGAGCCCGCAGAGAAACAGAAGAGGCGCAGAGGTGTCGCGCTGGCGGCGAAGCCGCGCTCTTGAATCATCATTTCGACAGGCCGCATCGTTGCAGGGATGCAAGAGCCTGCGGCGCAAAGCAGCATCTCTGCGTCTCTGTTTCTTCTCCGCGGCCTCTGCGTGACCCTGTCAGGATCCGAGGCTTACGAACAGGCGATCACCTTGTTGGGGAGTGGGCATGGGCAGCAATGTTGTCGTGTCCGGAAAGGCAACTTCCACCCGCAGTGCAGCAGCAGTTGCCCCTTTGGAACGGGTCCAAGCCGCCTAGAAATCGCTTCCATCCTTGCGTTTCTGCCGGTCCGCTCCGGGAAAAAGGTGCATATCGATATCGGGATAATGGCAATCGCTGGCGGCTGGCCTGCCGATCGCGACAAAGGTGCAGGGCTGGTCTGACAGGTTCTTGATCACATGGCCATTTCCATCGCCCTTGGGAAAGGCGGCCAGATCGCCCGGTCGCATGACCGTTTCGCCGGAATCGTCAACCAGCACGGCCTCGCCCGCCAGCATCACCACCAGTTCGTCTTCCCCTTCATGCCAGTGGCGCTGGCTGGACCAGGCCCCGGGCTGGAGCACGACATGGCTCGCCCCAAAATCGGCCAGCCCGGTGGCCGGAGCCAGCCGCCGATACCACCGGCCCTGCACCACATCGGCATAGGGCGGCGGATAGCCGGTGGCATTGGTCTGGGCGATGGCATCGAGATCGATCTTGGGCATCGTGTTTCTCCGGCTTGCGGGGGCGGAGCTTACACCATATGCGCTGGCAGAACATGACCAGCAGCGCCCCATCGCCCTCCGCACTCGAACTGGCCGAAGCCCTGATCGCCTGCCCCAGCGTCACGCCTGCCACGGGCATGGTGTTCGATTGCCTTGAAGGGCAGCTGGTGCCGCTGGGCTTTTCGGTCCACCGCTTCATCGCCGGGGATGAGCCGCACGGGCCGGTCGAAAACCTGTTCGCGATCCGGCATGGCCCCGCGGGCAGCCGCCATTTCGGCTTTGCCGGGCATCTGGATGTGGTCCCGCCCGGTGAAGGCTGGACCGCCGCCCCCTTTGCGCCCGAAGTGCGCGGGGAACTGCTCTATGGCCGCGGCGCGGTGGACATGAAGGGTTCGATCGCGGCGATGGTCGCCGCAGTGGCAGAAGTGCCGCAGGATGCCGGGACGATCAGCTTCATCATCACC
>JAKPHK010000124.1 GCA_029550345.1 Pseudomonadota bacterium
CGCAACGGCGCGGCTGGGATCGGACCCTACCCGTGATTTGCGCGGTGCGCTGACTGCACCAACCGTTACCCACTACGGCGCCATCACCGACGCGAGGAAGGTCGGCCAGTTGCTCCGCGCGATCGACGATTACGAAGGCAGCGGCATTACCAAGCTTGCCCTTCAAATTGCACCGCACGTTTTTGTGCGACCCGGCGAACTTCGCCACGCGGAGTGGAGCGAATTCGACTTTGACGCCGCCTTGTGGGTGATACCCGCCGGAAAAATGAAAATGCGCAAGGCGCACCATGTCCCCCTATCGACGCAAGCGGTCGACCTGTTCCGGGAAGTGCGGTCTGTGACAGGCCCGGCTGGCTACGTCTTCCCTTCGATCCGCTCGCGCTCGCGCCCGATGAGCGAAAACACCATCAACGGTGCACTTCGACGGCTGGGCTATTCGACCGACGAAATGACCGCGCACGGCTTCCGCGCGATGGCTTCCACGCTGCTCAACGAGAGCGGCAAGTGGCATCCAGACGCGATCGAACGCGCCTTGGCCCATGGGGACAGCGACAAGGTCCGGGCGGCCTATCATCGCGGCGCGCATTGGCAGGAACGCGTAGAAATGGCGCAGTGGTGGAGTGACTATCTGGATAGGCTGCGCAAGGGTGGGGAGATCGTGCCAATTGCAGGTCGCGCGAGCAGCTAAGACTGTTGGAACTGTCCGGCGCACAAGGCGAAGTTCCGTTCACTCCGAACCCGAAAAGGCCTATATCTCCGGGGGGCAGCGCGCCAAGACAAGGCGGCAAACTTGCACACTGATGTGACTTCGGACAAACAAGTGAGTGGGGATAGGCCGGCCAGCCGACAAACGCGCATCCCACGTGTTTCCCCAAACAGACCCGGGACGACCGCGCAGGGAGGCGGTTCATATTGCCAGGGGATTTCCTCTCCGATCATCCACTGATTGTGCAGTGGCAACGCGACCTAGCGTCCGCGCAATTAGAGCTCGATCGCGAACTTAGCGCAGCGCGTGACCTTTCATCGGAAGATGCATTGTTGCTAGCCTGCAATGCCTTCATTCGCTTTTGGATGGCGGTCGGCCATGCCAATGACAGTATCGGGCATTCCTTTGGTAGCGAGACCGTCAAGTCACTGACTCTCGCGAAATGGCCCCAGCGATCCATCAGCGGCATCGAACTTCGCGCCCTCGCAACGTCCATGGCCTACCAGCTGGGGATCCGGCTGGAAGAGAGTGGGGCAAAGGATTCGAGAATGACCGCCGCGATGTTGGCCGCAGCCCGCTACGAAGGCATTATGGCTGATGACCCGGTCGAAACCGTCAGGAAATCAATCCAGCGGTATCGTAAGAAGCTCCAAGGCCAGAGCGTCTTCTGGCTAGATAGACAATCGCTTCGGGTCCAGAAATTGAGCGCTACAGAAGCTCTGTTGTCCGGCCTGCCGGGAAAAGTCGGCCGCCCCCGGCGCAAACCGCAAGCAGATTGATGTCCCGTTTTTCGAACCTCCGAATCAGTTAGTCCGCCTCTGTTCGCGACCGGCTTCGACCGGCTCAAACGGAGGCAACATGAACTCGGAAGCATTTTCTGCCGATGCCCTTGCCCCGCTGGCCTATTCGGTCAGCGAAGCGTGCCGGGTCAGCACCTTTGGCCGCACTTACATCTATCAGCTGATCAACGAGGGTCGGCTGGAGGCGCGCAAGTTCGGCAAGCGCACCATCATCACTGCCCGCAGCCTGCGCGCCCTGATCGAAGGGGAGGCTGCCTGATTGATCCTATCCCGGCTTAGCCGGGCTTCCTCGCCGGGGAGCTCAATACACTGGCGGCGAGGTCGTAACTGCCACACCAGGGGGGTCCGGTCACACAGGCAAGCCCAGTCCGAAAGGTGGAGGGGCGATCGGCGGCGCGGGGAATAGCGCCGGTAGCAACCACCAAGCATCCGGCGATCCCTCGACCGGAAGCGTCCGATAAGCATACGGTCGGCTCCGACTGCCATGACTTCGAAGGACCGGACTGCCCCTGGCAACAGAGCGAAAGCCTCGCTCGCCGCCAGGGGTAGTTGTCCTATGTCCTTCAGCACCGGTCTCACCAACTACCATGAACCAGAAGCCAAGGTTGATTGGTAGCGCTAGGGGACACTGCGCGATTCAATCAAGCAATCCTGTCCAGCCGCTCTTCGTCCCTTACCAGCAAATCGGCGGCCCGGATTTGCGCGCGGCTCACCATGCGTTGATTGCGGAACTCATCCGGCAAATTGCTGGTCGCGTAGTGTTCCGGCCCGTTGAAGGCGATGAACCCGCATCCGCGCTCAAGGTCCAGGTCGAAGAACAGCAGGTGATCAGCGCGGGTCTCAGTGCAGCGGAATGCGGGGCCGCGTCCGGTGCCGGTGGCTTTCACCTGCACGGTTCTTCCGTCGCGGGCATAGCCGTCGATCCCTTCGGTCGAGCGGGTTTCGACCAGCCGCACGCCGAACAGTTCGGCGGCCAGCGCCTCGCCAATGTCGCCAATCAGATTGCCGTCCAGCGTAAAGCTGAGTTCCACTTCGCTGCCCTGTTCGCGCAAGGCCCGATGGTAGTGATCGCGCACTGCATTGCGGGCCTGCACCATTGCGGCGATGGCGGGGGGCAGGGCAAAGGTCCGGCCTTCCATCCGCTATCCCTCCACAGCCGCGTCCGGCTGGCCGGCGATCAGGGCGTTGATCCAGGCGAGGCAGAGGTCGCGGCTGCGGTAGCGGCCCCAGCGGGCCTGTTCCTCGCGCTCGACGATCGGGAAGGTGGAATAGATGTAGCGCACATCATCGCGCGACTGTTCGGGGCTGGCGGGATCGAATACGTCGTAGAGGATGAAGTAGAGCGCATCGAGCCGGGCGCGCAGGGCCAGGCGGCGGTCCTCGTCCCACACGAAGGGCGGCAGCACTTCCCCGGCTTCGTCGACATGACCCATGTCGCGGGCGAAGGGGGCCATGTCGTGGGCGGTATAGGTCAGTTCCAGCACGGATTCGCGGACGATCTCGGCAGCGGTCTTCGCCCCGAAGGCGCGGTCGTAGGCAGCGCTCGCCAGAATTGGCAACTGCTCGACGATATACCAGTTCAAATGGGTGCTTTGGGCCTTTTGCCGAGTGACGTAATCAAGAATGACCGCATTCAGATTCGCAAGAAAGCAAGCCTGTTCAGGCCCGTTGAGCTCTCCAATTATCAATGGGGCAGTGTTGCCAGCTGCCCGGTGAGGGAGGAGCGCGGCGATGCAGGTTCTAGCGTCCGTCGCCCGGGCGATGTCACGAAATGCTATTGTTGGTCGTGATGAAGTATTCCCAGTCGATTGAATCCAAAACTGGGGTTCCGGAGTAAAGGTTGGGTCAGCCTTCATTGCTGCGGTAATTTCGCCGCTCAAGGCCGCATTGTGCAGGTTTTCTTCGTTGACCGTGACGGAGGCAGCGCGGTGATCGAATTGATGGATCATCCGGCCAACATAAAGCGGCACCCATTCCCCGCTTGGGGATTGCCAGCGGTTGCCGCCAATGGGCCAGGCGCCTTCCTTGCCTTCCAGCTCTGCGCGGGTGCGGAACAGGTGGCTGTCGTTGGTCATGTGAAACATAGTGGCATACTTGACCGGCCATGCCGCCACCGGCTCGCCGCCCGAGCGGTCGACCAGCACCGGGCAGCGAGCATAGATCGCGGTGGTGAGCGCCATGTCGCGGGCGGTGCGGAAAATCGGCGCGGTGCCGGTGTTGGGATTGACCCGGGCAAAGTCCGTGGCGGCAATCGGGAAGCATTGATCGGGGTTCGCCCGTTCCCCCGTCGATTGCAGGAAGAACCCGCATTGTGCCGCCTCGAACGTGCGGGCCGGGCTGGCGATCATTGCCGCGAACTTGAAGCGGCTGTCCACATCCGGGAAAAAGGGTTCCTGCCCGTGGCGGGTGCGGCGGTTCTCGAAATCATACAGGGCCTTGAGGTGGCCGCCGGTCGCCACCTTGCGGAAGAACGCGCTGGCGGAAAGGTCGCTGGCGATGCCGCTGGGGGTGAGCAGGCCAACCATGCCGCCCGGCTTCACCAGCCGGTAGGCGCGTTCCACGAACAGGCTGTAGAGGTTGATGTCGCCCCGGCTGAGCAGGGGATAATGCCCGCCCTTGCGGGCCATGCGCATGGTATCGGCAGCGCGGCGGTCGGCCTTGGCATAGTCCGCGAACAGGGGATCGCCCGCCTTTTCCAGCGCCTTGATCATCTTGCCGCGATCGGACGCGCGCTGCGCCATGGCGATTTCCGGCCTGCGCGCGGCGAACCATTCGACCTGTTGCAGCTTGATCCGGTCCCACGGCGGGTTGCCGATGACGGCATCGAAGCCACCTTCCAGTTCGCGGCTGGCCCAGTTCCTCCACACGCCGGGGAAGGTGATCTGCCAGTTGAGGAAGCGTTCCTCCTCGATCAGTTCGCGCGCGGCCTGCCAGATAGAGCGGAAGGCTTCGGCCTCTTCGGGTTTGGCGCGGTAGGCTTCGGGTTCCTTCTTGCCGCGCGCGATCGGCAGGGGATCGCCAAACCCGCCGTCGAGCCACTGGGTGATCAGCGGGCGCTGGGCGCGGGGCAGGTCCAGCCAGTCCAGCGCGTGGATGAAGCTGACGAAGCTGTCGAACGGGCCGACCTGAAATTCGACATCGCGCCACATTTCTGCGCTGGAATGGGCCTCGGCAATCTCGGCATCGGTCAGCGCCTCGATCCGCTGCATGGTTGCCGCCTGGCGCTCCGCCGTGCGCAGTTCCTCGATATACAGCAGTTCGCCGCCCGCGCCCGCCTTGTCGATCGCATCGCGCACCCACAGGCCGAACAGGCTGTCCCCGCAGGCCAGGTGGTGATCGATAAAGGACAGCGGCGCCCCTACCGTGAAAGTGTGCAGCCAGAGCGAAACCTTGGCCAGTTCCACCGCCATGCGGTTCTTGTCCGCGCCATAGACGCAGCGTTTCAGCACCATGCGCTTGACCAGCTGGGGATCGTCCAGCTGCTCTTCCGCCACGGTCCAGTTCTGATCCTGAGCGTTGTGGCGGATCGTGCCGCGCACCTCGCGCACTTCGGCGGCGACGGGGCTTTCGTATTCCAGCCCCAGGTTGTCCTGCACCAGCGCCGCAGCCTCGGCCATGGCATCCAGCGCATGATTGGTCAGCCGGTCGACCAGCGAAACCAGAAAGTGGCCAGAGCCCATGGCCGGATCGCAGACGCGCAGGCGGGTGATCGCTTTCGCGGGGTCCGCCTTTTGCAGCTGGGTCAGCTTGTAGTCTTCGCTGTCCGAAGGCTTGAGGCTGGCCATTGCCCTGTCAAAGCCTTCGTGCGCGTCGCTGATCAGCGGTTCCAGCGTTTCGTCCAGGATCAGCAGCACAAGATCATCCGGCGTGTAGTAGCTGCCGGAATTCTTGCGGGCGAAGATATTGGGCCGGACATCGACCGCGCCGGTTTCGTCGCGGGCCAGTTCGAACTCCAGCAAGCGCTCATAGATCGAGCCGAGTTGCTGCACCGAAAGGTCGCGGTAGTTGATGTAACGCCGCCGACCGCCGCGCTGCTCCCATGACAGGATGTCGAGCGCTTCGGCCATGACATCGTCGCCCAGCGCGATCGACTTGAGCAGCGGGGTCTGCTCGCCGCTGAACAGGCCGCCGTTGTAAGGCGGCAGGCCTACCGATGGATCGCCCTGATCGATCATTTCGGCAAGGCTGGCGAAGCGGCTCCAGATATGTTTGGCGACGCCGGAGAAGGCGTCCCCGGCATCCTTGCGCCGGCCGATGTCCAGCCGCGCGACGCGCAGCGCGTAATCATCAAAACGCGGGTCGCGCACCGGTAGCAGGCCGCGGTCTTCGGCATAGAGCACGAACAGCAGGCGGTAGAGCAGGATGAGCGTTGCCTGGCGGATCTCGTCCAGCGCCGTATCGGCAGGCGCGGCCTTGGCCACCGCCTTGCC
>JAKPHK010000110.1 GCA_029550345.1 Pseudomonadota bacterium
GTCACCGCGCCCTTGCCTTCGACGTTCGGCGGGCGGCTTTCCATCCGGCCGACATGCACCTGTTGCAGTTGCAATTCGGCGGTGTCTTCGATGGTCAGCACCCGCTCGCGGTTGTCGATGAAGCTGGACAGCGCGTTCAGCGTGGTCGTCTTCCCCGAACCCGTGCCGCCTGACACTATGATGTTCAGCCGCGTCGAAACCGCGGCTTGCAGATAGAGCGCGATTTCCTCGGTAAAGGCGCCGAACCGCACCAGATCGGGAACGCCCAGCTTTTCCTTCTTGAATTTCCGAATGGAAACAAGGCTGCCATCCACCGCGACCGGCGGCACCATGCAGTTGAATCGGCTGCCATCGGCAAGGCGGGCGTCGCAATAGGGGTTGCTTTCGTCCACCCGGCGACCCACCGCCGACACGATCTTGTCGATGATCCGCAACAGGTGGCGTTCATCCTTGAAGGTGATGTCGGTCAGCTCCAGCTTGCCCGAGCGTTCCACAAAGATCCGGTTCGGCCCGTTGACCAGAATATCGTTGACCGATTCGTCCTTGAGCAGCGGCTCAAGCGGGCCAAGGCCCATCACCTCGTCATAAAGTTCCTGATTCAGGGTGCTGCGGTCGTCCTTGTTCAGCGCGACCGACATTTCATCCAGCGCCTCGGCGGCGATGGCGGCGATTTCGGATTTCAGGCTGGCCTCGGTGGCCTTTCCAGCGCGGCAAGGTTCAGGTTGTCCAGAAGACGCTTGTGCAGCTCGGTCTTCAGCTCCTGCATCCGGTCCTTGCGTTTCTTTTCCTTGTCCTGTGCGGCCACCTCGGCTGCGGGTCGCACGACGGCCCCCCCGGCTGCACGGCCGCCGGTCATGGCCTTGGGCGCCGTGGCACCGGCTGCGGGGCGGGCGGAAGGCGTGGCCTGCGTCACCGGCGCGGTGGCGGCAGGACGACCGGGCGCCCCTTCAGGCTTTTTGAAACGCGAAAACATCTGTTCCCCCAGGTGTCGCTGTGTGTCGCGGTGGCGGCGGGCCTCAGGCCTTGCCGGCCTCGACCGCCTTGTTCAGATCGAAAAGCGATTTGGCCAGTTTCTGGATTTCGCGGCGCAGCGGATTCTTCCCGGCATTCTCGGACAGGGGCAGGCCGTGGTCATTGGCCTGCGTCACCTGCGCGCCACCGTCGGGCAGTTGCACCTCAAAGCTGATGTCGAGGCTTTCTGCCATCCGCTTCACCCGGCTCTTGGCAGAGAGGTCGGTGAATTTCGGCGCCCGGTTCAGCACGAAGCGCAGCTTCTCATGCGGCAGCCCCTCGGCCTTGAGCGCGCGGACCAGCCGCAGCACGTTCTGGGCCGAGCGCAGGTCAAGCTCCAGCGGCGCAAAGTAAAGATGCGCGCGGTTCAGCACGGTTTCCGTCCAGGCCACGATGGTTTTCGGCATGTCGATCACGACGAAATCGAAATTGGCGCGCGCCATGTCGATGATCTTGCCGATCTCTTCGGGGCCCAGAATATCCAGCGGCAGCATGTCGGACGGAGCCGTCAGCACATGCAGCCGGTCGTTGAAGGTCAGCATCGCCTGCAACAGCGTGTCGCTGTCGGCATGGGCGGTGTCGGTCAGAATCTCGAACACGGCTTCCTTGCGCGGCAGGTCCAGATAGGTCGCAGCCGAGCCATACTGAAAGTCAAAGTCGATCAGGCAGACCCGCGGCGGCACCTTGTCCACCGTGGCCAGTTCCCAGGCGAGGTTGGTCGCAAAGGTCGAGGCGCCGCAGCCGCCCGCCAGCCCATGCACCGGCAGGACCACGCCGTCGCGGTCGCCCTTGGCCTTGAAGGCGGGATGGGTGCCGGCATCGGGATCGGCCGCCGGGGCAGGGACCGCCGCCGTCGTGGCGACCGGGGCCGCCTCGGGCGCCGGGGCCGGCTTGCGGATGCGTTCGATCGATTCGTGCAGGGCGCCTTCGGGCAGCGGATAGGGCACGAAATCATCGGCGCCCAGCCGCAGCATCTGATGCAGGGCGATCGGGCTGACCTGATCGGCAATCAGGATCACTTTGATCGACCGTTCCTTGGCCGCGCGGATGATGTCGGTGATCGTGGCAAGGTCCGCCTCGTCGGCGCCGTTCACCGCGATGGCCACGAACTCCAGCCCCGCCGCATCCGGCTGGCCAAAGAAGACCAGCGCATCCTCAAATCCCAGGTCGCCCCAGGCCTCGCCCAGTTCCAGCTCCATCTCGTCGATGAGCAGATCGAAATTCTGGACATCGCGCGAGATCGTGCACGCCAGAAGCGGTGCAGGATCGGGTTGCAGGTTCGCCACGCTCGTCATCGCCTCGTGCCCTTCCACTATCAGCCTCCGATGCCTGATCGCGTCCGGCGATCAGGGCCCCGGGGGCCGGCCGCATGTCGCTGCGGCAGACTGTTCCCATTGGGTCGAAGGTGCAGGGGGAGTTTGTCGAGATTGGGGCTAAAAAAGCGTCAATCTTTGAATTTTAACGATGGATCGTGCCGGAAAGGAAACGAAAGGGGCCGCATTGCGGCCCCTGTTGCGGTTACTGCGAGGGGTTAACCTCGGTTCCGACCGTGGTGTTGGTCGGATGTTCCCGTTTGCCGGATTTGACATATTCCCGCATGATGATCTCAGCATATTTGCCGTTCAGAACCATCGGGTTGTCCTGCACGAAGCCAACCACTTCGGTCACCGTGCGGCGGTTGCGCTCTTCGGGGCCGGGTGTCTGGATCACGGGGCGGGTCTTGCCGAAAGACACCACCGCCTCAAGCCGGGCCGAGCCGATGCCCTGCCCCACAAGGAAGGCCACCGCCGCATTCGCCCGCCGCAGCCCCAGCGCCTTGTTATACGCCTCCGAGCCGACAAGATCGGTATGGCCATAGACGCGGAAGCGCACCTCGGGGAATTGCCGGATCCATTTGGCCTGTTCGCGCAGCGTGGCTCGGGCGGCATCCGAAAGCTGCGACGAGTTGAAGGCAAAGTTGATCGTCGTCGGCACTTCGCTGGCAAAGCGGCGGCCAAGCGCCACCGTCGCCTCGATCTGCCCGGTCATCAGCATGGTGTTGTTCATGGTGGCGTTGCCAAAGCCGCCCTCATCCACCTCGGAGCCGACCTCGCGGAAGAAGTCGGTGTCGGTGCATCCGCTCAGGGCCATGGCCGCGACAGAGGCCATCAGGATCGCGCGCAAAGCCATGCCCCTACTCCATCACATAGCCGTAAGAGCCGATATAGTCCTGCCGGGCCACTTCGCCCGCAGCACCTGTCGGGCTGCCTGCGACATTGCCGAACAGGAACAGATCCTTTTCGGTCGGCAGCTTGATCCGGTCGGTCGGCAGGGCCAGCGCCTCGCCGCGCG
>JAKPHK010000141.1 GCA_029550345.1 Pseudomonadota bacterium
CGCCGCGTCGGGCAGGCCGTGGAAGAATGCCGTGTCGAACACGACCACGGCGGGAACGTCGGGCAGCAGTTCGCCCGTCTCGAGGTCCTTGACGTAGACGGTGTAGCGTTCCTCGCCATTGGTATCGATCGAGTAGGCGACATAGCGCCCGCTCTGACTGACTGAGATGTCGTTGATGGAGAGGTATTCGTGCCCCTCTGCCAGCACGTTGGCATCGAGGTACAGCTGCGCGTCACCGCCAGCCGCCGGGCGGCGGTAGTACTTGCGGTATTCGAGGCCCGGCTCGTATTCCGACCAGTAGACCCAGTCGCCATCCTTCTGCGGAACGGTGCTGTCGTCCTCCTTCAGGCGGCCGCGCATTTCGGTGAACAGCGTTTCCACCAGCGGGGCGTGCGGCGCCATCTGCGCCTCGAACCAGGCGTTTTCCTGATTGAGATAATCGAGCACCTGCGGATCGTCGATCACCGGGTAACTGTCATCGCGCAGCCAGTGATAGGGATCATCCACCGTGATGCCGAACCGGCTGTAGGAATGGGGGCGCTGCTCGGCAATTGGGGGGGAGGTCGGCGCTGGTTGGGTCACTGTGTCGCTTTCGGAGCTTTGGGCACGCGACGGATTGGCCGCGAAAAGGGTGCTGGTAATGGCCAGACCGGCGAGGGCAATAGCGAATCGGACGGGCGGTAAGCGCCATTTCATTTGCGGATGATCCTCACTAGATTGGCTGCATACCCGCCGCAAAACGCGTGGGCTGGCCAGAGCGTGTGCCTGTGCTAGACAATCTGGTTTCAATCTCAACCGGAAATGCCCTGAGGATCGATCAATGCTGATGCAAACCCATGAAGCCCGCCTGTCCGCCCTGCGCGAGGAACTGGCGCGGCGCGGGCTCGACGGGTTCGTCGTGCCGATCAGTGACGAGCACCTCAGCGAATATGTTGGCGCCTATGCCCAGCGCATGGCCTGGCTGACCGGGTTCGGCGGATCGGCCGGAACCGCCGCCGTGCTGGGGCACAAGGCCGCGATCTTCATCGACGGGCGCTATACCCTGCAGGTCCGCGAACAGGTTGATGGGCAACTGTTTGAATACCAGTCGGTCCCGGCCACCTCGGTTGCCGAATGGCTGGCCGAAAACGCCCAGGCGGGCGCGAAAATCGGCTTCGATCCCTGGCTGCACGGCAAGCCGTGGGTTGATGCAACCAACAGGATTCTGCGCGAAAAGGGCGCGGCGCTGGAGCCGGTGGAGAGCAACCCGATCGACGCGATCTGGGCCGATCGGCCCCAGCCCTCGCTGGCCCCGGCGCTGGTCCACCCGGCCGATCTGGCCGGCAAATCGAGCGAGGCCAAGCGCAGCGAGGTGGCCGAATGGTTGACCGCCAAGGGACTTGACGCGGCAGTGATCTCGGCGCTCGACGGGGTTGCCTGGCTGCTCAACATCCGCGGCAGCGATGTCGATCGTACGCCGGTGGCGCTGTCATTCGTGCTGGCCCATGCCGATGGTACGGCCGAGCTGTTCATCGCCGAAGAAAAGGTCACGCCGCAGCTGCGCGCGCACCTTGGCAATGCCGTAACGATCCGCCCACGTGAGGATTTCGTGCCGCAACTCAAGGCGCTGGCGGGCAAGAAGGTGGCGGTCGATCCCGAACGCGCGGTTGAAGCGATTTTTGGGGAGCTGCAGGGCGCCGGGGCCAGCGTGATCGAACTGACCGACCCGACCGTACTGGCCAAAGCCCAGAAGAACCCGGTCGAGCAGGCCGGGCAGCGCGCCGCCCAGGCCCGCGACGGCGCGGCGATAGCCCGGTTCCTCCACTGGCTGAGCATCGAAGGGCCCAAGGGCGGACTGGACGAGCTTTCGGCTGCGGCCAAGCTGCGCGAACTGCGCGATGAAAGCCCGCTGCTGCGCGACCTTTCGTTCGATACGATTTCCGCTGCCGGGCCTCACGCCGCCAGTCCGCATTACCGGGTGGACGAGCAATCCAACATCGGAATCGCCCCCAATTCGATCTATCTGGTCGATTCGGGCGGGCAGTATCTTGATGGCACCACCGACATCACCCGCACGGTCTGGATTGGCCCGGACGAGCCGACAGCCGAGCACAAGGACCGCTTCACCCGCGTTCTGAAAGGCCACATTGCGCTGGCGCAGGCGGTATTTCCGCGCGGCACGGTCGGCGGCCAGCTTGATGTTCTGGCCCGCGCCGCGCTGTGGCAGGCCGGGGTGGATTATGCCCACGGCACCGGCCACGGGGTCGGCAGCTTCCTTTCGGTCCACGAGGGGCCGCAGCGGATTGCCAAGCCTTCGGGCGGACAGGCCGGGACCGGGCAGGAGCTGCTGCCGGGCATGATCCTTTCCAACGAACCGGGCTATTACAAGGCCGGGGAATTCGGCATCCGCATCGAAAACCTCGTGCTGGTAGAACCGCGCGCAATTGCCGGGGCCGAGGGCGACTATTTCGGTTTTGAGAACCTGACATGGGCACCGATCGACCGGACGCTCGTCGATACCGCGCTGATGACCCGCAGCGAGCTGAAATGGTGGGACGATTACCACGCCCGGACCCTGGCGATCCTGGCCCCGCAGCTGGACGGCGCGGCGCTGGGCTGGCTGGAGCAGGCCTGCGCCCCGCTGGAGCGAAACTAGGCCGCGCTTGACTCGCGGTCCATGTTCCTATTTTGTTCGATCCAACGAGAGGAGTCGATTCAATGATCGGATATGTCACCGTTGGAACCAACGATCTGCCCCGCGCGGCGAAGTTCTATGATGCGATTGCCGCTGAAATGGGCACCGGGCGGATGATGGAATTTGAAACCTTCATCGCCTGGGGCACGCCCGGCGGCGCGGCGGGAATTGCCGCGACCAAGCCGTGGGACGGCAATCCCGCCACGGTCGGCAACGGCGTGATGGTGGCGTTCGAAGCGCGCGATCAGGCTCAGGTCGATCGGCTTTACGCGATTGCGCTGGACCATGGCGGCAGTGATGAAGGTGCGCCCGGCCCGCGCGGCGAAGGATTCTATGCGGCCTATTTCCGCGACCCCGACGGGAACAAGTGCAACGCCTTCGTGATGGGTTGAACGCGGGCTTTCGCGGCGATGAACCGGGCTGCGAATCCGCGACAATTTGTCACAAAAGCCTTGCCAAGCGGCATAATCGCGCGACAGCTTGGGCCTAGAAGGAACAACAGGAAGCCGCGGGACGGGTAATCTCCCCCTCCCCCCTCACCTGCCCTGCGGCTTCTTCCTTTTGTTCGCGACGAGGAGTTCGCAAAATGAAGAAGACCATTCTGACCCTGGCCCTGATCGCCACGGCCGCCGGCGCTGCCTTTGCCCAGGCCGCCACCCAGGCTCCCGGCCCCAAGGCCGATCCGCTCGGCGACCGGACCGTCACCAAGGCCGAATTCGTGGCCGAACACGCCAAGATGTTCGACAAGCTAGACGTCAACAAGGACGGCAAGCTCGACGATGCAGACCGCGAAGCGCAGCGCGCGCAGATGCAGACCGCGATGTTCGACCGGCTCGACACCAACAAGGACGGCAATATCAGCCGCGCCGAATTCGCCGCCGGGCGCCCGCAGCACGATGCTGATGGCCCGCCCAAGGGTGAGCGCGGTGAACGTGGCGAGCGTGGCAAGCGCGGTGAACGTGGCGGCAAGATGATGCTGCGGATGGCTGATACCAACAAGGATGGTGCGATCAGCCGCGACGAATTCGCTGCCGCCCATGGCAAGATGTTCGATCTGGCCGATGCCAACAAGGACGGCAAGCTGACGCCTGCGGAACGCAAGGCCCAGCATGACAAGATGCGTGACCGGATGGGCAAGCACGACAAGCGCGGGCCCGGTGGGCAGGACGATATGCCGCCGCCCCCTCCGGCCGACTGAGCCAGACCGGCAGTTCGTATCCGCTCATGGAACAGAGTAACGCAACCCGCCTGCTCCTCGTCGATGACGAAGCTGCCCTGCGCGAGCCCCTGGCCGAGTATCTTGCTCGCCAGGGGTTCGTCGTCGATCAGGCGGCCAGCGCTGCCGAGGCCCGCAGCCGCCTGCGCGATGCCGCGCCGGATCTGATCCTGCTCGACATCATGATGCCGGGCGAAGACGGCCTTTCGCTGTGCCGCCACCTGGCCGAAAACCAGGCCATCCCCACCATCCTGCTGACCGCCCGGGGCGAAGCGACCGACCGAATCGTCGGGCTAGAAATCGGCGCTGACGATTACGTCACCAAGCCGTTCGAACCGCGCGAACTGGTCGCCCGGATCAGATCGGTCCTGCGCCGCGCCGGTCGGTCCCCAGCGGCAACCGAAGAAAACGAGGATTTCCTCTTCGACGGCTGGCGGCTCGATCCGCTGAAGCGCCGCCTGATCGATCCCGAAGGCGCGGTGGTGCCGATTTCCTCGGTCGAATTCCGGCTGCTGATGGCCTTCGTCGAACACCCGCGTCAGGTGCTCGACCGTGACCGGTTGCTCGATATGGTTCAGGGGCGCGAAGCCCATCTGTTCGATCGCGCGGTCGATAATCAGGTCAGCCGCTTGCGCCGCAAGATCGAGGTCGATAGCCGCAACCCGGTGCTGATCCAGACCGTTTGGGGCGGCGGCTATATGCTCGCCGCCGATGTCCGGCGCGAGCCGGCCCGGCCGGATTGATGCAGATGGCCAAGCGGTTCTGGCCGCGCAGCCTGCAAGGGCAGCTATTGCTGGCGATAGCCCTGGCGCTTTTGCTGGCCCAGACGATCAGCGCGGTCCTGCTCTATCGCGCCCAGGCCGACCGCCGCGAAGGACTTCTGGTTCATACGGCTGCGATGCGGCTGTTCAGCGCGATCCGCGAAGACGGAATCGCCGTAACCCCGCCCGACCGCGGCCCGCCGCCCCCCGATGAACGCCGCCTGCGCGTGGACCGAAGCGAGGTTTCGCCGCTGGCCGCTGACCGCCCGCGCAATACCGACGCCGAAGACGGCCTGCGTGAGATCATGGAGGGGCAAGGCCTCAAGATCGGGCAGGTGATCGTGGTCGATCGGCCGCTGAGCGATGATCCGCAGATGATCAAGCGGTTGCAACGCCGCGCCGCTGTGCTGGGCCGCCCCGAGCGGGAGCGCCCGCACCATCTGCTCGCCGCATCGATCGAGCTGCCCGATGCGAAGCGCTGGCTGACGGTGCGGATCCCGGTCCCGCGCGGAGAGCCGGCCCTGCTGTTGACGCTGATTGGTCAGACGCTGCTGCTGTACGGCCTGATGGTCGGCGCGATTGCGCTGATCGTTGGCCGGATGACCCGCCCGCTTGCCGCCCTGACCGCGCGGCTCGAACACTTTGCCGCGCACCGCGATGCCAAGGGCCAGCTTGAGCCGCAGGGGCCGGAAGATGTCCAGCGCCTGATCCTGGCCCATAACGCAATGGAAAACCGGATCGCGGCGATGCTCGATGAAAAGGACGTGATGCTGGGCGCGATCGGCCATGACCTGAAGACCCCTCTGGCCGCCCTGCGGGTCAGGATCGAAAGCGTCGAGGACGAAGCTGAACGCGCCAAGATGGCGACCACGATCGAGGACATCACCCACAGCCTGGACGACATCCTGAGCCTCGCGCGGGTTGGCCGCCCGTCCGATCCGCTTGAACCGACCGAGCTCAACTCGCTGGTCGCCCAGGTGGCCGAAGAATTCGAGGACATGGGCGAACCGGTCAGCTTCGAGCGGACCGAGCGGCTGGTCAGGCCGATCCGGGCGACCTGGCTGCGGCGAGCCGTGCGCAACCTGACGGTCAATGCCCTGCGTTATGGCAAAACCGCGCGGATCTCGATCGAGCGCCAGGGCAACCAGGCACTGATCCGGGTCGAGGATCAGGGAGAGGGCATTGCGGAAGACCGGATGGAAGCGATGTTTCAGCCCTTCGCGCGCGGCGAACCATCACGCAACAGCGCCACCGGCGGCGCCGGGCTGGGGCTGACCCTGGCCCGCGCCATCGCCGAACAGCACGGCGGCAACCTGGTCTTGCGCAACCGTCAGGGCGCGGACGGTGCCGTCACCGGCCTGATTGCGACGATCGCCCTGCCGCTCAGCTGACCTTGGCCAGCGCCGCCGAAAGCTCGGCCCCGCGCGCATCCTTGAGAACGCCGCAGGAGCGGACCCGTTCGATCGTGCGCTCCATTTCCAGCGCTCCGGTCTTGCCCGCCAGCTTGGGGCGCAGGAAGGCGTCAATCTCTTCCGACTTGGCCACCGAGCAATAGCCTCCGACAAGCGCCGGCAAGCGCGAGGTGAAGAAGATACCGCCGCCGCTGCTCAGTTCGCTGAAATGATCCTTGAGCCAGGCAAAGCCCCAGTCGCGGGTACCCTTGGCACCGACCACGCCGCGAACCAGGCCGAGCCGCTCGCTGCGGCGCAGGCGCGGATCGGCGAATTCATCCAGCAGCCAATGCGCGATCTCTTCCTTGCCCGAAGTGGCAACCGCGCCCAGCGCAGATGGCCGGAACAGCGAATCCTGCGAAGCGAGCGCGGCTTCGGCCAACTGTTTCGCCGCCGCCAGCCCGCCTTCTTCGACCACCACGTCGAAAGCCGTGCCGAACCACGCCGGATCGAGCGCCGCCTTGTCGCCGCCGAGATAGGCCCGCGCGGCATCGCCCAGCTGCTTGCGCAGTGCCGGATCGCGTGCGGTTTCGGCCATGAGGTCGACAATCTGGATCCGCTTCTGCGACTTTTCAGGGTCTTCCCCGGCATAGGCTGCGGCCCGCGGGTTGAAGCCCATGGCCGCCAGACGCGGGGCATAGGTCTGACGGATCAGGCGGCGATAGCCCTCTTCCCCCACCTGATCGAGCATTCCCGCCCGGTGGAAATAACCCAGGCTGCCCATCCCTGCTTCGCTGGCGTAGCTATCGGGGTTGTGGCTGAGCGCCACCGCTCCGGCGATCAGCTGCTGGGCGCTGGCCCGGCCGGCGAGAAAGCTGGCGAACAGCGAATCGTCGAGCGCCAGTGCTTCGCCGCTGGGCAGCTTTCCAGCTTGGGCAATCAGCGCGTCCCAGTCCCTGGCAGGCAGCTCAAAGCGGTAATAGCCGGTCCCGCCGGCATTCGGAATCAGCGCGCCGCGGCCAACCGGGCGGACGCTGCCGCTCTGCTGATCGAGCAACTGGCACTGCTGCTTGCCCATGGTGACCCGCACGCACAGCGGGATGCCCCATTTGACTGCGGGCGCCGTGGCGCCCAGCCGGGTATAGCGGCTCTGGCTAACGGTATAGCCGCCCTTGCCATCGGCTGCGAAAGTGACCAGCGGCACACCCTGCTGATCGGTAAAGCTCTGCATCGCGGGCAGGATCCGCGGATCGCCCGCAACCTCGGCCATGGCGCCGAAGAAATCGGCGCTGGTGGCGTTGCCGTACTTGTGCGCCGCCATATAGCGCCGCACCCCGTCGCGGAACTTGGTATCGCCCATATAGCCCGCGATCATGGCGACGACGTGGCCGCCCTTGCCATAAGTGATCGTGTCGAAAGCCTCATCGATCTGGGCGTTGGTCTCGATCGGCTGATGAATCGCACGGCCTGCCACCAGGGCATCGGTGTTCATCGCGGTAAAGCCTTCGGCCAGGGCCCCGGCCTGGATATTGAGATCGGGCCGCCATTCATGGCCGATGCGGAAGCCCATCCAGTTTGCGAAACTTTCGTTGAGCCAGATATCGTCCCACCACGCCGGGGTCACCAGATCGCCGAACCACTGGTGGCCCAGCTCGTGCGAGACGATCATGCCGAAGTTGCGCTTCTGATCGGTGGTGGCCTTTTCGTCCATGATCAGGATCGTATCGTTGTAAAGATCGGCCCCGGCGTTCTCCATCGCGCCCGGCAGGATCGGCGTGGTGATCTGATCAAGCTTGGGATAGGGGAAGGCCTGGCCGAAATAGGCCTCAAGATGGCGGACGATGCCCTTGGTCCCCTGCAGCGCGAAATCCATTTTCGCGGCGTTCTGCTTGGTCGTGATGATCCGCACCGGTAGCGGATGCTTGCGCTGCGGCGTGGCCGGGACAGTCCCCGAAACCGAAGCGAACGGCCCGACCATGAAGGCCGCCAAATAGGTTGGCAGCGGCAGGGTCGGGGCAAAACGGTGAACATCCATTCCGCCTTCGCGGGTGGTCGAAATCTCGGGCGCGTTGCTGACCGCCATCTGCCCCGGCAGGGTCCGCAGGGTGACGGTGAAGGGCACCTTGAAGCCGGGTTCGTCAAAGCCCGGGAACACCGCCCGGGCGTCGATCGATTCAAGTTGGGTCCAGCTGTACCAGTCTTCGCCAACCTTGACCCGGAACATCCCGGCCGGGCCGCTCTGGAACGGCGCATCATATTCGAACGAGAGCTTGACCGGGCCGGCCGGCAGCGCCCGGTCAAAGGTCAGCCGGGCAACGCCGCTGGGATCAAGCTCGAAATAGCGGGCCGGATAGCGCTCTCCGTTCACCTCGGCAAAAGCGCTGGTCATGTGCAGATCGCGGCCGTGCAGGTCGATGAAATTGCTGTTGCGGCGCAGCATGGTATCGATCTCGACCATGCCGGAAAACCGCTCCTGATTGGGATCGACTTTCAGATCGATCCGATAGGCAAGCGGACGCGCTGCATCGGTCAGCCGCCCCGGCGGAACAGGCGCCAGTGCGCGGGCGGCGGCCTTGTCGGCATCGCTGCCCGGGGCGGTAGCGGGTGCCGCCGTGGTCAGGGCAAGGGTAAAGACCGAAGTGGCCAGAAGAAGCGCGCGCATGAAAAAACTCCGCAGGAACGGTATGATCGACCGTTCCCTGAACCCATGCCGCAGCGAATTGCAATGGACCGGCTCGACCAAGGGGCAAGCCGGTCCGATAAACGTCAACGCAGCAGAGAGCCGAGCAGCCCGCGGGCAAACCGGCCCAGCGTTGCCCCGCCGATCGCGGTGCCGATCGCCCCGGCGGCCGCGCTGGCAGCCGAAGCCATCGGCGATCCGCTCGATTTGCGGCCGGTCATCTTGCGCGCCATCATCGTTCCGGCCGAAGCCGCCGCGGCACCGAAGGCGGCCTTGCCGGCCTTTTCCCACATCGACGGGGTCGCACGTGGCTGGGCGCGCTGGGCCTCTTCGCCCTCTTCCTCAACCACCTTGGCCGCCTCGGCCGCGTCGTGGGCCTTCTGGGCAAGGACTTCGGCCGCGCTCTCACGGTTGACGGCGGTATCGTACTTGCCATCGAACGGGCTGATCGACTGGATGATCGCGCGTTCCTTGGGCGTAATCGGGCCAAGCCGCGAATGCGGCGGCGCCACCAGGGTGCGCTGGACCACGGTCGGGGCGCCATCCTCATCAAGGGTCGAGACCAGCGCCTCACCCACTTTCAGTTCGGTGATTGCGGCCTCGACATCCAGATCGGGGTTGATGCGGAAGGTTTCCGCCGCAGCCTTGATTGCCTTCTGGTCGCGCGGGGTGAAGGCGCGCAGCGCGTGCTGCACCCGGTTGCCGAGCTGCCCGGCGATCTTTTCGGGAATGTCGATCGGGTTCTGGGTGACAAAATAGACGCCAACGCCCTTGGACCGGATCAGCCGCACCACCTGTTCCACCTTGTCGAACAGCGCCTGCGGGGCATCATCAAACAGCAGGTGGGCTTCATCGAAGAAGAACACCAGCTTGGGCTTTTCCGGATCGCCGACTTCGGGCAGCGCCTCGAACAGCTCGCTCAGCAGCCACAGCAGGAAAGTGGCATAGAGCTTGGGGCTCTGCATCAGCTTGTCGGCGGCGAGGACGTTGATCACGCCTTTTCCAGTTTCATCGCAGCGGATGAAATCGTTGATTTCAAACGCGGGTTCGCCAAAGAACTTGTCCGCGCCCTGGCTTTCGAACGCGAGCAGCTGACGCTGGATCGTCCCAACCGAAGCCTTGGAGATGTTGCCATAGGTGGTCGCCAGTTCGCTGGCCTTTTCGGCGCAGGTAATCAGGGTCTGCTGCAGATCGTCCATATCGAGCAGCAGCAGCCCGTTATCGTCGGCCCATTTGAAGGCGATGGTTAGCACGCCTTCCTGGGTCTCGTTCAGGCCCATCAGTCGGCTCAGCAGCAAGGGCCCCATTTCCGAAATGGTGGTACGGATCGGGTGGCCCTGTTCGCCGTAAAGGTCCCAGAACACCGCCGGATTATCGTGGTACTCGAAAGGTTCGATCCCCAGCTCCTTGGCCCGGCCTTCGATCTTGTCGGCGTGTTTGAAATCGTGGCTGCCCGCCATGGTGATGCCGGAAAGATCGCCCTTCACGTCGGCCAGGAACACCGGCACGCCCTGGGCAGAGAACTGTTCGGCCAACGTCTGAAGCGTAACGGTTTTGCCGGTGCCGGTCGCCCCGGCGATCAGGCCGTGGCGGTTGGCCCGGCCCAGCAGCAGGGTCTGCTTTTCGCCATTGGCGCCAAGACCGATGAAGATGTCTTCCATGGGGGGCAAACTCCGCAAGATTGTAACCACTTTGCTTACAGATAGAGCGCCCGTGCGGCTTGTGCGAGTGGCTTTTTGCAAGTCCCGCAATCCCTCGCTAGAAGCGCCCTCGATCATGACCGAACCTTTCATCCTGCTTGACGATGCCCGGCCCACCGGGGCCAGCGCGGCCCGGCTTTATCGCGCCCCTGCCGAAGTGGTGGTGGCGCGCCGCTCGGTTGAGGTCGCTCCGGCCCTCGCCCGGCTGGAAGAGCTGCGCGGGCAGGGCTTCGAACTGGCCGGATACATGGCCTATGAGGCCGGTCTTGCGCTGGAAGAGCGGCTGCTGCCGTTGGCCGATGCGCGGTCCGGCGCGATGGGACCGCTGCTGTGGTTTGGCGCCTTCAAGGGCTATGAAACGATTCCGGCCGACCGGGTGCCCGATTGGCTGCGCGACCAAGCCGAGCCGGGGCTAAGCGGGATCGGCCCGATCGAGCCGCAGCTTTCGCCCGGCGGCTATGCCCGCGCCTTTTCCGCCTTGCAGGACGCGATTGCGGCGGGGGACATCTATCAGGCCAACCTGACCTTCCACCTTGCGGGATCGTTCCGCGGCGATCCTCTGGCGCTATATGCCGCGCTGCGCCCGGCTGCCGGGGCCGGTTATGGCGGCGTGGTCTATGACGGATCGCACTGGTTGCTGTCCTGCTCGCCGGAACTGTTCTTCGCCGAAAAGGGCGGGGCGGCCATGGTCAAGCCGATGAAGGGTACGCGCCCGCGCGGCCGTGACCAAGCTGAGGATGCCGCGCTGGCCGCCGAACTCGCCGCATCGGACAAGGACCGGGCCGAAAACCTGATGATCGTCGATCTGCTGCGCAACGATCTGTCGCGCGTGGCGGAGGCGGGCAGTGTCCGGGTGGAAAAGCCATTCTCGGTCGAAAGCTATCCCACGGTGCACCAGATGGTCACCACGGTGAAGGCCCGGCTCCAGCCCGGCAAAGGCCCGATCGACATGGTCCGTGCGCTGTTCCCCTGCGGATCGATAACCGGAGCGCCGAAGATCCGGGCGATGGAGCTGATCGACCAGGTCGAGCGCGATGCGCGCGGCCCCTATTGCGGTGCGATCGGACGGATCGACGCTCCGCAGGCCGATGGCACATCCGATGCGGCCTTCAACGTCGCGATCCGCACCCTGCGGCTGACCCCGGGCGAGAATGGCCGTGGACGCGCGGTGCTGGGGGTCGGTTCTGCCATCGTCGCCGATAGCGAGGCTCTGCCCGAATGGCGCGAATGTCTGGTAAAGGGCGGCTTCGCCCGGCTTCACGCCAGCGGGGCCGATCTGATCGAAACCATGGCCTTCACCCCCGAAGGCGGCGTGCCGCTGCTCGAACTGCATCTTGAGCGGATCAAGGCCAGCGCCGCCGAACTGGGGTTCACCTTCGATCGCCACGCCGCGCGCAACGCAATCCAGGCGCTGTGCTTTGATGCCGATGCCCCGGCGCGGTTGCGGCTGGTCGCCTCGCGCAGCGGGGCCTATTGCCTTGAACTGGCGCCGGTGCCTGCCCCGCTGGCCAAGCCGGCGCGCTGCGCGGTGCTGCCGATCCCGGTCGATCCGGGCGACTGGCGGCTGCGCCACAAGACTAGCGATCGCGGCTTTTACGACCTTGGCCTGGCCGCGGCCAAGGCGGCGGGCGCGGATGAGGCGCTGCTGCTGCGCGACGATGGCCTGCTGACCGAAGGCTGTTTTACCAATCTGTTCGTCGAGCGCGACGGCCTTCTGCTGACCCCGCCGCTGGGGCTGGGGCTGCTGCCGGGCGTGCTGCGCCGGTCGCTGATTGAGGCGGGCCGCGCGAAGGAGGCGGAATTGACCCTTGATGATCTGGCAGGCGGGTTCCTGATCGGCAATGCCCTGCGCGGCCTGATCCCGGCGGTGCTGCTGTGAAGCTCAGCCAGGCCCTCGCCCGCATCGCCCCGTCCCAGACCGCGGCAATATCTGATCGCGCCACCGAGCTGCGCGCAGCAGGCAAGGACGTGATCTCGCTCTCGGTCGGAGAGCCGGACTTCGCCACCCCGCCGCACGTGATCGCCGCCGCCAAGGCCGCGCTCGATGCCGGGGACACGCGCTACACCCCGGTTGCCGGAACCATGGCACTGCGTGAAGCCGCCGCGCTGCACTTCGCCCGCGATCTGGGCATCAACGCCGCGCCTTCGCAGGTGATCGTCAGCGCCGGGGGCAAACAGGCGATTTTCCACGCGCTGCTGGCAACGCTCGATCCGGGCGACGAAGTGATGATCCCCAGCCCGTGGTGGGTTTCCTATCCCGAAATCGTCCGCTTTGCCGGGGCCGAAGTGATCGATCTGCAAACCACCGCGGCGGGCGGCTTCCGGATCACGCCGGATCAGCTTGAAGCCGCGATCACCCCGGCGAGCCGTTGGCTGCTGCTCAACAGCCCGGGCAATCCCACCGGATCGACCTATTCCGCCGATCAGCTGCGCGCGCTGGGCGATGTGCTGCGCCGCCATCCCCAGGTGCTGGTGATGAGCGACGATATCTACGCCCCCTTGCGCTATGGCGGCGGCGCCCACGCCACGCTGGCGGCGGAATGCCCCGATCTGGCCGAGCGGGTGCTGACCGTTTCGGGCGTTTCCAAAAGCCACGCGATGATGGGCTTCCGGATCGGGCTTGCCGCCGGGCCGGAGTGGCTGGTGAAGGCGATGGGGCGGCTGCAATCGCACTCATCCGGTAATCCCAGCTCGATCAGCCAGGCTGCCGCCGTCGCCGCGCTGGAAGGGCCGCAGGACTTTCTGGCTGACTGGCGCAAACGATTCCGCGCCCGGCGCGACATGGTGGTGGCCGCGATCAATGCGATCCCCGGCCTCTCAACCCCGGTGCCCGAAGGCGCATTCTATTGCCTGATCGACGCCGCCCCGCTGATGGCGCGCTTTGGCAATGATGAGGCGCTGTGCCTGCACCTGCTGGAGCACGGCGTTGCGGTGGTGCCGGCCAGCGCCTTTGGCGGGCGCGACGGCTTCCGGATCAGCTTTGCCGCCGATGATGCCAAACTTGCAGAAGCCCTGCGCCGCATAGCCGAGGCCGTTCAATGACCCCCCTTTCAATCCTGTTCGAAGATGGCGAGGCATTGGTTCTCGACAAACCGGCCGGTCTGCCGATTGAGCGTCCGCGCGCTGGCGGCCCCAGTCTGGAGGACCGCGCAAGCGAGCTGCGGCTGGGCTTCGCGCGGTCGCCGGTGCCAGTCCACCGGCTCGATACCGATACCTCGGGCTGCCTGCTATTCGCCCGCAATCCCGGCGCGCTGAAGCGGTTCAACGCGGCGTTTGAAGCGCGGGCGGTAGAGAAGGTCTATCTCGGTATTGTCGCCGGGCCGGTGGCAGAGGATGAGGGGACCATCAGCCTTTCGCTCAGCAAGATTTCCAGCGCTGAAAAGGGCTGGCGGATGATCGCCGCCAAAAAGGGCAAGCCTGCCGTGACCCACTGGCGCAAGCTGGCGGCGCGCGATGGCCTGACCCTGGTCGAATTCCGCCCCGAAACCGGCCGCACCCACCAGATCCGCATTCATGCGCAGCACGGCCTGGGCCACGCGCTGCTGGGCGATCCGGTCTATGGTGACGGCAACAGCGCGGCGCGGACCATGCTTCATGCCCGGGCGCTGACCGTGCACCGCGATGGCAAGCCGCCGGTTGCGGCCACGGCTCCGCTCCCTGCCGATTTCCGCGCCCTGGGCTTTGGCGATGACGACATCGGCGCATGATACGATTGCCCGCGCGCTCTCGCTGGTGAGCGAAAGCTTCATCGCCGCGTCCGGCCCAGGCGGGCAGAACGTCAACAAGGTGGCGACCGCGGTGCAACTGCGGCTGAGCGTCTATGCCCTGCGCCTGCCGGTGGAGGTTTTCGCCCGGTTCAAGCAGCTCGCCGGAAGCCGGATGACGGCCAAGGGCGAACTGCTGCTTACCGCGCAGCGGTTCCGCACCCAGGAAGCCAACCGCCAGGACGCACGCGATCGGCTGGCCGAGCTGATCGAAGAGGCCTTCAAGCTCCCTGAAAAGCGCGCCAAGACCCGCCTAAACCGCGTCGGCAAGACCGAGCGGCTGGCCGGCAAGAAAATCCGCGGCGCGGTGAAGGCAGGGCGCGGGAAAGTGCGGCTGGATTAGGGCGCGTGGGGCTCTTTTAGGCCGATGCGGCTAGGGTTGGTGTTCCGAACGTGGCGCACCGCTTCCGCCTCGTTCGCGTGACCTTTGAAGCCACAGAAGCCGCAGGCCGGCGAAAGTCAGCAGGGCAACCGTAAATACACTTCCTTCAGGCCCTTCGCCCCCACCAGTGAGCCAGGCCGGCCCGACAGGCGCCAGTTTCACCACAAGTGCGGGAAGGCCGCTGTCCAGCCCCGTGATCGGCACATCAAAGCCGGTACCGCCAAACCAGTTCCAACCAGTGTGCCAGCCCATCACCCCCCAGATCGAATTCGAACGATGCACCCAGGCGCAGGCGAAAATCGAAAAGACAAAGGTCATGGCCAGCATCAACAGCGGTGTTCGGGGTGAGAAGTGAAGAAAGGTGAAAGCGGCGGAGGTCAATATGTAGGCTGCAGGCGCATTCCAACGCCGCATGATGGATGAGAACAACCAGCCGCGAAAGGCGATTTCCTCGATACTGGCTTGCACGATAAAGCCGGCGAGCAGCAGGGCAATCCAGCCCAGCGCCGCCGGGCTGGCAAAGGCCGGGAACAGATCACCTACCTCATATCCGCCGGAAACGCCTATCGCAGCCACGATTACGCCCATGAAGGCAATGCCGCCACCCAGTCCGATCAGGAACTTTTTGAACCGGTGTTCCCCGCATAGTCCTATACTTGCGAGGCTTCTCTTTTCGACCCAGCGAACCCAGGCAAATACGGCCAGTCCCATGGCGATGAACGAAGCCAACATGAGACAAAAACCCAAAGGTCCCTGCGGCGAACCCTGCGCGTCAGTCATGCCGAGATCTTCGAGCAAGAAATCGGTTGGCAGGAGGCTGATGGCGACAAGGAAAATGCAGATGAAGGGGGCTACAATACTAGGCGGAATCCAGCCCTTGGCCGGTTCGTCGGAAAAGATCATTTGCGTCATATCGCCTGAGCTACCCGCCCACGGAGGGGCGCTATAGAACGATCGTGCGGAACAAGTCCGAACGGAGCCACTCCTTTGGCGTGAGGCCAACCGCTTTGCGGAAGGTGCGGCCAAAATGGCTCTGATCGGCAAAGCCTGCGCCATGGGCGGCATCGGCCAGCGTCGCACCTTCGCGCAAAAGCTGTTTGGCAAGATCGACCCGCCGCTGCTGCAGATAGCGATAGGGGCTGGTGCCAAGCAAGGCCCGGAAATCACGCGATAACTGCCACCGGTCACAGCCGGAAACCTGTTCAAGTTCCTCCAGCCGCGCGCCATCAACGACGGCGCTTTCAAGATACTCGCGCGCCCGCATAACGGCTGTTTGGTCAGCGATCCTGATGGGTTCCGCCTTGCCGACCGTATTGTTCATGGCATGGGCCAGATCGTAGAGCGCGTCTTCGTAAGCACCGGGATCCTCGCCCCCGGCGCAGTCGATAACCATGGCGCAGGCTGCCGCGATCAGGGCGGGATTCGTCGAGACGCCATTGGCGACGAACGGCAGCTCCGCGCCTTCAAGCACGGCCTGGATATGCGTTGGCGGAACATAGGCCGCCCAGTAGCTGAAGCCCGCTTCATCGCAGCAGTGCCCATCGTGCATTTCATCAGGATGCAGGATCAGCACCTGCCCTGGCAACGAATGCCGCATCGCCCCGCGATAGTTGAAAGCCTGCACCCCAGCTACTGTCAAAGCGACGGTATAGGTATCGTGCCGATGCGGCGAAAACGCGCCCCCGACCAGCCGGTTCGCGACGCGCTCGATCGGCTCGAACAAGGCGGCTGAATGCGATGGGTTCGAGGAGGGCGCGGTGGAACTCATCGGTAGTATATTGGGTGCATGAGACAAGAAGGCAAACTTGCCAGTTCGAATCTGGCCGTCAGGCCGGTTGCTTGGCTTTCAGCGTCGCGCTGGTGTTTCCCGCCGAGCAGCCTCCCTTGAACCCTCAGGCTCCGCCGCCTAGGTCGCGCTGGCCTCTACCACTTTTCGTCCATCGGCAGCAAAAGCGCCGAGTTCGAAAGCGGCGTTTTTGCTGCGCAGCATAAGGTGCAGCATTTCTCCGCAAATCGCAGGCGAGACTCCTCTGAACACGAATGATTTCAGCACATTGTCGCCAAGTTCGCGCCGTGCGAGATCAAGCAGCAGCGTGGCCGTCAACGGGCCGTGCACCACCAGCCCGCGATAGTTCTCAACCTCTGCAGCATAGGGCAGGTCATAATGAATCCGGTGGCTGTTGAAGGTCAGCGCGGAATAGCGGAACAACAGCACTTCGGACGGGATAAGCGCGCGGTGGACCGGCCAGGGTGCGGGATCGAATGTGCCTGTCCCCAGCAGCGGCGGCGCGGGCGGGGCGGCAGGATCGGCGGCTTCGCGATAGACCACCGTCTGCACTTCGCGCACCGCAGCCCCCGCCTCTCCGGAAGTGACGTGCTCCACTTCGACAAAAGCGAGCGCGCCGCTGCTCCCGCTCTTCTCTGCAACGGACAGCACCTGCGAGCGCCGCTCGACCGCTTCGCCGACGCGCAGCGGCAGCAAGAATTCGGTCCTGCTCGACGCCCACATCCGGCGGGGTAGAGGGATCGGGGGCAGGAAGCTGCCGGGGGCATCGTCGCGCAGCGGGTGGCCGTCCGGGCCAAGTGTGGCGCTGGGCGCGTCGGGCGTGCACAGGCACCAGTGCAGGCCCTGCGGCACGGTGCCATCGGCGGGCGCGGCGCGATCGAAGGTGGCGCACCAGCGGGCCAGCAGCGCCGGATCGATCCGGTCCCGCCGCAGTTCCTCGCGCCCGATCCAGTCTTGCCATTGCCCCATCAGTTACGTCCTTCCAGCAGCCCGCGCGCGATCACCTGGGCCTGGATTTCGGCCGCGCCTTCGAAGATGTTGAGGATCCGCGCATCGCACAGCACGCGGCTGATCTCGTACTCAAGCGCATAGCCGTTGCCGCCGTGGATCTGCAGCGCGGCATCGGCGTTTGCCCAGGCAGCGCGCGCGGCCAGCAGCTTGGCCATTCCCGCCTCTATGTCACAGCGCTTGCCGGTATCCTTGGCGCGGGCGGCGGCATAGGTCAGTTCCCGGCTGAGGACGAAATCGGCCAGACTCATCGCCAGCTTGTCCGCCACGCGGGGGAACCGGACCAGTGCCTTGCCAAACTGCTTGCGCCCCAGCGCATAGTCCAGCCCCAGCTCCAGCGCGCGCCGGGCCACGCCCACGGCGCGGGCGGCGGTCTGGATCCGGGCGGCTTCGAAGGTGCGCATCAGCTGTTTGAAGCCCTGCCCCTGTTCGCCGCCCAGCAGGGCATCGCCGGGGGCCTTCATTCCATCGAATTGCAGTGCATATTCGCGCATCCCGCGATAGCCCAGCACCTCGATCTCGCTCCCGCTCATACCCTCGGCCGGGAAGGGATCGCCGTCATTCCCGCGCGGCTTGGGGACCAGCAGCATCGAGAGCCCGGCATAGCCCTTTGCATCGGGAACCGTCCGGCACAGCAGCGTCATCAAGTCGGAGCGGGCGGCATGGGTGATCCAGGTCTTGGCCCCCTCGATTACCCATTCGCCGCCTTCCAGCCGCGCGCGGGTCTGCAATGAGCCAAGGTCCGAGCCGGTATCAGGTTCGGTGAAAACGGCGGTCGGCAGCACCGCTCCGCTGGCGATTTTCGGCAGCCAGTGGGCCTGCTGCTCGGGGGTGCCGCCCATTGCGATCAGTTCCCCGGCTATCTCGCTGCGGGTGCCGAGCGAACCCGCACCGATCCAGCCGCGCGACAGCTCTTCGGTGATCAGGCACATCACCAGCTTGCTGAGACCCAGCCCACCGAATTCCTCGGGAATGGTCGCGCCGAAAGTGCCCAGATCGGCCATGGCCTGAACCACATGGTCGGGGATCAGTGCGTTGGCGAGGTGCCACTTGTGGGCATTTGGCAGGATCTCGGCTTCGGTAAAGCGGCGGAATTGTTCCCGAATCGTATCCAGCTCGGCATCGTGCAGGCTTTCGCTCGGCCACTGTCCATCGGCCAGTGCGGCAGCAACAGCGGCGCGGGTTGCAGAATGGTCGCCCTCGACCAGTTCGATGCAGGCATGGGCAAGGTCGCGGGCGGTCTGCCCCAGACCCAGATCGCCGGGGCGCAGCAGCTCGTTCTGGCCCATCGGCAGCCCGCCGGTGAGCTGCCCCAGCGTTTCGGCAAAGGCCAGCAGTGCGACATCGCGGTCAAGCGCGGTGCCGCCATCGTTCGCCGCAAGCCAGCCCGCCACCGCCTCCAGCGCGGCGACGCTGGTGGCGATCCAGGCAAAGCCGTGGTGCGCACGCTGGTTCGCGGGATCGATCCCAGCCGCAGCGGCCCGCGCCAGATCGCGATACCCCCGCGCCGCGCCGAGGACGTGGCCGAGGTCCAGGCTCATGCCTTTTCGAACACCGCAGCGATGCCCTGCCCGCCGCCGATGCACATGGTTTCAAGGCCATATTTCACATCGCGGCGCTGCATTTCGCGGGTCAGGTTGGCAAGGATCCGCCCGCCGGTGGCGCCAATCGGGTGACCCAGCGAAATGCCCGAACCGTTGACGTTGAGAATTTCGTGGCGGCTGTCATCGTCCGACCAGCCCCAGCCCTTGAGGCAGGCGAGGACCTGCGGTGCGAAGGCCTCGTTCAGCTCGATCAGACCGATGTCGGCCCACGACAGGCCGTTCCGCGCAAACAACCGCTCGGTCGCGGGGACCGGGCCAAATCCCATCCGCGCCGGATCGCAGCCCGCTGCGGCCCAGGAGTGGAAGAACGCAATCGGCTCCAGCCCCAGCTCTTCCAGCTTGTCCTCGGCCACGACAAGGCAGGCGGCGGCGGCATCGTTCTGCTGGCTGGCGTTGCCCGCCGTCACCACGGCGCCGGGCATCTTGGCTTCCAGCGCGCGCAGCTTGCCCAGCGTTTCCATCGAGGCATCGGCGCGGTACCCCTCGTCGTGCGCGAAAATCACCGGATCACCCTTTTTCTGCGGGATCTCGACCGGGACCAATTCGTCGGCGAACAGGCCCTTGTCCCAGGCTGCAGCGGCGCGCTGGTGGCTGCGCACGGCATAGGCATCGCAGGCCTCACGGCTGATATTCCAGTCTTTGGCAAGGTTTTCAGCCGTTTCGATCATGCCCGAAATCACGCCATAGCGTTCGATCGGCTGGCTCATTACCCGGCCCCGGGTCAGCCGGTCATGCAGGGTCAGATTGCCCGCGCGCACGCCCTTGCGAATGTCGGTGGTGTAATGCTCGACGTTCGACATCGATTCGCAGCCGCCCGCAACCACCACGTCCGAGGCCCCGGTCTGAACCATCATCGCCGCGTTAACGATTGCCTGCAGGCCCGATCCACAACGCCGATCGAGTTGATAGCCCGGCACCTCTTCAGGCAAACCGGCGAGCAGCCATGACCAGTGCGAGATGCACGGCGCTTCGCCGCTGCCGTAACCCTGCGCGAAGATCACATCATCGACCCGCGACGGATCGATCTTCGTCCGCTCCATCAGGGCCTTCAGGATCGTGGCGCCAAGCTGCCCGGCGGTGAGCGGAGACAGGCTGCCGCCGAACTTGCCGACGGCGGTGCGGATCGGAGCGACAATGGCGGCACGTCGAAGTTGGGTCATTTCTTGTCCTTGTCTGAAGTGGCGACAATCCCACGGTCGATCAGATCGCCGATCTGGCCGGAAGTGAGGCCAAGGCTTTCGGCCAGCACTTCCTCGCTGTGCTCACCAAGGTAGGGTGCGGGCCGGGGATCGCCGCGATCCTGCCCCGGCACATTGGCGAAAGACCGGGTGGCGGGATAGGCGAAGCCGCTGGGATTGGCGGGCGACGGCCCGAACAGGGGATTGTTGGTGACGAGATCGGGATCGTTCGCGGCCTCGAACATGGTGCGGTAGCGCTCAAACGTCGCACCGGCCCGGGCCAACCGCTGCGCCAGATCGGCGTAGTCATGGCTTTCCGCCGCGCTCTGGAACAAGGCGAACAGCCGCTCGCGATTGACGAAGCGGGCGTGATCGCTGGCGGCGAAATCGGCTCCAAGTTCAGCCTCCAGCGCCGCCACTTCGGCGGCCAGACCGAATGCCTCGACAGTCGCCCGCCACTGCTTGGGCGTCAGCGCCGCGACCATGAAACGCTTGCCGTCACGGCTCAGGAAATCGCGGCCGAAAGCGCCCCAGATTGCATTGCCCAGCCGTTCGCGGTCCGCCCCGCGATAGAGCATTTCGGCCATGGCCCCGGCATTGGCCATGGTCCCGATCGCGACATCGCCCAGCGGCACGCGCAGCTCGATCCCCTCGCCCGTCCGGTCACGGTGGCGCAGCCCGGCCAGCAGCGTAAAGGCGCAGTAGGCCCCGGTGATGAAATCCCAGGCCGGCATCACCTGATTGACCGGCGGGGCCGTTGCCGGGTCCCACTCCTCAGGCCCGGTCATCAGCGGATAGCCGCTGGCAGCGTTGACGGTGAAATCCATCGCCTGGCGGCCATCGTGCCAGCCCATGATCCGCACCGATACCAGTTCGGGGCAGGTCTGCGCCAATTGGGCATGGCTCATGAAGCTGTCCACCGGCAGATTGGTGATCAACTGCCCGGTCTTGCGGACCAGTTCGGCGGCGATTTCGCGCCCTTCGGCGCTGGTCAGATCGAGCGCCAGGCTCTTCTTCGCGCGGTTGAGATTCTCCCAGGCGAGCGAACGGCCCTCACGGGTTACCATGTAGCGGTCGTAATCAAGGCCCCCGGCCTTGTGATCGATCCGCACCACGTCCGCCCCGAACTGCGCGCAGTAAAGCCCGGCGGTGGGCGAGGCGACGAACGAGGACACCTCGACGATCTTCAGGCCGGAGAGCAGATCGTACATCTATTCCTCCCCTTCAGGGGAGGGGGACCACCGGAGGTGGTGGAGGGGCACGGGCGCGTGATCACCACGCCGGAAAGTCAGGACCACCCGCGCGTGCCCCTCCACCCCGCCGCTTCGCGTCGCGGTCCCCCTCCCCGTGCCGGGGAGGATCACCAGACCGCGCCTTCAGCCGCGAATTCGCGTAGCAGGTGCTTGGCGATCTGCAGCTGCATGATCTGGCTGGTGCCTTCGTAGATCCGCAGGATCCGCGCGTCGCGGAAGAACCGTTCGGCCGGATACTCCGCCAGATAGCCCGCCCCGCCAAAGACCTGGACGCAGCGATCGACCACACGGCCGCAGGTTTCGGAAGCGAACAGCTTGGCCGCAGCGGCCTTGCGCATCACGTTCTCGCCACGGTCAGCCCGGGCGCAGGCATCGGCGATCATGCATTCGGCGGCGTAAAGCTCGGCCTCGCTATCGGCCAGCATCGCCTGGATCAGCTGGAAATTGGCGATCGCCTCGCCAAAGGCCTTGCGCTCACAGGCATAACGGATCGCGGTATCCAGCGCGCGGCGGCCCATGCCGACGCTCATCCCCGCAACCGAAAGCCGCCCGTTGTCGAGGCTTTGCATCGCGATCTTGAAGCCGCGCCCTTCCTCACCCCCGACCAGCGCCGATCCGGGGATATGGACATCCTCCATGATCACATCGGCGATATGCGCGCCGGATTGCCCCATCTTCTTGTCGGGCTTGCCGATGGTGATCCCGGGCGTGGTCATATCGACGATGAAGGCGGAGACGTGGGCGTTCTTGGGCAGCGCATCCTTGTTGGTGCGGGCCATGATCAGCCCGATCTTCGCGTTCGGGCTGTTGGTGATATAGCGCTTGGTGCCGTTCAGCTTGTAGCCGTTGCCATCGCGCACGGCGGTGGTCTGCATCGCCGCGCTGTCCGATCCTGAACCCGGCTCGGTCAGGCCGAAGCAGGCGATTTCCCCGCTGGCGATGCGCGGCAGCCATTCGGCCTTCTGCTCCGCCGTGCCGAAATTCTTGATCGCGCTGCCGGTCATCCCGATGTTGATCGAAATGGTCGAGCGGAAGGCGGGTGAGGCGTAGGAGAGCTGCTTCACCGTCTCGATATACTGGCTGATATTCATGCCGGCGCCGCCGAACTCTTCGGGAATGGTGATCCCGAACAGGCCCATGTCGCGCATTTCCTGCAGAATATCGGCCGGGATCGCATCGGCGGCGATCACCGCTTCCTCAGCCGGGATCAGCCGTTCGCGAACATAGCGGCGCAGCTGATCGATGAACTGTTCGAAGACTTCGGCGTCCATTCCGGGGTTCATGGGTTCAGGCTCCTCAGATCGGATCATAGGGGAAGACGTGGGCCGAAACCTCATCCGCCCTGGCCATGCTGGGCTTGAACGAAGGGATCAGCTCAGCCGCGATCGCTTCGGGGGTCCAGCCTTCCAGCTTGGTCATCGAACGGACCGGGCGCGGCTTGCCGAACAGCACGATCTCGTTCTTGCGGACAGAGAATATCTGGTTGCTCACATCCTGGCTGGCATCCGAGGCGAGATAGACCACCAGCGGCGCGATCTTGTCTGCGCTCATGGTTTTGAGCCGTTCGACCCGCTCTTTCTGATCGGGCGTTTCCGCCGGGATCGATGCGGTCATGCGGCTCCAGGCGAAGGGCGCGATGCAGTTGGAGCGCACCCCCGCACGGGCCATATCCAGCGCGATCGACTGCGACAGGCCGACGATGCCGAGCTTGGCCGCGCTGTAATTGGCCTGGCCGATGTTGCCGATCAAGCCGGAGGTTGAGGTGAAATGGACAAAGCTGCCCGATTGCTGTTCGCGGAAATAGGGCGTCGCCGCCTTGGAGACGTGGAACGCGCCATTCAGGTGCACGTCGATCACCGCGCGCCAATCCTCAAAGCTCATCTTGTGCCAGATCGCGTCGCGCAGGATTCCGGCGTTGTTGACCACCGCGTCGATCCGGCCAAAACGCTGGACCGCATCCTCGATGATGCTGGCCGCCCCGGCAGGATCGGCGACAGAGGCCAGATTGGCGTGGGCCTTGCCGCCTGCGGCCACGATTTCATCCGCGGTCTGCTGCGCCGGGCCGGCATCGCCGCCTTCACCGCCGCCGCCAACCCCCGGATCGTTGATCACCACCGCCGCGCCATGCTTTGCGCAGAGCAGCGCGATTTCGCGCCCGACCCCGCGTCCCGCCCCGGTAACGGCCACAACCTTGCCTTCGAGCATCCCCATGTGCCGCGAATCCTCTCCTGATTTAATCGATCACTTAAAACGTCATAGGCAGACGGTCAGCAAAATCAACCGCCGGGCTTGGCTGTTTCCGTGGCTGTGGCGGCAGGCGCTGCTCCGGCCGCCGCCGCTTCGACCGGCGGGCGCTGCTGCTCGACCATTTCGGCGGCATCGTCGAGGGCGGCTGCCTCACCCTTGGAAACGCCGCCAGCGGTGCGGGTTTCATCGCCGCAAGCGGCCAGCAACAGGGCGAGGATCAGCGGGATCAGTTTGCGCATGGGGCCGAACATAGCGCGATCAGGGCAAAGAAAAAGGGGCGACGGGAACCGGACTGGCCTTTCCCATCGCCCCTGTTGGCGCAAGCCGCGGCACGCTTACTGCTTGGCGGCTTCCCCGGCAGGCGCGGCGGCGGCTTCGGCACCGGCTGCGGCAGAGGCATCGGCCACCGGGGTGGCATCGATATCACCGATCGCTTCTTCGGCCGGCATTTCGACGTTGTCAGCCTGGGCGTCTTCCTTGGCGCTTTCCGACGATCCGCAGGCCGAAAGCGCCAGTGCGGCGGTGACGGCAAGGATCAAGGCAGGGCGTCTGGTCATCATCTGGGAACCTTTCAACGTTGCGCGGCCCGGCGGCCGGAATGCCGCGAATGGGCTGACCCTAACCCGCCGAAATGGCCCTGCCAACCGCCCGGGCCGCAAAATGCACAGCAGCCGGGTCATCGCGAAACGCCTGTTGATCGGATATAAAGATTTCTTTATATGATCGCGGCAATGCGGATCGAACCCACTCTTCGCGCCCTGGCGGACCCGACGCGGCTGCGCATCATGCGCCTGCTCGCGGCGATGGAGCTGTCGGTCGGAGAGCTGGCACAGGTGCTGGGGCAAAGCCAGCCGCGCGTATCGCGCCACGTGCGGATCCTGTGCGATGCCGGTCTGGCCGAACGGCACAAGGAAGGGGCCTGGGTGTTCCTGCGCAGTGCTATCGGAGAGCACCGGGCCCCGCCGCTGGGTGCTGCCGCTGCGCGCCTGCTGGCCACGGCGGAGGACGGCGATGCCCAGTTCGCCGCCCGCTGCGCCGAGGATCGCCGCCACCTTGCCGCGATCCGCGCCGCGCGGGAAACGGCAGCGACCAGCTATTTCTCCCGCCACGCCGCCGAATGGGACCGACTGCGCAGCCTGCACAGCCCCGACGGCCCGGTCGAAGCCGCACTGCTGACCGCGCTGGGCGAAGCACCGCTTGGCGCATTGCTGGACATTGGCACCGGCACCGGCCGGATTGCCCAGTTGCTCAGCCCGCGCGCCGCGCAGGTGACCGGGCTGGACAAGAGCCCGGAAATGCTGCGACTGGCCCGCACCCGCTTGCAGAACCTGCCCGCCGGACTGGTCGAGCTGGTCCCGGGCGATTTCACCGCACTGCCCTTTGCCGCCGCCGGTTTCGATACCGTGGTGTTCCATCAGGTGCTGCACTATGCACAGGACCCACTGGCGGCGCTGCGCGAAGCGGCCCGGGTCTGCCGCGCTGGCGGAACGATCGCCGTGGTCGATTTCGCCGCGCATGACCGGGAAGAGCTGCGCACCCAGCACGCCCATGCCCGCCTCGGCTTTTCGGACGAGGCGATGCTGGCGCTGCTGGCCGGGGCCGGCTTTGCCGCCGCCACCCCGGTCGCGCTGCCCGGCAAACCGTTGACCGTGAAGATCTGGACCGGCCGCCGTCTGGCCGATCCCGCCCCCGCATCCCGCAAGAAGGCCGAAACCGCATGAATCCCAGCAGCGAAGCCCGCCGCGCCCTCGCCTCGCCCTTCTTCGCCGGGCTTGAGGGCGATATCGGCGTGTCGTTCGAATTCTTCCCGCCCAAGACCGAACGGATGGGCGAGATCCTGTGGGATTCGATCGCCACGCTGGCTCCGCTCGGGCCGCGCTTCGTTTCGGTCACCTATGGTGCTGGTGGCACCACGCGCGAACGCACCCACGCCACGGTTGAGCGGATCGTTCGCGAAACCGCCATCCCCGCCGCCGCGCACCTGACCTGCGTCGATGCCAGTCGGGCTGAGATTGACGAGATCGCCCGCGCCTATTGGGATATCGGCGTGCGCCACATCGTTGCCCTGCGCGGCGATCCGCCGACCGCCGGGGCCAGCTTCACCGCCCGGCCGGATGGCTATGCCAGCGCGGCCGAACTGGTCGCCGGGCTGAAAGCGATCGCACCGTTCGAGATTTCGGTCGGTGCCTATCCCGAAACCCACCCCGAAGCTGCCAGCGCCTCGGCCGATCTCGACAACCTGAAGCGCAAGATCGATGCCGGAGCCGACCGGGCGATCACCCAGTTCTTCTTTGAACCGGACACGTTCTTCCGCTTCCGCGACGCCGCCGCTGCGGCTGGAATCACGGCGGAAATCGTCCCCGGGATCATGCCGGTCAGCAATTTCGCCGCGGTCCAGCGGATGAGCGGCCTGACCGGTACCGCTGTGCCAGCCTGGCTGGCCCACTTGTTCGAAGGGCTGGACGATCTGCCCGCCGCGCGCCAGCTGGTCGCCGCCACGGTCGCCGCCGAAATGTGCCGCAGGCTCTATGCCGGCGGCGTGCGCCAGTTTCATTTCTACACCCTCAACCGCGCCGAGCTGTCCTACGCGATCTGCCACCTGCTCGGCCTGCGCCCGAAGGAGCCCGGCCAATGACCGCGCGCGAAGCCCTGCTGGCCGAGGCGGCCAAGCGCATTCTGATCATCGACGGCGCCTTCGGGACCGAGATCCAGCGCTGGAAGCTGGCCGAGGCCGACTATGCCGGATCGCTGGGCCTTTCCCGCGACCAGAAGGGCAACAACGACATCCTCGCCCTGACCAAGCCCGAAGTGCCGGAGTCGATCCACCGCGCCTATTTCGAGGCCGGGGCCGACATTGCCGAAACCAACACCTTTTCCGCCAACCGGATCAGCCAGGCCGATTACGGCGCCGAACATCTGGTGCGCGAAATCAATCTCGCCAGCGCGCAATTGGCGCGCCGCGTGGCCGATGAATTCACCGCAAAGGACGGCCGTCCGCGCTTTGTGGCGGGCGCCATTGGGCCGACCAACAAGACCCTGTCGCTCTCCCCCGACGTCAACGATCCCGGCTTTCGCGAGATTGACTGGGACGAGCTGGTTTCGGTCTATCACGAACAGGCCGCCGCGCTGGTTGAAGGCGGGGCCGATTTCATCCTGATCGAAACGGTGTTCGATACGCTCAACGCCAAGGCCGGGATCATGGCGGTAAAGCAGCTGGAGCGTGAGCTGGGCCGCGAAATTCCGATCATGCTGTCGATGACGCTGACCGACCTTTCCGGCCGCAACCTTTCCGGCCACACGGTCGAGGCTTTCTGGTATGCGGTACGCCATGCGCGGCCGCTGACCGTGGGGCTCAACTGCTCGTTCGGGGCAACCCAGTTGCGCCCGCACGTCCGTGCACTCAGCCAGATCGCCGATGCGCTGATCATGGTCTATCCCAATGCCGGTCTGCCCAATGAACTGGGCCAGTATGACGAACTGCCCGAAACCACCGCCGCGCTGGTCCGCGAATGGGCCGAAGGCGGGCAGGTCAACGTGCTCGGCGGCTGCTGCGGATCGACCCCCGATCACATCGCCGCCATCGCGCGCGCCGCACAGGGCCTGCCCCCGCGCCAGTTGCCGCAGCTGGAACCCGTGACTCGGCTGGCGGGGCTTGAACCGTTCACGGTGGCGGCATGAGCATGGACGTGTTCATTGTCCCGCCGGCGCCAAATGACGCCGTGGCTGCAATCACTGCGGTGGCAAATGTGCTAATCGCAGCCGCTGCATTAGTTGTAGCGGTTATATCCATCCGCTTCACGAATGCGGGGATAAAATCTCAGCGCGAACACAATTTTCTGTCAGTTCGGCCCATACCCTTCATAGCTCTGGCCGACTTTGAGAATCATATTCGAGTACGGATTCGGAATGACGGAACTGGCCCCCTTATCGTCAAGTCAGTATCGATCCGCGAACCAGGCAAGAAATCAAAGCATGGTGAACTTGTAGCCTACATGCCCCCATTGCCGGCCGACATGGCTTGGGCCAACTTTTCAAGCGGAGAAATCGGGAGCATTCCAGTCGGTGGCGAGGCAATCTTGCTCGAGTTGAAACTCGATGAAGGGAAAGCAACCGAAGTCGCGGCCAGGGACGCTTGTCGGCAAGCCCTATCCAAGCTCGAAATAGGTGTAACCTACTCAGACGTCTATAATTCTGAATTTCCAGAGAAAATTCGATCCCTTGAATGGTTCGGCCGACGGCTCGCTCCTTCGAAAGCTGCACAGTGAATACATTTACCACACCCCGCCCTACCGGCTCCGCCTTCGTCAACATCGGCGAGCGGACCAACGTCACCGGCTCTGCTGCCTTCAAGAAGCTGATCCTTGCGGGCGACTATCCCAAGGCGGTCGAAGTCGCGCGTCAGCAGGTGGAGAACGGCGCGCAGATCATCGACGTCAACATGGACGAAGGGCTGCTCGATGCGGTCCACGCCATGACCACGTTCCTCAAACTGATCGCCGCCGAACCGGACATCGCCCGGGTGCCGGTGATGATCGACAGTTCGAAATGGGAGGTGATCGAGGCGGGCCTGAAATGCGTTTCCGGCAAGCCGGTGGTCAACTCGATCTCGATGAAAGAGGGCGAGGACGCCTTTCTGCACCACGCCCGGCTGTGCATGGATTATGGCGCGGCGGTGGTGGTCATGGCCTTTGACGAAAAGGGCCAGGCCGATACCAGGGAGCGCAAGGTCGAAATCTGTGAGCGCGCCTACAAGCTGCTGACCGGGATTGGCTTTCCGGCTGAAGACATCATCTTCGATCCCAACATCTTCGCCGTCGCGACCGGGATCGAAGAGCATGATCGCTATGGCCTCGACTTCATCGAGGCGGTGGCCGAGATCAAGGCGCGCTGCCCCCATGTCCATTGTTCGGGCGGGCTTTCCAACCTCTCGTTCAGCTTCCGCGGCAACGAGCCGGTGCGCCGGGCGATGCATTCGGTGTTCCTCTATCACGCGATCCCGGCCGGGCTCGACATGGCGATCGTCAATGCCGGGCAGCTGGACATCTACGACGCGATCGACCCGGCGCTGCGCGAGGCCTGCGAGGATGTGATCCTGATGCGCCGTCCGGATGCGACCGAGCGGCTGATCGCGCTGGCGGAAAGCTTCAAGGGCACCGATGCCAAGGCCCAGAAAGAGGCCGAGGAATGGCGCGGCTGGGAGGTCGCCCGGCGGATCGAACACGCGTTGGTCAAGGGGATCGATGCCCATATCGTCGAGGATACCGAGGAAGCCCGGCAGCTCCACGCCAGCTCCGGCGGCCGCCCGATCGAGGTGATCGAAGGCCCGCTGATGGCCGGGATGAACACGGTTGGCGACCTGTTCGGCGCAGGCAAGATGTTCCTGCCGCAGGTGGTAAAATCGGCGCGGGTGATGAAGAAGGCGGTCGCCCACCTGATCCCCTTCATCGAAGCCGAAAAGGAAGAAGGCGCGAAAGCCAAGGGTCGGATCGTGATGGCCACGGTCAAGGGCGACGTCCACGATATCGGCAAGAACATCGTCGGCGTGGTGCTGCAATGCAACGGCTATGAGGTGATCGACCTGGGGGTGATGGTGCCCTGGGCGAAGATCCTTGAAACCGCGCAGCAGGAAGGGGCGGACATGATCGGGCTATCCGGCCTGATCACCCCCAGCCTTGATGAAATGGTCACCGTGGCCGAGGAAATGCAGCGCGCAGGGATGACCATGCCGCTGCTGATCGGCGGGGCGACCACCAGCAAGGTCCACACCGCGCTGCGGATCGATCCGGCCTATGACGGGCCGGTGATCCACGTGCTCGACGCCAGCCGCGCGGTCGGGGTGGCAAGCCAATTGCTCTCTGATACGCAGGCTGCGCCGTTCATTGCCGCCACCGCGCAGGAATATCAGCACATCCGCGATGTCCGCGCGGGCAAGGACGCTTCGGTCCTGCTGAGCCTGGCCGACGCCCGCGCCAATGGTTTCAAGGCCGATATGAGCGACAAGGCGATGCCGCCCGAGCAGCCCGGCATCCACGTGTTCGACAATTGGGATCTGGCCGATCTGGCCGCAACCTTTGACTGGACCCCGTTCTTCCGCGCCTGGGAACTGGCCGGAACCTATCCTGCCGTGCTGTCCGACCCGGTGGTCGGTGAAAGCGCCCAGACCCTGTTTGCCGATGCCCGCGTCATGCTCGATCGGATCATTTCCGAGAAATGGCTGACCGCGCGCGGCGTCGCGGGCTTCTGGCCCTGCGCCCGCGAAGGCGACGACGTGATGGTCTATCTTGAGGCGGAAGAGCGCCACGTCCGTCTGCCGTTTCTGCGTCAGCAAATCCGCAAGAGCCGCGACCGGGCGAATTTCTGCCTGGCCGATTTCATCGACCCCGATGGCGACTGGATCGGCGGCTTTGCGGTGGGCATCCACGGCATTGAACCGCACCTGGCACGCTTTCAGGCGGAGCATGACGATTATTCCGATATCCTGCTGAAAGCCCTGGCAGACCGCTTTGCCGAGGCTTTTGCCGAGCGGCTGCACCAGCACGTCCGGACCGCGCTGTGGGGCTATGCGCCGGGCGAACAGCTGACCAACGAGGCGCTGATCCGCGAGGAATACCGCGGCATCCGCCCCGCCCCCGGCTATCCCGCATGTCCGGATCACAGCCTGAAGCCGGTGCTGTTCGACCTGCTGGCTGCAACGGACAATGCCGGGATCACCCTGACCGAAAGCAACGCCATGCTGCCAACCGCGGCGGTTTCCGGCTTTTACTTTGCCCACCCCGAAAGCCAGTATTTCGGCGTCGCCCGGATCGGCCGCGATCAGCTTGAAGACTATGCCGCACGCTGCCAAATCGATCTCGACACGGCGGAACGGAGGCTCAGGCCCAATCTGGATTGAAGATGGAAACACTTGCCATCTGGCGCAGGTGCAATACCATGCCAAGATTGGTTTAGCGCCTCGGCTGGAGAACTGACATGGCCCTGTTCCCGCGCATTCAAAGCCCGTGCCCCTACAGGGATAACCTTTCCGCAATCATGGACGGCGACTTTTGCCGGATGTGCCAGCGTCAGGTGCATGACATTTCGGCGATGAGCGACGATGAACGGGTTGCACTGATCGCCGGGTGCAAGGAGGAAATCTGCGTTTCCTACCGCGTTTCCGCCAAGACCGCGCTGGCTGCAGCGGCAATGAGTGCCGCGCTTGGCATGCCGATGGCCGCCGCCGCGCAAGACGCCGGGGTTCAGGGATTCAGCGATGAAGGGGACTACAGCCAGGCGATCATCGTCGGCGGGCTGAAGAAGCCCAAGCAGGCCAAATGGGTCGATACCAAAAAGCCTGCCGGTATGGCCGAACTGCCGGTCGTCTATGAGACCGAGCCGACCAAGCCCGCGCCCGCCAAGGCGGTGCAGCCACCGGCCAAGCCGGTCAATCCCGCTTCCTGACCTCGCGCATACCTTGCCAATCGAGCAAGGCTGACAGCTGCATCGCTTCGATATAGCCGCCGGGCTCCCCGTCCGACAGGCTCAGTGCAATGTGTGTCGCATCGAAGCCTTCAAGCGAGATGTCATAGCTTTTCCAGCGTCCGTCGACCCAGGCGATGACCCAGGCGTGCGGCATGAAAGCGTTGGCAGCCCCGTGATAGCGGGTGCGGGAATAGGTGACACCGCTGGCGATCCGCGCCGGAATTCCGGCGGCACGGGCCAATGAGGCCAGCACCAGCGCGTCTTCGGTGCAGTCCCCCGCCCGGCGCTTCCAGGCGGCACGAGCCGGATAGTACCCTTCGAAATCGGGCTGGGCCATGCGATCGCGGGCGATCCGGGCAAGACGCTCCATTCGCGCCGTGTCGCTCAGCCCAGGGTGCATAGCAGGCCGGGCGGCGGCGCGGATTTCAGGTGCGTCGCTCTGGATCCAGGCATTTGGTTCGCGCCACCGGGCCAGGGATTGCGCATCGCTGGCCAGATCAGGACCGCAAGTCTCACAAATATCGACCTGCCAGCCCTGATCGGTTTGCTGCACCCGTTGCTCACCAGTCTGCGGCAGATCGGCGCTGAAGCCATGGCGGAACCCAAACTGATAGCGGATCTGCCCGCGCAGCGCCGCGGCGGGAATGAAGAACGGTGATGCCCAGCGTTCGTGCGGCAGGCGTTTGACATTGGCGAGATGACGGGCGGACAAGGGCGCATCGGACCGGCGAACCGCCAGGCTATAGCCCAGTTGCGGCAGTTCCAGCCGCTCGCCATTCGCGTCAGCCAGAACGACGCGGGTCAGTCGCCCATCGACATAAGAAAGCCGCAGCGTCTGCCCGTCTTCCTGCTTTACCTGACGAAGGACGTGCCGGTCTATCCGCAGGCCGTCCGGCGCCAGTTCGAAACCGTCAGCACGACCTTGAGTGACACTCAAAGGGTCAAGCAGATCGGCTTCGGCAGCCCACGGCACCGCCCGCTGCACCCGCCTGCCCCCGACGACACGCGACAGCACCAGATTTCCGGCAGCAACCGCGCCGTCGATCGTCACCACACTATCGCCGACCTGCTGCTCGGACCGAAACCGGATCAACCTCCCCTCGGGTCCATAGACCCGGATCAGCTGCGATCGCATCTGGGTAATGCCATGCCCTTCGACCCGATAACGCATTTGCCGCTCACGGCTGACCTCAAGGCCTTCGGGGGTCGGGCTGCTGCGCTCGACCTGAAAGCCGATCAACTGCCCGTCGGGGCCGAGGATTTCATACCAGGCTTCAGCGTCTGGAGGCGCTGCGGCGGCCGTCAGCCAGAATGCCAGCGCAAGGGCGGCCAAGCGCCTCATCCCTCGATGCTCGGCCATTCGACGATCAGCACTTCCAGATCGCCGCTGGGCTCAAAGTTCTTGCGGCGGACCTCGAACTGGGTGGGGGAGATCTTCTTCACCCCGTCCATGCAGAAGCTGACCAGGTTTTCAGGCTTGCCCTTGTCCACCACCAGCCGGAAATCGCCGATCGGCCCGCGCCAGTTGCGGCCCGAGGAGAGGACATAGCCGATCCAGGTTTCGCTATAGGCCATCGGCGCATCGGGGTCCTTCATCCGCGCCGCGACTTTCCTGTCGAAGGCGGCAAGGAAGCCCTGATCGATGCAATAGGTCTTGAGGTGTTCGGGATAGTCCTTGCGCACCGCCGGAAACAGCGACCCCGCAACTGATCCACCGATCATCGGGGCATAGCGGTGGGTTACCTCCACGGTCCCGTGCGCGGGAAAGGTCTGTTTGCGGGTAACGTGGGTGACGACATCCCAGGTCGGGAAATGCATCCCGTGATCCTCACGCCGCAGCAGCCCTTCGCGAACCCCGGCGGCAAGCTGATCGGCGGTCAGCTTACGGACAAAGGCGGGTTCCTCACCGCTGCCGGTGATCCAGTCGAGCGGCCAGCCAAGTTCGGCCAGCCGCTGCGTTACGTCGCGGCCCGCAACCTCGGCGCGCTTTTCAACCTTGAGGGCTACCGGCTTGCCATCGACGGTGGTTTCGAACCCGAGGGCCGAATAATCGGGCAGCGCCGTGTATCCATACTTCTCTTCGTCGGCGGCACGGATCGCGGGCAACGGAAAGGAAATGGTCAGCTCCAGATCCTTGTCCGAATGGTTGGTATAGCGATAGCGGACCCGCACTTCCTTTTCGGAGATGTAGAGGTCTTCGGAATCCATCGACACGTGCGGATTGGCCACCAGCTCGATCCCGCCGATGCTGACCGCAGCCTCGCTGTCGTTGGCGCGGGCGGGCTGCGCCAGCGCCAGCGCGGCAAGCAACGGCAGGAAGATCGGTCTCATCGGCACATTCTCCCTCGAAGTTCGGCCTCGACCTGTAGCACGCCCTGCGGCTAGCATGCATGTATGAAAACGTCCTGGCTTGCTGTCCTGACCCTGATCATTGCCGCCCCTGCGGTGGCCCGGCCGGCCACGGTGGCAGTCGCCTTTGATCGGCAAGCGATCCGTCCCGTTCTGGCTGAGGGAACAGCCGATCGCACCGCGCAGCGCGTGGTCACGGCTGACGATCCGGTGCGGATCGCCTCGATTTCCAAACTGGTTACCACGCTGGGGGTGATGCGGCTGGTCGATCAGGGCAAGCTCGACCTTGACCGGGATGTTTCGGACTACCTCGGCTATCCCTTGCGCAACCCCGCCTTTCCCAACCGCCCGATCACCCTGCGGCTGCTGCTGTCCCACCAATCGAGCCTGATCGACGGCGGTGAGTTGTACCTGGTGCCGCTGGGCGTTACCTTGCGCGAACGGCTGGCAGACCCGCGGGTCTGGGATGCGGTTCACGCGCCGGGTTCGGGCTGGTTCCATTACACCAACCTCAACTTTCCGGTGGTGGCCAGCGTGGTAGAGCGGGTGACCGGCGAGCGGTTTGATGTCGCGATGAGCCGTCTGGTGCTGAAACCGCTGCGGCTGGACGCCTGTTTCAACTGGGGGGCGGGCTGTTCCGCCGATGCCTATCGCCGCGCGGTGGTGCTCTATCGCGCCTCCGGCGAAGTGGCGCGCGATGACCTGAAGGGATCGCCGCCGGCCTGCCCGGTCTATGTCCGCGAAGGTGACGCCTGCCGTTTCCACCCCTACACCCTGGGCGATAACGGAGCGCTGTGGAGCCCGCAGGGCGGCCTGCGCATTTCGATGCAGGGGCTGGCCCGGATCGGCCAGATGCTGGCACGCGGCGGCAAGGGTTTCCTCTCGGGCCGCGCCTTCGCAGAGATGACCCGGCCTCAGTGGCGTTTCAACGGCACGAATGGCCTTGGCGAAGATGGCACGGCCAGTGGGTTCTTCTGCGCCTATGGTCTGGCGGTCCAGACCATAGGCGCGGGCGGGCCGGGCTGCCACGACGACCTGTTCGGCGATGGGCACCTGCGGATCGGCCATTCGGGCGATGCCTATGGCCTGAAGGCCGGACTGTGGCTTGATCCCAAGACCGGCAAAGGCCTTGCCTTCTTCACCACGGCGGTGCCAGATAACGAACCTAGGGGTCGCAGTGCATTCACCAAACGCGAAGAAGACGTGGTCCGCCACGCCGCGCGCCAGAAGGACTGACGGGGGGATATCTGATGCGCAAGTTGACCCAGGCCATCGCGGTGGCGCTGTTTGCCTTGGCCATGCCCGGGTTGAGCCAGCCCGCCATGCCCGAACTGACCCCGGCCACCCAGGAGGAGGAAGCGGCCGCGCTGGGGTGGCTGAAATCCTCGGGACATTCGTTCGAACCTTCCGCCTATGGCGAAGCAGAGCTTGCTCCGCTCGCTGAGATCCTGGGCAGATCGCGGATCATCGGGATTGGCGAGGCCACCCATGGCTCGCACCAGGATCAAATGTTCAAGGCAGAGCTGATCAAGCAGTTGGTGCGTATGGGCAAGATCCAGGTCGTGGTCCTGGAAGCCAATCGAGATGCCGGATACGGGTTCGATCGCTTCGTTCGCTATGGCGAAGGCGATCTGGCCGAGGTGGTGCGCAACGGTTCGTTTTTCCGGATCTGGAAGGGCGACGAATTTGCCGGGTTGATGCTGTGGTTGCGCGCCTGGAACCTGCAATCCGAAAACAAGGTGCGGGTGATCGGAATCGACGACCAGGATCCAGCGCGCGACAGTGTTTTCGCGCTCGACTTTGTCGATCGTTTCGACAAGCCGGCAGCCAGGCGGATACGCGCCGGGATGGGTCCGCTGCTTCCGGCCAAGGGCGCGCCATATCCGCGTTTCATCAAATGGTGGGTCGACGCGCCAAAGGCCGAAGCCGAAAGCGCGCGCGATGCCACGGCAATGTTGCATCGGTGGTTCGATAATGCCCCGGCCAGGGCCAAGGCCGATTCCGGCTTTCGCGAGGCTCAGTGGGCTGCTGAAACCGCGCGCCAGGCCTATGTGATTTACGAATACGAACGGGGCGATGCCGATCCGAACAAGCGTACACCCGAATACTACGGCCGCCGCGATGCCTTCATGGCCGCTAACGCGATCGGCATGGTCGGTGCGGATGAACGTGCCGCAATCTGGGCACATGACACTCACGTGATGGAAGACGTGCCCGAGATGGTCAGTGCCTTGGGCTTCAACACCCTTGGTTCTCTGATCAAGACCAAGATTGGCGAGCAATATGCGACCGTCGGCTTCACCTGGTCACAAGGCTCGTTCCGTGCAACCGACCTGAAGTCAATGGATGCCGAAGCAATGGCCGAAGCCTCGCGCAACCCAAGCGATGATGTGGTGACCCTGCCGAATGACCGGGTAGGCGAGGCCGGGCACCTGTTCAACCAGACCGGCGCGCAAGCGATGTGGATCGATATCTCCACCCGGCCGCGCAGTCCGCTGCTCGATGCCTGGGCCAAGCGTCCCTATTGGCGCGGTTATGCCGGTTGGGGCGTCGTCAAGGCCGACTGGCAAAAGTTCAACCCGGACGCGGGGGACTTTCCCCTGGAGCTCACGCTGGGGCACGACGTGATCGTCTGGTTTCGCACGATCAGCCCATCGCACCGCTGGAGCGTGAATCCGAAATAGCCAGTTTCCACGGGGTTGGAGCCAGTTCGGATTGCCTCGCGCGCGGCATGTGCCATAGCCGCAGGCGTGACCGCGCCCAACCTCCTTGACCAGCTGCACAGCACCTTCGGCTTCTCCGCCTTTCGCGGGGTGCAGGAACGGGTCGTGGATCGGGTGATGGCCGGGCAGTCCACCCTGGCGGTGATGCCAACCGGGGCGGGCAAGAGCCTGACCTATCAATTGCCCGCCGTGGCCCTGCCCGGCACCTGCGTGGTGATCAGCCCGCTGATCGCCCTGATGCACGATCAGCTGCGCGCGGCCCGGGCCAACGGGATTCGCGCCGCCAGCCTGACCAGCGCCGACAGCGAAGACTACCGCGAGGCGGCGATCGATGCGTTCCGCGCGGGCGAGCTGGACCTCCTCTACGTCGCGCCCGAACGCGCCAGCCAGGGCCATTTCCGCGAGCTGCTGTCAAAGGCGCCGGTCAGCCTGTTCGCGATCGACGAGGCGCATTGCGTGTCCGAATGGGGCCATGATTTCCGGCCCGACTATCGCGCGCTGCGGCCCTTGATGGACAGTTTTGCCCAGGTGCCGCGGCTGGCGCTGACCGCCACCGCCGATGCCCATACCCGGGCCGACATTCTGGCCCAGCTGGGCATTCCTGAAGATGGCCTGATCGTTGCCGGGTTCGACCGGCCCAACATCCGTTATCAGATCCGCCACCGCGACAATCCGGTTCGCCAGCTTGCCACGCTGATGGCGGAGCAGCCGGGGCCGGGCATCGTCTATGCGCCGACCCGCAAGAAGACCGAGGATCTTGCCGAAAAGCTGGCGGCGGCAACCGGGCGCACCGTGCTGCCCTATCACGCCGGGCTTGATCCGCAGCTCCGTGCCGCCAATCAGGCCGCCTTCGTCGCCAGCGAGGATATGGTGATGGTGGCAACGGTCGCTTTCGGGATGGGGATCGACAAGCCCGACGTGCGCTTTGTCGCCCATGCCGGGGTGCCGAAATCGATCGAGAGCTATTATCAGGAAACCGGGCGTGCCGGACGCGATGGCGATGCCAGTCTGGCGCTACTGCTGTGGGCGGCGGACGACTTTGCCCGCGCTCGTCACCGCCTTGGCGAGGTCGAGGAGAGCCGCCGCGAGGGTGAGCGGACCCGGATCGACGCGATGGCCGCGCTGGTTGAAACCGCCGGATGTCGCCGCGCCCTGCTGCTGCGCCACTTTGGCGAAGACCCGCCGGAGAAGTGCGGCAACTGCGACAATTGTCTGGAAGCGCCCGGCGTGGTCGATGCCACGGTGCTGGCGCAAAAACTGCTGTCGGCGGTCTATCGCACCGGGCAGAGCTATGGCTTCGGCCATGTCGAGAAGGTTCTGACCGGGGCCGTGGATGATCGGGTAACCCAGCGCGGCCATGATCAGCTCAGTGTGTTCGGGATCGTCACCAGCGATGAAGCGCCGCTGCTGCGTCCGCTGGTCCGGGCCTTGCAGGCGCGCGGCAGTCTGGTGCCGACCGAGCATGGCGGGCTGGCGCTGGGCGGCGATGCCAAGGCGGTGCTGAAAGGCGATGCGGCGGTAATGATCGCTCTGGCGCCCCGTCAGGAACGCGGGCGCAAGGGGCGGCGCGATCGCGCGGGCGGGGTCAACCCGACCGGCGATCCGCTGTTCGATGCGCTGCGCGCACTGCGCCGCGATCTGGCGGCGGAGGCCGGGGTGCCGCCCTATGTCATCTTCCATGATTCGACCCTGCGCGAGATGGCCCAGGTTCGCCCCGCCAGTCTGGCCGAACTGGCCGAACTGGGCGGGGTCGGGACGCGCAAGCTGGAGGCCTATGGCGATGCCTTCCTGACGGTTATCCGTCAGCACTGACCGGATCGTGGCGGGTCTTCCACAAGGAGTAGAAGACCCCGGCGGCGATCAGGCCGAAGGTGATGCCAAGGCTCAGCACCGGGGGGAACTTGGCTCCGCCCAGCACGAAATCGGCGATGAAAATCTTGGCGCCGATGAACACCAGCACCGCAGCAAGCGCGTATTTGAGGTAGTGGAAGCGGTGCACCATCGCCGCCAGTGCAAAGTAGAGCGCACGCAGCCCCAGGATCGCCATGATGTTGCTGGTATAGACGATGAAGGTATCGGTGGTGATCGCGAAGATCGCCGGAACGCTGTCCACCGCGAAGACCAGATCGGCCAGATTGATCACAACCAGCGCCAGGAACAGCGGGGTCGCCGCGGTGACCAGCTTGCCGGTCTTTTCATCCGGAACCTTCACGAAGAAGTGCTGATCGTGCAGCTGCGGCGTGACCCGCATATGGGTGGATATCCAGCGCACCGCGGGGTTCTTTGAAATGTCGGGCGTGTGGTCGCTCGCCCAGATCATCCGAATGCCGGTATAGATCAGGAAGGCGGCGAAGATGTAGAGCACCCAATAGGCCTGATCGACCAGCGCCGCGCCGGCCGCGATCATGATCCCGCGCAGCACGATCACTGCCAGAATCCCCCACAGCAAGGCCCGGTACTGGTATTTGGCCGGGATTGCGAAAACCCCGAAGATCAGGCTGATCACGAAGACATTGTCGATCGACAGAGCCTTTTCGATGAAGAACCCGGTGTAGTATTTCATCCCCAGGTCGGCGCCCTTTTCAGCCCAGACCCAGGCCCCGAAGGCGAGGGCAATGGTGATGTAGAAGGCGGTGAGTTTCAGCGATTCGCCAATCCCCATCTCGCGGTCTTCCTTGTGCAGCACGCCAAGATCGAAAGCGGTCAGGGCCAGGACGATCCCGGCAAATGCCAGCCAGAACCACAGCGGCGTGCCGAGCCAGTCGGCGCTCAGAAATTCCATCGGGACAGTCCCCACAAACAGACAGGAAAACAGAAACCGGCGCTCCCGATAGGGAACGCCGGCAAGTCAGGATGATCGGCGATCAGGCGCGTGACGGCCTGGACCTGGCCGCAAACCGGGCCAGCCGGTCCTTGATCGCCAGCTTCAGTTTCTTGAGCCGGGCAATCTCGAGCGGATCGGGCCAGCGGCGGCCCTGAAGGCGGCGCAAGGCATCGTCGAGTTTCTGGTGACGTTCCATCAGGCGGAACAGGTGGTCTGACATGGGGTAAGCTCCCTATCGCACAGGTTGGTACGATCGGATGCCCGATGCCGGGCCGCTCAGGGGTAAGGAGGGGACAGACCCGGACCCTGGCATCGGTGCATCCGATGCGGTCCGACATCACGCAGCGCCCGGCCAAGGAGGGGGGAAAGGCCGTGGGCGCCGCGCCAGAGGGGCCCGGTCCCGCACAACCTTATTATGACTGATTCGGTCTGATTTCAAGTGCAATTGACACAGCGGCCAAAGTCGATATTAATGTGATATCACTTTTAGGGGACAACCCATGTCTGATTCGCATCCCGCCATGACCGCCAGCAGCGAAGCCCGCGCCTGGTCAACCAGCGGCTATCTTATGCTGCTGGCCTTTCTTGGCTTGCTGGCGCTGACCGTTTTCCGGATCGTGGATTTCGCCTCGGGCGACCCGACCGATGCCGAGGCGCTGCCCTTTGTCATCACAACGCTGCTGATGGTCGGCGTGCTGATCCTGATTTCGGCGGGCTTCTATATGATCCAGCCCAATCAGGCCGCGGCGATCACCCTGTTCGGATCCTATCGCGGAACCGATCGCAACACCGGGCTGCGCTGGGTCTGGCCGTGGATGGGCAAGACCAAGATCTCGGTCCGGGCCAACAACCTTGTCTCCGAAAAGATCAAGGTCAACGATCTGCGCGGCAACCCGATCGAGATGGCGGCGCAAGTCGTCTGGCGCGTGGTCGATACCGCGCAGGCGCTCTATGACGTTGATGATTACAAGGCCTTCGTGATGGTCCAGATCGAGGCGGCGGTCCGCACGATCGGTTCGCGCTATCCCTATGATGATTTCGCCCATGCCGAAATCACCCTGCGCGGCAACCATGATGAAGTCGGCGCGGAATTGCGCAAGGAACTGATCGCGCGGCTGACCATGGCCGGGATCACGGTGGACGAGTGCGGCTTTACCCACCTTGCCTATGCTCAGGAAATCGCCGGGGCGATGCTCCGTCGCCAGCAGGCCGAAGCCGTGATCGCAGCCCGCACCAAGCTGGTCGAAGGCGCGGTGACCATGGTTGAAATGGCGCTGCAACAGCTCAGTGAGAAGGACGTCGTCCACCTCGATGACGAGCGCAAGGCAGCGATGGTATCCAACCTGATGGTGGTGCTGTGCGGCGAACGCGATACCCAGCCCGTCGTCAACGCCGGCACGCTGTACCAGTGAGCTGATCTGTGGCGCCCCCCGGCAAGAAGGCGTTTCCGCTCCGTCTCGATCCAGCGCTCTACAAGGCGCTGGAACGGGCGGCAGCGGGCGACTTCCGCTCGGTCAACGCCGAAGTCGAAGTGCTGCTGCGTGAGGCGCTGGCAAAGCGCGGCATCAAGGTTGAAGCCAGCGAACAGCCCAAGCGCGGCCGACCGCCCCGGCAAGGAGACTGACCATGCGCGAAGAAGAAGCCCTGTTCACGCTCTACAAACGCGGCTGGCAGCAGAACCTGGTCCCGCGCGGTGCAGCCGGATGGTGGGCGCTGGCCTGGTGGCTGATCGCGCTGGTCCCGTTCGTAGGCGCCTTCGTGTGGTATATGAGCACCGATCCCGCCGAGCCGAGGGCAATTGCCGCAGTTGCGCTCTATGTCCTGTTCATGGCGATCTGGACGGTGTCCTTCGTCCTGTGGGCCAAGGCCCACAGCGTTACTGTCGACCTGGCTGAAAATGACCGCCCCGCAACCCCGCGTGCTGTCGCGGGGAGCGGGGCGGAGGGCCGCAAGCCCTGGTTCGCCGCCAAGCGGATCGGCTATGGCGCGGGGCCGCCGATTGCCTGGCAGGGCTGGGCCCTGATCGCGGTCTGGTTGGGAGCGATTGGCGGCGCGGGATTGCTTCAGAATGCAGGCGGGGAAGGTGCGAGGCAGGCCGGGATCGCCCTGTTCGTGGCCAGCACCGTTTGCTTCGTGATCATCGCCTTGCGCAGAACCGCGCCGCGCTGATCCGCCCTACACCAGCGCCAGGAACAGGTCCGTCACGGCTTCGTGTTCGGGCACTTCGGGGAAGAAGCTGACCCGCTGCGCGAAAGGCGGCATATCGCGCGGTTCCTCTCCGCTCTGCGGTAGCCACTCCCCGTAAAGATAATCGAACCCGGCCCGCAGATCATCGGGCGAACCCACCTGCCGCAGGACGGCATAGCGCCCGGCGGGCAGTTCGCCGCGCTCCATCCCTTCACCGGGTTCGGCCATGGTTGCGACCGCCAGATCGATCCCGAACGGACCCGAAGCGGCGTCATCGGGATCACCATGAAAGATATTGAAGGTTGCGGCCCGGGTTGGGGCCAAACCATTGGCCCGGCGCCAGTCGATCAGCTTGCGGATCGATGCCCCCAATGTTGCCGCCGGGGCGCGATGCCGAAGGATGACCAGCGGGGTGCGCGGAAATTCGCGAATTTCGATGTCAGATGCCAAATATTTGCGGTTCATGTGGTTCCTCCTGAGCAGTGTCAGCGGCGCGATTGCCGCCTGCCAGGCCTCCCAATCGGGTGCGCTGCGCAGCTGGCTGGGGCTTTGATCCAGCCATCTGCGCAAGGCCCGCGCAAAAGCCTCGTTTCCGGCATATCCGGCGTCGAAAGCAATCGCGGTGACAGTCTCGTCATGGCGAAAAGCCAACCGGCTTCCCGCCCGCTTGAGCCGCAGCGCGCGCACATAGGCGCCGACGCCTAGCCCGAACATTGCCGAGAACTGCCTCTGGAAGTGAAACGGAGAAAACGCCGCAACCGCGCTCAGCCGATCAACATCAAGCGGCTCGTCAAGGTGCGCATCGATATGTTCGAGCACCCGGCGCATCCGCCGACGATAGCCCCGTTCGCGTTCGGTGTTCATCCGTTCCTCCTGGCACGGCGACCACTAGCCATGGCGCGGTTCGTCGGCCTGACCGGAAATGCTCTATTTCAGCAAATGCCCGGTGCGATCCCGCTTGGTGGCGAGATAGCGGGCGTTGTGCGGGTTCGGCGGCAGCTGGTGCGGGACCCGTTCGCTTACCGTCACCCCGGCAGCAGACAGCGCTTCGACCTTGGCCGGGTTATTGGTCATTAGCCGGATTGCCGACACGCCCAGCAGATCGAGCATCCGCGCCGCCACGGGAAAGTCGCGCGCTTCGGTTGGCAGGCCCAGGCGGTTGTTGGCATCGACCGTGTCGAACCCCTGATCCTGCAATTCATAGGCCCGCAGCTTGTTGATCAGGCCGATCCCGCGCCCTTCCTGGCGCAGGTAGAGCAGCAGGCCCCAGCCGCCGTTATCGGCCTCGCGCGCCATTTCGCGCAGCGCGGCATCAAGCTGGGGCCCACAATCGCATTTGAGGCTGCCAAGGATGTCCCCGGTAAGGCATTCAGAATGGAGCCTGACCAGCGGCGCGCGGTCGCCGCTCTGCCGCCCGATCACCAGCGCGACGTGCTCGCGCAGATCATCGGCCGAGCGGAACGCCACGATCTCCGCCTCTTCCGCAGCGGCCACCGGCAGCCGGGCGCGCGCGGCGATCGCCAGATGGGCGGTGTCCTTCCAGGCGGAAAGGTCCGAGGCAATCAGCGCGGCGGCCTCTCCCGCCGGGTCTGGATCGACCAGAAAGGCGGGCAGGATACCCGCCAGCCGGGCCAGCTCCATCGCCGCGACCGCAGCCTCTGTGTGGGCCAGCGGTTCGGCCAGAAACGGGCCTTTCAGCGGATAGGTGAGATCGAGCGCGGGATCGGCCAGGGCGCGCGCCGCGGCCAGATCGAACGGTTCCGCCCCGCGGATCAGCACCGGGGCTTCTGGCACGGCGGCCTCACGCTGGTTGGCGAGTTTGAGCGTTACCGCCCGTGCGGCAGAGATCAGCATGGTGCGCGCCGTGCCCTGCCCCAGTCCGGTTTCGGCCGGCAGCAGCGTGAAGGCGCCCTCCAGTGTCACCGGCCAGCCATGGCGCAAGGCATCAAGCGCCTGTGCAACCCGGCGGGCGGGCGAAGTCAAAGCTCGAACTCCGTGATCAGCGGGATATGATCCGACGGCTGTTCCCACTTGCGGGTTTCCTCGACAAAGCGATGGCTGCGGCTTTGCGCGGCGAGATCGGGCGAGGCCCACATATGATCGAGCCGCCGCCCGCGATCCTTGTCCTGCCAATAGGTGCGATAGGACCACCAGGTCCAGTTGCGTTCCGGCGCGGGGATATGCTTGCGGCCCAGATCGACCCAGCCGTGGACATCGCGCAGCCGGTACAACGCCTCGATCTCGATCGGCGTATGGCTGACCACTTTGATCAGCGCCTTGTGATCGTAAACATCGCATTCGAGCGGGGCGATGTTGAAATCGCCAACCAGCAGCGTGGGCCGATCGAGCGTTTCGGACCAGCGGGTCATCCGATCCAGAAAATCGAGCTTCTGCCCGAATTTGGGGTTCTGATCGCGATCGGGAATGTCCCCGCCAGCCGGGATATAGACGTTCTCCAACACCATGCCCTGCCCGGCCCCGAGCAATTCCACCCCGACATGGCGCGCCTCACCATTGGCCTGCCAATCGTTGCGGGTCAGCTCACGCAAGGGAATGCGGCTGACCGTGGCGACCCCGTGATAGCCCTTCTGGCCGTGCACCGCGCGGTGGACATAGCCGAGCTTTTCGAAAGCCTCGTGCGGGAAGTGCTTTTCCTCGGTCTTGATTTCCTGAAGGCACAGCACATCAGGCTGCTCCTGCTCCAGAAAGCGCGTGACGGCATCGATCCGCAGGCGGACCGAATTGATATTCCAGGTGGCGATAGAAACCATGCCAAGGGCTTTAGGGAGCGAGCGGCAGGGCGGCAAGAACCGATGCTTGGCCCGGGCCTTGATGGTCTGGCCAAATTCGCTAAGCTGAAGACAGGCCGCGCGTTTCCGAATGACGAGATTAATAATGCCAATCAAATTGCGGAGCCTTTTTGCGGCTGCAACCTGCCTTGCCTTGGCGCACGGTGCGCTTGCCCAGAACACTCCGAAACCAGCCCAGGACATCTCCGCGCTGGAGAGTGAGTGCACCGCAGGCAAGAGCGCGAGCTGCGATGAACTGAGCTACCGCTATGGCGCTGGCCGGGGCGTGACAGCCGATCCTGCGCAATCAGCGCGCTACAAATTGCGCAGCTGTGAGGCGGGCGATGCGCGGGCCTGCGGCGTCTATGCCGCCAAAGTCCGCCTCTCCAGCCCGGGTTATCCATCAAACGATCCGGCACTGGTCGCCAAATACGCGCGGCTGGGGTGCCTTGGCGGGGATGGCCCCACCTGCGGCCTCGCATCCGCAATCTCAAACCGCTCCAACTCCTACAATCCAGCGCAGCGCGCAGAGATCTATCGCAATGTCTGCCGGATCGGCCCGGCCGAGGACTGCGAACGCGCGGCCTATGCCGAAGGTGAGCGCAAGAACTGGAAAAGCGCCGCGGAACTGGCGCGGCAAGCCTGCGCCCGGGGGATGAAGAATTCCTGCCACAATGCCAACGCCTATGCCGTGCGGCTTGAAAACAGCCAGCGCGCCCAGTCGGCGCAAACCGCCGCCCCCGCGCAGACAACTGCCCGGCCAGCGCAACCGTCCCGCAAGGTCTCGACGCAAATAACGCCCGATATGTACCAGCCCGAGAGCGGCCGTCGCAGCAATGCGCGCGATAACAGTCGATCAGGCTATGAAAGCTGCACCAAGAGCAACGGCGCACCCGGCCAGCGTTATTGGTATTACGGTTTCGACAACAAGCGCCACTACGGCCCCTGCATCTGACGCCCCTGCATCTAACAAGGGTGCCGAGGAACAAAAAACCCCCGCTCCGGGGGCAATGGAGCGGGGGTTCGTTTGTGCGTTCGTCACGCTTGACGGTCTGGCCCACCAGGAGACTAGGGCAACAGGGGGGAAACCCGCCTCAGGCCGCGCCGTCGAAAACCGTTTTAGGGCTTTTTGCCTTTCTCGGCCATGAACAATTCCGCCAGCATTGTCGCAAATTGTCGCACATCAGGCACAGTCCACGACGGAACGTGGCCCTTTATCGACGATTGGCGGGGCGCGGGTCGTTGAAGCGGAAGGTGCTGTCCGGAACGGCCAGGCCGTAGCGTTGGTTTGACAGATTCACCTGAGTCAGCGTGTTCTGCGAGTCGCGCGCGGCCCAGCTGGTCAGCTCAAGTCCGCCCGGGGCCGAAGCCTTGCGCACGAAGACCAGCGTTATCACCCCGTATTCGGGATGGGCCTTGTCACGCACCTCGACGCTGACGATCGCCGGGTTGCGGACCGGCTGCAGCTTGCCGTACTTCATGACATCGCGCTTGGGATCAAGCAGCGCGCCCAGCGGGCTGTTGCCGATCGGCCAGCGCTGAACCTGCCGGACCTGATAATCGACAAAGGTCAGCGCCTTGCCATCTGACACGATCAGGAACGGCACGCCCTTTTCATACTGAAAGCGGATCCGGCCCGGCCGCTTCAGCGTCATTACGCCCTTCACCCGCTTTCCGGCGCGGTCGATCTGCTCGAAATCGGCCTGCATGGTCGAAATACCGCGCAGTGCGGCCACGGCCTGGGCGAGATCGCCGGGCGCCTGCGCCTGGACCGGCGCCACCAGCGCGGCGGGAGCGGAAACGACAAGCGCCGCCGAAACGGCGGCACCTGCAAAGGTTCGGATGGTCTTGATCACGGTGTTCATGCCTTTGCCATTAAGGATCGAGGCTTGAACTCTGAATGAACCCGGCCGAAGCCGGCCCCGATCACTTGATCTTGGCTTCCTTGAACTCGACGTGCTTGCGCACGACCGGGTCATACTTGCGGAAGCTCATCTTCTCGGTCGTGTTGCGCGGGTTCTTCTTGGTGACATAGAAGAAGCCGGTGTCGGCGGTCGACACGAGACGGATCTTGACGGTTGCTGGCTTCGCCATGACGCTAAATTCCCTTTGTCCAGGTTTGCCCTGAACTTTCGATTCGATGCCCGAAGGCGCTGAAAACTGCGGAGGCGGCACAGACGCGCCGCCCCGGAAGGCCGCGCCAATGCGTCAGAAGCGCGGCAAAGTCAACTCTTCGCGCGCTTTTCCTTGCCCTCATACGGCGCAATCGGCCCGAGCACCGCATAGCTCTCTTCCGCGGGCTGGCGATCGAGCGGCGGCAGCTCCAGCACCTCGGGTTCGACCATGGTATCGGGGAGCCGGTCCAGCAGGTCGCGAATCAGGGTCAGCCGCCCGCGCCGCTGATCGTTGAAATCAACCAGGGTCCAGGGCGCAGCCTTGGTGTGGGTGGCGCGCAGCATCGTCTCGCGCGCCTGGGTATAGGCATCGTACTTTTCCCGGGCGGCAAGATCGACGGGGGACAGCTTCCAGCGCTTCAGCGGATCTTCCAGCCGCTCGGCCAGCCGCTCTTCCTGCCGGGCCTGATCGGTGGTCAGCCAGTACTTGAACAGCAGGATTCCGTCCTTGATCAGCAGTTCTTCAAACGCCGGTACGTGATCGAGGAAAGCGTCGGCCTGCTCCTGCGTGCAATAGCCCATAACGCGCTCCACCCCGGCGCGGTTGTACCAGCTGCGATCGAACAGCACGATCTCTCCCGCCGCGGGAAGGTGCGAGACATAGCGCTGGAAATACCATTGCGTCCGCTCCTGATCGCTCGGCTTGGACAGCGCGACAACCCGGCACTGGCGCGGATTGAGCGGCCCCGAAACGGCCTTGATCGCACCGCCTTTTCCCGCCGTGTCGCGCCCTTCGAACAGCACGAGGATACGGGCGCCGGTCTTGGCGGCCCAGCGCGCCATCGCCACCAGCTCTTCCTCCAGCGGTTCATAAAGCTCTGCGAACTTCTTTTTCTTGAGCGTCTTCATGGCATTCGATTCCTTTTTCAGACCGCACGGTGCGCCCTCGCGCCGGTGCAATCAAGGGGCCTGCCGCGGCTTGCTGTCCCGCTTTGGAATGGTTACAGATGCAACCATGCCGGAGACCGATTTCACCCGCCTGCCCGATCCCGATCCGGCGGTGTTCACCGCACCGCTGCAACGCCCCGCCCACATTGGCGACGATTGGCTTGAGCCGGTTCAGCACAGCTATGGCGCCGATGAGGATGCCGTGTGGGACGAATTGTTCGCGCGGCAGATGCAGCTGCTGCCCGGCCGCGCCGCCAGCGCCTTTCTGGCCGGGCTGGACCGGCTCGATCTGGGGCGCGGCGGCGTGCCCGAATTCGGGCGGCTGTCATCGGAACTGGGCGCGCTGACCGGCTGGTCGGTAGTCCCGGTGCCGATGCTGATCCCCGATGATGTATTCTTCTGGCACCTCGCCAATCGCCGTTTTCCGGCCGGAAACTTCATCCGCACCCGCGCGGCGTTCGACTATATCCAGGAACCCGACGTGTTCCACGATGTGTTCGGCCACGTGCCGATGCTGACCGATCCGGTCTATGCCGATTATATGCAGGAATATGGCCGCGCCGGGTGGAAGGCGATGCGTTACAACCGGCTGAAAGCGCTGGGCGCACTTTACTGGTACACGGTCGAATTCGGGCTGATCCTGGAAGAGGCGGGCCTGCGGGCCTATGGCGCCGGGATCCTTTCCGGTCCGGCCGAAGCGGTGTTCTGCCTTGAGGCGGAAAGCCCGAACCGGATCATGCTCAACGTCGATCGGGTCATGCGGACCGACTATGTGATCGACGATCTGCAGCCGACCTATTTCGTGATCGAGAGCTTCAGGGAGCTGTATCACGACACGGTCGAGCGTGATTTCGACCGGCTCTATCGCAGCCTTGGCCCCAGTTTCACTTACGCCAACACCGCGGTGATCGACATCGACGATGTGCTCCACCGCGGCACCCAAGAATATTTCCTGCGCGGCGGGAGGGGCAGCGGCGCAAAGCCGGTCTGAAACGCCCTAGCGGCTGAGCAGGAACACCGCCAGCGCGCCCGCCGCGATCCGGTACCAGGCGAAGGGGGCGAAGCCCGAGCGGCTGACATAGGCGACAAAGGCCTTGATCACCGCCAGCGCCACCACGAAGCTGACAACGAAGCCGATCGCGATCTCGCCCCAGCCGACCGGGCCGGTTCCGGCCATCAGTTCAGCATGGTTATCGAGCAGTTCGAGCGTGGTCGCCCCCAGCATGGTCGGGATCGCCAGGAAAAAGCTGAATTCGGCAGCGGTGCGGCGTTCGATCCCCATCGCCAGCGCACCCATGATCGTGGCACCCGAACGGCTGACGCCGGGAACCATCGCCAGACACTGCATGAAGCCCACGCCCACGGCCTGACGGGCAGGTAGCTGCCCGATCCCGAGGTATTCGCCCGGCTTGGCCCAGCGCTCGACCGCGAGGATCGCGAAGCCGCCGATCAGCAGCGCCCAGCCCACCACCAGCGGGCTGCCCAGCAGCACATCGATATAGTCCTTGAGCGCAAGGCCGATCACCGCCGAAGGCAGGAACGCTAGCAGCAGGTTGCGGATGAAGGCCAGGCTGGTCTTTTCCATCCGCAGCAGTCCCACGCCGACCGCCCAGAAGGTGCGCCAGTACTGCACCACCACGGCCAGGATCGCGCCGAGCTGGATCACCACATTGAAGGCGGCCCAGGTCTTTGCGTCATAACCGAAAATCTCGGTCGCGAGGATCAGGTGGCCGGTTGAGGAAACCGGGATGAATTCGGTCACCCCTTCAACAATACCCAGCAGGATCGCGGTGACCGTGGTATCCATCACTTGATCTCCTGCGCGGCGAAGGCGCGCTCATCAAACTGCAATGCGGCCAGTCGGGCATAAAGCCCGCCCACGCCGATAAGTTGCTCATGCGTGCCGCTCTCAACGATCCGGCCGCTATCCATCACCACGATCCGGTCGGCATTGCGGACCGTGGCCAGACGGTGGGCAATGACCAGGGTGGTGCGGCTTTCCATCAGCCGGTCGAGCGCATCCTGCACCAGCCGTTCGCTTTCCGCGTCGAGCGCCGAGGTCGCCTCGTCAAGCAGCAGGATCGGCGCCTCGCGCAGCACCGCGCGGGCGATCGCGATCCGTTGCCGCTGCCCACCGGAAAGCCGCGCCCCGCCTTCACCCAGGAACGTGTCCAGCCCTTCCGGCAGTTCCCTGAGGAAGCCTTCGGCATTGGCGGCACGGGCAGCTTCCCAGATCTGTTCGTCGCTGGCGTTCCAGTTGCCATAGCGCAGATTGTCGCGGGCATTGGCGGCAAACAGCACGCCTTCCTGCGGGACCAGCGCCATGCGGCGGCGAATATCGGCAGGATCGACCGAGGTCAGCGGCACGCCATCGAGCTTGATGGTTCCGGCCTGCGGATCATAGAACCGCTCGGCCAGCTGGAACAGGGTGGACTTGCCCGCCCCGGAAGGGCCGACGATCGCCACCGTCTCTCCGGGTTCAACCGTCAGCGAGAAATCGGCCAGAGCTGCCGTTTCCAGCCGGGTCGGATAGCGAAAGGTCACGGCTTCGAAGCTGAGCTTGCCCCGCGCTGGTTGCGGCAGGGTCAGCGGCCGTTCGGGCGCGGCGATGGCCGGGCGTTCGTCCAGCAGTTCGGCCAGACGACTGGCCGCACCGGCGCCGCGCAGCAGATCGCCATAGACTTCGGTGAGCGAACCAAAGGCCCCGGCGACGATCCCGCCGGTCAGCACGAAGCCCGCAATGGTGCCGCCAGAAAGCGAACCGGCCGCAACCTGCAATGCGCCTTCCCACATCAGCGCCACGATCCCGCCAAGCAACAGGACGATGACCACCGTGGTCATGATCGCGCGGATCTTGATCCGGCGCTTGGCGGTGGCGAAATTGCGTTCAACCACGGTCGAGAATTCGGCGCGTTCGTGATCTTCCTGGTTGAAGGCCTGAACAACCCGCATCGCGCCGAGCACTTCGGCCGTGCGCGCGCCAATATCGGCGACCCGGTCCTGACTGGTCCGCGAGATATTGCGCAGGCGCGAGCCGAACCAGGTGATCGGCAGGACGACCAGCGGAATCCCGAGCAGCAGGCCAGAGGTCAGCTTCGGCGCCAGGTAGAACAGATAGGCGACCCCGCCGATCGCGGTGATCAGGTTGCGCAGGGCGACCGAAATGGTCGTCCCCACCACCTGTTCGATGATCGCGGTGTCCGATGTCATCCGCGAGGCGATTTCCTTCGGACTGTTGGATTCAAAAAAGCTGGGCGGCAGGCGCAGCAGGTTGGACTGCACCTTGTAGCGCACATCACCGATAACCCGTTCACCCAGCCACGACACGAAATAGAACCGGAAGGCGGTGCCGATCCCCAGCACCACCACGATCATCAGCAGATAGCGGAACGAATCGTTGATGACCGCGGCATTGGCGCCGGGCCCGAAGGCATCGTCGATGATCGCCTTGAACCGGGCCGGAATCGCGATCGTAGCCGCCGATGTGGTGGTCAGGGCCAGCAGGGCGATCGCGACCTGGCGGGGGTATTTCGCCGTCTCTCGCCAGACCATCCGCAGCGGGCCCAGGCTGCGGGCCGACTGCGGCTCTGGATTCGACGATTCGGGCTGCACCGCGGCTTCGGCGACCTGGGGATCGGAACTCATCGCCGCGCCCTAGCACCAGGAAATCGCCCGCGTAAGGGGCAATCGCGGCCCGGTTGTGCGCTGCAATAGCAGATTGTGCATTGCACAATTACGCGAATCGGCCCACCATGCCGGGCAAAACAGGAGGTACGAGGGTCTTGCTTTACACCGCATATGAACTGCAACGCTCGTGGCTGAATGCTGCCAGCACCTGGGCATCGGTCGGCGCGCAGACGCTGAGCAACCCTGCCCTGCCCTTCGGCTATGGCCCCGGCGGATCGATGCTGGCGTCGGCGCTTGAGGTGTTCGCCCATGCTTCGGCATCTTACGGAAAGCCTGATTTCGACATCGAAACGACGACGGTTGATGGCACCGCCTATCCGGTGACCGAAGCGATCGTGATGCACAAGCCGTTCGGCAATCTGCTGCGCTTCACCCACACCGGCCTGCCCAAGGACGCCCCGCGGCTGCTGATCGTTGCGCCGATGAGCGGGCACTACGCCACCCTGCTGCGCGGGACCGTGGCGCGGATGCTCGAACGGTGCGAGGTTTACGTGACCGACTGGGCCGACGCCAAGATGGTTCCGCTGAGCGCCGGTGAATTCGATCTGGATGACTATATCGATTATCTGATCGAATTCTTTGAACACATCGGCCCGGGCGCCCACGCCCTGGCGGTGTGTCAGCCTTCAGTGCCGACTTTCGCGGCGACGGCGATCATGGCCGAGGCCAAGCACCCCTGCCGCCCTGCCACGCTGACCATGATGGGCGGCCCGATCGACACCCGCGAAGCCCCGACCAGTGTCAACGATCTGGCCATGCAGCGCCCGATCGAATGGTTCCGCCATACCGTGATCGGCACCGTTCCGCTGCAATATCCGGGCGCGGGCCGGAAAGTCTATCCCGGCTTCATGCAGCTTGCCGGGTTCATGAGCATGAACCTGGGCAACCATATGCTCAGCCATTACCATATGTTCCGCCATCTGGTTGAAGGCGACGGCGAAAGTGCCGATGCGACCAAGACCTTCTATGACGAATACCGCGCGGTCTGCGATCTTAACGCGGCCTATTACCTCCAGACCGTTGAGGAGGTGTTCCAGAAGCATTCCTTGCCCAACGGCACCTTCAACCACCGCGGCAAGACCATCGATCTGGGCAAGATCACCGATACCGCGATCCTTGCGGTTGAGGGTGAGCGTGATGACATTTCGGGCATCGGCCAGACCAAGGCCGCGCTGAAACTGACGACCGGGCTGGCCGAGACCAAGAAGAAGTATCACCTTGCCCCCGAGGTCGGCCATTACGGCATCTTCAACGGCAGCAAGTGGCGCGACAAGATCGCGCCGATCCTTGAAGACTGGATCGCCAAGTACGATCGCCCGGCGCTGAAGGTGGTTGCCTAGCCTTCGATTGCCGCGGGCGGGGCCGGTTCGGCCCTGACCCGCAGGAAGATCTTGCGAAGCACCCGCCAGGCGATCACCAGCGGGATGATCGCCAGCACCAGCAGGACCAGCGCCACCACGCCGGCGGCGACAGGATTGGTATAGGCGAGATAGAGCAGGCCGGTGGTCGCCACATCCTCCACGGTCGAAACCGCAAGGTTGCTGACCGGTTCGGGGCTGGTGTTGACCACGGCCCGCGCGCTGGCTTTGCCGCCATGGGCCAAAAGGCTGGCCCCGCCACCCAGGATGAAGGCGATCGCCTGGGTTGCCGGATCGGACGGATCGATCACCGCAAGGGTCAGCAGCGCCCCGCCAACCGGACGAATGAAGGTGTGAACCGAATCCCACAGCGAATCGAGCCACAGGATCTTGTCGGCGAAAAATTCCATGAAGGCGGCCACCCCGGCCACGCCCATCACCCAGGGATTGGCCAGCACCTGCAGCGCAGCCAGATGTTCCGGCAGCGGCAGCGCACCCAGCCGCATGGCCAGGCCCGTGGCAAGGACAGTCAGGTAAAGCCGCCAGCCCGACAGCAGGCTGATCGAGGCAGCGATGCCGAGAATTTCGGCAATGCCCAGCGGTTCGGTCATCCCGGCGCTCCCCTTCGCTCAGCAGCCCTCTCGAAGGTGTCTTGTGCGGCGAAGCAGGGTGTTTGGCAAGGCGCGCGCGACATCACCATGCCGTTCGGGCGATGAAGGTCAGCCCGGATGAGGCCATTTCTCGCTCAGGCCCGGAAAGGGATAGCCGGCCCCAGCGCACATTTCCGGAATGCCGTCATAAGCTGCGGTAACTGCCTTGAGCGTTGTCACCCAGCCTTCAGCAAGCACGCCGCCGGCCGGCCTGCGGGTTGCCTCGTCAAGTTTCTTCATGCCGTTAAACCAGTTGCGGCACGCAGCCGATGCTGTCGACAGCTCGGCCGAAGTGATCCCGTGACAGAACCAGGTCACCGCCATCGCCAGACTGAATTCCTGCGATTGCAGGCGCAGCTGCTCGCAATTTTCCTTCAAGGAGCGCGCGGCGTTGGCCCGTTCGGGACTTTTCTGCGGAAGCCCGTTCAGTGCGGCAAGCCGGGTGTTGAAGGTCTGATACTTGTCTATGAAGGCGTTCCAGCGCAGCCGGCGCTGGTCAGTCTGAAACGCGGCGCACGCATCAATTGCGCTTTCCCGCCTGCCGGTCGCATAACCGTAAGAAGCATATGTCTGGCAGGCCTGCATGCGCGAGCCGCCAAACCATTGAGCATCGCCGACGCATTCCTTCAAACCGCGCCGAAGTTTCGCCAGATCCCCTTCATCCGGAATCCCAAGGTGGTCCAGCATCCGCATCGACCGAACACACAGCCGCTCGGCCTCGGAGTAATCGCCGCTGTTGAAAGCGGCAACGCCGGCGTAGTAATCCTTGACGGCCCCGCGAAACATGTCCGCTTCGCCCGGGGCCAGGTACTTTCCGTAGACCGAATAGCCGACCAGATCGCCCTCCTCCGCCAAGGCCGGAGGAACAAGGGCGAACAGCGCGATCAGCGCCACGCAATAGCAAAAAAATCCGCGAAGATTCGTGGGATGCACCATCCTGTCAGCCTACCCGCGCTCACCCCGTTCGATAGAACGATTGCGTCACCGGGGGTTGCCCATGGGCAACCCCCTGCCTCGCATCAGAACACTTCGAACAGGCCGGCAGCGCCCTGGCCGCCGCCGATGCACATGGTGACCACGGCATATTTCACGCCGCGGCGCTTGCCTTCGATCAGCGCGTGACCGGCGCAGCGCGCCCCGGTCATGCCGAAGGGGTGACCGATCGAGATCGAGCCGCCGTTGACGTTGAGCAGTTCGTCAGGAATGCCCAGCTTGTCACGGCAGTAAAGCACCTGAACGGCGAAGGCCTCATTCAGTTCCCACAGGCCGATGTCGTCCATCTTGAGGTTGAAGCGTTCAAGCAGCTTCGGGATCGCGAAGACCGGGCCGATCCCCATTTCATCGGGCTCGGTCCCGGCGACGGCCATGCCGACATAGCGGCCCAGCGGGGTCAGGCCGCGCTTTTCGGCAACCTTGGCTTCCATCACCACGCAGGACGAGGACCCGTCGGACAGCTGGCTGGCGTTACCGGCGGTGATCACCCCGCCTTCGCCCATCACCGGCTTGAGGCTGGCCAGCCCTTCAAGGGTGGTGTCGGGACGGTTGCAATCGTCACGATCGGCGGTGACCTCCTTGAAGGAGACTTCCTTGGTTTCCTTGTCAACGATCGCCATGGTGGCCTGGCAGGCAACGATTTCATCGTCGAACTTACCGGCAGCCTGGGCCGCGGCGGTGCGCTGCTGCGACTGGAGCGAATAGGCATCCTGCACTTCGCGGCTGATGTTATAGCGCTTGGCCACAACCTCGGCGGTGCCGATCATCGGCATATAGATGTGCGGGTGCATTTCGAGCAGCTCGCGGTCGGGTTCGATGAACATCTTGCCGCTGCCAACCACCTTGGAAATGCTTTCCAGCCCGCCGGCGACGCAGATGTCCATGTTGTCAACGATGACCTGCTTGGCCGCCGTGGCGATGGTCATCAGGCCCGAGGAGCACTGGCGATCGATCGTCATCGCGGGAACGCTGACCGGCAGTCCGGCACGCAGCGCGGCGAGACGGCCGACGTTGCCGCCGGTCGAACCCTGCTGCACCGCGCAGCCCATCACGACATCGTCGATCTCGCCGCCTTCAAGACCGGCGCGCTCGACCGCCGCCTTGATCGACCAGCCGCCAAGCGTGGCGCCGGTGGTGTTGTTGAACGCACCGCGGGCCGCCTTGGTCAGCGGCGTGCGGGCAGTGGAAACGATGACTGCATCACGTGACATGGAAAAATTCCTTACTCTGGAGGTTTCGGTTTTCGCCTCGGGGAAGTTCGGTTCAAACGAAGAACAGCGTGATCCATTCGCAGATCAGCGCGGGCTTGTCCTCGCCCTCGATCTCGATCGTCACTTCGTTGGTCTGCTGCCACTGGCCGGGGCGCTTTTCGACCAGTTCGAGCAGCTTGGTGTGGCTGCGCACGCGCTTGCCGGAGCGCACGGGAGAGATGAAACGGGTCTTGTTGCCGCCGTAGTTGACGCCCATCTTGACGCCATCGACCTTCGCGCCTTCGGTCATCGCGCCCAGCACCGGCAGCAACGACAGCGTCAGGAACCCATGAGCGATGGTCCCGCCGAACGGGGTCAGCTTGGCCTTTTCCTCATCGATATGGATGAACTGGTGATCGCCGGTGGCGTCGGCAAACAGGTTGATCCGTTCCTGGGTAACGTGAAACCATTCGGAAACGCCGATCACTTCGCCGGTCTTGGCTGCGAGTTCCTGCGGGGTCATGTGCCTCTCCTCAATTATCAAGCGGGAAAGGCGCTTCCATGGCCCAAGCCGGGCCGTGTTGCAACGCGGCTTAGTGCGCCGCTACGGCATTCGAGACCCTGAGCGCCGGGCGCTGCGGTCGGCGCGGCGATTCGGGCCGGTCGATTCGCTTCAGATAGCTCCACAGCCCGCATTGCAGCCCGATCAGCATATAGCAGAACGGCTGGAAGGCGATCCCGACGAACAGCGATCCGGCCATATAGACCAGCAGCGATTGCTGAAGGGCATTGGCCAGCGGCGCCTGCCAGGCCTCACCCTCACTCTCGCGGTGTTTCCAGCGCATCCGGATCCGTTCCATCTGCCACAGCCCGGACAGCATCAGCCACAGCCACAGGAACAGCCCCGGCCAGCCCTGTTCGCCCAGCATCTCGAAATAGCTGGAGTGATAGGCCCGGCCCTGCTCATAAGCTTCCTTGACGTCGGTCGAGACATTGTTGCCGCTTCCGGCGGATTCGACCAGCTCAACCTTCAGCTTGTTGGCGCGGTAGGCTTCAAAGCCGCCGCCGAAGGGATGATCGCCGACATAGTCCAGCGTCCACTGCCAGACCGCCAGACGGGTCGAGGCGGACTGATCGGCCTGATGGTTCTCAATCGTGTTCATCCGCTTGGTAAAGCTCTGCGGCAGGAACGGAATCGCCACCAGCGCCAGACCGGCCATCAGGCCGATGTAGAGCAAGCGCCGCTTGGCGCTGCGCAGCGCCAGCAGAGCCAGCAGAGCCAGACACAGCAGGCCGGTGCGCGCCTGGGTCCCGATCGGGATCAGCGCGCAGGAAAAGATCAGCGCCACCGCGAACAGCTTGACCCGCCAATCGGGCCGAAAGATCGTGCCGTGCTTCATCAGCCAGACGATCAGCGGGATCGTCGCGATCGCCACGGCGGAAATGATCGAGCCTTCGTAAAGCCCGGTGTTGTCATTGACGAACAGCTTGAGCGCGCCATAACCGCCGCCGCCGCCGATCGTCTTGATCCCGCCGTCGATGATGATCGCGCCGATCGTCAGAACCATAAACAGCGCGGTCGCCTCGATCCTCAGCCGCGTGCGCAGGGTCAGCGGCAGGAAGATCGCAAAGACCAGCGCCTTCCACACCCATGACCATTTCTCGGCCGCTTCAGCCGGAAAGTCAGCCGCCATGGTGGTCAGGCCGCAATAGACCAGCAGCACCGCGATCAGCCCCTGCCGCAGGGTGAAGCGGCTGTCGCGCTTGTCATCCAGCATCAGCCATCCGGCAAAGGCCAGAACGAAGGCCATCAGCGAAATCGGCAGCTTGGTCAGGAACCCCCAAGAAACCTTCTGGGGCGCCAGGATGTCGATATAGAGATAGGCCAGCACCCACAGGAACGGCCGCCGCAGGCCGAGCGCGAAGAGGGTGAAGACAAAGCCGGTCAGCGCCAGATTAAGCACGCGGGCCATCCCCGGTTTCGGTTGACGGGCGTTCCTGATCCAGATCGTCACGCCGCAGCAACCGCCAGATGGCGATCAGCAGCAGGGCGTGCGGCAGCGAAAGGGCGAAAATATCGACCATGGCTAGGCGCTTAACAAGGTTGAGTTGACGGCGCGTTAAGCCTTCCTGGCCTAGAGGATCGGGCCATGACTAGGATCCTGCACGTCCTTGACCACTCGCTGCCGCTCCACAGCGGCTATACCTTCCGCACCCGCGCGATCCTGAAGGCGCAGCAGGCGGCGGGGTTTGAAGTGCGCGGCATTACCGGGCTGCGGCACTATCAAGAGGGACCCGACGCCGAAGAGGCCGACGGAATCCTGTTTCACCGCACCCGCGGCATTGCGGGCGGTCCGGCCGGGCTGCGCGAATGGCGCGAAACATCGCTGCTTGCCGACGCGATCGTTGCGCTGGCGCAGGAATGGCGGCCAGACGTGCTCCACGCCCATTCCCCGGCACTGTGCGGCAAGGCCGCGCTGATCGCGGGCAAGCGCCTGGGCATCCCGGTAGTCTATGAAATCCGCGCCTTCTGGGAGGATGCCGCCGTTTCGAACGGAACCGGCAGCGAAGGCAACCTCAGATACCGGCTGACCCGCGCGCTTGAAAATCACGTTGTTGCCGGGGCCGATGCCGTGGTCACGATCTGCCAGGGCCTGAAGGACGATCTGGTGCTGCGCGGGACCGACCCCGCCAAGATCACGATCAGCCCCAACGGTGTCGATCTGGCGCTGTTCGGGGAACCGGCCGCGCGCGATACCGCACTGGCGGCAGAGCTGGGGCTGGGCGAAGGGCCGGTCGTCGGCTTCATCGGCAGCTTCTATGACTATGAGGGGATCGACGATCTGATCGCCGCCATGCCCGAAGTCACCACGCGCCTGCCGGGCGCAAGACTGCTGCTGGTCGGCGGCGGACCGATGGAGGCCGCGCTGAAGGCCCAGGCCGAAGCCAGCCCGGCGCGCGATGCGATCCGGTTTGTCGGACGGGTGCCGCACAGCGAAGTGGAACGCTATTACGCGCTGGTCGATGTCATGGCCTATCCTCGCAAGAAAAGCCGCCTGACCGATCTGGTGACCCCGCTCAAACCGCTTGAGGCGATGGCCCAGCGCCAGCTGGTCGCCGCATCCAATGTCGGCGGGCACCGCGAACTGATTGAAGACAAGGTTACCGGAACGCTCTTTGCGCCAGACGATCCTGCCGCCTGCGCCGCCGCACTGGCGGACCTGCTCGGTGCCCCGGAAAGCTGGGAAACGCGCCGCCGCGCGGGCCTCGATCACGTCGCCGCGCGCCACGATTGGGCGGTGAATGTTCATCGTTATCAAGATGTTTACCAAACCCTGTTAGCCAGATCGGAAGATTGCCGCGTTCCCGCTGCCGCCTGAAGCGGTACGGACCGGCGGGATGACGACTGAAGGGAATTGAACGCCGTGGCCAAGCAAAAGCGCAAGAAGGCCCCCGCAAAACCGATCAGTCAGCACCAGCTGTTCCCAGCTGTGGTGGCGCTGTGGTTTAGTGCGCTGTTCGGGCTTGGCAGCCTGGCGGTACGTTCCTCCCTGCTTGAATCGCTGGTTCGCTCCAGCCGGATCGACCTGATCCTTCCGGCCGCCGCGCCGCCGCTGGGGGTTACCGCGCGGATACTGATGGCGCTGATCCTGGCCGCAATCGGCGCGGGCATCGGTATCGCTATCGCCCGCCGGCTTGCCCGGCCCAAGCTGGAACCGCGCGAACGCAAGCGCAATGCCCGCTCGAGCGAGACCGGCGGCTTCCAGCCCCGCTATGCCCAGGCCCGCGCGGCCGAGATCCGGCCCGAACCGGTCTATGGCCAAAGCTCGGGCGATGAAGCCGCAAAGGGCGGCCTGGTCCAGCGCCGCCGCGCCCTGGCGATCGAACACGAGGAGGAGGATTTCGTGCCTCACGATATGGCCCCGCTGCCCGGTGGAGCACCGCAGATTCTCGACATCGGATCGATGGGATTTGCCGCCGAACCGGTCGAATCCGCCCACGAGCACGCCGAATACGGCCAGTCCCCGGTTCTGCCCGCTCCGGCTCCGGCAGCAACGGCTCCGCTCGACTGGAACCGGGCTCCAGTCCAGCCGCAGGCCGCATCGCCGCGCCAGGAATTTCAGGCTCCTGCCTTTGCCCCCGCTCCCGAAGTGGCCCAGCCGCAGCCGGTTGAGCAGGCGCACGACGATCGCCAGATCTTCGGGCAAGCGTCGCTTCAGCCTGCTGAAACGGCGAGGCCGCAGATCTTTGGTGAAGCCGCCAAAGACGATCATGTCAGCCAGGATTTCATCCGCGCCGCGGGCTACAAGACCTCGATTTTCGAAACCGAAACCGCCGAGCCGCTGTTCGCGCCGCGCGAAGCGGCCGTGACACCGCCGCCTGCGGCGACCCCCGCAGCCTGGGAAGCTCCCAGCGCGCCGCAGCCCGCCGCATTTGCGGTGCCTGAATTTACGGCACCGGAATTCGTCGTGCCGCGCGTTCAGGACTCTGTCCCGCCTATCCCCGTCAGCTTTGCGCCGCCTGTCGAAGCGCCGGTCGAAACCGCCGCCGCCCAGCCGGAGCCGCTTGGCACGATTGCGGCCCCAACTCCTGCCGAGCCGCCCCTGCCCAGCCCGGCCGGGCTTGGCATGACCGACCTGGCCACGCGCCTGGCGGAATCGATGGCCCGCCGCCGCGCTGCCCGGGCCGGCATTCAGCCGCCTGCGGCGATCCCCGCACCGGCTCCGATTGAGCCTGCGTTCGCCGCGCATATCGCCGTGCCGCCCGATGCCGAAATCCAGCCTGTCGCGCCAGAACCGGTTGCGGCACCAATCCCGCAGGCCTTCGCGCCGGTTGTGGCTGAAGAACCGGCTCCGATCCCGCAGGCTTTCCAGTCACCCTTTGCCGAAGTCCCGGCGCAGCCCGCAACCGCACCTGCTGCAAAAGCACCGCGGCTGCCCACCGCCGCCGCCCAGCCCTTCGCACCCACAACCGAATCCGTAGGCGCCATTCCGCAGGCGATGCGTCCGCTCGACCTTAGCGGGTTTGAGGACGATGGCGATCCGCTCGACCGCCTGCTGCCGCCGCGCCACATCGCAATGCCCACCGCGCTTGCTGCGGCAGTGCCGCCCACCGAGCCGGTCGCCGAGTCGGTCGCCGAGCTGGCTGCCACCCGGCCGACCAGCCAGCGGGTCGATGGCCAGCCGGTCGATGAAAGCGACGTGCCCGAGGCCGAAGTGGCCGAACAGGCCTATGCCTCGCTCACCAGCCTTTCGGCCCGGCGCAGCGAATTCGTCCGGATCGAGGAAGCAGAACCCGCCGAAGCCGCAATCGAGCCGGTCGTGATTTTCCCCGGACAGGGCGCTGCCCGCCCGGCGGAAGAACAGCCCGCTTCGTTCCGGCGCTTTGACGCACCCTCGGCCGCCGGTCACGGCCAGCCGGTCGGCCCGGTCAGCGGCGCTCCGGAAGTCGATCGCGAAGAGGCCGAACGGGCCCTGCGCTCGGCCCTGGCCAACCTTCAGCGGATGAGCGGCGCGGCCTGATCAGCTGCACCAGACCCGCTTTCCCCTTCCCGATTTCCCCTTCCCGATTTCCCCTGGGCCGGATCGCAGCGTGCGATCCGGCCTTATTCGCAGTTGCAAAAACAGCTTCGTGTCGCCATGGGAATAGTCTGCGCAATTTTCGCTGCTTTTCGCGGCATGAGGGCTTGCGCTTAATTGCCGGAATTCCGCGCTTTGCCGGGCTTTGCCTTGCGAATCGTGGGTTTCGGCCCGGTGACAGGAAGTGAATAGATGGGTTTTCCGGCGCCCCAGGGGCTTTATGATCCGCGTAACGAACACGACGCTTGCGGCGTGGGCTTCGTCGCCCACATCAAGGGCGCGAAAAGCCACGCGATCATTAGCCAGGCTCTGGAAATTCTCAAAAATATCGACCACCGCGGCGCTGTCGGCGCCGACCCGCTGCTGGGTGACGGCGCCGGGATCCTGATCCAGCTGCCCGATGCGCTGTTCCGCAAGTGGGCCGATGGCGAAGGCCTCAAGCTCCCGGCCGAGGGCGACTATGCCGTGGCGATGTGCTTCCTGCCGCAGGACGAACAATCGCGCGATTTCGTGATCAGCACGTTCGAAAAGTTCGTCGCCAAGGAAGGCCAGCGGCTGATCGGCTGGCGCGACGTGCCGATCAACACCGATGGGCTGGGCAAGGCCGTGCTCGAATCGATGCCGGTGATCCGCCAGTGCTTCGTCGGGCGCGGCGCGAACTGCCCCGATCAGGATGCTTTCGAACGCAAGATCCTGGCGATCCGCAAGCAGACCCAGAACCCGCTGGCCGCGCTGGCGGAAAAGCACGGTCTGCCCGGTCTGCTTGAACTCTATATGCCGAGCTTTTCCAGCCGGACGATCGTTTACAAGGGGCTGCTGCTGGCAACCCAGGTCGGCAGTTTCTATCAGGATCTGATCGATCCGGACTGCGTTTCGGCGCTGGGGCTGGTGCACCAGCGTTTCAGCACCAACACCTTCCCCAGCTGGCGGCTGGCCCACCCCTATCGCTTCATCGCCCACAACGGCGAAATCAACACCGTGCGCGGCAACGTCAACTGGATGAACGCCCGCCGCCGCACGATGGAAAGCGATCTGCTGGGCGCCGACCTCGACAAGATGTGGCCGCTGATCCCGCACGGCCAGTCGGACACCGCCTGCCTCGACAACGCGCTCGAGCTGCTGCTGGCCGGTGGTTACAGCCTGGCCCACGCGGTGATGATGCTGATTCCCGAAGCCTGGGCCGGCAACCCGCTGATGGACGGCCAGCGCCGCGCTTTCTATGAATACCACGCCGCGCTGATGGAGCCGTGGGACGGCCCCGCCGCGGTGGCCTTTACCGATGGTCGCCAGATCGGCGCGACGCTGGACCGCAACGGCCTGCGCCCGGCCCGCTTCCTGGTCACCGATGATGATATCGTGGTCATGGCTTCGGAAAGCGGCGTGCTGCCGATCAAGGAAGACAACATCGTGCGCAAGTGGCGGCTCCAGCCCGGGCGGATGCTGCTGATCGACTTTGCCGAGGGCCGGATCATCGAGGATGAGGAGCTGAAGACCAAGCTCGCGGCCGAACAGCCCTATGAGGACTGGCTCGAATCCGCGCAGTACAAGCTCAAGGACCTCGATCTGATCGAGCCTGAGCTGGCTCAGCTGCCGATCGAAACCACCAGCCTGCTCGATCGCCAGCAGGCCTTTGGCTATACCCAGGAAGACGTCTCGCGGTTCCTTGAGCCGATGGCCACCAAGGGCGAGGACCCGATCGGTTCGATGGGCACCGACACGCCGATCGCGGTACTCTCGAACAAGAGCCGCCTGCTCTACGACTATTTCAAGCAGAACTTCGCCCAGGTCACCAACCCGCCGATCGACCCGATCCGCGAGGAACTGGTGATGAGCCTGGTTTCGATGATCGGCCCGCGTCCCAACCTGCTGGGGATGGAAGCGGGAACCCACAAGCGGCTTGAGGTCGATCAGCCGATCCTGACCAACGATGAGGTCGCCAAGATCCGTTCGGTCGAAGCGGCGCTGGACGGCGCCTTCCGGACCGAGACGATCGACATCACCTGGGACGCGAAATCCGGTGCCGATGGCCTGGAATTGGCGCTCAAGGAAATGTGCTGGGCGGCGACCGAGGCGGTGCTGCAGGACCGGAACATCCTGATCCTGTCCGACCGCGCCCAGGGGCCAGACCGGATCCCGATGCCGGCCCTGCTGGCCACCGCGGCGGTGCATCAGCACCTGGTCCGTCAGGGCCTCCGGATGCAGACCGGGCTGGTGGTTGAAACCGGCGAAGCGCGCGAAGTGCACCACTTCTGCGTGCTGGCGGGCTATGGCGCCGAAGCGATCAATCCCTATGTCGCCTTCGAAACGCTGGAGCAAATCCGCGTCAAGAAGGACCTGCCGCTCTCCGCCAAGGAAGTGCAGAAGAACTATATCAAGGCGGTCGGCAAGGGCATCCTCAAGGTGATGTCGAAGATGGGCATCTCCACCTATCAGTCCTATTGCGGCGCGCAGATCTTTGACGCGGTCGGCCTGTCCAGCGCCTTCATCGAGAAGTACTTCACCGGCACCGCGACCACGATCGAGGGGATCGAACTGGCGCAGGTGGCAGAGGAAGCGGTGCGCCGCCACCATGCCGCCTATGGCGACAATCCGATCTATCGCCATATGCTCGACGTCGGCGGGATCTATGGTCTGCGCCTGCGCGGCGAGGAACACGCCTGGACCGCCGAGAACATCGCCAGCCTGCAGCACGCCGTGCGCGGCAATGTGCCCGAGCAGTACAAGGCCTTTGCCCAGTCGATCAACGACCAGTCCACCCGGATGCTGACGATCCGCGGCCTGATGGAGTTTCGGGCTGCTGACAAGCCGCTCGACGTTTCCGAGGTCGAACCGGCCAGCGAGATCGTCAAGCGGTTCGCCACCGGCGCGATGAGCTATGGCTCGATCAGCTGGGAAGCGCACACCACCCTGGCGCTGGCGATGAACCGGATCGGCGGCAAGTCCAACACCGGCGAAGGCGGCGAGGATCCCAAGCGGTTCGTGGCCCTGGAAAACGGCGATTCGATGCGCTCGGCGATCAAGCAGGTCGCCAGCGGGCGGTTCGGCGTGACCACCGAATACCTCGTCAATGCCGATGACGTGCAGATCAAGATGGCCCAGGGCGCCAAGCCCGGCGAGGGCGGTCAGCTGCCGGGCGACAAGGTTGACAAGACGATCGGCGCGACCCGCCATTCGACCCCGGGCGTCGGCCTGATCTCGCCCCCGCCGCACCATGACATCTATTCGATCGAGGATCTGGCCCAGCTGATCCACGATCTTAAAAACGTCAACACCGGCGCGCGGATCTCGGTCAAGCTGGTGTCCGAAGTCGGCGTCGGCACGGTCGCCGCCGGCGTCTCCAAGGCCCGCGCCGATCACGTCACGATCTCCGGCTATGAAGGCGGGACCGGCGCTTCGCCGCTGACCAGCCTAACCCACGCCGGATCCCCGTGGGAAATCGGCCTCGCTGAAACCCAGCAGACGCTGATCCTCAACAACCTGCGCAGCCGGATCTGCGTCCAGGCCGACGGCGGCCTGCGGACCGGGCGCGACGTGGCGATCGCTGCGCTGCTGGGCGCGGACGAATTCGGCTTTGCCACCGCCCCGCTGATCGCGGCCGGCTGCATCATGATGCGCAAGTGCCACCTCAACACCTGCCCGGTGGGGGTGGCGACCCAGGACCCGGTGCTGCGCGCCCGTTTCACCGGCCAGCCCGAGCACGTCATCAACTACTTCTTCTTCGTGGCCGAAGAGCTGCGCGAGATCATGGCCTCCCTGGGCTTCCGCACCCTCAACGAGATGATCGGCCGGGTCGACCGGCTCGATGCGCGCGAGGCCGTCGACCACTGGAAGGCGCAGGGCGTGGACCTGTCGAAGCTGCTCTATGCGGCCCCGGCCCAGGGCGCCAAGGGCCTCTGGAACATGGATCGCCAGGACCACGGCCTGGGCAAGGCGCTGGACAACGCCCTGATCGCCGACGCCGCCCCGGCGCTGGAGCGGGGCGAGCCGGTGCGCCTGGACTACGCCATCAAGAACATCAACCGCACCGCCGGCGCCATGCTGTCGGGCGAGGTGGCCAAGCGCTACGGCCATGCCGGCCTGCCGGAGGACACGATCTCCATCCGGTTCCGCGGCCAGGCGGGGCAGAGCTTCGGCGCCTTCGCCGCCCGCGGCGTCTCGCTCGAACTGACCGGCGACGGCAACGACTATGTCGGCAAGGGCCTGTCGGGCGGCCGGGTGGTCGTGCGCCAGCCGCCAGAGGCGCGCCGCGATCCGACCCGGAACATCATCGTCGGCAACACCGTCCTCTACGGCGCCATCGCCGGCGAGGCCTATATCCAGGGCGTGGCGGGCGAGCGGTTCGCCGTGCGCAACTCCGGCGCCGTGGCGGTGGTGGAGGGCGTGGGCGACCACGGCTGCGAATACATGACCGGCGGGGTCGTGGTGGTGCTGGGCGACACCGGCCGCAACTTCGCGGCCGGCATGTCCGGCGGCGTGGCCTATGTCTACGATCCGGGCGGCCGCTTCGCCGATCTCTGCAACCGGGCCATGGTCGATCTGGAGCCGGTCGAGCCGGCCGGCCCGACCACGCGCGAGGACGAGCCGTTCCGGCCCAGCCAGAAGTCGCTGTCGGTCGAGAACAACGGCATGGGCGACATGCTGCGCTTCGACGCCGAGCGCCTGCGCATCCTGGTCGAGCGGCACCACCTGCACACCGGCTCGGCCCGGGCCCGCGAAATCCTCGAGAACTGGGATGCGGTGCTGGGCTCGTTCGTGAAGGTGATGCCCAAGGATTACCGCCGCGCCCTGCAGGACATGGCGGCCGAGCGTCAGGCGGCTGCGGCCGTCGCGGCGGAATAGAGTCGAAGGTCGGAGGACGAGATTATGGGTAAGGTCACCGGCTTTCTCGAGTTCGAGCGCCAGGAACGCACCTACGAGGCGCCGCAGGAGCGCGTGAAGACCTGGAAGGAATTCGTCCACGCCATGCCGGCGGCGGACGTCACCCGCCAGGCCTCGCGCTGCATGGATTGCGGCATTCCGTTCTGTCACCAGGGCTGTCCGGTCAACAACCAGATCCCGGACTTCAACAACCTGGTCTATCGCGAGCACTGGAAGGCGGCGCTGGAGAACCTCCAGTCGACCAACAACTTCCCGGAGTTCACCGGCCGCGTCTGCCCGGCCCCGTGCGAGGCGTCCTGCACGCTGAACATCATCGACACCCCGGTCACCATCAAGACCATCGAGTGCGAGATCGTCGACCGCGGCTGGCGGGAAGGCTGGATCAAGCCGCAGATGTCGCCGCGCGGCACCGGCAAGCGGGTGGCGGTGGTCGGTTCGGGGCCGGCGGGCCTGGCCTGCGCCCAGCAGCTCGCCCGCGCCGGCCATGCCCCGACGGTGTTCGAGAAGAGCGACCGGATCGGCGGCCTGCTGCGCTACGGCATCCCAGACTTCAAGATGGAGAAGCACCTGATCGACCGCCGCGTCGCCCAGATGGAAGGCGAGGGGGTGATCTTCCGCACCAGCTTCGAGGTCGGCAAGACGGTCTCGGTCCAGCGCCTGCTGGACGATTACGACGTGCTGGTGATGGCCGGCGGGGCGGAAGACCCGCGCGACCTGCCGATTCCCGGTCGCGAGCTGGCCGGCGTCCATTTCGCCATGGACTTCCTCGTCCAGCAGAACAAGCGCAACGCCGGCGACGACGAACTGCGCGCCGCGCCCAACGGCGGCATCTCGGCCACCGGCAAGCATGTGGTGGTGATCGGCGGCGGCGACACCGGCAGCGACTGCATCGGCACCTCCAACCGCCACGGCGCGGTTTCGGTGACCCAGCTCGAGATCATGCCCCAGCCGCCGACGCGCGAGAACAAGCAGCTCACCTGGCCCGACTGGCCGCTGAAGCTGCGCACCTCCTCCAGCCACGAAGAGGGCTGCGAGCGCGACTTCGCCGTCCAGACCAAGCGCTTCATCGGCTCCAACGGCAAGGTCGAGGCCATCGAGTGCGTGCGCGTCGAATGGGCCGCAGGCCCCGACGGCCGCCAGGTCCTGCAGGAGGTCGCCGGCAGCGAGTTCACCCTGAAGGCCGATCTCGTCCTGCTGGCCATGGGCTTCGTCGGCCCGCGCCACAACGAGTTCATCCAGCAGTCGAGCGCCGAACTTGATCCGCGCGGCAATGTGAAGGCCAATGTGGTCGACTATCAGACCAGCACGCCGAACATCTTTTCCTGCGGCGACATGCGGCGCGGCCAGTCGCTGGTGGTCTGGGCGATCCGCGAGGGCCGCCAGTGCGCTCAGGCGGTCGACGCCTATCTGATGGGGACCAGCAAGCTTCCGCGCTGAAGCTTCACGTTGAGCCGGGCGGCGGCTAGGCTTGGGGCATGCTCAAAGCCTTGCTCGCCGCCGCCTCCGCCGCCCTGTTCGTCTCCGTTGGGGCTGCGGCGGCCGAACCGGCCGTCGTCTACAGGAACGCGACCCTGATCGACGGGACCGGCGCTGCGCCCCGGCCCGGCACGTCGATCCTGGTCCGCGGCGAGCGCATCGAGCGGATATGGAAGGAGGGCGAAGCCGCCTTCAAGCTCGCGCCCGACACCCAGGTCGTGGACATGACCGGCAAGTTCGCCTTGCCCGGCCTGACCGACAGCCACGAACACCTGGCCACCCCGCCGAACCGCCGCTTCGCCAAGGCGCAGATGAGGCGCGACCTCTATAGCGGGATCACCCAGGTCCGCGACATGGCCGACGACATGCGCAACATCGCCGACCTGTCGCGCGCCACGCGCATCGGCGAGCTTCCGGGGCCGGACATCTACTACGCCGCCCTGATGGCCGGGCCGTCCTTCTTCGAGGATCCGCGCGTCCAGGCTGCCTCCCTGGGCGCCAAGGGCGGGGAGGTGTCGTGGATGCAGGCGATCGGGCCCGACACCGACATGGGGCTGGCCGTCGCCCAGGCGCGCG
>JAKPHK010000142.1 GCA_029550345.1 Pseudomonadota bacterium
CCTTGTTGAGCACCACGCCCGGCCCCACCAGTGCGACCCAGGGGAGGAAGTCTGCGAGACTGGCGGATTTGGTCCGATATTCCTGAAGCGACATCATGGCCGCACCCAGGTCGGATATTTGAGATGGCGGCGCGCGACATCTACAAACTGCGGATCGCGGCGTGCAGCCCAAACCGAAAGCACATGGCCGATTGCCCAGATGGCAAGGCCAGCAAGCCAGAGCCGCAAGCCGAGGCCAATCGCGCCCGCCAGCGTGCCATTGACGATGGCGAGTGCACGCGGCGCACCGCCTAGCAGGATCGGCTCGGCCAGTGCGCGGTGGACCGGAGCATAGAAGCCGGGGATGTCGTCTGCCGATGTCATCAGATCAGCGCCCCGCCGCCGAAGCTGAAGAAGCTCAGGAAGAAGCTCGATGCGGCAAAGGCGATGGAGAGGCCGAACACGATCTGGATCAGCCGGCGAAAGCCGCCCGATGTATCGCCAAAGGCAAGGCTGAGGCCGGTGACGATGATGATGATCACCGCCACGATCTTGGCGACCGGCCCCTCGATGCTCTCGAGGATCGACTGCAGCGGAGCTTCCCACGGCATCGACGAACCGCCGGCATGCGCTGGAGTGGCAGTGGCCACCATCACGAAGGCAGCGGTAGCAGCGAGCGCAAGGCGATTGGTGCCGCGCCGGAGGGCATGGATCATAGGGAGTCTCCTTGGGTTTGGTTGGCGGAAATCAGGCGATAGTCGCCCGTGACGGGGTCGAGCCCGTCGACGCGGGCCAGTTCGGCGAGACGCCGCCCGGTGCCATCGCGCACCAGCACGGCAATGAGGTTGATGGTCTCGGCGATCAGGGCGCGCGGGACGGTGACGACCGCTTCCTGGATCAACTGTTCCATCCGCCGCAGGGCACCAATCGCGCTTCCGGCGTGGATCGTCCCGATTCCTCCGGGGTGGCCGGTGCCCCAGGCCTTGAGGAGATCAAGCGCCTCGGCCCCGCGCACTTCGCCAATCGGAATCCGGTCTGGGCGAAGGCGAAGGCTGGAACGGACCAGATCGGAGAGCGAGGCAACGCCATCCTTGGTCCGCATCGCCACAAGGTTTGGGGCGCGGCATTGGAGCTCGCGGGTATCTTCGATCAGAACGACCCGGTCTGTGGTCTTGGCGACCTCGGCGAGCAGGGCGTTCGTGAGCGTCGTTTTGCCGGTGCCAGTGCCCCCAGCGACAAGAATGTTCAGCCGCTCTGCAACGCCCGAACGAAGCCTGTCCGCTGCAGAGGCGCACATGATTCCTGCGCTGACATAGTCCTCGAGCAGGAACACCGCGACGGCGGGCTTGCGGATGGCAAAGGTGGGAGCCGCCACTACCGGTGGCAGAAGGCCTTCGAACCGTTCCCCGCTTTCCGGCAGCTCAGCTGACACGCGCGGTGCATCGCCGTGAACTTCGGCACCAACATGATGGGCAACCAATCGGATGATGCGCTCACCATCGGCTGCTGT
>JAKPHK010000016.1 GCA_029550345.1 Pseudomonadota bacterium
GAACGGGGTCTGGTCGGTATCGCCGCGCTGCTGCTGGCCGCAGCGGTGCTGGTCCCGCGCCAGACGCCGGACGGGGTGTTGATCTGGGAGTCCTCGGCGATTGAACGCCAGCCGGTCATGGGCACCCTCCGGAAGGAAGAAGACCAGATGCTGCTAGATTACGCCGAACAGCGGGTCTGGACCTGCCGTTACCTGACGGTCAACGGCCTTTCGACCCGCGTGCATGTGGCCTCCAGAGCCTTTCCGTACTGCACCTATTTCATTCATCGCTATCCGAGAAGCTGACGCCATGAAACGGGCGGTGTGGGGGGTCTTTCTCGTGCTGGGCACAGCTCCGGCGGCGTGGGCGCAAAGCGAAGCCTGCGCCACCGTGGACCCGGCCAATTTCGAGCAAGTCTATGCCTGCCTGTCGTCGTTGCAACGCCCGGATGGGCGCACGATGGCCCATGGCAACCTCGATACCGCCCCGTGCCGGACCGTGATCGCCCAGTATCGCGGGGCGGTCCGGGGGCAGGGGGTGCGGCTGCGTTCGCGCGAACCGCGCGCCAAGAGCGAGGTGCTCTATCCTTCCTGCGCGCTGCTGGCCCGTGTGGTCCAGGACATGACCGGCCAGGCGGCGTACTGGTCGGGCTGCCTGGATTACGGGTCCATACCGCCGGCGGAACATCTGCGCCAGTGCCTCAAGACCGTGCTGCCGGGCTATTACCGGATGGAACCGGGCCGGGAGGCGCAACGCCTGCGCGGCTGCGGCGAGGTGTTCGGGGCCTATGAAATCGGCCTGCGCGCGGCCATGGCCGATCACAGCCTGCCGCCGGGCTATGTCCGGCCCGATTGCCAGCTCGCGGCGGAGTATTTGACACAGGGGGGCACGGCGGCGGCGTCTCCGGCTCCCGTGCCGTCCGGCACGGGGCAGAATGCGCCCGCCACTCCACCGCCTTCCACCGTGTCGCCCCCGGCGCGTGCGCTGCCACTGCCGGAGGCCGGAGGGCCACAATGGGCGGCCTGCCTGAACTACGATCCCGATCATCTGCCCGCGCATCTGCGCGCCTGCCTCGGCACCGGACCGGAGATGCGGCGGATGCAGGAATGCCGCGAGGTGCAGGCCGCCTATATGGCGCGGCTCCAACAGGCTTATGGTCGCCTGCCGGAAAACTACATCGTCCTGCCCTGTTCGGTGGCCGATGGCTATCTGGCCGAATTCCGGGCGCAAGAGGAGGCCGAACGACAGGCTGCCCTGGCCCGCAAGAAGGAACGGGAGCGGTTGGCGCGGGAACAGCTGGTCCAAGATGTCAAAGATTTACGGGATCACCCGCCGCCGCGTCCACTGTTCGCCCGGCCCTGGGTGACGTGGGCGGTCCTATTCGCCCTGCTTGGCGGTCTGGGATGGGGCGGCTGGCGCTTTATTCGGCGCAAGCGGGGGCCAGCCACGCCATGAGAGCTTCACGAGAGGAGAATCCTTGTCATGACCTCGACCGAATGGGAAAGCCTTCTCACGCAACTGCTCAGTCGGCACTGGCTCGACTACATGGCCTATGATGAAGGAGGCCATTGGGGCGTCGCGGAATGCATCAAGAACGGGTATCGCGGCGTTCGCAATGCCTTGCGGGATTTGCCCATCTCCGATGATGAAGCGGCGATTTACCGCGAGGCTATAACCCGCCTAAAAACCGGTAAGGGTCACTACGTGACGTTTTACCAGAAAGAGGATACGACCGGCTGGGGTGATGCGGTCTTTGACGATGTCTCCGAAAAGCTGCAAGCGCGCCTGAATGCCCTGTCGGATCAATCATAATCCCGAACCCTTACCCGTCCGCCGCTTTGTTCCTTCCGCCCGCGCGCCGCGTCGCCGCGGCCCTTCGGGCGTTC
>JAKPHK010000020.1 GCA_029550345.1 Pseudomonadota bacterium
CGCTGGGGGCAACGCATGTGCTGCCGCTTCTGGCGCTGCGCTTGTCGTCCCGCGACCTGCGCCTGCGGGGCGATGATCTGCGGCTGGCCTGTCACCGCGCCGTGGTCCCTGCCGTCGGGCAGGCGCTGGCTCTGGCCGGCGAACTGGCACGGGCGGCGGCCCGCCTTCAGGCAGTGGCCCCGAAGCTGCGCGCCAAGGCGGCGGGGCGCGCGGTCGACCTGTTCCTGTCGCGCGATGCGCTGGCGCCGGGGGCATTGGCCTTTATGTCGGATCGGGCCGCGCGACGGCTCTGCGACCGACTGGTTGCGCTCGGCGCCGTGCGCGAACTGACAGGGCGGGACACGTTCCGACTTTACGGGGTCTGAGCATGGGGCGGCGCGAGGACACAGAACTTGACCGCGAATTGGCCGTTCTTCCCCCTGAGCTGCGCTGGCGGGAATGGATGCGTCGGATCGAGGCGGTGCTGTTCGCAAGCACGACCCCGGTGGCGCGCGAGGATCTGGCGCGGGTCGTGGGGCAGGGGGCCTCAGTCGATCTGTTGATCGAGGATCTGGCAGTGGATCTGGAAGGCCGACCCTATGAGGTGGCACAGGTGGGAAAGGCGTGGATGCTGCGCACGCGCGCGGCCTATGCCCCAGCGATCCGCGCCGCGGCGGATGTGGACGGCCAAGCGCTGAACCTGTCGGAATACGATCTGGCCGTGCTGGCGGCGATTGCGTATCACCAGCCGATCAGCCGCGACGGGTTGAAGGACATCTTCGGAAAAGAGATCAGCCGTGACCTGATCGGCCGACTTGCCGAGCGGGACCTGATCGGCACCGGCCCTCGCGAACCCCGCCGTGGCGCGCCTCATACCTTCGTCACCACCGAGGCGTTCTTGGCTGCCTTCGGGATGGAGTCCTTGCGCGACCTGCCAGACCCCGAGCAATTGGACGATGCAGGCCTGGCAGGCCCATCGGGGGCCATGGAAGGTTAGGCGACCGGCCAGGCTTCAGCAGGAAATCAGCGACTTTGGTGAAGCCGGATTGCTGCCCGCAGCAAGGCGGCCAGATCAGGCTCTCTGGAGGAGGAGGCCGGCCCCGGCCCGGCAGTTTCGCCAAGCCGATCTCTGAGCGTCCCGACCAACCCCTTGTGGTTTTCGGAGGCGCGGGCCAGCCCGAGCCAGAAGGTCAGCGGGCCGCGTTCTGTGGGGTCTCTTACCTCGACCTGCCGCTCTGACAACCGCTGGAAGAAATTGTAGCGAACCCGATGCGACAAGAATGGGACCGTTGATGTCGCCGTTCTGACGGGCACTGGGTGTTTCATAAGCTGCACGGCAAGAGACTTCCGGTCGTCCTGCGCGCGCTCAGCGGAATCAAGGCGCAGCAGATCGTCGATCAGCCGCTCGAGGCGCCGGGCGCCCGTGCTTGCCGGGCCAGTCGGTTTTGCGAGAGGGGCGTCGCAGAAGGCGCAGTACTGTTGTGGCACGAGGCGAGCCTGACGAAATG
>JAKPHK010000031.1 GCA_029550345.1 Pseudomonadota bacterium
GATCCTGGACGAATAGTCCTCGCCCTTTGCACCCGGTGTGGGCCCGCAAGGGGCGTTCACTCGCGCCTGCAGCAAGTTGTCCGAGGTGACTGTCAGGGAAGGAGGTGGCACGCATGCCAACCATAAATCAGCTGGTGAGAAAGGGTAGGCGTCAGAGCGCCAAAAGAACATCCGCTCCGGCTCTGAGGTACCAGTACAACTCCCTCAGTCGCAGGACTCGTTTCGGCGAGGGCTCTCCTCAGCGCAGAGGGGTGTGCACGGTGGTGAGAACGACCACTCCGAAGAAGCCGAACTCGGCTCTCAGGAAGATCGCCAGGGTGAGGCTGACCAACGGGCTCGAGGTTACCGCGTACATCCCGGGTGTTGGGCACAACCTGCAGGAGCACTCAGTCGTACTGATCAGAGGCGGCCGAGTGAAGGACGTGCCGGGCGTTAGGTACCACATCATCCGCGGCACATTGGATGCTGCTGGAGTTGTCAATAGACGTCAGGGAAGGTCGAAGTACGGCGCCAAGCGTCCGAAGTGACCTGACGGCCGCAGGCGTCAGGTCATCCTGAACTTGTTTCAGGATCCATGGTGCCGGAAGCTCAGGTCTAGCTGGAATTACCCGAGCGCCGATCCAGTCCCGCCAAGGTCTCTGAAACAAGTTCAGGGTGGCAGCAGGGGCAGGGCGGCAAGCTCAGATACAAGGAATTTGCGATGTCACGTCGTCGTCGTCCCGAAAAGCGGGAAATCCTGCCGGATCCCAAGTTTGGTGATCAGGTCCTGTCGAAGTTCATGAACAACCTCATGCTCGACGGCAAGAAGTCGGTTGCCGAAAGCATCGTCTACGGTGCCATGGAAACCATGGAAACCCGCGCCAAGAGCGATCCCGTGGCCCTGTTCCACGATGCGCTCAACAACGTGAAGCCGCAGATCGAAGTGCGTTCGCGCCGCGTCGGTGGTGCCACCTACCAGGTGCCGGTCGAGGTTCGCCCCGAACGCGCCCAGGCGCTCGCCATCCGCTGGCTGATCACCGCCGCGCGCAACCGCAGCGAAACCACGATGGCCGCGCGTCTCTCGGCGGAACTGCTCGACGCTGCCAACAATCGCGGCAACGCGGTCAAGAAGCGTGAAGACACCCACCGCATGGCCGACGCGAACCGCGCGTTCAGCCACTACCGCTGGTAAGTCACGCGCCGGTCACAAAACCAACCCAACGGGCAGGAGCCGCCTCGCGGCTCCACCCGGCTCCCTAAGGAACACCCCATGGCACGCGGCCATACCCTCGATAAATACCGTAACTTCGGTATCATGGCGCACATCGACGCTGGCAAGACCACGACGACCGAGCGCATCCTCTATTACACCGGCAAGTCCTACAAGATCGGCGAAGTCCACGAGGGCGCGGCGACCATGGACTGGATGGAACAGGAACAGGAACGCGGCATCACCATCACGTCGGCCGCGACGACCTGCTTCTGGAACGACCATCGCCTCAACATCATCGACACCCCCGGCCACGTCGACTTCACCATCGAAGTCGAACGCTCGCTGCGCGTGCTCGACGGTGCTGTCGCGGCCTTCGACGGCGTGGCCGGGGTTGAGCCCCAGTCCGAAACCGTCTGGCGCCAGGCCGACAAGTACGGCGTCCCCCGGATGTGCTACATCAACAAGCTGGACCGCACCGGCGCCAACTTCTACTACTGCGTCCAGACGATCATCGATCGCCTCGGCGCGGTTCCGGCGGTGCTGTACCTGCCAATCGGCGCGGAAAGCGATTTCGTCGGCCTCGTCGACCTGATCAACGAACGCGGCATCATCTGGAAGGATGAAAGCCTCGGCGCCGAATTCGAATACGTCGATATCCCCGCCGACATGGCCGACAAGGCTGCCGAATACCGTGAAAAGCTGATCGAACTCGCCGTCGAACAGGACGACGAGGCGATGGAAGCCTATCTCGAAGGCAACCTGCCCGACGCCGCAGAACTGAAGCGCCTGATCCGCAAGGGTACGCTGGCCCAGGCTTTCGTGCCCGTGCTGTGCGGCTCCTCGTTCAAGAACAAGGGCGTCCAGGCGCTGCTTGACGCGGTTGTGGACTTCATGCCTTCGCCGCTCGACATCGAAGACGTCAAGGGCGTCAAGGTCGACAGCGACGAGCCCGACAGCCGTCCGCCGGCTGACGACGCTCCGTTCAGCGCGCTCGCCTTCAAGGTCATGAACGACCCGTTCGTCGGTTCGCTGACCTTCGTCCGCATCTATTCGGGCACTCTCACCAAGGGCAGCTACCTGAACTCGGTGAAGGGCAAGAAGGAAAAGGTCGGCCGCATCCTCGAAATGCACGCCAATGACCGCAAGGACATCGAAGAAGCCTTCGCGGGCGACATCGTTGCGCTTGCCGGCATGAAGGAAACGACCACCGGCGACACGCTGTGTGCCGAACGGGCGCCCATCGTGCTTGAGCGCATGGAATTCCCCGAGCCGGTCATCGAACTGTCGGTCGAACCCAAGACCAAGGCCGACCAGGAGAAGATGGGCGTCGCGCTGCATCGTCTTTCGGCCGAGGATCCCTCGTTCCGCGTCTCGACCGACCATGAATCGGGCCAGACGATCATCAAGGGGATGGGCGAGCTTCACCTCGACATCATCGTCGATCGCATGCGCCGCGAGTTCAAGGTTGAAGCGAACGTCGGTGCTCCGCAGGTGGCGTACCGCGAATACCTCGCGAAGCCGGTGGACATCGACTACACCCACAAGAAGCAGTCGGGCGGCACCGGCCAGTTCGGCCGCGTGAAGGTCAAGGTCACTCCGGGCGAGCGCGGCACCGGTTTCGTCTTCAAGGACGAGATCAAGGGCGGCAACATTCCGAAGGAATACATCCCGGCGATCGAGAAGGGCTTCCGCGAAACCGCCGAAACCGGCTCGCTCATCGGCTTCCCGATCATCGACTTCGAAGTGCTGCTTTATGACGGTGCGTACCACGACGTCGACTCGTCGGCTCTGGCCTTCGAAATCGCCGCCCGCGGCGCGATGCGCGAAGTTGCCCAGAAGGCGGGGATCAAGCTGCTCGAGCCGATCATGAAGGTCGAAGTCGTCACTCCCGAGGAATACCTCGGCGACGTCATCGGCGACATGAACAGCCGCCGTGGCCAGATTCAGGGCACCGACACCCGCGGCAATGCGCAGGTCGTCGAGGCCATGGTCCCGCTGGCGAACATGTTCGGCTACGTGAACCAGCTGCGCTCGTTCACCCAGGGACGGGCCAACTACTCGATGATTTTCTCCCATTATGACGAGGTCCCGGCGAATGTCGCGGCCGAAGTCAAGGAGAAGCTTGCCTAACCGGCAGGAACAATCTAGGGGCGGCGCCTGATTCAGCGGGCGCCGTCCAAACCCCGCAGATTCAATTCAAGCGAAAGAAGGTTTGAGACAATGGCGAAGGCAAAATTCGAGCGGACGAAGCCGCACTGCAACATCGGGACCATCGGTCACGTCGACCATGGCAAGACCACGCTGACCGCTGCGATCACCAAGGTGCTCGCTGAAACGGGCGGCGCCACTTTCACCGACTACGCGAACATCGACAAGGCTCCCGAAGAGCGCGAGCGCGGCATCACCATCTCGACCGCTCACGTCGAGTACGAGACCGCCAACCGTCACTACGCCCACGTCGACTGCCCGGGTCACGCCGACTACGTGAAGAACATGATCACGGGTGCGGCGCAGATGGACGGCGCCATCCTCGTGGTGAACGCTGCTGACGGCCCGATGCCGCAGACCCGCGAACACATCCTGCTCGCGCGCCAGGTCGGCGTGCCGCAGCTGGTGGTGTACATGAACAAGGTCGACCAGGTCGACGACGAAGAAATCCTCGAGCTGGTCGAGCTGGAAATCCGCGAGCTGCTCAGCTCGTACGGTTTCGACGGCGACGCGATCCCGGTCATCCCGGGTTCGGCTCTGGCTGCCCTTGAAGGCCGCGATGACAAGATCGGCAAGGAATCGATCTTCGCCCTGATGAAGGCCGTTGACGAATTCATTCCGCAGCCGCCGCGTCCGACCGACAAGCCGTTCCTGATGCCGGTGGAAGACGTGTTCTCGATCTCGGGTCGCGGGACCGTCGTGACTGGCCGCGTCGAGACCGGTATCGTCAAGGTTGGCGACGAAGTCGAAGTGATCGGCCTCAAGGACACCCAGAAGACGGTTGTGACCGGCGTCGAAATGTTCCGCAAGCTGCTCGATCAGGGTGAAGCCGGCGACAACATCGGCGCGCTGGTGCGCGGCCTGAAGCGTGAAGACGTCGAGCGTGGCCAGGTTCTGGCCAAGCCCGGTTCGGTTACGCCGCACACCGAGTTCTCGGCCGAAGTCTACGTGCTGTCGAAGGACGAAGGTGGCCGTCACACGCCGTTCTTCGCCAACTACCGCCCGCAGTTCTACTTCCGCACCACCGACGTGACCGGCGAAGTGATCCTTCCGGAAGGCACCGAGATGGTCATGCCGGGCGACAATGTTTCGCTGTCGGTCAAGCTGATCGCTCCGATCGCGATGGATGAAGGTCTGCGCTTCGCAATTCGCGAAGGTGGCCGCACCGTCGGTTCGGGGGTTGTCAGCAACATCACGAAGTAATATAGGCGCCACTCCGCCGGGGGATTCGCTCCCCCGGCGGACGGTTTTTTCGGAGAGGCTCCGGCCTCTCTTTGCTCTTTCTCATCGGTAGCAGGACACAATGGAAGCTCAGAATATCCGCATTCGTCTGAAGGCATTCGATCACCGCGTGCTTGACCAGGCGACCGGCGAAATCGCGGAAACCGCCCGCCGCACCGGCGCGCTGATCCGGGGCCCCATTCCGCTCCCGACGAGGATCGAGAAGTTTACCGTGAACCGCGGCCCGCACATCGACAAGAAGTCGCGTGAGCAGTTTGAGGTCCGGACCTACAAGCGGTTGCTCGATATCGTGCAGCCCAATGCCACGACCGTGGACGCGCTCATGAAGCTCGATCTGGCTGCTGGCGTGAACGTCGAGATCAAGCTGGCCTAAGCCGCGCTCGACCACAAGTTTCGGACCTTCGGGTTCATATATCTCCGGCTTCGGCCGGTTCCGCGGGAAGACTCCCGCGCGGACACAGGGATACCTCCGGGCAAGTCCCGGGCATGCGTCCCCCGTCTAGCTTCTCTGGAGCCTTGCTCCACGAAGCGCCCAGCCCGGACGGGGCTCGTATCGAACAAATTGGGTTGGACACGCCCGTGGGGATGGTCTCCGCGGGCCTCTGTGTAGGAGAACGGATCATGCGTACCGGCGTGATCGCCAAGAAGGTGGGGATGACCCGCCTCTTCCAGGAAGACGGGCGGCACGTGCCGGTTACCGTTCTGGCCCTGGAAAACTGCCAGGTGGTCTCGGTTCGCACCGAAGATCGCGACGGATATGTCGCGGTTCAGCTCGGTGCTGGACAGGCCAAGCAGAAGAACGTTGCGAAGCCGCAGCGTGAACATTTCGCCAAGGCTGAGGTCGAGCTCAAGGCGCAGGTCGTCGAGTTTCGCGTGGCGGACGACGCCGTGCTTGAAGTTGGATCGACGATTGCCGCTTCGCACTTTGTTCCGGGCCAGCTGGTCGATGTCGGCGGTCACACGCAGGGCAAGGGCTTTGCCGGTGCGATGAAGCGCTGGGGCTTCGGGGGCATGCGTGCCACCCACGGCGTTTCGATCAGTCACCGTGCGCACGGTTCGACCGGTAACCGCCAGGATCCGGGCAAGGTCTTCAAGAACAAGAAGATGGCCGGCCACATGGGCGATCGCCAGCGCACCCAGCAGAATCTCGAAGTGGTTCGCGTCGATGACGAGCGTGGCCTGATCTTCGTCAAGGGCTCGGTCCCTGGCGCCAAGAACAGCTGGCTGACCGTCAAGGACAGCGTCAAGGTCGCTCGCCATGCCGACGCGCCCTATCCCGCTGGCCTGAAGCAGGCCGCCAACAGCAACCAGTCGGCCGCCGCCGATACGCCCGCTGAAGAAGCTGCGGCGCCTGAGGCGACCGAAGGCCAGGAGGGCTAAGTCGTGAAGGTCAAGGTCCTCAACCTCGATGGTTCTGTCGCCAAGGGCGAAGTTGAACTTTCGGATGACGTGTTCGGCCTCGAGCCGCGCGCCGACATCCTTCATCGTGTCATCACCTGGCAGCTCGAGAACCGTCGCGGCATCGCCCGCGCGACCCGCGAGCGTTCGGAAGTTGCCCGCACGGGCAAGAAGTTCGGCCGCCAGAAGGGTGGCGGCACCGCACGTCACGGCGACCGCAAGGCTCCCGTGTTCATCGGCGGCGGCAAGGCCCACGGTGCGCGTCTTCGTGAATTCGATGTGTCGCTGAACAAGAAGGTTCGCGCGCTCGGGCTCAAGATGGCCCTCTCGTCCAAGGCCAAGCTCGGCCTGGTCGTGGTCGACAGCCTCGATGTCGCTGACGCCAAGACGGGCGCTCTTGCCGGTCAGCTCGCCAAGGCGAACTGGGGCAAGAAGGTGCTGGTCGTCGACGGTGAAGCGGTGAACGAAGGTTTCGCCCGTGCCGCTCGCAACCTGCCGGGCGTGAACGTGCTCCCGGCCGTGGGCGCCAATGTCTACGACATCCTGAAGCATGATACGCTGGTGCTGACGCGCGCCGCGGTCGAAAAGCTGGAGGCGCGTTTCAATGGCTAAGGACGCAATCGATACGCGTCACTACGACGTGATCGTGGCCCCCCACATCACCGAGAAGGCGACGCTGGCCAGCGAGCATAATGCCGTGGTCTTCAAGGTGGCGGACAGCGCGACCAAGCCGCAGATCAAGGCGGCGGTCGAGGCCCTGTTCGACGTGAAGGTCGTGAGCGTGAACACGCTGACCCAGAAGGGCAAGACCAAGCGGTGGAAGGGCAAGCCCTATCGCCGCAGCGACGTGAAGAAGGCGGTCGTCCGTCTGGCTGAAGGCCAGTCGATCGACGTCACCAGCGGGATCTGAGGCGCACCATGGCACTCAAGAACTACAACCCGACCAGCCCGGCCCGTCGTGGCCTGATCCTGGTCGACAAGTCGGCGCTGTGGAAGGGCAAGCCGGTCAAGGCGCTTACCGAAGGCAAGCACAAGACCGGTGGCCGTAACAACAAGGGCCATGTCACCTCGCGCGGGATCGCCGGCGGTCACAAGCAGAAGTATCGCTACATCGACTTCAAGCGTCGCAAGTGGGATGCTCCTGCCGTTGTCGAACGTCTGGAATACGATCCCAACCGCACCGCGTTCATCGCGCTGGTCAAGTACGAGGACGGCGAACTCGCCTACATCCTCGCGCCGCAGCGGCTCGCCATTGGCGACACGGTCGTGGCCGGTGAGAAGACCGACGTGAAGCCGGGCAACGCGATGCTGCTCAGCCAGATGCCGGTCGGCACCATCTGCCACAACGTGGAGATGAAGCCGGGCAAGGGCGGCCAGATCGCCCGTTCGGCCGGGACCTACGTCCAGGTCGTCGGTCGTGACCGCGGCATGGTGATCGTGCGTCTGAACTCGGGCGAGCAGCGCTACCTGCGCGGCGATTGCATGGGTACGGTCGGTGCGGTGTCCAACCCGGACAACCAGAACCAGAACTTCGGCAAGGCTGGGCGCACGCGCTGGCAGGGCCGTCGTCCGCTGACCCGCGGCGTTGCCAAGAACCCCGTCGACCACCCGCACGGTGGTGGTGAAGGGCGCACCTCGGGTGGCCGTCATCCGGTCACTCCGTGGGGCAAGCCGACCAAGGGCGCCCGCACCCGCAACAACAAGCAGACGGACAAGATGATTATCCGTTCGCGCCACGCCAAGAAGAAGAGGTAAGGCCCCATGGCACGTTCCGTCTGGAAAGGCCCCTTCGTCGACCTGCACCTGCTGAAGAAGGCGGAAGCCATGCAGGAAGCGGGCAGCCGCGCCGCCCCGATCAAGACCTGGTCGCGTCGCTCGACGATCCTGCCGCAGTTCGTTGGTCTGACGTTCAACGTCTACAACGGCCACAAGTTCGTCCCGGTCTCGGTCAACGAGGACATGGTCGGTCACAAGCTCGGTGAATTCGCGCCCACGCGCTCGTTCCCTGGCCACGCCGCCGACAAGAAGGGTAAGCGCTGATGAGCAAGCCTAAAGCTCCGCGCCGCGTTGGCGACAAGGAAGCCCTGTCGGTCGGCACCACGATCCGTGGTTCGGCCCAGAAGCTCAACCTGGTTGCCGCTCTGATCCGCGGCAAGAAGGCCGAAGAGGCCATGAACATCCTCGCTTTCTCGAAGCGTGCGATGGCGGTTGATGCCCGCAAGGTGCTCGCTTCGGCGATCGCCAACGCGGAAAACAACCACAACCTGGATGTCGATGCGCTGGTCGTGTCGGAAGCCAGCGTTGGCAAGTCGATCACCATGAAGCGTTTCCACACCCGCGGCCGTGGCAAGTCCACCCGCATCCTCAAGCCGTTCAGCCGGCTGCGGATCGTGGTTCGCGAAGTCGAGGAGGCGTAAGTCATGGGTCACAAGTCCAATCCGATCGGCCTGCGCCTGCAGATCAACCGTACCTGGGACAGCCGCTGGTACGCCGAAGGCAAGAACTATGCGCAGCTGCTTGAGGAAGACCTCAAGATCCGCAAGTTCGTGCTGGAAACCGTTCCCCAGGCCGCGATCAGCAAGGTCGTGATCGAGCGTCCGGCCAAGGTCTGCCGCGTTTCGATCTATGCTGCCCGTCCCGGTGTGATCATCGGCAAGAAGGGCGCGGACATCGAAAAGCTGCGCTCGGCGATCGCCAAGATGACCGACAGCGACGTGAAGCTGAACATCGTTGAAATCCGCAAGCCGGAAATCGACGCCAAGCTCGTCGCCCAGGGCATTGCCGATCAGCTGATCCGCCGCGTTGCCTTCCGCCGTGCGATGAAGCGCGCGATGCAGTCGGCCATGCGTCTTGGCGCCGAAGGCATCAAGGTGGTTTGCGGTGGCCGTCTCGGCGGCGCCGAAATCGCCCGTGTCGAACAGTACCGCGAAGGCCGCGTGCCGCTGCACACGCTTCGCGCCAACATCGACTATGCCGAAGCCGAAGCGCTGACCACCTATGGCATCATCGGGATCAAGGTGTGGGTCTTCAAGGGCGAAATCCTTGGCCACGATCCGATGGCGCAGGACCGCCTGATGATGGAAGCCCAGACCTCGGGCGTCCGTCCGGCGCGCGAAGACCGCAGGAACTAAGTCATGCTGCAACCCAAGAAGCATAAATTCCGCAAGGCCTTCAAGGGCCGGATCCATGGCGCAGCCAAGGGCGGCACCGATCTCAACTTCGGTTCCTATGGCCTCAAGGCACTGGAACCGGAGCGGATCACCGCCCGCCAGATCGAAGCGGCTCGCCGTGCGATCACCCGCCACATCAAGCGCCAGGGTCGTCTCTGGATCCGCGTCTTCCCGGACGTGCCGGTTTCGAAGAAGCCTGCCGAAGTCCGTCAGGGTAAGGGCAAGGGTTCGGTCGAATACTGGGCCGCCCGCGTCAAGCCGGGCCGGATCCTGTTCGAACTCGATGGCGTTGCCGGTCCGCTGGCCGCCGAAGCGTTCAGCCGTGCGGCGATGAAGCTGCCGATCAAGACCAAGGTCGTTGCCCGCCTGGGCGACACCAGCCACCTGGGAGGCGAATAATGGCCAAGACCACTGATCTGCGCGTCAAGAGCGACGACCAGCTGTCGGCTGACCTGGCTGATCTGAAGCGCGAGGCCTTCAACCTGCGCTTCCAGGCCGCCACCAACCAGCTCGAGCGTCCGGCGCGCATCAAGGAAGTGCGCCGCGATATCGCCCGCATCAAGACGCTGCAGGGCGAACGCGCCCGCACGGCGAAGTAAGGAGCCCACAAGATGCCCAAGCGTATCCTGATCGGGACCGTGGTTTCCGACAAGACCGACAAGACCGTGGTCGTGAAGGTCGAACGCAAGGTGAAGCACCCGCTCTACGGGAAGATCATCCGTCGTTCGAAGAAGTACCACGCCCACGACGAAGACAACGCCTTCAAGACCGGCGAAACCGTTCGCATCGAGGAAACCCGCCCGATGTCGAAGCTCAAGACCTGGAAGGTGATCGAACGCGTCACTGCCAGCAAGGGCACCGCCGTCGAAGCCGACGTCTGAAGTCAGACAATCGTTTTTGGAACTGCCGGACTGGTACCGGCAAGCCAGTGAGAAGGAACCGGATCAATGATCCAGATGCAATCCCAGCTTGATGTCGCTGACAACAGCGGCGCCAAGCGCGTCCAGTGCATCAAGGTGCTGGGCGGCTCTAAGCGCCGCACCGCCGGCGTGGGCGACATCATCGTGGTGTCGGTCAAGGAAGCGCAGCCCCGCACCAAGGTGAAGAAAGGTGACGTCCACCGCGCCGTCATCGTTCGCACCCGCAAGGACGTGCGCCGCGCCGATGGCAGCGTCATCCGTTTTGACAGCAACGCTGCCGTGCTGATCAACAAGAACGCCGAACCGATCGGTACGCGTATCTTTGGCCCCGTCGTTCGCGAACTGCGCGGCAAGGGCTACATGAAGATCATCTCGCTCGCTCCGGAGGTGCTGTGATGGCTGCTGCGAAGATCAAGAAGGGCGACAGCGTTGTCGTCCGTTCGGGCAAGGACAAGGGCCGCACCGGCACCGTCCTGCAGGTCATGCCCAAGGACGGTAAGGTCCTTGTTTCGGGCGTGAACGTCGCTGCCCGCCACCGCAAGCCGACCCAGGCCAACCCGCAGGGCGGGATTGACCGCCGCGAAGCGCCGATGGCGATCAGCAAGGTGGGTCTCGCTGACCCGAAGACCGGCAAGGCAACCCGCGTCCGCTTCGAAACCCAGGATGGGAAGAAGGTTCGCGTTGCCGTCAAGTCCGGGGAGAAGATCGATGGCTGACAAGTACGTCCCCCGTCTGAAGACCCGCTACGACGACGTTATCGCCAAGGCGATGACCGAGAAGTTCGGCTACAAGAACGCACTCGAAGTGCCCAAGATCGAAAAGATCACGCTCAACATGGGCGTGGGCGAAGGCAGCCAGGACAAGAAGAAGGTCACGACTGCCGCCGAGGAAATGGCCCTGATTTCCGGCCAGAAGCCGGTCATCACCAAGGCCAAGAAGTCGATCGCCCAGTTCAAGCTGCGCGAAGGCATGCCGATCGGTTGCAAGGTTACCCTGCGCCGTGAGCGTATGTACGAATTCCTCGATCGCCTGATCACTGTTGCCATGCCCCGCATCCGCGACTTCCGCGGTGTGAACGCCAAGTCGTTCGACGGTCGCGGCAACTATGCGATGGGTCTGAAAGAGCAGATCGTCTTCCCCGAGATCAGCTACGACCAGATCGAAAAGGTGCGTGGGATGGACATCATCGTCACCACCACCGCCAAGACCGACGACGAAGCGCGCGAGCTGCTCCGTCTGTTCGGTTTCCCGTTCCCGGCTGAAGCCGAAACCGCGCAAGCGGCCTGAGCTAGAGAAGAGAGCTTAAGTCCATGGCGAAACTGAGTTCCGTGAACAAGAACGAGCGTCGTAAGAAGCTCGTCAAGAAGTACGCAGCCAAGTATGCGAAGCTGAAGGCGATTGCCGACGACAAGTCGGTTGATGAGACCGAGCGTCTGATCGCCCGCCTGAAGCTGGCGGAAGTTCCGCGCAACGGGAATCCCACCCGCGTGCGCAACCGCTGCGTCACCACCGGCCGCCCGCGCGGCTACTATCGCAAGTTCGGCCTGTGCCGCGTTGAGCTGCGTGATCTTGCCAATAAGGGCATGATCCCCGGCGTGACCAAGTCGAGCTGGTAAGGGGTAACTAGGATGGCAATGACCGATCCCCTGGGTGATATGCTCACCCGTATCCGCAACGGGCAGCGGGCCAAGAAGGACTCCGTCCTTTCGCCGGCCTCGAAGCTTCGCGCCAACGTGCTCGAAGTGCTCCAGCGTGAAGGCTATATCCGCGGCTATGCAGAGGACGCCACCGGCGCCCACCCGCAGCTGCGCATCGAGCTGAAGTACTTCGAAGGCGAACCTGCGATCAAGCACGTCGCCCGCGTCTCCAAGCCCGGCCGCCGCGTTTACTCGGGTTCCAAGGAACTTCCGGTGATCCGCAACGGCCTTGGCATCACCATCGTCTCGACGCCGAAGGGCGTGCTTTCGGATGCCGAAGCGCGCGCTGCGAACGTCGGCGGCGAAGTGCTGGCGGAGGTGTTCTGATGAGCCGCATCGGTAAAAAGCCGGTCGCAGTCCCGAGCGGCGTCACCGCCGCCATCGCGGACGGCGCCCTGACCGTGAAGGGGCCGAAGGGCACCCTCACGCTGAGCCTGGCCGACGATGTCACCTACAAGGTCGAAGATGGTTCGATCTCGGTGCAGCCGGCCAACGACACCAAGCGCGCCCGTGCCTTCTGGGGTATGCAGCGCACTCTGGTCCAGAACCTGGTGACCGGTGTAACCGAAGGCTACACCAAGGTCCTCGAAATCACCGGTGTTGGCTACCGCGCCAGCTCTCAGGGCAAGAACCTGAAGCTGCAGCTGGGTTACAGCCATGACGTCGATTTCGCGGTGCCCGAAGGCATCGAGATCAAGACGCCGGACAACACCACGATCGAGATCTCCGGGATCGACAAGCAGAAGGTCGGCCAGGTTGCGGCCGAAATTCGCCGCTGGCGCAAGCCCGAGCCCTACAAGGGCAAGGGTATCAAGTACCGCGGCGAGTACATCTTCCGCAAGGAAGGGAAGAAGAAGTAATGGCCAAGCTGTCTCTTTTCGACCGCCGTCGTCGGCGGGTCCGCACCGCGCTCAAGGCGCGCGCCGGTGGCCGTCCGCGGCTTTCGGTGCACCGCTCGGGCCGTCACATCTATGCCCAGATCATCGACGATGCCGCTGGCCGCACCGTGGCTTCGGCCAACACCCTTGGTTCGAAGGGCGGGGCGAACATCAATGGCGCTGCCGAGGTTGGCAAGGCTCTGGCCGAAGCGGCCAAGAAGGCCGGCGTGACCACCGTCGTGTTCGATCGCGGCGGCTACCTGTTCCATGGCCGCGTCAAGGCGCTGGCCGATGCCGCCCGTGAAGGCGGGCTGGAGTTCTAAGATGGCTGACGAAAACACCGTAGAAACCGAAGTCGCCGTCGAAGCGGCTGCTCCCGAAGGCGAAGCCCGCGAGGGCCGTGGCCGTGGCCGCGGTCGCGGCGGCGACCGGGGTGAGCGGGGCGGGCGTGGCCGTGGCCGCGATGACCGTCGCGGTCGTGGCGAAGGCGAGGAAGGTGGCGAGGAGCTGATCGAAAAGCTCGTCCACATCAACCGCGTCTCGAAGACCGTGAAGGGTGGTAAGCGCTTTGGCTTTGCCGCGCTGGTCGTGGTTGGCGATGGCAAGGGTCGTGTCGGCTTTGGCCATGGCAAGGCCCGCGAAGTGCCTGAAGCGATCACCAAGGCGACTGCTTCGGCCAAGAAGAAGATGATCCGCGTTCCGCTCAAGGAAGGCCGGACCCTGCACCACGATGGCCGCGGCCACTTCGGCGCGGGCAAGGTCAACGTCCGCTCGGCTCCGGCCGGGACCGGGATCATCGCGGGCGGCCCGATGCGCGCCGTCTTCGAAAGCCTGGGCGTTGCCGACGTGGTGACCAAGTCGGTCGGCACCTCGAACCCCTACAACATGATCCGCGCCACCTTTGACGCGCTGGTGAGCCAGACTTCGCCGAAGTCGGTTGCTCAGCGTCGCGGCAAGAAGGTTGCCGACCTGCTGGGTCGCGGCGGAGCCAGCGCGGCGGAGGCTCAGGCCGCTGCCGACGCGATTGTGGAGTAAGACGCATGGCGAAGATCAAGATCAAGCAGATCGGTTCGCCGATCCGTCGCCCGGCCAAGCAGAAGCAGATGCTGATCGGCCTGGGCCTGGGCAAGATGCACCGCGTGGTCGAGGTGGAAGACACCCCGGAAGTGCGCGGCGCGCTGCGCCTGCTGCCGCACATGGTTGAAGTCGTCGAATAAACCGTTCGGCTGACTTTGGATCAGACGTGAAGCCCCGGCCCAGCGCCGGGGCTTTTCGTTTGGGCATCACCGGGCCGGGCGGCAGTCCCCCCAGACCAGCACTGTGTCTGCCCGCAACCGTTCGGGGGCCACGACATTTTCGGCGAGGCGGCGGTTGGTCTGCGCATAGGCGGAGACGAGCGCGAAGGTTTCGGCATTGATCGGCCCGTCGCGCGGTTCGCTGGTCATCACCACAACGCTGGGATGGCCGGGATCCGCTCCACCTCGGCGCGGGTCGAAAGGTGCGATACGTCCTTCTCGATCCCGTGATAGAGGTGCGCCGGAAAGGCGAGGGGTGACGGGAAGGGCTGTGCGGTCATCGTGCAGAGGAACGGCCCCTCATAGACGAACAGGCCGCGGCCTGCGCCGTGCGCTTCGAATGCGCGGGTAAGCTGGTTCATCGCGGCGATCGATTGGCTGGCATAGCCGCGCAAGGTCAGTGCGACGATCAGCCGGACAGCGAACTGGAACAGGGTGTTTCGGAACAAGGACAAGGCTGCTACGCGCAACGGATCAGATCGCCGTCTGGCTAGCATCGCCGCTGCGCACCCGCAATTTCCGCAAAAAGAGGGTGACATTGCCGCGCCCATCGCCTATGCGCGCGCCTCCCATAAGCGCGACTAGAAGCGAAAGCGAGTGCAAGACATGAAACTGAATGACATCCGTGACAATGGTGGTGCCCGTAAGTCCCGTATGCGCGTTGGACGCGGCATCGGTTCGGGCAAGGGCAAGACCGCCGGGCGCGGCCAGAAGGGCGCCAAGTCGCGCTCGGGCGTAAGCGTCAAGGGCTTCGAAGGCGGTCAGATGCCGCTGCACATGCGGATCCCGAAGCGCGGCTTCAACAACATCTTCGCCAAGGACTATGCCGAAGTGAACCTCGGCCTGGTGCAGAAGGCGATCGACGCCGGGAAGCTTGATGCCAAGAAGGACATCGATCACGCCGCGCTGAAGGCGGCCGGTCTGGCCCGTGGCGGCAAGGACGGCGTTCGTCTGCTCGGCAAGGGCGAATTCTCGGCCAAGGCCAAGTTCGTCGTCGCCGGTGTCTCGGCCGGTGCCAAGGCTGCGGTCGAAAAGGCCGGCGGTTCGGTCGAAGTTCCGGCCGCCAAGGAAGCGGCCGGCGAATAATTCCGGAACTTTTGCGGGCGGGGGTTATGCAATCCTCGCCCGCATCCTATATGGGCGTCTCGACATCAGGGGACGCGGCCGCGTGGGACTAGGTTTCCCCGGCCCAAGCAAGGCAAGTTCGCACAATGGCTTCACGCGCCGATAATATCGCCAGCAACCTGAGCTTCGCCAACTTTTCCAAGGCGACCGAGCTCAAGAAGCGCATCTGGTTTACCGTCACATCGCTGATCGTGTTCCGGTTTCTCAGCTTCGTGCCGTTGCCGGGGATCGATCCGATCAAGCTGAAGAGCTTTTTTGAGCGGGCTTCGGGCGGGATCCTCGATTTCTTCAATATGTTCTCGGGCGGCGCGCTGACCAATTACAGCCTGATCTCGCTTGGGGTCATGCCCTACATCACCTCGTCGATCGTCGTTCAGCTTGCGGCTGCGCTGCACCCCTCGCTGACCGCGCTCAAGAAGGAAGGTGAAAGCGGGCGGCGCAAGCTCAACCAGTATTCGCGCTATGGCGCGGTGCTGCTGGCGGTGGTTCAGGGTTATGCCCTGCTGCACAACGCCGAAGCGCAGGGCTTTGCGATCAATCCCGGGCCGCTGTTCTATGTCGCGGGGCTGATCTCGATCGTTGGTGGCACCATGTTCCTGCTGTGGCTGGGTGAACAGATCACCAGCCGCGGGATCGGCAACGGCGTGTCGCTGATCATCATGGCCGGCATCGTTGCGCAGATGCCGACCTTCATCTCCAACCTGTTCGAAGGTGGCCGCACCGGATCGATTTCCGGGCTGCTGATCCTGTTCCTGGTGGCGATGCTGGTCGGGCTGATCCTGCTGATCTGCTTTATGGAACGCGCGACCCGCCGCCTGTTGATCCAGTATCCCAAGCGCGCCAGCCAGAACGGCATGATGCAGGCCGATCGCAGCCACCTGCCGCTGAAGCTCAACACCGCCGGCGTCATCCCGCCGATCTTCGCCAGCTCGCTGCTGCTGCTGCCGCTGACGATCAGCCAGTTCGCGGGCAGTTCGATCAATGACGATTCGATGTGGGGCAAGTTCATCGGAATGCTGAACCTGTACCTCGGGCACGGCAAGCCGGTTTACATGGTGCTCTACGCCGTGCTGATCATGTTCTTCGCCTTTTTCTATACGGCGGTTGTCTTCAACCCCGAGGAAACGGCCGACAACCTCAAGCGCAATGGCGGGTTCATCCCCGGCATCCGTCCCGGCAAGAACACCGCGACCTACCTTGACTATGTCCTGACCCGGATCACGGTCATTGGTGGGATCTACCTGACTTTCGTCTGTGTTGTGCCGGAATGGGTTATCGCGCAAACCGGGGTGAAGTTGTTCTTCGCCGGTGGCACCAGCTTGCTGATCGTGGTCAATGTAACGGTTGATACGATCACCCAGATCCAGTCGCACCTGCTGGCGCACCAGTATGGCGATCTGATCAAGAAAGCGAAGCTCAAGGGGCGTCTGCGCTAATTAACAAGGGGGGAGTGCTCGTGAACATCATCCTGCTAGGACCGCCGGGAGCCGGCAAGGGCACCCAGGCCCAGCGTCTGGTTGAGAAGTTCGGGATGCGGCAACTCTCCACCGGCGATATGCTGCGCGCCGCGGTCAAGGCGGGAACTCCGGTCGGCCTCCAGGCCAAGGCAGTGATGGAGCGCGGCGAGCTGGTTTCGGACGAGATCGTCTCGGCCTTGATCGGGGAAGAGCTTGATGCGATGGGCCCCGATACCGGCGCGATCTTCGATGGCTATCCGCGCACTGCGGCCCAGGTCGAATCGCTCGACAAGCTGCTGGCCGATCGTGGCCGCACCCTCGATCATGTGATCGAGCTTGAGGTTGACGAGGACGCACTGGTCGAACGGATCTGCGGCCGCTTCACCTGTGCCAATTGCGGCAAGGGCTATCACGACAAGTTCGAACAGCCCAAACAGCCCGGCGTCTGCGACAAGTGCGGATCGACCGAGTTCAAGCGCCGGCCGGACGACAATGAGGAAACCGTGCGGACCCGCATGGCCGAATACCGCGCCAAGACCGCGCCGATCCTGCCGATCTATGATGCGCGCGGGATTGTCACCCGGGTCAACGGCATGGCCGACATCGACCATGTGACAGCCGCGATCGAACGGACTATGGCTGGCTGAATCGGCGCGCAAACCTTGGGCGCGGCGCGCAACAAGGGGGATGCAATGCCAAAGTTCACCGCGTTTCCGATTGCCTTGGCGTTGTGCCTTGGCCTGTCCGCACCGGCCCAGCTGGCGCGGGCGGAGGTGGCCGCCCAGGATGAGGCCGGGTTCGTGGTGCGGCTACAGGCCGATACCCCTGCCAGCAAAACCGAGGTCTGGAAGGCGTTGATCGCGCCGGGCAAGTGGTGGTCGGATGAGCACACCTATTCCGGCAAGGCCGCGAATATGTACATCGACGCCCAGGCCAGCGGCTGCTTCTGCGAAAAGCTGCCGAAACCGGCCGATGCGCCGGAAGACCAGCGGATGGGCAGCGTCGAGCATATGCACGTCGTTTATGCCGATCCGCAGCGCGGGGTTCTGCGGATGGTCGGCGGGCTGGGGCCGCTGCAGGGCGATGCGGTTCACGGAGTGCTGACAATCACGCTCAAGCCTACCGAGACCGGAACCAAGATCGAATGGGAATACCGGGTTGCCGGGGCCTTTTCCGCCGCGCCGGCGCAGATCGCCCCGATGGTCGATCGGGTCCTGGGGGAACAGCTGGCCCGGCTTGCCGCGCTGCTGACCCCGCCGGAGGCAGTGGCCGCGAAACCGGATTGACGCTCCGCCAGACCGTTGAAAACCGTAACTGCGGGCAGGGCGCACGGGCCGAACCCAACAGGGCGTTGACACGCCGGGCGAATCGCCCTAAGCGCCCGCTTCACTCTAAAACAACGGGGTCAGTCTGGACGGCGAAAGCGATTCTGCGCGCCAACCGGACTTTTTGCCGTTTTTGCCGAGTGAAGCGTTGAGATAGGGGGCTGCATTCGCGCAGTCTTCTGTGGAGCATGGAGAATTAAGTGGCTCGTATTGCCGGGGTCAATATCCCCACCAACAAGCGCGTAATCATCGCGCTCACCTACATTCACGGCATTGGCCCGTTCAAGGCCCGCCAGATCGTCGACAAGCTGGGCATCGACCACACCCGCCGTGTGTCTGACCTCAGCGATCAGGAAGTGCTGCACATCCGCGAAACGATCGACGCCGATCACACCGTTGAGGGTGACCTGCGCCGCGAAACCGCGATGAACATCAAGCGCCTGATGGACCTGGCCTGCTATCGCGGCCTGCGTCACCGCAAGGGCCTCCCGGTCCGCGGTCAGCGCACGCACACCAACGCCCGCACCCGCAAGGGCAAGGCCAAGCCCATCGCCGGCAAGAAGAAGTAAGCCAAGGCTTTCGCCTCAGGCTTTCCCTTCCCGATTTTCGAGTAGGATAGAAAAATGGCACGCGAACCCCAGCGCATCAAGCGCCGCGAGCGGAAGAACATTTCCAGTGGCATTGCTCATGTGAATGCCAGCTTCAACAACACCATGATCACCATCACCGACGCCCAGGGCAACGCCATTTCGTGGTCCAGCGCCGGCATGATGGGCTTCAAGGGCAGCCGCAAGTCCACACCCTATGCCGCTCAGGTGGCTGCGGACGACGCCGGCAAGAAGGCCGCCGAACACGGCGTGCGCACCCTTGAAGTCGAAGTGAAGGGTCCGGGCTCGGGCCGCGAAAGCGCGCTGCGTGCGCTGCAGGCGGTCGGCTTCACCATCACTTCGATCCGCGACGTGACGCCGATCCCGCACAACGGTGTGCGGCCTTCCAAGCGCCGCCGCGTCTGATTGACCGTTCGTGGTCAGACGTTCGGTCTGGCCACAGTTTCGGATCGGTCGCGGTTTCCTGATTTCAGGGAATGCGGCCGGGCCCGCCAGAATATAACCCCAAGGGGACGTCCATGTCTGTCAATATGAAGAACTGGCAGGAAATGAAGAAGCCCAACGCTCTCGAAGTGAAGAGCGGTGCCGACGCCAAGCGCCGCGCGACCTTCGTGGCTGAGCCGCTGGAGCGCGGTTTCGGTCTGACGCTGGGCAATGCGCTGCGCCGCGTGCTGCTTTCCAGCCTGCAGGGCGGTGCGATCACCTCGATCAAGATCGAGAACGTGCTGCACGAATTCAGCTCGCTGGCCGGTGTGCGTGAAGACGTGACCGACATCGTCCTGAACGTGAAGCAGATCGCGCTCAAGATGCAGGGTGAAGGCCCGAAGCGGCTTCAGCTGTCGGCCACCGGCCCGGCTGAAGTGAAGGCGGGCGACATCGCCGTTTCCGGTGACATCGAGGTGATGAACAAGGATCTGGTGATCTGTCATCTCGACGAAGGCGCGACGCTGAACATGGAACTGACCGCGGATACCGGCAAGGGCTATGTCCCGGCTGTCGGCAACCGTCCGGTTGATGCGCCGATCGGCCTGATTCCGATCGATTCGCTCTATTCGCCGGTTCGTCAGGTTTCCTACAAGGTCGATAACGCCCGTATCGGCCAGGAACTGGACTACGACAAGCTGAGCCTGACCGTCGAAACCGACGGTACGGTCACCCCGGAAGATGCCGTGGCCTATGCCGCGCGGATCCTTCAGGACCAGCTCTCGCTGTTCGTCCACTTCGAAGATGCAGTGCCGATGGGCGCTTCGCCGATGATCGGCGTTGCGGCTCCGGCGGCGGAAGAAGGCGATACCAACCAGCTCAACCGCTACCTCCTCAAGAAGGTGGACGAGCTGGAGCTGTCGGTGCGTTCGGCCAACTGCCTCAAGAACGACAACATCATCTACATCGGCGACCTGGTCCAGAAGACCGAGGCCGAGATGCTCCGCACGCCGAACTTCGGCCGCAAGTCGCTCAACGAGATCAAGGAAGTCCTGAGCTCGATGGGTCTGCGCCTCGGCATGGACATCCCTGGCTGGCCGCCGGAAAACATCGAAGAAATGGCCAAGAAGCTCGAACAGGAGCTGCTGGGCTAAGCGATTGGGCAGGGGCGCCTTCGGGCGTCCCGCCAACGGTGATGGCGGCCACCGCAAGTGCTGCCGGGTCTGGGGTACCTCGCACGGCCCCTTAACGAACGAAGGAAGTTACCATGCGTCACAAGTACGGCGGTCGTAAGCTGAACCGCACCTCCAGCCACCGCAAGGCTCTGTTCCGCAACATGGCCGCGGCACTGATCAAGCACGAGCAGATCACCACGACCCTGCCCAAGGCGCGCGAACTGCGTCCCTATGTCGAAAAGCTGATCACGCTGGCCAAGCACGGCGGCCTTTCGAACCGCCGTCTGGCTCATGCCCGTCTGCTTGACGATGCCCAGCTGGTGAAGCTGTTCGACGTTCTGGCAGCGCGCTATGCCGACCGTGCTGGTGGTTACACCCGCGTGATCAAGGCTGGCGTTCGCGCTTCTGACGCCGCGCCGATGGCCGTGATCGAACTGGTTGACCGCGATACCGGCGCCAAGGGGCAGGACTCCGGTCCGGTCTTCACCGGTGAGGAAGAGCTGGCCTAAGCCTTCCGGAAAGCAATACGAAGGGCCGGTTGCCGCAATGCGGTGACCGGCCCTTTTGCTTTGGCCGGTTCATGGCGCGGACAGCTGCGCGCCCTAAACTGGCTGCGTTCCGGCCTTGTCGTCGGCAGATGGTCAGGGGGTTTGCATGAAGACGTTGTCGATTTCGCCGTTGCGGTTGTTCGCTTTTGCCATGATCGCCGCTGCGCCGATCATGGCGGCAAGCGGTCCGGTGCAGGCAGCCCCGGCCAAGGCAAAGCCGATCAGCTTCGTGATTTCCAACCAGGGCTGCTTCAAGGGCGCTGGAATCGCGCCGTATGTCAATCAGGCGATCGCCCAGCGCAAACGCGCGGCACAGCGGGACGGCGGCGAGCTCGCCTCGTTCTATGTTCGCGTGCCCGCCCGGCCGTGGCACGGACTGACCGTTACCGGGGTGGGGCTGCACTACGAATCCACCTCGGTCTATTTCCGTGAACCAGAGGCCAAGGTCCGCCGGGTTCTGAAGGGGCTGGGCGTGCGGATCGAACCGAACGGAAATATTCCGATGCTGGATGAGGAGGCGGTTGAAAGCCAGCTGCTGTCATCGACCGACGGGGAAAGCCGGACATACGGGGCGAGTGCCGTCACCTGCGGCGTGTGACCGCTCACGGGGGGCTATCGGGCCTTCGTCGAACGGCGAATTGCAAAGGCGGGCGCAGGCGTTAGGTTTGCGTTCGCCTTTGGTTTTGGGGGATTAGCCTGTGTCCGTTCGCGCCCGCACCTTGATCGGTGCCCTGTTCGCCGTTTCAGCCGTTGCCGCCTATGCTCAGGATTACCAGTTGACCTATCCGCAGACTGCCAAGGGAACCATCGTTGAGGATCACTTTGGCGAGAAGGTGGCCGATCCCTATCGCTGGCTTGAAAACGATGTGCGGACCGATCCCAAGGTTGCCGAATGGGTTCAGCAGCAGAATGCGGTAACCCAGGCCTATCTGGCGACCCTGCCGGGGCGTGACTGGTTCTCCGCGCGCATTCGCAGCCTGATGGATTACGAGCGCTTCGGCTTGCCGCAAAAGGCCGGGAAGAACTATTTCTACACCCGCAATTCGGGCCTGCAGAACCAGTCGCAGCTGTTTGTCCGCAAGGGCCTTGATGGCGCGCCGCGGCTGCTGATCGACCCCAACGCCTGGGCCAAGGATGGCGCAACCGCGCTGGCGGGCTGGGTGCCTTCGCACAATGGTAAGTTGCTGGCCTATCTGATCCAGGATGGCGGATCGGACTGGCGGACGATCAAGCTGCTCGACGTCAGCAGCGGCAAGATCCTGACGGACGAGATCAAGTGGGCCAAGTTCACCAACATTGCCTGGATCGGCAACGAAGGGTTCCTCTATTCGCGCTTTCCGGAGGTCAAGCCGGGGCAGGAATTCCAGTCGCTCAACAAGAACCAGGCGGTCTATTTTCACCGGATCGGAACGCCGCAGTCCGAAGATCAGTTGATCTATTCGACGCCCGAAGACCCGGATCTGGGCCATTCGGCAGAGGTTACCCATGACAATCGCTGGGTGGTGATCACAACAGCCAAGGGCACCGACAACCGCTATGCCGTGCACGTGATCCCGCTGGCGGGGCAGAAACTGCCGCAAGTCGTGCCGCCCAGCGGCAATGTCTCGATCTTCGCTGGAACCGGCGGGCGTGATCCGCGCAGCAAGCGCAGCTGGATCGCACACACCCTGATTTCAGGCCTGGAGCATGATTGGCGGTTGATCGAAGGCGTTGGCGACACGCTCTATTTCGCCACCAACAAGGACGCACCGCGCCTGAAGGTCGTCAAGGTGGACCTGTCCGAAGCCGCCAATCGCCCGAAGCCGTGCAAGGATTCGGCGCCGGGCACCTGCAACACCAATCCCGCGCTGTTCCATGACGTCGTTCCCGAACGGGCGGAAACGCTGGAGCGCGCGCAGATCGTCGGCAGCCGCCTGATCCTCGGCTACCTCAAAGACGCGACATCGGTGGCCGAGGTAGTCTCGCTCGATGGCAAGCCGGTCCGCCGGATCCAGCTCAATGCGATCGGCACGGCGTCAGGCTTTACCGGGCAGCCGGGTGATCCCGAAACCTTCTATGCCTTTTCCACCTTCAACCAGCCCGGCGCGATCTATCGGTTCGATAGCGAGACTGGAAAGAGTTCGATCTTCGCGCAGCCCAAGCTGACCTTCAATCCCGATGATTTCCAGATCGAGCAGCGCTTCTACGCCTCGAAGGACGGCACCAAGGTGCCGATGTTCATCGTCCGTAAGAAAGGCCTGGCGGCAGAGGGCAAACCCGCACCGACGCTGCTTTATGGTTACGGCGGGTTTGACATTTCGCTGACCCCGGGTTTCTCGGCGGTCCGGATGGCCTGGCTTGAGGCGGGCGGTGTCTTCGTGATGGCCAACCTGCGCGGCGGCGGCGAATACGGCAAGGCCTGGCACGATGCGGGCAGGCTTCACAACAAGCAGAACGTGTTCGACGATTTCATTGCGGCCGGCGAGTATCTGATCGCCGAGGGGATCACGCCGAAGGGCGGGCTTGCGGTGCAGGGCGGATCGAACGGCGGGCTGCTGGTCGGCGCGGTGGTCAACCAGCGGCCCGATCTATTCGCAGCGGCCAATGCTGCGGTCGGGGTGATGGATATGCTGCGTTTCGATCAGTTCACCGCCGGGCGGTACTGGGTCGATGATTACGGCTACCCGTCAAAGGAGGCCGACTGGCGGATGCTGCGGACCTATTCGCCCTATCACAACATCCGAACCGGGGTTTCCTACCCGGCGGTGATGGTGAGCACGGCCGATACCGATGACCGGGTCGTGCCGGGGCACAGCTTCAAATATACCGCTGCGCTTCAGGCTGCGGACCCTCATGGCAAGCCGCACCTGATCCGGATCGAGACCCGCGCCGGGCACGGCGCGGGCAAGCCGACCGACAAGGTGGTGGCGGAAAATTCGGACATTCTGGCCTTTCTGGCGCGGTGGACCGGGCTTTCGGTGCCGTCGAACTAGCCGCCTCATCCGTTCATCTAAATATCGATTAAGATGAACACAGGCTAACGGACGGGTTCAGCATCGCGCCACGGGCGAATCGCTAGACCTTCAATCAAGCCGGACAGTCCCGTTCGGCAGATTGAAGGATGAATGCCATGAAGACCCTGTCCAAAGCTCTTGTCGGGACCATCGCCGCAGGCGCGATGGCGATCTCTTCGGCGACCCCCGCCTTTGCCGATAGCCGCGGCCATGACCGTGACGGCATCAGTGCAGGCGACGTTATTGCCGGCGCTCTGGTGATCGGCGGGATTGCCGCGATCGCAACCGCCGCCAGCAGGAACAACCGCGATGATCGCTATGGTGACTACCGCGATGGCGATTACCGCAATGGTGATTACCGCTATGACCGCGCCGGTTATGGTAACGGCTACCGCTATCGCGACAACCCGCGCCAGGCGGTTGAGCAGTGCGTCTATGCCGCCGAACGCTACGCCGGTTCACGCTATGGCCGCGCGGATGTGACCGACATTCGCCAGGTCAAGGACACCCGCTATGGCTTCGAGGTGAAAGGCCGGATCGCTGTGAATACCCGCGGACATGACTGGCGCCGCGGCGATAGCCGCTATGGCAACGGCTGGGGCGGCGACTATCGCGGCTGGAATGACTCGATGCGCGGCTATGACGCGGGTTCGTTCAAGTGCAAGTTCGAGCGCGGCCGGGTGGTCGATGTTGACATCAGCGGGGTCCGCGGCCTCTAAGGCCAGCCTCTGACAAGACCGATGGGCGGTTCAGGCCCTGGAAAGCCTGAACCGCCTAATCCTGTGTTTAATTGGGGTAATGCGGGCCGGTGACAGGGGTCTCGGCGCTTACCCGGAGGGTACGACGATGACGCGCAAGACTTCGCGCCTCGCAGCCTTTGTCACTTCGGCTGCGGCTTTTTCCCTTGTTGCCACCCCGGCCATGGCTCGGCCCTGGGGATGGGGCGGTTATCACCACCGCGACCGGGTCGATGCCGGTGACGTGATTACCGGCATTCTGATCATCGGCGGGATTGCGGCGATCGCCAGCGCCGCCAGCAATGCCAAGAAGCAGGAACGCTATGAACGCCGTGAGCGTGACGAGCGTTATGACCGCGAAGATCGTTACGAGCAGGACTATGGCCGCGATGACCGCCCGCAATGGCAGCAGGGCACCGGCATCAATGGCGCGATCAACCGCTGCCTGAGCGAAGTCGGTCGCGGCGATGGCCAGAACGCGCAGGTCGATGCCGTTAACCGCGATGGCGATGGCTGGCGGGTTCAGGGCCGCGCATCGGGCGGGGATTTCACCTGCTCGATCGATGGTGACGGGCGGATTCGCAACGTCGAGGTCAACGGTCGCTAAGGCCGAAATTGCTGACGGGGGCGGCGATCGTCGCCCCCGTCAGGGTTCTTTCCGAAAAAATCAGTGAAGCCGCTGCGATGGGAACATCCAGCGCTGCGAAAGCCGCGGCGCGAAGGGTTCCCATTGGTCTTCGCTCTGGGCCAGCCGGTCGGCCAGGGCCACCATCACGCTGGGATTGACGCCAAGCCCGCAATGGCTGGCATGGACCACGATATTTTCGACCCGGTCATGCCCCTTTTCGGCGTGCTGCACTGATCCGCGCCAGTGGACGATGCCGTCGGTACGGGTCAGGATCGAAGTGGTCGGCACCGGCGGCGCATCGCCCAGGCCGGTAAAGCGGCCGTGCTGGACCGGCTCCGGCTCTTTGCCGTTGAGGAATTCGAACAGCCTGCTGGCGTTGGTGTGGCGCCGGTCATCATGGATCGGGCTGCCCAGCGAAATCACCTGGCGGACCGCATCCGGGTGCAATTTGGCCAGTTCGCGGGCGAAGACTCCGCCCAGGCTCCACCCGACGATCGAAACCTTGCGGCCGCTGTCCTTGTGGATTTTCAGCAGCAGGGCTTCCATGTCGTGGACCCGCTGAAGATCGACCCGGACATTGCGTCCAAGCCCCCAGCCATGCGCCTCATACCCGAGATCGGAGAGCAGGCGCCGCATCGGGCGGGTTGAACTGTCGGAAGCAAGAAAGCCGGGCAGGACCAGCACCGGGTGGCCATCGCCCCTGGGCAGCAGGCCCAGGATGTGGCGCGTGGCATAAAACGAAGCCAGCTCCAGCACAGCCCGTCCTTCCGCAAGGGCAAGCAGCCGGTGCGGTGGGCGGGCTTCGATTTCGAGCGCTTCACGCGCGGCAGTTGTAGCGGTCATTTCTTTTTTGCGACCTTTCCGGACTTTGCGGCGCCCTTTTTCGCCGTCGGCTTCTGCTTGTGTGCGGCCGCCGCCTTGGGGACGGGTTGGGCGGCCTTCGAATTTGATGTGGGGCTGGGCGGACCATCCGCAAGGGCGGCCCGTGCCGCATCGCGCAGTTCAGTGAAGCTGTCTTCGATACACTGCGCATAGAATTCGGGATCGGGCATCACCTGCCGGCAGGCGGTGAAGGCGATCGAGGCTTCCTTGCAATAGGACTGCACGACGTGGCCCAGGCCCATCCCGTCGGTCAGGCACAGCAGGCCCATCATCGATTCGAGCCGCGCGCCGCAGGAATAGATCGGCACCGGTGGACCGGGAACATTTGTCACCACGGTGGTGAAGGGCGGCCCGACGCGATTGGCCAGGCCCAGCCGGGTATAGAGCTGCGCGCCCAGAGCCATGTAGAGCGCGGGGCTGACCTTGCTCATCTCGGTCATGTTGCGGGCCCCGATCGCATCGGTCATCGCCTTGGAATTGATTGTCTGCGAATGGACATAGCCCAGCCGCTCAAGCGGGTCTTCGATCTGGGTGCCGAGCGGGGCGACCATCGCCGCAACCTGGTTGCCCATGTCGCCCTTCTCATCCTTGGCGCGGACCGAGATCGGGGCCATCGCGGTGAGCGTCTTGTCCGGCAATTCGTTGTGGTGGTCCAGGTACTTGCGCATCGCCCCGCCGATGATCGCCAGGAACACATCGTTGACCTTGGCACCGGGCACAGCCTCGCGGATCGCCTTGATATCGGCAAGCGGGATCGAGCGGCCTTCGACCACCCGGTTGGCGGATATGACCGTGTTGAACCGGGTGCGCGGAGCCAGCATTTCCCCATGGAGCTTGAAGTCCTTCGCGATCAGGCCTTTGACCGCTTTCGCCATGCCGGGCAGCGCCTTTGCCGCCACGTCGAGCTGGCGGACCGGGTTGGCCAGGTTGTTGACCCAGCTCTTGGCCAGCAGTTCAGCGAAATTGGGAAGCTCTTCACCCTTCCAGGTATCCGGCTCGTTCGGAGGCGGCGTGTTGGGATCGAGCGTGTGAAGCGCCTCCATCAGGTCGATCCCGCTCATGCCGTCGATTGCGGCATGGTGCACCTTGGTGACCATGGCATAGCTGCCGGGCGCAACGCCGGGCACGTTGTCGATCCCCTCAACGATGGTGAATTCCCACGGCGGGCGGGTCAGATCGAGCGGGCGGGCAAAGATCCGCGCGGCCTGGATGCACAGCTGGCGCCAGTCACCCGGTTTGGGCAGGGCGACGTGCCGGACGTGGTATTCAAGGTCGAAATCCTTGTCCTCAACCCAATAGGGGTAATCGAGATCGAAGGGCACCCGCACCAGCCGTTGGCGCATGGTCCGAGACAGCTGCATCCGGCTTTCGAAAAAGCGCAGAATATCCTTGTAGCGAACGAACCCGCCCGGAGCCGTGGCCGGATCGTAGATCAGGATCGAACCGATGTGCATGGGCGAAGTGCGCGTTTCCAGCGCAACGAACGATGCATCCATCCCCTGAAGTTGCCGCAAGCAGATCCTCTCCCACAACGCCGCCCGATCTTCGGGTCTTGCAATGGGGAGGCTAGCACATCGGGGATTGCCGTCAACTCGCGGCTTTTTTCAGGAGGAGAGAGCGCCTATCCGGTAAACCATGGCCAAGGCTGGACGCCCCGATCAACCCAACGGTTCCGACCGCTTCAACGAAGAGCGGGCGACCTATGTGGTCAAGGGCAGCCAGCCCGATCTGGATGCCGGGGTGCGCGCCATCCGTGAGGTTCAGGCAACGCTGAAGCCCAAGCCCGGCGTTTACCGGATGCTCGATGCGCGCGGCGACGTGCTCTATGTCGGCAAGGCGCGGGCACTGAAGAACCGGGTGGCGAACTATACCCAGGTCGATCGGCTGCCGCTGCGGCTCAAGCGGATGGTTGCGCAGACCCGGGCCATGACCATCGTCACCACCAATTCGGAGGCTGAGGCGCTGCTGCTCGAAGCGCAGCTGATCAAGCGCTACCGCCCGCCCTACAATGTGCTGCTGCGCGATGATAAGAGCTTTCCGTTCATCCTGCTGCGCGCCGATCACGATTTTCCCCGGATCACCAAGCATCGCGGCGCGCGGCGGGCGAAGGGCAACTATTACGGCCCATTCGCCAGCGCCGGTTCGGTCAACACCACCATCAACGCGCTGCAAAAGCTGTTCCTGCTGCGCAGCTGCACCGACAGCTTCTTTGCCCGGCGTGACCGGCCGTGCCTGCTCTATCAGATCAAGCGCTGCTCAGCCCCCTGCGTCGGGCGGATCGATGCGGCGGGCTATGCCGAACTGGTGGGCGAGGCGAAGGACTTTCTCGGCGGCAAATCCAGCGCGGTGCAGCGCAAGATCGAAGCGCAGATGGCCGATGCCGCCGCCCGGCTCGATTTCGAAACCGCCGCGATGCTGCGCGACCGGCTGCGGGCGGCAACCTTCATCCAGGGCAGTCAGGCGATCAACGCCGAAGGGCTGGGCAATGCCGACATTTTCGCGCTGGCGGAGAAGGGCGGCCATGTGGGGATCCAGGCCTTCTTCATCCGCGGCGGGCAGAACTGGGGCCACCGCGCCTTCTTCCCCGGCCATACCGAGGGGCTTTCGCCGGAAGAGGTGCTGACCAGTTTCCTCGCCCAGTTTTACGAAGAAGTTCCGCCGCCGCGCACGATCCTGATCGACCGCGCTCTGCCCGAAGCGGACCTTCTGGCCGAAGCCCTGCGGGAAGGTGCCGGGGGCAAGGTTGAGGTGTCGGTCCCGCAGCGCGGCGATCGTCGGCGGCTGATCGATCAGGCGCGGCGCAATGCGGTGGAGGCACTGGAACGGCGGCTGGCCGAAAGCGGGACCAAGGCCCGGCTCAATCGCGAACTGGCCGAATTCCTTGAACTGCCCGAGCCGCCGCAGCGGATCGAGGTGTACGATAACAGCCACATTCAGGGTGCGCAGGCGCTGGGCGCGATGATCGTTGCCGGGCCGGATGGCTTCGTGAAGGGCCAGTACCGCAAGTGGAATATCAGGCAGGCCCAGACCAACGACGATTTCGGCATGATGCGCGAGGTGTTCCAGCGGCGCTTTGCCCGGGCGCAGGATGAGGACCCGGACCGCGATGGCGGGATGTGGCCCGATCTGGTGCTGATCGATGGCGGCAAGGGGCAGATGTCCGCCGCGCGCGATACCCTCGAGGAAATGGGGATTGAGGACGTGCCCCTGATCGCCATCGCCAAGGGTCCGCACCACGGGCGTGATGGGCGCGAGGTGTTCCACTTTCCCGACGGGCGCGAAAAGATGCTGCCGGTCAATTCGCCGTTGCTGTTCCACCTCCAGCGCCTGCGCGATGAGGTCCACCGCTTTGCGATCGGCGCGCACCGTGACAAACGCAGCCGCGCGATCACCGCCAGCCCGCTTGACGAGATCCCCGGAATCGGCCCGGCCCGCAAGCGCGCGCTGCTGCTCCACTTCGGGACCGCGAGCAAGGTGCGTGCGGCAGCGCTTGAAGATTTGCAGCGCGCGCCGGGTGTTTCAGCAGCAGTGGCGCAGGCGGTTTACGATTTCTATCATCCTGGCGGGTGAGCAAGCGGAGTTGATCGCGCGTCAAAGGCCGCGTTGGTGATCATGGACGCCCCTTGGTGTGCTGCTTTGGTACCTTTGCAGTGCCCCCTTGGCGTGTAACAATCGCTGCATATATCCTCTTCACCCAATCCCGAAAACGAAGGACCAATGATGGACACCAACCCCTGGAGCCACCACGCCCGCAACGCCAATGTTGCCGATGACATCGATTTCGAAATCAAGGGGCAGGAACTCCAGTTCGTCGAGATCGAGCTTGATCCGGGCGAAAGCGCGGTGGCCGAAGCCGGGGCGATGGTGTGGAAGGATGCGCCGATCCACATGAGCACCGTCTTCGGTGACGGGCGCGGAGCCGAAGGCGGCTTCATGGGCAAGCTGCTCGGCGCCGGAAAGCGGCTGGTAACGGGCGAAAGCCTGTTCACCACGGTCTTCACCCATCAGGGCAGCGGCAAGGCCCGGGTGGCCTTTTCCGCGCCGGTTCCGGGCGCGATCCTGCCGATCAAGCTGAGCGAAGTGGGCGGCACTCTGATCTGCCAGAAGGACAGCTTTCTGGCCGCCGCGCGCGGGGTGGAAATCGGAATCCACTTCCAGCGCCGGATCCTGACCGGACTGTTCGGCGGCGAAGGCTTCATCATGCAGCGGCTGAGCGGCGATGGCTGGGTCTTCGTCCAGATGGGCGGCACCATTGTCGAGCGCGAACTGCGCCCGGGTGAAGAATTGCACGTCGATACCGGCTGTATCGCGGCAATGACCTCGGAAGTGGAATTCGACATCCAGACCGTCGGCGGAATCAAGACGATGATGTTCGGCGGTGAAGGCGTGTGGTTCGCGCGGCTGCGCGGCCCGGGCAAAGTCTGGATTCAGTCGCTGCCCTTCGCGCGGCTGGCCGGGCGGATGCTCCAGGCCGCCATGCCGGGCGGACCGGGCGGCAACCGCGGTGAAGGCTCGGCGCTGGGGATGCTCGGCAACCTGCTCGACGGGAATTGAGCGCGAGGGGCTATCCCCCCGCGTCGATCAGCGCCTGAACCTGCTTGTAGAACGCCTCGCGCGCTTCGGGCTCCGGGCCCATCGAAGCGCGGGTCCAGTCGGAGTTGCTGGCGATCACCAGCTCGCGCTTGGGATCGATGAAAATCCCCTGGCCGAAGATGCCCTGCGCCGCGACCGAACCGTCGTCATAGGTCCACCACTGGAAGCCATAGCCTTTGCCGGGGCGGCCGATGTCCTTTTGTTTGCGGGTCGCCATGGCGAACCAGTCGGCCGGCACGATCTGCTTGTCCCCGGCCTTGCCATTGGCCAGCACGAACAGCCCAAAGCGGGCAAAATCGCGGGTCGCGGCCTGCAGGCAGCAGCCGGCAATCTCATGCCCGGTCGCGCCGAGCAACCAGGTGGCGGGAGCCTCCATCCCGGCGGGCTGCCAGACCTTTTCCTGAAGGTACTGGCTCAACGGCTTGTTGGTGGCAGAGGAAACCAGCACCCCGATCAGGTTGGTTTCGCCGGTGTTGTAATGCCAGACCTCACCCGGCGGATGAGCGCGGGGCAGGTGGCGCATATAGCTGACCGTGGCGTCCAGCCCGTCCTCGGGCTTGGCGTTGTTGAATTTCGCCACATCGGCGTTCGGGTCTTCATAGTCCTCGTTCCAGGCAACACCGGAACTCATGGTCAGGAGCTGGCGGATCGAGACATCGTCATAGGCCGAACCGCGCAAGCCGGGGATGTACTGGCTGACCTTGTCATCCAGGCTTTTGATATAGCCGTCCTGAATTGCGGCCCCGACCAGAGTGGAGGTGAACGACTTGGCGACCGAGAAGCTCGTCCAGCGGCCCTGCGAATCAAAGCCCAGCCCATAGCGTTCAAAGCGGACCTTGCCGTCCTGGATGATGACGAGGCCCGCCGTGCGCTGCCCCGCCATGTAGGCCTCTATCCCCGGGATCGCCAGTGGCCTGCCTTCCGGCAGCGCCAGAGGCTGCGGCGACGGGGCGATTTGGTTCGCCTTGGCCAGAACCGGCAGGCGGTCCATCGCGCGGAAGGCGGCGTCGCGCTGATCCTGCTTCCAGCTCAGCACGTCGCGGTCGGTCGGCATTGCCGCCAGCAGCCCGCGGGTCTCCTGATCGAGACTGGCATACCACCCGCCGCCCGCCAGCAGCAGCGCGCCAAGTACCGAAAGGCCAATCGTTCTCTTGCGCATCGTGTCTCTCCCACTCCAGCAGCAAAGGTCAGGTCTTGGGGATAACCTTTCTGATCATGCCCTCTTGCGCGACGCTGGCGACCAGGCGTCCGTCGCGGGTGAAAATGCGGCCCCGGTTGAACCCGCGCCCACCGCCGCTCCATGGACTGTCAGTTGCATAGAGCAGCCATTCGTCGGCCCGGAACTCCTCGTGGAACCACACCGCATGGTCCAGACTGGCGCTGATAACCTCGCCCCGCGCCCATGACAGGCCGTGCGGCAGCATACAGGTGCCAAGCAGGCTCATATCGCTGGCGAAAGCCAGAACGGCGCGGTGGATTTTGGGGTCATCGGGCAGCGGAGCCACGGCCCGGAACCACGAATGGGAATAGGGCGGGGCCGGGTCCGGTGTCATCCAGTGCCGTCCTTCGACCGCTCGCATTTCCACCGGGCGCGGGCTCAGGAAATGGTGCCGGGCCTCGGGGCGGGCCTGTTCGGCGAAACGCCGCCGCGCCTCAACCTCAGGTTCAAGCTCTTCGGGCGGGGGAACATCGGGCATCGGGGAATCGGTGTGATGCAGGCCGTCTTCGTGCTTCTGGAAACTGGCAGTCAGGTTAAGGATCGGGCGACCCTGCTGGCTGGCGACCACGCGACGGTTCGAAAACGAGCCGCCATCGAAATCGCGGGTTACCTCATAATCGATTTCCACCCCTTCGCTGCCGCCGCGCAGGAAATAGGCGTGAAGCGAATGCGCCGGGCGGGACGGATCGACCGTCAGCTCTGCCGCGTGCAGCGCCTGGGCGATGACCTGCCCGCCGAATACCCGGCCGATCCCGCCGCGCTTCTTGCGGCCGATAAACCGATCTTCCCCCTGGTCCTTGACTTCAAGTAGCCTGACCAGCCCGGCGACGAGTTGCTCGGGCGATTGTTCTGCATCCATCCGCTGCATTTGCGGGACTGTGCAGGCAAGGTCAATGGCGATTTAAACGTGTGCTTAAACGATCATTCGCCGATGATCGCGTGCGGCAGGAACCGGGCCAGGTCGCGCGTGATCGGGCCGCTGTCTTCGCGCACGGACATGGCCACTGCATCATCGCCCACCACCCAGCTGCCGATCACGGCGTGATTGCCGCCGGATTGCGCCAAGGGAGCAAAGGCCTGCACGATCCGCCCTTCGGCACCATAGCCCTCAGCCGGGCCGCGTGTCCGGCGGGTGCCATCATAAAGCTCGATATCGGCCCCCTCGCGCGAGAAGAAGGGCTTGGCTGCGTGCGGGCGCGCGTAAAGGGCGTCGGCCTCTGCCGTGCCTTCGAAGGCGGCGGGCAGCAGATTGCGATGCCCTTTGTGCCGCTCCCACAACAGTGGCAGGATCGCCTTGTTTGAAAGGATCGCCTTCCACATCGGCTCAAGGAACAGGGTAGAGGATCGCGCCAGCTCTGCCGCATAGGCAGACCGCATCAGGACTTCCCAGGGATAGAGCTTGAACAGCGCACCGATCAGCGTCTCCTGATCATCCACGAACTGGCCCCCGGCATTCACACCGATCGCGTCGATCGCGACGAACCGCGCCTCAAGCCCGGCCTGACTGGCAAGGTCTTCCAGGTACAGCACGGTCTGGCGATCCTCGACATGATCGGCCACGGCGGAAAAGTGGATCAGGCTGCCCGGCGTAAACAACCGGGCGAACCGTTCAATCAGCGCCTCATGCAGCCGGTTGAACTGATCGGCCTCCGGCGGCAGGCGGCCCAGCGTGACGTTTTCCTCCAGCCACTGCCATTGGAAAAACGCTGTCTCATAAATACTGGTTGGCGTATCGGCGTTGAACTCCAGCAGCTTGGCCGGACCGGTGCCGTCATAGGCAAAATCGAACCGCCCGTAGAGCGAAGGCGCCCCGGACAACCATGAATGGGCTATCGCATCGCGCATGGCTGGTGGGATCGCCATGCGGTCCATCAGTTGCTCCGAACGGACAACCTCATCGACGAGTGCGAGGCACATCGCATAGATCTCTACCGTCGGATCCTCGATCTCGCGCTCAAGCTCGGAAAGGCCGATCTGCCAATAGGCGCTCTCATCCCAATACTTCGCGCCGTTGACGTGGTGAAATGTAAAGCCGTTGGTCCGCGCTGTGGCTTGCCAGTTCGTCCGTTCCGGTATTGCGATGCGCTGCACGGCTGTCCTTCCCAATAACCCGATGGTAATTCATCACGAATAGAGCAGTATTCACTGCGATAGGAGAGGGTCGGCGTGATGATCCAGAGCAAAGATTTGGCGGCACCCTCGCGGCGGAGCGCAAAACGCTCGGGCCGGGTTGCGCTCTCGCGTATGGCCGGGCTGGGCAGTGCGGTGCTGTTGGCCGGATGCGGCGCCGAAGCGCCCGTTCAGGCCCCCGAAGACAACGAGCCCAAGCAGGAAGTTGCGGCCTTTGAAAACCAGTTTGCCTGCAAGGCCGGTTCGGGCCTGAGCGAAGAGGACTGCGCCGCCGCCCACAAACAGGCGGTCGATATCGCCGCGCAGACCGCGCCGCGGTTTGAGGCCGGGTCCGACTGCGAATCCGAATGGGGGCAGGGCAATTGCATCCAGCAAAGCGGAGCGGGGCGCAGCTATTTCATCCCGTTCGTCAGTGGATTCATCATCGGCAAGGTCCTTTCGGGCAACCAGCGCGACGTGGTGCCGCTGTTCCGCAAGACAAAGGACGGCCCGCTGCAAACCGCCAATGGCGTGCGGCTGGGATATGGCGGTGCACCGGGAAAATATGTCGCCTCGGCCCGCGCCTTTGAAAAGACGGTCGGGGTGCCCAAGATCGCATCGGCCTCTGCAGCGGCATCACGCGGCGGCCTGACCCAGGACGACAGTTCGGGCGGACGGACGCGCGGGTTCGGGATCATCAAAACCGGCGGATAGGCTGGCCTAAAGTCCGGTCGGCTTCCGCCCCAGTTCGCGGCGCAGGACCTGCCCAAACAGGCTGCGGCGCAGCTTTCCGCCGATGGCGATCGAAATCCGGCCGATCGGTCGGCGTTCGCGCCAGATGTGGTCGATCATCGGATGATCGGCCGCCGCGCAGCTATCGCACCAGCCCACGGCGGGGTCATCCAGCAGGTCCAGGTTCTCTCGCTGGATCAAGACCCCGGGCGAATAACGCGAAAAGCGTTCATCAAAGGCGGTCTTGTAGGAATAGGCGCCGGGCGGGGTGAGGAAATTGATCAGCATGGCGATCGGTTCATCGTCCAGGCTTAAGGTCAGGCGTTCCAGCTTGCCCAGGCTTGCCGCGCCTGACAGGGCTTCGCGGAACAGCCGCGCCGTTGCCTGATGCGAGGCGAGAGCCGATCCGGCGAGGCCTTTCCAGCCCGAATGTTCGAGCACCAGGAAATCGTCGATCCAGCGCGCCAGCCGGTGATCGTCGCGGCGGCGTTCGAAACGGACTTCGCCCAGCTCGGACAGACGGGCGAACTGGCGGCGGAGCTCCTTGCGCTTCTTGCCGGACATTGCGGCTTCGAAATAGGTTTCCGGTGACAGCGAGGAGTGGAGCATCGCCCGCTCTTCGTGGTAAACCAGCCCGGAAAGCCGGTGTTGCTCGGCCAGCACGGCCTCAAGGGCAACGTGGGCCGGGCCGTCGAGCGGCAGCGCGGCGAGGTGCAAAAACAGTCCGCGACCCGCGTTGGCGTCGGCCCATTCCAGCAGTGCGCGCCAGAAGGCCCGCTCCATCCCGGCGGCGATCAGCGGCGCGCCGAGGAAGGCATTGCCGTGGATCCAGTTGCACAGCTGCGGGATCGGGCGGCCGTAATAGCGGTTTTCGTGGCGCAGCGGGATCAGCCCGGTCAGATCCCCGGCGCATTCGACCCGCAGCAGCCTGACGCTGCCCTGCGGATCGAGCGCGCGCAGGGCCGGGAGAAGATACCAGCTTTCGTGGAACGGATTGGGTTCAGCCGCGCATTGCGCCAGAGCATCCCAGGCGAGGCGCGCTTCGGGCGTGTCCATCGCTGTCCATGGAACAGAGACTGCGCGAACGCCGCTGATCGCTGCCTGCTCCGCAGCGGGCAACTCCTGCAATTCTGCGCTGGCGAAGGCCGCAACCAACCAAGAAACCCCTTGTCACTTCGGCAAAAAACGCCGTGCAGCAAAGGGTTTAGCCTTGAAATGCCAAAGAATGGCTAACGCGCCGCAGCTTGGCTGCAAAGGAAAACCCCGCCCGGATCGCTCCGGACGGGGTTTTGACCAGATCAGATCAGGGTTTAGTGCCCGCTGGCCAGCGCCGCGAGCAGCAGCAGCGCCACGATGTTGGTGATCTTGATCATCGGATTGACGGCCGGACCGGCGGTGTCCTTGTAGGGATCGCCGACGGTATCGCCAGTCACCGCGGCCTTGTGGGCTTCAGAGCCCTTGCCGCCATGGTGGCCGTCTTCGATGTATTTCTTGGCATTGTCCCAAGCACCGCCGCCCGAGGTCATCGAGAGGGCGACGAACAGCCCACCGACGATCACGCCCAGCAGCAGCGCGCCGAGGGCGGCAAAGCCATCGGCCGCGCCGTTCGGCGAAACCCAGGTGATGATGAAATAGACCGCGATCGGGGCCAGAACCGGCAGCAGCGACGGGACGATCATTTCCTTGATCGCTGCCTTGGTGACCAGGTCCACGGTGCGGGCATAGTCAGGCTTCGATTCGTAGGTCATGATCCCCGGGTTGGCCTTGAACTGCTCACGCACGTCCACCACCACGTCACCGGCGGCGCGGCCCACGGCGGTCATGCCCATCGCACCGAACAGGTACGGGAGCAGCGCGCCGAGCAGCAGGCCGACGATCACATAGGGATTTTCCAGGCTGAAGCTGACTTCGCCGTTGCTCATGTCACCATCGGCCAGTGCCGGGAAGAACTCCCGCAGGTCGGTGGTATAGGCGGCGAACAGTACCAGCGCGGCAAGGCCCGCCGAACCGATCGCATAGCCCTTGGTGACGGCCTTGGTGGTGTTGCCTACCGCGTCGAGCAGGTCGGTCTTTTCGCGGACGCTATCGTCCAGACCGGCCATTTCGGCGATCCCGCCGGCATTGTCGGTTACGGGGCCATAGGCGTCGAGCGCCACGACCATCCCGGCCAGCGCCAGCATCGCGGTTGCGCCATAGGCGATCCCGATCAGGCCGGCGAGCTGGTAGGCGATGATGATCCCGGCGACGATCACGATCGTCGGCAGGGCAGTCGCCTCAAGGCTGATCGCCAGGCCCTGGATCACGTTGGTGCCGTGGCCGGTTTCCGATGCCTTGGCGATCGACTGCACCGGACGATAGCTCGTCCCGGTGTAGTATTCGGTGATCCAGATGATCAGACCGGTGATGACCAGGCCCAGCAGTGAGCAATAGAACAGCGCGCGGCCGGTGATTTCGGTGCCGTCGATCGCGGTTTCCATCCCGCCCAGGGCGTGGCCGGTGGCCCACCAGATCGCCGGAACGGCCAGAACGGCCGAGACCAGGAAGCCCTTGTACATCGCGCCCATGACGTTGTTCGACGAACCCAGCTTCACGAAGTAGGTGCCGATGATCGAGGTGACGATGCAAACCCCGCCGATCAGCAGCGGCAGCGCCATCAGGTTGGGCAGCAGATCGCCCGCGCCTTTCAGCAGCAGCGCGGTCAGCACCATGGTCGCGCCAACGGTGACGACATAGGTTTCGAACAGGTCGGCGGCCATGCCGGCGCAGTCACCCACGTTGTCACCCACGTTGTCGGCGATAACGGCCGGGTTGCGTGGATCGTCTTCGGGAATGCCCGCTTCGACCTTGCCGACCAGATCGGCGCCCACGTCGGCGGCCTTGGTGAAGATCCCGCCGCCAAGGCGCGCGAAAATCGAGATCAGCGAGGCGCCGAAGGCGAGGGCGACAAGCCCGTCAACAACCGTGCGATCTTCCCCGCCGACGGTGTAACCCGAAACGGCCGTGAGGTAGTAATAGAACACCGCGATCGCCAGCAGCGCGAGGCCCGCAACCAGCATCCCGGTGATCGCCCCGGCGCGGAACGCGAGGGTCAGGCCGGCCTGGAGGCCTTGCTGCGCAGCCGCGGCCGTGCGGACGTTCGAGCGGACCGAGATGTTCATCCCGATAAAGCCCGCTACGCCCGAAAGCACCGCGCCGATGACGAAGCCGGTGGCCGAGACGGCACCCAGCGTGGCGGCAATGATCACCGCGACAACCACGCCGACGATGGCGATCGTGGTGTACTGGCGCTTCAGATAGGCTTGCGCGCCTTCCTGGATCGCGCCGGCGATCTCTTGCATCTTTTGATTGCCCGCCGGGCTCCCAAGTACCTGGCGGCTGGTGACGAAGCCATAGATGATGGCCAGCAGTCCCAGCAAAATCGCGATCGTGACTGGATTCACGGTACGCACCCCCTCTTTTTGATGTTTCGTTGGCAAAACCCAGCACTGCTGCGGGGCTTCGGGGGCGGAGCGTATAGGGCGATTTGCGGCAATGCAACGCTTTCCGCCAGCCTTTTGCCGCGTTTCAGCGGTGCTCGTAACCGAGCTTTCCCGAAGGGGCGGCTCCGTCGAGCAGCAACGGTTCGGGCCCCGGTTCCATGACTGTGCCGATCCTGAATGCGGGCAGAGGCGGCGTGACCTGACCGGGCAAGGTGAACAGCAGCTGATAGTCATCGCCCCAGCGCAGGGCCTCATCGCGCCGATCTTCTGGCATGGCGATCGGAATGGCGCTGCGATCGAGGGTAAGGGTAACGCCCGAAACCATCGCCATGCGCCTGGCATCGAGCAACAGCCCGTCGGACACGTCCATGATCGCGCTGACCAGTGGGGCCAGAAGCTGTCCCTCGGCAACAAGCGCGACCGGGCGGCGATAGGCTTCGGAATCGCCTTCGCCAGATTGCAGGGCTTCGAACCCGGCCAGCGCCGCGCCGACCGGGCCGGTGATCCAGACCTCATCGCCCGGCTTTGCGCCGCTGCGCGGCGGGACGGGGAGGTGGGTGGCAAGGCCGATAGCGGTTAGGCCCACGGTCTTCGCTCCCGCGGCGCTGACTGTATCGCCGCCCAGCAGCGCCGCGCCATAGCGCGTCAGCGCTGCGCCCAGTCCACGGAGAAAGGCTGCGTCATCGCCGCCGAGCTGGTAGGACAGCAACACGCCCACCGGACGCGCGCCCTTGGCAGCGAGGTCCGACATATTGGTTGCCACCAGCCTCCAGGCGACATCATGAAGGTCTTGCCCGGCGAGGAAATGCACGCCTTCGACCATGGTGTCATGGGTCAGGACCAGCGTTTCGCTGCCCATTTCAAGTACCGCGCAATCATCGCTGAGGCCGCGCGCGGCGGGGTGCGTGGCGATTGCCCGCAGGGCTTCGATGAAGGCGGCCTCGCCGCTCAGCTGCGCACCGCTTTCGCCACGCCATCGAGTACGGCGTTGACGAATTTTGCCTCGCGCTGTTCAAAGAAGGCGTGGGCGATATCGACGTATTCGCTGATCGCCGTGCCGGTCGGCACGTCGGCGCGGGCCATCAGTTCCCATGTGCCTGCGCGCAGAATCTGGAGCATGGTCTTGTCAAGCCGTTCCAGTTTCCAGCTTTCCGCCAGCTTGCCTGAAAGGAGCGTGTCGATCTCGTCGCGCCGGGCATCGACGCCGTTGACCACGGCATCGAAGAAGGCCACCTCGGCCTCGGCATATTGATCGCCTTCAATCTCGGCGCCGAGCCGGTGGCGGTGGAACTCGTCGAGCAGCATGGCCAGCGGGGTGCCTTCCATGTCGATCTGGTAGAGCGCCTGGACGGCGGCCAGCCGCGATGCGGCACGGGCCCTGGATCGGCCGGTCATATTCCTAGTCTCACTTCGATGGATCGGGCGTGGGCGGTCAGCCCTTCGGCGTCGGCCAGTTCAATCGCCGCCGGACCAACCGCTTTGAGTGCGGCTTCGTCCAACTCGATGAAGCTGGTCCGCTTCATGAAATCGAGCACCGACAGGCCAGAGGAAAACCGCGCGCGCCGCCCGGTGGGCAGAACGTGGTTGGGGCCAGCCACATAGTCACCCACGGCCTCGGGGGTCATGCGGCCAAGGAACACCGATCCGGCATGGCGGATCTGCTTGAACAGCGCCTCGGGCTTATCGGTGGCAATCTGGACGTGTTCGGCGGCCAGCGCATTGGCAAGGGCCGGGGCCTCGTCCAGGCTGGCAACCTCGATGATCGTGCCGTGGGTGTTCCAGCTTTCGGCGGCGACCCGCGCGGTCGGCAACATCGCCAGCTCCACGCCGATCCGGTCAGCCACCATATCGGCGAACAGCGGATCGTCGGTGATCAGGATCGATTGCGCGGCCGGATCGTGCTCGGCCTGGCTGAGCAGATCGGCAGCGGTCCATTCCGGCTCGTTCTGGCCATCGGCGATCAGCAGGATCTCGCTCGGCCCGGCGACCATGTCGATTCCGACAACGCCGTAAAGCTGACGTTTTGCTTCTGCGACCCAGGCATTTCCCGGGCCGGTGATGACGTCAACTGGCGCAATTCGCTCTGTGCCATAGGCCAGCGCGGCAACCGCCTGTGCGCCGCCGACGCGCCACACTTCATCCACACCGGCAAGATGCGCCGCGGCCAGAACCAGCGGGTTCATTTCTCCTTTGGGGCTGGGGGTGACCACAACCAGCCGCTCGACCCCGGCGACCTTGGCGGGAATGGCGTTCATCAGCAGCGATGAGGGATAGGCGGCGCGGCCGCCCGGCACGTAAAGCCCGGCAGCGTCAACCGCGCGCCAGATCGCACCCATCCGGACGCCAGCTTCGTCAGTCTCGTCGCGGTTCTTGGGGCGCTGCTTTTCATGGAACGCGCGGATTCGCTGAGCGGCAAGCTCAAGCGCGGCACGCAGATCGGGTTTCAGCGTCTGATAGGCTTCGTGGCAGTCCTCGGCCGAAACGCGCCAGTCGGCATCCTCGACCAGCCGGTGATGATCGAACCGGGCGGTCAGTTCAGCCAACGCGGCATCGCCGCGATTGCGCACGTCAGCCAGGATTACCTGAACGTCGCGCGAAACGTCGGCGGCGCTTTCGCGCCGATCGGCCACGAGGCGCCGAAAAGCCTGGTCAAAGCCCGGCTCGGAAGACTTCAGCCGCAGCATCAGGCGGCCTTCCGCTCGGCCACAAGGGCGCGGAACTGTTCAACCAGCGCGGCCACCCGTTCGTCGGTCTTGAGTGCGGCGCGGTTGACGATCAGCCGGGCCGAAATGTCGAGGATGCGGCTGGTTTCGACGAGGCCGTTGTCCTTGAGGGTCCGTCCGGTTGAAACCAGATCGACGATCCGGCTGGCCAGCCCCAGTCCGGGCGCGAGTTCCATCGCTCCGTTGAGCTTCACCACTTCGGCCTGGATGCCCATGCCTTCGAAATGGCGGCGGGTCAGGTTGGGGTACTTGCTGGCGACCCGCAAGTGGCTGACCTGGCCGATCGCCGCCTGCTGTCCTTCCGGCTCGGCGACCGAAAGGCGGCAATGGCCGATGTCGAGATCAACCGGGGCGTAAAGATCGGGGTAGGCGAATTCCTCAACCACGTCGGAGCCGACAATGCCAAGCTGGGCGGCGCCATGCGCGACGAAGGTTGCGACGTCAAAAGCCCGGACGCGGATGATCCGCATATCGGAGCCTTCGCAAGCGAAGGACAGCGCGCGGTTCTTCTTGTCGTGAAAACCTGCCTCGGGCACCACACCGGCCCGCTCCATCAGCGGCAGCGCTTCATCGAGAATGCGCCCCTTGGGCACGGCAAAGGTCAGCGGGCTTGGCATAGCCTGCGGCCATTACGGCGCGGCGGGTGAAAGGGCAAGGAGCGGTGCGGATTTTCCTTGTGCGGCGCAGCAAATCGACGCAGCCTGTTCGCAGACGCACAAGAGTGCGCAGGCAGGAGAGCGGTCTTGGCAGAGGACTACCAATTCATCGATATCAACGCCAGCGGGCCCGGGATTATCGTCGCGGCGTTTGACAACCAGGTGGCTTATTGCACCACATCGGGCGCTACGGTGACCGCACGGATCTGCGCGGCCCTGCGCGATCTGATCGGGGCGGGTGAAGGCGGCGCGGTGCTCGAACGGGTCCGTTCATGGCCTGGCGCGCCGCTGGCCGATGCCTTGCCGCTACGTCTTGCCGGGGGGCTCCATGCCCTGCATCTCAAGGGCGCGGAACCGGCGCTGAAAGCGATCTATGACGATCAGGACGGAACGGATGACGCCGCGATCGTCGCTCAGGCGCTGCACCGGCATGAGGCGGCGCTGCTGGCCTGGCTCGATGGTCCGCCCCAGACCAATGAGGCAGGACGCTCTGCCAATTTCATCGCCGCAATGCTGTGGTTGGCCGACAAGGGCTTGCCGCCAAAGTTCGCCTGTCTGGAAATCGGATCGAGCGCGGGGATCAACCTGATGCTTGACCGGTATCACTACGATCTGGGGGGCGTGCAGGTTGGGCCGGAGCCGGGTGCGATGCGCTTTGCGCCCGAATGGCAGGGCGATTCCCCGCCGGACCGGGCGATCGCGATCGCTTCGGCCAAAGGCTGCGATGTGGCCCCGGTCGATCTGACCGATCCGGAACAGGCGCTGCGGCTAAAGGCCTATATCTGGCCGGAGCACACCGTCCGGTTCGAGCGGATGGCGGCGGCGATTGCCGAAGCGACAAAGGCGGCACCTGACCTGGTAGAGATGAACGCCGCCGATTTTGTCGAGGCAGAGCTGGCCAGACCGCAGGAGCCCGGGACGACCCGGATGCTGATGCATTCAATCGTCTGGCAATATGTGCCTGCCGATCAGCAAGCCCGGGTAACTGCAGCGATGGAGGCGGCCGGAGCGCGCGCCACACCGGAACGTCCGCTGGTCTGGGTCTCGCTCGAAGCCAATCGGGTGCTGCACATCCATGAAATGACCGTGCGGTTCTGGCCGGGCGGGTCCGAACCTGTGGTTGTCACCCGCGCTCATCCGCACGGCGCCTGGATCGGCTGGGGCGGAAGCGACCGGCTGATCTAGCCGAAGCGTTCAGCCTTGCTGCGATTCCCGGGATGTGCGCCGGGCATCGGCTTGTCGGCGCAGGATCGCGCCCAGTTTCCAGCCGCGCCGTTCCATCCGCTCCATCCAGCCGCCGTGAAAGCTGCCCCATTCCCAGGTTGCGGCCGCAGCGAAGATTGCGGTCGATCCGGCGAACAGCGCGAGCGAGGACGGGTGCCCGAACCAGCCCCATAACCCCAGCACTATAGTCGCTGCTGCACCGACCCCGTGCGAGAAGGGAAAGGTCACACTTCCGCTGGAGATCCGTTTGAAGCCGGACAGGCCGCCCAGGAACAGCAGCATCCCACCGACTACCACCGCGACGAATTCACCGTGCGAAGGTTCAAGCGGATGAGCCATGGCCAGTTCGTCGGCAACCGCCAGAACGATGATCCCGGCAACGATCGGGATATGCCAATAGGTAAAAGCCTGCCGCGCGATCAGGCCGGGAAGATCGTGGTTTTCGATATGATGCGCCCCGCGCCGCGCCCCCATATCGAAATAGAGCCACCACATCGCGAAAGAGCCGACGAAGGTGTTGGCCAGCGCCAGATTCAGGCCCGGCTGCGGCTCGGCGCCGGCATAGGTTGATCCGATCAGGATCAGTCCTTCGCCCAGGGCTATGATGATGATCAGCCCGCACCGCTCCGCCATGTGCGAACCGGATACGATCCAGTCCGACGTGGTTGAGCGGCCCAGCCCGGGCACCCGGAAAAACGCCAACGGCCCGCTGTAATCGATCAGCAGCGCCAGCAGCCAGAGCGCGATCCGGTTTTCTTCCTGTTCGCTGAATGCTCCGCCGATCCACAACGGCGCCGAAGCGCAGAACCAGAGACTGATCCGCAAGAGGTTCCGCCCGGCGCCGGGCCGGTCGCGCTCCATGGTCCAACTGACATAAAGGCTTCGTCCGACCTGGATTGCCACATAGGCTGCGGCAAAGATCAGCCCGCCGGATCCGAACGCCGTGGGGATCGCCGCCGACATGACCAGGCTGAGCAGCATGATCGCGCCCAGCATCAACCGGTTTGCGGCCCGATCAGGGTCAATCCAGTTGGTTGCCCAGGTGGTGTACATCCAGGCCCACCATACCGCCGCGAACAGGATCGCGGTTTCCAGCGCGCGCAGCGGGATCAACGATCCCAGCAGGAAATGCGAAAGCTGGGTGATCGCGAAGACGTAAACCAGATCGAAGAACAGCTCCAGCTCGGTAACCGCGGCGTGGCCGCCGCCATGGTTGCGCAGCAGAGAACGGCGTTGGCGGGCCTCGGCTGCGGCAATGGCGGCACCGATGCCTGGGACCCGACGATCATCAGGTGGTGTGGCCAAGAAAGTCTTCCATCGCTGCGTTGACCGCGTCAGGCGCTTCCCACGGCACGAAATGGCCGTAATCCGGCACCTTGACCAGGGTCATGTTGGGAACAAGCTGTTCCAATCCCTCAAGGTTTTCGGGCGGCAGGGCCAGATCGTCAAGCGCCCAGATCACCAGGGTCGGGATCGTTAGCGGCGGGAGCGCCGGGACGGCATAGTCCGCCGGGAGCTGATAAGGCTCGTCAAGCCCGGGCACATAGAGCGGGCTGGCGCGATACCAGTTAAGCATCCCGAAGGCCGCGTCCCGATCCTGCCAGTCTTCCAGCAGCCGGGCGCGCTCTTCGGGCTCCATCTTGTCGTCGGTCTCGAACCGCCCTTCGAAGGCTTTCATCAACATCCCGGCAAGACCGTAATCGCGCACGATCTGATCGTTGGCGGTGTCACGGAATGTGCGCATATACTGGCTCGATTCTCGCTGGTGGCGGTTCAGCCAGACCAGCTTTGAAAAGCCCACAGGGTGCGGGGCATTGGCGATCACCGCGCGCGGCACCCGGCCGTTCATCTGCCCCATCATTGCAACGCCCCAGGCAATCGCGCCGCCCCAGTCATGACCGACCACGGTGAACCGATCGACCCCCAGTGCGTCGGCGAGCTGGAACACGTCGCCGATCAGCTTGTCAGGGGTATAGGCATCGACCTGCTGCGGTTTGGACGATCCGCGATAGCCGCGCTGATCGGGAGCGATGCAGCGGAACCGATCCTTGAAGCGGGCGATCTGGTGCCGCCAGGTGCGGTGGCTTTCGGGAAAGCCGTGCAGGAAAATCAGTGCCGGCGCATCGCGCGGGCCTTCGTAGATAACGTCCAGCTCAATCCCGCTAGCCAGGGTAACGCGCTGCATCATTCGGCTCCCTTGTTCATGCGTTCAACATAGCCCTTGGCCATGATCGAGCCGATCCGGTCAAGCAGGGCATCCGGCGTTCGGCGCGCTTCGCCCATCGCCAGTTCGGCGCCTTCGGCCACGATGATCTCGCGCTGACCCGCCAGCATTTCGTCGATCATCCGGGCGGCGGCCTGATCAGGCGCGATCCCGTTGTCGATCGCCTTGTCCGAAACGCCCCGCTTCGAGCCGTCGGCGGTCAGCGCATTGCGCGAAACGTCGGTGGCGACCGATCCGGGGTAGATGTTGTGAACCTGAAGGCCCAGGTGAGCGACCTCGGCCCGCAGCGCATCGGCGTAACCGGCGATCCCGAACTTGGCCGCGCAATAGGCGGTGCGCATCGGCACCCCGACCTTGCCCGCGATCGAACTGATCATCGCGATCCGCCCACTGCCGCGTGCGACCATCCGGGGCAGGTTGGCCTGGGTCAGTGCGATCGGGGCAAGGAGATCGACCTCCATGATCTGGCGATAGACCGATAGATCGGTATCGACCGCCAGGCTGCGCTGCGAAATTCCGGCATTGTTGATCAGCACATCGACCGCGCCCGCCCAGTCCCAGGCCTGTTCAACCAGCGCCGGGATCGCTGCCACATCGGTAACCTCGAACGGCAGGACCAATGTCACACCGCAGTCACTCGCCACCTCGGCCAGCGCGGCCTGGTTACGGCCTGAAAGGATCAGGCGATAACCGCGCCCGGCAAAGCCGCGGGCGAGGGCCGCGCCGATCCCTGAAGATGCCCCGGTTATCCAGACCGTCTGTCCGTCCATGTGAAATCCCTCTCCTGATTGTATTCTGCTTTGCTCAGTTGTCCGGATCGCCGGGTACCGGCGGGAAGCGCCCTTCCTGCCAGTCGCGCGCAGCCTGACGGATTCGTTCCTGCGATGAACTGACGAAATTCCACCAGATGTGACGCGGCGTGTAAAGCGGCTCACCCCCCAGCAGCATCACCCGCGCGCCGGTCTGCGAAGTGAGCGGCAGCGCGCCGCCTGCTGCAAGAAGGTGCAGGCCATGCAGCTGCAGTGGTTCTCCGGCAAGGCTGGCCGCGCCATCGACCAGCATGACTGCCCGTTCGCTCACGCTTGGTTCAATCAGTATCGATCCGCCCGGCTCAAGCTCGATATCGGCATAGATCGTCGGGGCATGGCAGGTGGTCGGGGCGGTCAGGCCCCACAGGCTGCCCATGATGACCGCAGCGCGCGCACCGGGGGCGGTGAAGGACGGGACGGCGGTCTGCTGCTCGAAAACGGGATCCATTTCTTCCAGGCCGTCGGGCAGGGCCAGCCATGTCTGCATTCCCCAGACCTTTTGCGAAACCGGCGGGTCCGGCAGGGGATAGCGCTCGGAATGGGTAATCCCCTTGCCGGCGGTCATCAGGTTGACCTGGCCCGGCTGGATCAGGGCATCGCTGCCCAGGCTGTCGCGGTGGCGGATCGTTCCGTCGAACAGCCAGGTTACGGTGGAAATCCCGATGTGGGGATGCGGGGCGACCCCCATGTCCGGGCGGGGTACGAACCGCGCCGGGCCGAACAGGTCAACGAAGATGAACGGACCGATCATGCCCACCCCGCGCGCTGGAAGCGCCCGCTGTACCAGCAGCCCGCCCAGCCGGTGCTGGCTGGGGGTGATGGTGTGGAGGATCGCCCCGCTCATTCCCCCGGGGCCCGGGCCTTTACCGCCAGGGCATGGACCCGCTGGCCCGGAATATCGCCCAGCGCGGCATTGACCATGCGCTGGCGCTGCAAGCGGGAAATGCCGGTAAAGGCCGCGCTTTCGATCTCGATCGTGAAATGGCTTTCACCCGAACCGTCGTGGCCGGCGTGGCCGTGATGGCGCGCACTGTCATTGATGACCGCAAGGTGGGTCGGGGCGAAGGCCGTGTTCAGCAGGCTTTCGATTTCGCTAGCGATGGTGTTGGTCATGGCTTCCCTTCTACCCCATCAGGCGGCATGGGGAAGGGGTGAAACAGGATCGCTTCCACGGCCGGGTCAACAGCTCTGCGCGCCCTTGCGACTTTCCGGGCTGCGCCGAGCCGGGCGAATTTCGTGCGCCCGGGCCGCGCGGGGCCAGCTTTGACGGGCCGGGCGACTATCGCTGGTTCTGCCTTGATCACGTCCGCGAATTCAACGCCGGGTATGACTGGTTCGAAGGGATGAGCGCCGAAGAGATCATCGCCGCGCAAAATCCGGTCCACGGCTGGGACCGCCAGACCCGTGCCTTTTCGCCGACCGCCGGGATCGATCAGGCCCCGCGCTGGGGCGACTTCGCCGACCCGCTTGAGGCGATCAGCGCCCGGGCACGGACGCGGCGACCGGCCCAGCGCAAGGATGGCCGGGCCGTAACCCCGGCAGAGCGGGAGGCGCTGGAAACCCTGGGGCTGGAACTTGATGCGGACCGCCGTGCCTTGCGCAAACGCTATTCCGAACTGGTCCATGCCTTGCACCCGGATCGCAATGGCGGTGACCGTTCCAGCGAAAAACGGCTTCAGACGGTGGTAGAGGCCTATCAGCTGCTCAGGAAGGCTGCTGCGTTCGCCTGACGGTATAGAAGATCGGCAGACCAACGAAGGCGATGTGCGGGAACATCGCCAGCGCCAGCTTGATCCGGTCGGGGTCGGGGAAGGGCAGGCCGAAGCGCTGCGGCAGGATCAGGCCATACATGACCGTGTAAAGCACCAGGCCATAAAGCGTGCCCGCCTTCCACGGCGCCACCTCGCCCAGCACGGTATGGCGCGCCAGCCACAGCCCGGCACCAGCCATCGCTGCCATGATCGCAAAATGGACCGTGACGCCGATCAGTACCCCGGCTGCGCCCCATGCCTGCGCTCCATCACCAAACGGGCCGGATGCGACGCCCAGCCAGACCCCGGTGAAACTACCGCCGCGCACCGCCGCAAGCGCGGTGGCATAAAGCGCATCGAGAGTGCCGCACAGCAACCAAAGGCGGAGGAACAGCCGGTCCACCCCGGTCAATCCGCCTCGCACAGTGCTTTGAGCTGATCGGCGCAGGCGCCCCAGCCTTCGGCGAACCCCATTTCGTCATGATGCGCCCTGCTTTCGGGCGTCCAGTGCCGGGCGCGGGCGGTGTAACGGGTGCCGGACCCTTCGGCGGCGATCTCCCAGATGCCGAGCATGAACGGCCCGGCGGGCTTCAAGCCCTTTTCGATCGCGTCGGTAACCGCGATCCGGCTGCCTTCTTCCCAGGCAACGATGAAGCCGGGATGCTCGTTGCGCTCTCCATCAGGGCCGAACATCACGGTATGCGTGAACCCGCCGGGCACGCGCGGCCCCCAGTCAACCTCGGCCCGCCAGGGCACGGGGCACCACCATTCGTCGGTGCGATTGGCCAGTACGTCCCAGACCTTGTCGGGCGCGGCATCGATCAGGCGGGTTACCGAAAGTTCGTGCATACAGTTTGCTCCAGCAATGGTGGTGCAACGGGGGCTATTTCTGCATCCCCTGGATCAGATCGTTGTCGATTGCCTTGGCCGCCTTGTAGGCCGGGCGGGCCTGAAGCCGTTCGGCATAGGCGACAAAGGCCGGGCGCGGCGGGATTGAGCCGAAGGTCAGTCCCCAATCGACCTGGCTGCCGACATAGACATCGGCCATGGTGAAGCGCGCGCCGCAGACGAATGCGCGGTCGGCCAGATGGGCGTCCAGCGTATCTATCACCCGTTCATAGCTGCCAAAACCGACCATGCCCTGCCGCTCTGGCGGAACCTCCCAGCCCATCGAGCGGGCGACCACCGCCTGCTCAACCGGCCCGGCCGCGAAGAACAGCCAGCGGAAATAGTCCGCCGCTTCGCTGCCGGTTGGGCCGAGCGATGCGCCCGGCTCCACTTCCGCCAGATAGGCGCAGATCGCGGCGCATTCGGTGATCGTGCGATCACCATCGGCGGCATGGTGGACCAGGGTTGGCACCTTGCCCATCGGGTTCGCTGCCAGCAGATCGGCGGGCTTTGCTGCCCAATCGACCAGCACCTGATCATAGTCCACGCCCGCTTCATGCAAGGCCCAGCGCGCAATCTGCCCGCGGCTCATCGGGTTGGTGTAAAAGGTATAGTCGGCCATTTGCTATCTCCCGATGCAAATCAGAACATTTCAGGAACCTGCGCTCTCGCGAAGCTGGCGTCAAGCCGTGCTATTGCGGGCCGACCAGACTGAACAGCGCGCCTTGCGGGTCGATCGCCTGGACGATCCACAGCGGGCCGGGAACCTCCATCGGGCCGTTGACGATCTGGCCGCCACCGGCCTCGATCCGGTCTTTCGCGGCGGGAATGTCATCCACCCAGAAATAGTGGCACCACAGCGGCGCGGGCACCTCTGGTTGCCTGGGCAGGATCGCGCCGACCATCACGCCATCATGGGCGATGAACTGGTATTTGCCGAGCGGGCCCATGTCCATCGCATCGGGCAGGGTCCAGCCGAACAGGCCAGTGTAGAAATCGGCGGCGCGGGCCGCATCACCCGCGTGCAGCTCGTTCCAGCCACAGCGGCCAGGGTTGGGCAGCGCGGCGAAGGATGTGCTTTCACCGCCGCCGGGGGGCGGGGTAGGGGTCATGATATAGAACGGCGCCCCGCAGCAATCGGCAACCATCGCGATCCGCCCGGCCATTGGCACGTCGCGCGGCGGCATCAGGACCGATCCACCAGCCGCCGTGATGGCCGCGGCGGAGGCATCGACATCATCGACCCCGACATAGCCCAGCCAGCACGGCCGCGCGCCGTGATCGGCCATGTCCTGCGTCAGGGCCAGCATCCCGCCAGTCATCCCGCCATCGGCATTGGCGATAAAGCCATAATCATTGGTCTGGGCGGAGCCGGGGGTGATCGTCCAGCCGACAACCGCTTCATAGAACGCCTTCGATCCCGCCGGATCGGGCGTCATCAGTTCGTACCAGATCCAGCTGCCTTGCAGAGTGGTCATACCGTTTCTCCCATATCGTTGCTGTCGATCAGCAAGGCGAAGCCGGAATAAATCATGCGCTTGCCGTCAAAGATCGTCGAACCCTCGAACTCCCTGAAGCGCTCATCGGCCATGGCAGCTTTGTTGCCGGCGTCGCGCGTGGCCTTGTCTGGCCACTTGATCCAGCTGAATACGACGTTTTCGTCTGCTCCGGCGCGAACCGCCATGAAGAAATCGGTCTGCTTGCCGCGCATCATGTCATCGCCCCAGCATTCGACGACTTCCAGCGCGCCGTGGTCGGTAAAGACCTGGGCGCCGATCCTTGCCATGCGGCGATATTCCTCCTTGCGGGTTTCGGGCACGGGAATCAGAAATCCATCGACGTAACTCATGACCGGCTCTCCTTCATGTCAGTCGCTCCAGCACGCCCTTGCGCTTGACGATGTTCTTGTAATCCCACTGGATGTCGCGGGCCTTGCCGAGCCAGCGGCATAGATCGACCCGATTGATTGCTGCCGCTTCGGTGTAGAAGATCGAGGCATCCTTGAACTTCTTACCGACCACGTTCAGCGCGGGCTCGCCGAAATCGGCGCCGCTCCAGAACATCAGCCGGATGCCTGACTTTTGCTTGCTGTAACCCGCCACCGGGTTGCCATCGAGGAACCAGACCGGGTGGCCGTGCCAGACCTTGCTTTCCGCCTCGGGCAGGGCGGCGTCGATCTGCGCGCGCAACAAACTGCAGATCGCCTGATCGGCCGGCGCCAATCCGGAGTGATAGGCGTCGATTTCCGGGGTTATGGTCATTCCCCCGCGCCTGCCACTGCCGCCGGGTCCATCCAGAACGGTTCCCAGATGTGCCCATCGGGATCGGCGATGGTCCGCTGGAACATGAAGCCGTGATCCTCGGGCGGGTTGACGTCTGCCGTGCCGCCATGGGCTGCGCCCGCCGCAACCAGCTGGTTGACCGCATCCCGGCTTTCCACCGACAGGGCCAGCGAAACCTCGCTGGAGCTGGGCGGGCAGATCGGCCGGGTGGTGAAGGTCTGCCATTTGGCGTGGGTCAGGATCATGACGTAGATCGTGTCCGACAGGACCATGCAGGCCCCGGCATCGTCCGAAAACTGCGGATTTCGGGCGAAGCCAAGCGCAGTGTAGAACGCGATTGCGCGGTCCAGATCGGTGACCGGCAGGTTGATGAAAATCTGGTGCTGCATCCTGTTTCTCCCGGTGTGTTTTTCAGTTTTCTGCGGCGCCGAAGAGCAGCTCGAAATAGCGGCGAAGATGTTGCAGGTGTTCGCGCGCGGTCGCGGCGGCGGCATCTGGCTCCTGGGTCTTGGCCAGGATGAAGGCGCCCTGGATCACTGCCTGGACATGGCGGGCAAGGCTTTGCGCCGTAACCCCTTTCACGCCGGTCTGGGCGATCGCCGCCTCCAGATCGGCCTCCAGCGCGCGGGCATTGCCAAGGATGCTGGCCTCGCAGGCCTGGCGGATCGCTTCGCTGCTGCGGAAGGCTTCCTGCACCATGGTCCCGGCCACGCAGCTGAAACTCTCTGGCGGGCCGGTAACCAGTGCAATCCGGAGGTCGAGATAGCCCAGCACCCGCTCAACCGGATCGAACTGGTGGTGATAGGGCGCGGCGGCAAAGAAGGCCCCAGTGCTTTGCGACCAATAGGCGGCAGCGGCCACCCCCAGTGCTTCCTTGGAGGGGAAGTGGTGAAAGAACGCACCCTTGGTGACCCCCGCTTCGCGGCACAGATCATCGACCGAGGTGGCGGAAAAACCACGGCTGCGGATCAGCTTGAGCGCCGCCTCCAGCAGCTTGTCACGCGCCGTCACCGGACTTGGCCGAAAGGGCTGATTCGGGATCATTCGATCTACATACCAACTAGTCGGTATGTCAGCAAGGCGAAAGCCTGGCGTTAACGGCTTCTTGGCATTGACCGCCTATTTTCCAGCCATGTTCGGGGGGCTTGAAAGGTTTGCAGGACGGGCGTTCGCGGCGCTGTCGGCGCTTGCCGCGCTGTGCCTTGCCGCGCCTGCGCTGGCTTCCGTACCGCTTCAGACCTGCCTGACCCGGCTTGATCCCGCCGCATCCGAGGCCGAACGACTGATCGTTCAATCAGGGGCTGAGGTCTGCGGAGGCAGTCAGGCCGCGCTTGGCGCAGGCGATTTTTCGGTAAGGCTGAAGTTCCGCCCAGTGGTCTCGAACCCCGAAGATCCATTGGTCCTGCGCCACACCAGCGTCTGGCAAGACGGCGAGCGGATCGTCTTCCACTACGCCGACGGCACCACTGCGGCGGCGGAGTTCACTTCTGCAACGGCGTCGCGGTATCTGGCCATCGGAGCGATATTCGAGATTCCGGTGCCAGCCCGCGCGGCCCCGCTCGATCGTATCCAGATCGAAACGCAGGGCAGCGCGAACTGGCGCGGAGTGCTGCTGGGCGCAGCGCTGATGAAACGCAGCGAGGCGGGCGGCATCAGGCTGTGGGTCACCGCGATCTATGCCGGGTTTGCCGGCCTGGGGCTCGCCCTTCTGGTCTACAACCTCGCGCTGTGGAAGGCGCTGCGCTATCGTTTCCAGGCGATCTATGCGGCGATGCTGGCCGCGCTGATGGCCTATACCTTCACCTCTTCGGGGCTTGTCTCGCAAGTCTTGCCCTGGCTCGATAACAATACCCGCTTGCGCTGGAGCTATGTCCTGCTGGCCAGCACCGCGGTTGCTGCAATCGGGTTCATTCACGCCTATTTTCAGCGCAATGCCTATCCGCAATGGCTTGATCGGGCGGTCAGGGGATCGGCGCTGTTGCTGGTTGCCGCAAGCCTGAGTTTCGCCCTGTTTGCACCATTCGCCGGGGCGATAACCGATCGGCTCTATTTCGTCGCTTGCAGCCTGCTGGTTGGGCTGACTTTCGTGATCCTGGGGGTGGCGTGGCGTTCGAAGGACCCCAACGCGCCCCTGTTCCTGCTGGCCTGGAGCGCGCCGATCGGGGTTTCCCTGGCCCGTTCGGCCCACGGCCTGGCGCTGGTGCCCTACAGCTTCTGGCTGGATAACGGCAACCTGCTCGCGCTGGGCGTCGAATCGCTACTCAGCTCGTTGCTGATCGTCAGCCGCCTGCGCGAACTCAGCCGTGAACGCGACAAGGCCCGGGCCGGGGAGATCACCGCCTTGCGTCTGGCAAATTCCGATCATCTGACCGGCCTGCTGAACCGCCGGGCCTTTATCGACATGGCGGTCGGCCGCCCTGAGCCCTATCGCCTGATCCTGATCGACATCGACCGGTTCAAGGGCATCAACGATCGGCTCGGCCACGATACCGGCGATGAGGTGCTACGCGAACTGGCCCGCGTCATCCAGGCGATCCGCCCAGCCGATAGCCTGGCAGTGCGCCTTGGCGGTGAGGAATTCGCGCTGCTGATTCCCTTGGGTGAACAAGATGCCTGCACGCCCGATGCGATCCTTGAAGCTGTGCGCGCGCACAAGATGCCGTTCGATTTGCGGGTCACGGTCAGCCTGGGCTTCGCCGACGGGCGGATCAACACCGATGAATGCTGGCGGCGGCTCTATCGCCTGGCCGACAGTGCGCTCTACCGGGCCAAGGCCGATGGCCGTGACCGCGCCTGCCGGGCCACCGACTTTGCGGAAATTGCCGCCGCTTAACCGATTGTTTGAAAATGTCGCACCGCTCCCGCGCAAAGGCGGTTGCAGCCGCGCCGCTGCGCGTATAGGCGGTTTGCTGCGATGACCGACAAAACAGCCATGACCGACACCACGAACCAGACCGTCCTGTCCGCGCCCGATATCGAAGTCGATGTGCGCGAAGTGTTCGGGATCGATATCGACATGAAGGTTCCGGCCTTCAGCGTTGCCGATGAACGCACGCCCGATGTCGATCCGGCCTATGTCTTTGATCCGGATACCACGCTGGCGATCCTGGCCGGCTTCGCGTTCAACCGCCGGGTGATCGTGCAGGGCTATCACGGCACCGGCAAAAGCACCCATATTGAGCAGGTTGCGGCCCGGCTCAACTGGCCCTGCGTGCGGATCAACCTTGATGCGCACATCAGCCGGATCGATCTGATCGGGCGCGATGCGATCGTGCTGCGCGATGGCTTGCAGGTTACCGAGTTTCGCGAAGGGCTGCTGCCCTGGGCGCTTCAGCACCCGGTCGCGCTGGTGTTCGACGAATACGATGCCGGCCGCCCCGACGTGATGTTCGTGATCCAGCGCGTTCTGGAAACCGAAGGCAAGCTGACCCTGCTCGATCAGAACCGCGTGATCCGGCCAGACCGCAACTTCCGCCTGTTCGCCACCGCCAACACGGTGGGACTGGGCGATACCAGCGGGCTTTATCACGGCACCCAGGCGATCAACCAGGCGCAGATGGACCGCTGGAATATCGTGGTGCAGCTTAATTATCTGCCCGCGCAGGTTGAGGCGGAAATCGTCCTCAAGAAGACCGAAGGCGCCTCGGAAGAGATGGTCGCCAACATGGTCAAGGTGGCCGACCTGACCCGTCAAGGCTTCATCAACGGCGATATCTCCACCGTGATGAGCCCGCGCACCGTGATTACCTGGGCGCAGAACACGGCGATCTTCAAGGATCCGGGCTTCGCCTTCCGCCTCTCGTTCCTCAACAAGTGTGATGAGACCGAGCGGATGCTGGTGGCGGAATACTATCAGCGGGTCTTCGGCACCGAACTGCCCGAAAGCGTGGTGGCCAAGGGGTAGCCTCCCCGTAACGGGGAGGGGGACCGCCGCCGAAGGCGGGGGTGGAGGGGTACGAGCGAGTGTTCGCTACCTCTCCGGAATGCGCTGGCCACATACTTCCACAATTCGCGCCACCGCGACATGAACTTCCTCAAGCACGATTTTGGCGGGAACCCGCAGTGTAGCAATAGCCTGTGTTCGCAGAAATGCTGACCGTGCCTGGTCCTTCGTACGGACATCGGCGCAGTCATGTCCCCAACCATCGACCTCGATAGCCAACTTCGCAGCGGCGCAAAAGAAATCGAGAATATAGATTCCAGCGGGATGCTGGCGACGGAATTTGAAGCCGCCCGGGCGTTGGCGCAGTTCCTTCCAGAGTATAACCTCTGGGAACGACATCTCGCTTCGCAAGCGCCGTGCTCGGATCAGGGTTTCGCGTGGGCCGTTGATCAACCGGGATGTGCCTTCGAAGTAATGTACACTCGCTCGTACCCCTCCACCATGCTTCGCATGGTCCCCCTCCCCGTTCCGGGGAGGTTACGGCACGACCAGATACTTTTCACCGGTCCGGCGGGCGTTGTATTCGCTGACCGCTTCCTTGGTCAGCATCCCTTCCAGCGAAACGTGAGCCTTGTAGTGGCTGGCGAAGGTGGTGGTCAGGTCCTTCATTACCCGCGCCCGCATCCGGCCCACCACTTCCATCCCGGCTTTCATCATGAACGGCGTGAGCAGCCATCCGGCGAGATCCCAGGTCAGGCCGAATGCACGGTTGAGGATAGTCGGGCCGAGGTCCAGCGCGCCATAGATATAGACCTTCTTCGGCTCGTTTGAGCCATAACGGCTGAAGGCCGCGCCGCGGCTGGCGGCGGCTTCCATCGCGGTCAGGATCTGTCCGGCCAGCGTGCCCCCGCCGATCGGGTCGAACCCGATCATCGCCTTGGTTTCGGCAATCGCGTCGATCAGCTTGGGCATGAAATCGGCGTCAGTCATGTTGAGCACATGGGTCGCGCCGAGATCCTTGAGGAGTTTTACCTGCGCCTCGCTGCGGACGATGTTGACCAGCGGAATCCCGTCTTCCTGGCAGATCTTGACCAGCATTTGCCCCAGGTTCGACGCGGCGGCGGCGTGGACGATGCCAGTGAAGCCTTCCATCTTCATCGTTTCGGTAAAGCCCAGCGCGGTCATCGGGTTGACGAAGGACGATGCGGCCTGTTCGGCAGAGACGCCATCGTCAACCGGGAAGGCCATCTGCGCTTCGGCAATGGCATAGTCGCCATAGGCGGTGCCGGGAACGCAGGCGATCCGTTTGCCCAGCAGGTGCTCGGCCCCTGCGCCCGCTGCAACCACGATCCCAGCGGCCTCGTTGCCAGCCGGCATGGCGATCCCATGCCGCGCCTTCATCGCGCGGGTGGCATTGTCGGGCATCTTCGCCACGACCTTGCCGGGGGAATATTCTGCATTGTCGGTATCGGCGCTGGCGAACAGCAGGCCCAGATCGCTGGGATTGATCGGGGTCGCCTCTACCTTGATCAACACCTGGCCGGGCTTGGGCTCGTCCCAGGTCTTGTCATTAAGCTGGACGGTCAGCGTGCCGTCCGCGTCGAGCTGGGTGGTAAGCTGCTTGCCGGTGAAGGTCATTGGTCATCTCCCGATTCTGTTTCAGAATGCAACCTAGTGCGTCATTCGCCCGGGTAAAGCGCCCGCACGAAATAAAGCCCCTCGCTGGGCGCGTTGAGGCCCAGCGCCTGCCGGTCGCGCGCGGCCAAGGCTTCGCCCACCTGTTCCTCGCGCCAGCGGCCCATGCCGACCAGCGCCAGGCAGCCGACCATCGAGCGGACCTGATGGTGCAGGAACGATCGTGCGGCGGCGCGGATGTGCACTTCCTCGCCCGCGCGCTCCACGCTGAGGAGGTCGAGCGTCTTTTCCGGGCTTTGTGCCTGACAATGGACCGAACGGAAGGTGGTGAAATCGTGCCGCCCGACCAGCGCCTGCGCCGCGCGGTGCATCGCCCCGGCATCAAGTGGCTGCGGCACTTGCCAGGCCCGGTTCGCATCAAGGGTCAGCGGCGCACGGCGGTTGGCGATCCGGTAGAGATACTCGCGGCCGATACAGCTGAACCGGGCGTGCCAGTCGTCCGGCACCGCCACGCAGTCCAGCACCGCTAAGGGCAAGGGTCGCAAGTGATGGTTGAGCGCCTCCATCAACCGGAAGGCATCGATGTCTTTGGCAATATCGAGGTGGACCCGCATCCCCAGCGCGTGAACTCCGCTGTCGGTCCGCCCGGCGGCGTGGAGCGTCACCTCCTCGCCGGTGATCCGATGGGCCGCTTCCTCAACCGCCTGCTGCACAGACAGACCGTGAGCCTGCCGCTGCAGACCGAAGAACGGCGTGCCATCGAATTCAAGGGTGAGGGCGAAGCGGGTCAAGCGAGGTCCGCTCCCGCACTGATCGCCCAGCCGCGCAGCAGATCGTCGGCGCTCATCACCGGGCGTCCGGCGCGCTGAACCAGCGTGGGGCGCAGCGCACCATGGCCGCAAGCGATGGTCAGGCGTTCGTCCAGCACAAGGCCCGGCACGCCGCTGCCTTCGGCCAGCTCTGCCGCGAGGATCTTGCAGCGCTCGCCTTCGAACTCGAACCAGGCGCCCGGGGCGGGGGCAAAAGCGCGAATCTGGCGTTCTATCTGCGCGGCATCCTGCAAGAAATCGATCCGGGTTTCGGCCTTGTCGATCTTGTGCGCATAGATCACGCCTTCGTCCGGCTGGGGCACTTCTGGATAGGCCGGCAGGTCCGCCAGCACCTCGACGATCAGCCGCGCGCCGATCTGCGCCAGTTCCTCGGTCAGTTCGCCCGCCGTCTTGATGTCAATCGGCGTGCGCCCTTCCAGCAGCACCGGCCCGGTATCCAGCCCGGCTTCCATCCGCATGATATCGACGCCTGTCTCCGCATCCCCCGCAAGGATCGCCCGCTGGATCGGCGCGGCCCCGCGCCAGCGCGGCAGCAGCGATCCGTGGAGGTTGAGACAGCCATGCTCTGGCGCATCGAGCACCGCTTGCGGCAGGATCAGGCCATAGGCCGCGACCACGGCGATATCGGCCTTTAGCGCCGCAAATTCTGCCTGTGCCTCCGCCCCTTTCAGACCGGCGGGATGGCGCACCGCGATCCCCAGCGCTTCGGCCGCCTTGTGCACCGGCGTAGGGGTCAGCTCCTTGCCGCGCCGGCCGCCGGGGCGCGGCGGCTGGGTATAGGCGGCCACCACCTCATGCCCCGCCGCCACCAGCGCTTTCAGCGCCGGGACAGCGAAATCGGGGGTTCCCATGAAGATGATGCGCATGGTGGCTTTGCCTTTCCTGAAACCGCGCCCTATCTGTCGGGTCATGGCATCGCAAGAGATCGAAGCACTGACCACCGCGCTTTCACGCCTGCCGGGGCTTGGCCCGCGTTCGGCGCGGCGGGCGGTGCTGTGGCTGATCAAGCGGCGCGAGACTTCGCTGGTCCAGCTGCTCGAAGCGCTCGACGCGGTGCGTGAGGGGCTGGTTGAGTGCGCCACCTGCGGCAATGTCGATACGACCAACCCCTGCGCGATCTGCGCCGATCCGCGCCGCGATGCGCGCCAACTGTGCGTGGTGGAGGACGTGGCCGATCTCTGGGCGCTCGATCGGGCGCGGCTGTTTACCGGCAGGTATCATGTGCTCGGCGGGCGACTCTCCGCGCTGGAAGGCGTGCGGCCCGAAGACCTGACCATCGGCAGGCTGCTCGAACGCGTATCGCAGGGCGGGATCGACGAGGTGGTGCTGGCGATGAACGCCACGCTGGAAGGGCAGACCACCGCGCACTACATCGCCGAGCGGCTGGAAAGCTATCCGGTACGGATCACCCAGCTCGCCCACGGCCTGCCGGTGGGAGGAGAGCTGGATTACCTCGACGAGGGGACCCTGGCGCAGGCCTTGCGGGCGAGAAGACCGGTGGGTTAGATTTTCTCTCGCAAAGGCGCGAAGGCGCAAAGATTCAACGTCTGGCCGAAGGCTACTTCCTGAACAGCAATTGTATCGTCTGGCGGGATATTCGATTTTCTCGCGGCTTCGCCGCACGGGCGGCATCTTCGCGCCTTCGCTTGAGCCCAATCAAAACCCGAGGTTGAACCACTCACAACCCCGCACTATGTGACCCTTTATGGCTATCCGCGAAATCCTTGAAGTTCCCGATCCCGTGCTGAAGCAGGTCTCGGTCCCCGTTACCGAGTTCAATGCCGAGCTGAAGACGCTGGTCGATGATATGTTTGAGACGATGTACGATGCCCCCGGCATCGGCCTTGCCGCGATTCAGGTCGGGGTGCCGCTGCGGGTGCTGGTGATCGACCTTCAGCCCGAGGATGAGGATGCCGAGCCGGTCGCCTGCGACCATGATGGCCACCATCACCACCACCAGCCGACCAAAAAGGAACCCCGGGTGTTCATCAACCCGGAAATCCTCGACCCTTCCGAAGACCTTTCGGTCTATCAGGAAGGCTGCCTTTCGGTGCCCGAGATCTATGCCGATATCGAACGCCCGGCAAAGATCCGCGCGCGCTGGCAGGATATCGACGGCAAGACCCATGAAGAGGACATGGACGGGCTGATGGCCACCTGTCTTCAGCATGAAATGGATCACCTCGAAGGGATCCTGTTCATCGATCACCTCAGCCGCCTCAAACGGCAGATGGTGCTCAAGAAACTGGATAAGCTGCGCAAGGCGGCTTGATAGGGCTGGTGTTCTTGCTCCGTTCCGGTTAGCGTGCCGGAATGGACGGACAGATTCTCGCTATCGTTTTGCTTCTGCTGGGCCTTGCGGTCGGGGCGTTGGGGGGCTGGTTCGCCGGTTCGCGCCCGGCGGCCGAATTGCGCGACCGGCTGAGCGAGGCTGAGGGTGAAGCGAAAGAGCTTGAGGGGCGGTTTCGCGCCGCGGTGAAGGAACTGGGCGATGCCTCTATCAGGCTGGCAACGCTTGAGGCCAACGCCGCCCATTTCGAAGAACAGAAGACCGCGCTGCTGACCGCGCAGGACAGTCTGAAGAAGGAATTCGAAAACGCCGGGGCCAAGGTGCTGGCCCAGGCCCAGCAGGCGCTGATGGCGCAGGCCGAGCAGCGCTTTGCCCACAGCGAGGAGAAAAGCGCTGAGCGGCTGAAGGCACTGCTGGCGCCGGTCGATCAGCGGCTCAAGAGTTACGAGGAACAGATCCAGGGGCTGGAAAAGCAGCGCAGCGATGCTTTCAGCCACCTCTATGGCCAGATCAACCTGCTGCGCGAAGGGCAGGACAAGGTGCGCGAGGAAGCCGCGCGGCTGGGCAACAGCTTGCGCAACGCCCCCAAGGCGCGCGGGCGCTGGGGCGAACAACAGCTCAAGAACCTGCTTGAGCAATGCGGGCTGGCCGAACACACCGATTTCGTCACCGAACATTCGGTCGATACCGAGGACGGCAAATTGCGCCCCGATGCGATCGTTCGCATTCCGGGGCAGAAAAGCCTGATCATCGATGCCAAGGTTTCGCTCAATGCCTATCAGGATGCCTTCGCCGCCGACAGCGAGGACGAGCGGGTGCGCTATCTTGCCGCCCATGCCTCGGCGATGCGCAATCACGTCCAGCAGCTGGGGGCCAAGGCCTATCACACCCAGTTCGAGGAAGCGCCCGATTATGTGGTGATGTTCGTGCCGGGCGAACACTTCGTCGCTGCCGCGCTGGAACAGGATCCGGGGCTGTGGGACTTCGCGTTTGAGCGCCGGGTGTTGCTGGCCACGCCGACCAACCTGGTGGCGATCGCGCGGACCGTGGCGATGGTCTGGAGCCAGGACAAGCTGGCGCAGGAAGCGATCGAGATCGGGCGGCTGGGAACCGAGATCTATGACCGGATCGCCACTGCCGGCGAACACCTCAAAGGAGTGGGGGCCGGGCTGGACCGGGCGGTGCGCAAGTACAACGATTTCGTTGGCAGCTTTGAGCGCAACGTGATGACCTCTGGCCGGCGCCTGCGCGACAAGGGCGTGGCAATCGGCAAGCGCGAGATCGAGGATGTTCCGCTGGTCGAGGCGACCCCGCGCCATGCCGAAGGCGGCGCACTGGCAATCGAAGGGTCCGGGGAAGAGGCCTAGTCTTCCACTTTGCGCACCAGTTCGGCCGAATGCTTGTCCGAACGCATCGTCATGCGGCCATTTTCGATGAAGAAGTACGGTCCGGCTTCAAGCAGTTCGGCAACCGCGCGTTCCTGATCCATGACGCCGTCACAGTACATCTGCGTTGACACGACCGGGCCAACGATCAGTCGCCCCTTGTCGAACTTCAGATCGCCGCCCATCCCGTTGCAGCCGACATTCGCGCCGATCCGCGTCTCGGAAATGGTCAGCGTGGTCTTTGACGAAACCGGGTGCTGGCCGTCGATCGCGACGAATGTCCAGGTGCTTTCCCCCGGGTTGGCGGGAGCCGGGGTCGTGGCGCAGGCCGAAAGGAGGGTCAGCGCGGGTAGGGCAAGGCGAAAGGTCATGGGCTGAATCTGACAGGGACAGCCTGATCGCTGGCTGAACGGATCAGTCCAGCGCCGCCAGCGCTTCATAGGCCAGAACGGCCCCTGCCACCGCCGCGTTCAGACTGTCGGCGCGGCCCTTCATCGGCATGGTTACGCGCAGATCGCAGGCCAGTTCATATTCCTCGGGCAGGCCGCGGCTTTCGTTGCCGACCATCAGGAAGCACGGGGCGGCATAGGGCGCGCTGCGATAGTCCACCGCATCGCGAAGACTGGCCGCAACAAGCTGGCCGGCACCGCCGCGCAGCCACGGTAGGAATTCGTCCCAGCGGGCCTGGCCGATCTTCTGGGTAAAGACCGCGCCCATGCTGGCCCGAACCGCCTCTGCACTGAACGGATCGGCGCAATCGTCGATCAGGATCAGCCCGCCCGCGCCAACCGCATCGCCGGTGCGCAGCATGGTGCCAAGGTTGCCGGGATCGCGCAGCGCCTGCGCCACCAGCCAGATCTTCGCCGCTGATCGGTCCAGATTGGTCAGTGCTGTATCGAATTCGGTGAAAACCCCCGCCACGGCCTGCGGATTGTCCTTGCCGGTGATCTTGGCCAGCAGATCGGGTGCAAGCTCAAGCACTTCACCGCCGGCGGCCAGCACGTCGGCCTCCAGCCGGTCAAGCAGTTGATGGGGATCGCGGCTGGTGCTCATCACCAGCATTTCGGGCAGGTGCCCGGATTCGCGCGCATCGGTGAGCAAGCGCAGACCCTCGGCCAGGAACCGGCCGGCGGCCTTGCGGTGCTTCTTGTCCCGCAGGCTGCGCAGGAACTTGACCGTGGGGTTGGAAAAACCGGTAATCAGGCGGCGTTCGGCCACGGATCAATCCTCGCCGAAGCCGTCCTTGACCAGCCCGACCAGCTTGGTCAGCGCGGCATCGGCAGCTTCGCCCGATACCACGATGTCAACCGTATCGCCCTTGGCCGCGCCCAGCATCATCAGCCCCAGGATCGAGGCCCCGGCGGCGCTGTTGCCATCCTTTTCGACCTGGACCTGCACCGCGGAGCCGAGCTTTACCACCGCATTCACGAACTTGGCGCTGGCCCGGGCGTGAAGGCCCCGGTTGTTTACGATCTCGACGCTTTCCCGAACCTCGCTCATCATGCCCCCAAGTCTGTATCGTTATCAGGCGTCCTGGCCGAGAAACTCCGACGCGATCGTGATGTAGTTGCGCCCGGCATCGCGCGCGGCGCGTACCGCCTGTTCGAGCGGCATACAGCCCCGCGCCTTGGCCAGCCAGATCAGCATCGGCAGGTTGGTTCCGGCGATAACCTCAACCTTGCCGCGCTCCATCAGCGAAATCGCCAGGTTTGACGGGGTGCCGCCGAACAGGTCGGTCAGGATGATCACACCCTCACCGGTATCGACATCGCCCACGGCGGCGGCGATCTCGGCGCGGCGCGCCTCCATATCGTCGTTCGGGCCGATGCAGACCGTGCGCACGCCGTCCTGCTTGCCCACGACGTGCTGCATGGCCGAGACGAACTCTTCGGCCAGCTTGCCATGGGTGACGAGGATGATGCCGATCATGCGAGACCCGACCTCTTGTTGCTTGCCCCGACGAATCGTCCCGGGGGGAAGCGCTGGGGCATGGCGCGAAGGTCCTGCACGGTCAATGCTTTCCTTCCACCGCGTCTGCCGCACGGGCGGTCAGGTTGCGGTGAACCAGGTTGGGGGCAAAACCGGCTGCGGCAATCGCGCGGGCGATCTCTTCGGCGGTGAAGACCGAACGGTGCCGCCCGCCCGTGCAGCCGAAGGCGATGTTGACATAGGGCTTGCCCTGCGCCCGGTACCGCGGGAGCAGTTGCAGGATCAGGTCCCTGATCCGGGCAAAGGCCTCATCCCAGGCGGGGTCCTTGCGGATATGGTCGGCCACGGCCGGATCGCGGCCGGTCTGCGGGCGCAATTGCGGGTCCCAATGCGGATTGTCGAGAAAGCGCATATCGAACACCAGATCGGCCAGCGGCGGGGTCCCGCGCGAAAATCCGAAGCTGGTCACGCTGACGGTCATTTCAGCCGGGGCATCCTTGGCAAAGCGATCGCGGATCGCCTGCTGCAGATCGTTGCTGGTATAGCTGGTGGTGGAAATCACCATATCGGCCCAGCGCCGCAGCGGCTCCATCAGCTCGCGTTCGGCCGCGATTCCGCTGGCGACGGGCAGGTCATGCGCCAGCGGATGACGCCGCCGGGTTTCGTTGTAGCGCCGCTCCAGCTCCTGGCCCGAGCAATCGAGGAACAGCGTCGTCACCTCAAGATCGCTGCGCCCGGCAAGCCGTTTGACCTGTTCGATCGTCTTGGCCGGATCAAAGCCGCGGGTGCGCGAATCGAACCCGATCGCCAGTGGTGCGCGCAGATCACCCGCCGAGCCATCCGAGCCATCGAACAGCCGTTCGAGCAGGCGGATCGGGAAATTGTCGATCGTTTCCCAGCCAAGATCCTCCAGCACGCGCAGCGCCGTGGTCTTGCCCGCGCCGAGCAGCCCGGTGACCAGCAGCAGGCGTTGGCGAGGGCCGGGAGGTGAAGATTCGCTCATGGCTGTAGGCAGTAGATGGCCCGTGCCGAGCAGAATGTGAAGGGGCCGGAACGGTGTGTCCCCGGCGGAGACGCTGCGATCAGCCGATACCGAACCGGGCCAGGGCGAGTTCCACCTTGAGCGCAAGAATCTCTCCGCCGGGCCAGATGCGGATCAGCGGCAGGTCGATCCCGCCAAGCGTCAGGCGTTCCGCTTGTTCGACGAAACGTGGCGCTTCGTGATCGAGCCGCAGCACCAGCGCCACCGGCACCCCGGCCACGATCGGCCAGTCGAGCAGGCCAAGGTTGCGCACCTCGATCAAGCCGGCGGTATGGGGCGGGGGGCTGGCTATCAGGCGGCCTTCGTTCCGCTCCAAAGTCACCCCGTCGTCGCCGATCAGGGCTGCGCCGCGATCGATCAGGGCCAGCGCCAGGCTGCTCTTGCCGCTCCCCGGCGGTCCCTCGATCAGCAGCGCACGGCCTTGGATCGCAACGCAGGTGGCCTGATGGACCAGGCTCATTCCTCGTCCTCTTCCTCGATCCGCGCGGGCACGGACAGGATCAGGCAGGCGCCCGGCTGTCCGTCGGGACGATCATGGGCGACCAGCGTGCCATCGTGCGCTTCGGCGATGGTCCGGGCAATTGCCAGACCGAGTCCGGAATGGTGGCCAAAGTCTTCTTCTGCCGGGCGCAGCGAATGGAACCGGTCAAACACCTTGTCGCGCGCTTCAGCCGGAATACCGGGTCCGTGATCGAGCACGGACAGTTCTACCCGATCATCATCGCGGCGCAGCATGACCGAAACCTCACCGTGCGGCGGCGAAAACGAGACGGCATTGTCGAGCAGGTTTTCCAGCACCCGGACCAGCCGCGCTTCGTCCCCCGGAACCTCCCACGGTCCCGCGCCCCGGGCGCTGACATCGATCCGGCACTCAGCGTTTTCGCCGCGTTCATCGCGGGCCCTGACTAGCCGCTGGGCGAGCGCAAGCAAGTCCACCGGCATGAACTGGGTGCGGCTCAATTCAGCGTCGATCCGGCTGGCCTCGGCGATTTCGGTGACCAGCCGGTCGATCCGCTGGACATCGTGCGCCGCGATCCGGGTCAGTTCGGCGCGCAGTCCTTCGTCCTTGACCGTCTCAAGGTTTTCGACCGCGCTGCGCAAGGAGGCCAGCGGGTTCTTGATTTCATGCGCGACATCGGCGGCAAAGCTTTCCACCGCGTCAATCCGGCTGCGCAGCGCGCCGCTCATGTCGGACAGCGCGCGGGCCAGCAGGCCGATCTCATCCCCGCGCTCGGGCAGGCGCGGTACCTCGACCGCGCGATCGCGGCCCAGCCGGACCCGCACCGCCGCGCGAACCAGCGCGCGCAGCGGCTGGACGATCGTCCGTGCAAGGAACAGCGAAAGCTGGATCGAGATCAGCAGGGTCACGCTCAGCACGATTCCCAGCGTGCCGCGCGCATCGCGCACTGCCTGGGTCACATCGCGGGCGTTGCGGGTCGCCAGCAGTAGCTGCCCATCGCTGCCGACCGGGACCGCGGCGTTGATCATCGGCGTCTCGTCCGGTGCGGCGCGGGCCACGATCACGCTGGTGCCGGACCGGGCGGCTTCCCCCAGTTCCGGCCAGGCCGCGGCGGTATCACGGGGCGGATCGCGATAGGGTTCGCTGGTCTGCGATCCCAGGACCAGCCGCATCCCCGCGTCGATCGCCCGGCCGCCGCGCTCCCACCAGCTTTCACTGTCCGGATCGACCAGGGTGAAGCTGGGCGGCGCCAGCGCGAAGCTGTCCAGCAGCAGGGCGCCGCTGCTGTCATAGAGGCGCAGCCGCAGGTGCTGGGCCTGACCGACCCTGACCATCAGGTCGCGGCGGGCCTGCGGTCCGGCCCCGGCCAGACCGGCAGCGGCGATCTCGGCCTCGGCCCGGGCCAGTTTGAAGCGCTCTTCGAACAGCTGTTTGCGATAGGAATCGAGGTAGAACAGGCTGCCCGCCATCAGCCCCAGGGCGATGATGTTCACCGCCAGGATCCGCACGGTCAGGCTGGTGCGGCGCTTCCAGTTACCTTTCGGACGCGCATCAACCATCGGTGAAGGAATATCCCGCGCCATAGAGCGTCTCGATCCCCGAGAACTGCGGATCGACCGCGCGGAACTTGCGGCGCAGGCGCTTGATATGGCTGTCGATCGTGCGGTCATCGACGAAGACATCGTCGCTGTAGGCCGCATCCATCAGCTGGTTGCGGCTTTTGATCACGCCCGGCCGCGCGGCCAGCGCCTCAAGGATCATGAACTCGGTCACAGTCAGCGAAACCGGCGTTCCGGCCCAGGTCACGCGGTGGCGGGTGGGGTCCATTTCCAACCGCCCGCGGACCAGCGCGGCGGGTGAGGGCAGGTCTTCATCCGGGCTTTCCGCTTCGCCGCGCACCAGTTCGGTGCGGCGCAGGATCGCGCGGATGCGTGCGACCAGCAGCCGCTGGCTGAACGGCTTGGCGATGTAATCGTCCGCGCCCATCGCCAGCCCCAGCGCCTCGTCCGTCTCCTCGTCCTTGCTGGTCAGGAGGATCACCGGCAGTGCGCTTTTGGCGCGCAGCTGCTGCAGCAGTTCGAGCCCGTCCATGCGAGGCATCTTGATGTCACACACTGCCAGATCGGGCGGATTTTCCAGCAGTGCCTTCAGCGCCGCCGCGCCATCGGAATAGACCCGCGTGGCAAAGCCTTCAGCCTGCAAGCCGATCGAAACGGTGGTGAGGATATTGCGATCATCATCGACCAGCGCGATCACCTGCTGCTGATGCGGCGAAGGGGGAGCGGTCTGAACGTCGGCCATGATCGGGTGCGGGAAGGGCTTTCACCGGCTGCGGGCGGGCCATCGGATTAGCCGCTAACGAACGGTCGCGCAATGCACCTCGGCCCGCCGCGCAGCGCTGTTTGCGGGGGGCTGAGGATAGCTCGGTCCGGCGATTTGACGGAATCGCCATGCTCGACTATGCGCGCCTCGCGAATCCTCCGCATTCGTATGCGGAAATGTTTTCATGCGGAAAGTGGGATGGTTCTCATTCTGCCCTACGCTTTCGGGATTGGAGATTGCCTTGACCGCCTCGCTTACCTACCCGCTCGCCCAGCAGGGCTTTGTTACCGACGCTGCAATTCATGCCAACCTCGGCACCGCGGCGCTGGTTGAGCACGCGCTCAAGCGGGGTGAGGGGCGTCTGACCAAGGATGGCGCGCTGCTGGTCGATACCGGCCGGTTCACCGGGCGCAGCGTCAAGGACAAGTATGTCGTCCGTGATGCCACCACCGAAGACCAGATCAACTGGGGCGCCATCAACCAGCCGATGACGGGTGAGCACTGGGCCAACCTGAAGGCGGATTTCCTTGCCGCGCTGAAGGGGCAGGAAGAACTCTATGTCGCCGATCTGTTCGGCGGCAGTCAGCCCGAATACCGGGTGAATGTGCGCGTGGTGACTCAGCTGGCCTGGCACAGCCTGTTCGTCCACACCCTGCTGGTACGCCCGACCGCAGAGGAGGTGGCCGCCTTCACGCCGGAATACACCATCCTCAACCTGCCCAGCTTCAAGTCCGATCCGGAACGCCACGGCTGCCGCAGCGATACGGTGATCGCGGTCAACTTCACCGAGAAGCTGATCCTGATCGGCAACACCGAATATTCGGGCGAAATGAAGAAGGGCGTGTTCGGCCTGCTGAACTTCTTGCTGCCGGCCCAGGGCGTGATGCCGATGCACTGCAGCGCCAACATTGGCTCTGACGGAAAGAGCGCGATCTTCTTCGGCCTTTCGGGCACCGGCAAGACCACCCTTTCGGCTGACGCCAGCCGCACGCTGATCGGTGATGACGAGCACGGCTGGTCGGACCAGGCGGTGTTCAACTTCGAAGGCGGCTGCTACGCCAAGATGATCAACCTTTCGGCCGAGGGTGAGCCGGAAATCTACGCCACCACCAAGATGTTTGGCACGATCCTTGAGAACGTGGCGATGGACCCGGAAACGCGCGAGCTGGACTTCACCGACGCCAGCAAGACCGAAAATACCCGCGGCGCCTATCCGATTGAATTCATTCCCAACACCAGCGAAAAGAACCTCGGCCCGCCGCCCTCGAACATCATCCTGCTGACCGCGGATGCCTTTGGCGTGTTGCCGCCGATCGCGCGGCTGACTGCGGATCAGACGATGTATTACTTCCTCTCGGGCTATACCGCGAAGGTCGCAGGCACCGAAATCGGCGTGACCGAGCCTGAAGCCACCTTCAGCACCTGCTTTGGCGCTGCCTTCACGCCGCGCCATCCCAGCGTCTATGGCAACCTGCTGAAAAAGCGGATTGCCGAAAGCGGGGCGCAGTGCTGGCTGGTCAACACCGGCTGGTCGGGCGGCAAGGCGACCGATCCGGGGATCAAGCGGATGCCGATCAAGGCCACCCGCGCGCTGCTCAACGCCGCACTCGACGGCAGCCTCAACGACGCGGAATTCAAGCGTGATCCCAACTTCGGTTTCGAAGTGCCGGTCGCGGTGCCGGGCGTCGATACCAACCTGCTCGATCCGCGCGGGGCCTGGGCCGATGGCGAAGCCTATGATCGCAACGCCAGCGAACTGGTCGGCAAGTTCGTTGAGAACTTCGCCCAATTCGTCGATTACGTCGATCAAGGCGTGCTTGAATCCGCCCCCAAGGCGGCCTGACCTGATCCGGAAACTCCGGGTCGATCCTGACCCGGAGTTTCCGATCATGACTGACCACCCGATCCGACTGTTCCCTTCTGCCGAGGCCGTGCGCCATATCGGCGAGGGTCTGCTTGCCCGCACTCTGCCCAAGGCCGAATGGACCCACGAGGCCCATCTTGCCGCCTGCACCTGGCTGGTGCTCGAACGCCCCGATATTGCGCTGGAAACCCAGCTTCCCGGGATCATCCGGTCGTACAACGAGGCGGTCGGCGGCGTGAACGATGATAGTCAGGGCTATCACGAAACCCTGACCCAGCTTTACATCATCGGGGTGCGCCGTTTCGTGGCCTGCTGCCCGGAAGAGGGCCTGCTCGGCACGGTCAACGCACTGCTGAAAAGCGATCTTGCCCCGCGCGACTGGCCGTTCAGGTTCTATTCGCGCGGCGTGCTGTTTTCGGTTGCCGCGCGGCGGGGCTGGGTTGAGCCGGATCTTGCCGCGATTTGACTTGGAACTGCCATCACTGCGGCGCATGATGGCGCTTCCTCTTTGCATAGGAGTCCCAAATCATGGGAATGCTTGACGGAATTCTGGGCCAGCTGGGCGGAAATCTTGATGTGTCGGCGATCGCCGAAAAGGTCGGGATCGATCCGGCCATGGCCGAAAAGGCAGTCGCCGCGCTGGGGCAGAGCCATGCCGAACCGGGCGACACGATCGAAGGCGCCGCGGCCAAGACCGGACTGGATGTCGGTCAGCTCGGCCAGATCGCGCAGCAGCTTGGCGGTGAAGGCGGGCTTGAGAAGATTTCGGGAATGCTCAAGGACAACCCCGCGCTGTCGAACGTGGCCGGGATGCTGGACCGTGATGGCGATGGCAATCCGCTGAACGATATCGCCGGGATGGCAGCGGGCCTGTTCGGCAAGAAGTAAGCGTCGCGCCGTCCGCGCAAACAAGAGGGGCTCCGAACCGGGTGGTGCGGAGCCCCTTTTTGTTGACCTTTACTGGCCCGATCAGTCGAGCATCGAAGCCGGAACCCGGCCGCCGTTTTCGGCCAGGCCCTTCATCACCGCCTTGTGCAGCGCGATGTTTTCCTCGGCCGAGCCGGAATAGTCCGCATCGCCCAGCTCATGCGCCAGCGCCTTGCGGTTTTCGAAGCTCGAATCGATCCCGACCAGCTTCATCAGGTCAACGATCGAGCTTTGCCAGTTGAGCGTATCGGCGCCGTTCATCCCGCTCAGCACGGCTTCCACGTCAACCGGTTCGGGTGCAGGGGCCGGTGCGGCAGCTGCGGCGGGCGCCGCTTCGGGTGCCGGGGTGGCGGCCTCGGCCTTGTGACCGAAAATGGCGTCCTTGATCTTGCTGAAGAAACCCATGGAAAGCGACTCCTTGAATAGGGGCGACTCGGTTGAGCCGCCTGATCCCCTGATAGGCCGATCCTAACAGTTTTATGTGACAGGTAAAACGCCGTAGGGTGGCAGTCAGACCGATTTCTTTTCAGCGATATAGCGATCGACATTCCGGCCCAGCACGTCGAGCGGGACATTTCCGCCGGTTACCACCGCATCGTCGAAATCGCGCAGATCGTATTTCGTGCCGAGCGCCTTTTTGGCCCGTTCGCGCAGCGCCAGAATCTCGGTATGGCCCATCTTGTAACCGCAGGCCTGGCCCGGCCATGAGCAATAGCGATCAACCTCTGGCGCAACCTCCGCCAGGCCGGAACCATTGGTTTCGGCGAACCAGTTGACCGCCTGTTCGCGGGTCCAGCGCTTGGCGTGAAGCCCGGTATCGACCACCAGACGGCAGGCGCGGAAGGCGATCGATTGCAGATAACCCAGCTGGCCCAGCGGATCGCCGTCATAGGCGCCCAGCTCGTCACCCAGCGTCTCGGCATAGAGCGCCCAGCCTTCGCTATAGGCGTTGAAGGCCAGCAGCGTGCGGATCAGCGGCAGGCGGTTGGCATATTCGCCTTGCCAGACATGGCCGGGGATCCCTTCGTGGAAGGCCAGGGTGGCGACCGAATAGCGGCTGTGGCGGCTGACATCACCAAGGTTGAGCCAGATCTTGCCCGGCACGGTCCCGTCAATCGATCCGGCCCCGCCATAGGCGCCGGGAGCGCCGTCTTCCTCGGCCGGGGGCAGGCGCTTGATCTCAAGATTGCCGCGTACCAGCGTGTGGAAGGCCTGCGGCAGTTTGGTGCGGATGAAATCGATCTTGCCTTGCATCGTGGCGATCACTTCGGCCCGTCCGGCATCGTTGTTGGGGAACTGGAAGCGCGGGTCCTTGCCCAGCGCCGCCATTCGCGCACCGACCGTACCCTGGCTGTACCCCAGCCCGCGCAGGATCGGGTCCATCCGCGCGTTCAGCTCCTTCACCGCTTCCAGCCCGAAACGGTGAACCTCATCCGGAGTGTGGCGGGTGGTGGTGCTGGCACGCAGGCCCCAGGCGTACCATTCATCGCCGTGCGGGCGCGCCCACAGTCCGGCATGGTCAGTGGACCGTTGCTGCTGGGCCTTCAGCTCGGTCAGCTGCCGGTTGAGCGCCGCAGCGACCGGGCCGGTCGCCAAGGCCATGGCGCGCTTTTCCCAGTCGCCGGGGATGGCCTTTGTCCGCCGCACCAGGGCATCGACCAGACCGCCGCCCTTGGCCGCATCCTGATGGGTCATGGTCAGCTGGCGGATCGCCTTTTCGAGCAGGAAAGACGGGGCAATCGCACCGATCCGGCCGGCTTCACTCAGCCGTTCCAGCTCGCCATCAAGCTGGGCGGGAAAGGCTTCAAGCCGGGCCAGATAGGCCTCGGCATCGGCGGCATCGCTGACCGGGTGTTCGCTATCAAGGAAACGCGGCGTATCGAGATAGGCGCCGACGTTCTGGATCACGACATAGGGCGTGTTGCGCCAGCCACCCACAGCGACATCGCCATAGGGCAGGGCAAAGCCATCAAGCCCGACCGAGAAGGCGCTCTTGACGACATCCAGGCTGGTGCGGGCGGCAGGATCGAGCGCGGCGTGGTCATAGCCGGGCAGGACATTCAATGTCTGGCGCAGAAGGTCGGCGACCTGGCGTTGTCCGGCGGCGGAGCGATCGCCCAGTTTGCCGCGAAGCGCACTGTGCTCACCCTTGTCGAGACCGAGCGAGGTGGCCCCTTCGGGCGACAGACCCAGCAATTGCCAGGCGACGGTTTCCAGGTAGTCGTTCGCTGCAACCGGCGGTGCGGTGCCAATCGTTGTTGCCGCCCGGTTGCATCCGGCAAGAGCGAGCGAGGCGGTGCTTGCGCCGAGCAGGGCAAGGGTCTGACGGCGGGAGAATGCGGTTTGATCCATCGCCGTAACCTGCGGCTTGCCGCCCGGCCTGTCAAATGCCGCATATTTGCTGGCGCGCGAGTGCCGAGGCGCTAAACTGCCGCACAATCACTCATTTTCGGAGATTCGGACCATGGATATGATGGATATGCTGCGCGCTTCGGGCGGGCTTGATGCAATTGCCAACCAGCTTGGCATTCCGCCCGCCATGGCCGAAGCCGGTGCCGGGGCGCTGCTTCCGGCGGTGGTCGGCGGTTTCCAGAAACAGAGCGATGCCGCTGGCGGCGGTGAGGGCGGCCTTGGCAGCCTGATCGGGATGCTCGGGGAGCTCGGCGGGGCCGGTTTGGCCGATAACGTGCTCGGCCCGCAGGACACCGACGTGAACAAGGGCAATGACATTCTGGGCCAGATCTTCGGATCAAAGGATGTCAGCCGCACGGTTGCCGGGCACGCTTCGGGGCAAACCGGGATCGATCCGGCGATTCTCAAGAAGATGTTGCCGATCCTGGCGATGCTGGTCGGCGGTTACCTCTCCTCGCGCGGCGGCGGACAGCAGACGCAGGGTGGTGCCGGCGGCATTCTCGGCTCGATCCTGGGCTCGGTGCTGGGCGGCGGTCAGCAGGCAGCCCCGGCAAGCGGCGGCGGAATGCTCGGCGGGCTGGGCTCGCTGATCGACCTCAACGGCGATGGCAATCCGCTCGATGACATCATCGGCATGGCGGGCAAGCTGGCGCGCTGATGGGCACCGATACGGTCCTTTCGGTCATGATGCTGGTAGTGATCGCGCTGATAATCGGCGCGATCATGCTGCTGCGCCGGGGCGGGCGGACCAAACAGGCCATGCTGATGCTGTTGCTGGCCGCGATAACGGCCGGCAACCTGGCGATCTGGCTGATCCCGGTCGATTCCGGCAAAAGCCTCGTCAACGCCGCGCCGAACTAGTTCGCGGTAATATGATCCGTCACCCTGAACTTGTTTCAGGGTCTATCTGGCGATCTGCACGGCTGCTTCTGGTCCGGGCAATCGCGGCGTTTTGCTGAATCCGAAGCTGCGAAGCAAACCGCTGGATGGATGCTGAAACAAGTTCAGCATGACGAGTGTGCTTCGGATCGATTGCCGCTTGCGCGTTAGCGGATCGGGCAATCCGGCGAGAGCCGCATATCGAGGTAATTATCGACCGAGCGCATCAGTTCTTCGGTTTCATTCTCGAAGAAGTGGTTGGCACGGGGGATTTCCTCGTGATGGATGGTGATGTGCTTTTGGGTGCGCAGCTTGTCCACCAGCTTCTGCACCGAATTGGGAGTCACCACCGTATCGGCCGCGCCCTGAATGATGATGCCCGATGCCGGGCAGGGCGCCAGGAAGCTGAAATCATACATATTGGCCGGCGGCGCGATCGAGATGAAGCCGCGGATTTCCGGGCGGCGCATCATCAGCTGCATCCCGATCAGCGAACCGAACGAGTTGCCCGCGATCCAGGTCGTGCTGGCTTCAGGGTGGATCGACTGGACCCAATCGAGCGCCGCTGCGGCGTCCGACAGTTCGCCGATCCCGTTGTCAAAGCTGCCCTGGCTGCGCCCGACCCCGCGGAAATTGAACCGCAGCGTGGCGAACCCGCGCGCGACGAATGTCTTGTAGAGGTGCTGGGTGATCCGGTCGTTCATCGTGCCACCGGCCTGCGGGTGCGGATGCAGGATCATCGCCACCGGCGCGCGGCTGCGGCTGGCGGGCTGGAAACGGCCTTCAAGGCGGCCTTCGGGTCCGGGGAAGATCACTGCGGGCATGGTTCTGGCCTGTTCTCGGTTGGCCCCTTGCGCGGCGTCCGGGGAATTATCGGATGCCGGACCGCTTTGGGCTAGGATCGGAAAGCAGGCGCTATATAGAAACGAACGTCATAAAAGCAACGATTCCGAGAATGTCCGGCCAATTCATCTATCTTGACCATCAGGCGACCACCCCGCTGGCACCCGAAGCGCGTGCGGCAATGCTGCCCTGGCTGGCCGGGCCGGAAAGCATGGGCTTTGCCAATCCGCACTCGATGCACCGCCCCGGGCGGGCGGCGGCGGCGGCGGTTGAGGTGGCGCGCGAACAGGTCGCGGCGCTGCTGCCAAAGGGCGGGCGGGTGATCTTCACCAGCGGCGCTACCGAGGCGCTCAACCAGGCGATCCGCTCGGTTCCGCGGGGGGATGACAAACGCGCCATCGCCTATTCGGCGATCGAGCATTCCGCCGTGGTCAATCCGGCGATTGCGACCGGGGCAGAGCTTCAGGTGCTGCCGGTCGGCACCGACGGACTGGTCGATCCCGAGGTGCCGCTGGCCGAAGGCACCGGGCTGGTCGCGGTGATGCAGGTCAATAACGAGATCGGCACGATCCAGCCGGTCGATCGGCTGGCCGAGCGGGCGCACGAAATCGGCGCGCTGTTCCTGTGCGATGCGGTGCAGGGTGCGGGCAAGCTGGCCCCGCCCGATGGCGCGGATCTGATCGCGGTGACCGCGCACAAGCTTTATGGCCCCAAGGGGATTGGCGCCTTGTGGGTGCGCGACGGGGTCAAGATCGGCGAGCTGATCCACGGCGGCGGACAAGAGGGCGGCCTGCGATCGGGCACGCTTTCCCCCGCGCTCTGCGCCGGGTTCGGGGCGGCGGCTGCGCTGGCGGCTGAGCGGATCGAGGCGGATTTCCAGCACCTTTCGGGGCTCGCGGAGCTTGCCCGCTCGATCCTGTCGCGCTGGACGGTCAATGGCAGCGAGACGGCGCGCTGGCCGGGCAACCTCAATCTGCGGCGTGATGGGCTGAACTTTCCGCGCTTGCTCAGCGATTGCCGGACCCTGGCCTTTTCGGCCGGATCGGCCTGCGGTAGCGGTACCGGCGCGCCGAGCCGGGTACTCAGCGCGATCGGGCTGGAACCGGCCCAGGCCCGCAATTCGATCCGCTTGGGTTTTGGGCGCTATACCACTAGGGAAGAGGTTGAGGCCGCCTGCACCGCGATCGAAGCGGCGGCCAGAGCGCAAGGGGTCTGATGGTCAAGGTCACTTTCATCACCGCCGCGGGCGACAAGGTTGAGGCCGAGGGCGCACCGGGTCTGCGCCTGCTTGAAGTGGCACAGAACGCCGGGATGCCGCTGGAGGGGACCTGCGAAGGGCAGATGGCCTGTTCGACCTGTCACGTGATCGTGGCGAAGGACTGGTTCACCCGCTTGCCGCGCGCCAGCGAGGACGAGGAAGACATGCTCGACCTCGCCGCCGGCGTAACCCGCACCAGCCGCCTCGCCTGCCAGATCGAGCTGAGCGAGGCGCTGGACGGGCTGGAAGTGCGGATCCCGGGCGAAAGCCGGGATATGCAGCGGCGTTAAATTCTCTCGCAAAGATGCAAGGGCGCGAAGATGTTGCAAAGGGCAGGCAGGTCGCCCTGAGTTTCTGGTCGCGATTTGCACGCGCGCTTCTGTGCGGGCGGCTTCGCCGCAAGCAAGACACCCTGGCGCCTTTGCGCCTTTGCGTGCGCATATGAAAACCCCTGCGCAAAACCTGCTCGTCCGCATGGAATCCCGCGATTCCCCCTGCTAGGGCGTGGCCAAGATGACCACAGATACCACCGAAGAACCCGATCCGTTTGACGCCATCGTCGATGCGCCGTTCGATTCCGCGTTGTCGGAACGCTATCTGGTCTATGCGCTCAGCACGATTACCGCGCGCTCGCTGCCCGATCTGCGCGATGGGCTGAAGCCGGTCCACCGCCGCCTGCTGTGGGCGATGCGGCAATTGAAGCTCGATCCCAGTCAGGCCTTCAAGAAATCGGCCCGCGTGGTCGGCGATGTGATCGGCAAGTATCACCCGCATGGCGATGCCAGCGTCTATGATGCGATGGTCCGCCTCGCCCAGGATTTCAGCCTGCGCTATCCGCTGGTTGAAGGACAGGGCAACTTCGGCAACATCGATGGCGATAATGCCGCTGCCTATCGCTATACCGAAGCACGGCTGACCAAGACGGCAATCCAGCTGATGGCCGGGCTGGACGAAGGCACGGTCGATTTCATACCCACCTATAACGGCGAAGAGGAAGAGCCGGAGATTTTCCCCGGGCTGTTCCCCAACCTGCTGGCCAATGGCGCCAGCGGAATCGCGGTGGGGATGGCGACCAACATTCCCAGTCACAACGTTGCCGAAATCATCGACGCCACATTGCTGCTGATCGACAATCCCCACGTCGAACACGCCGATCTGATGAAGGTGTTCAAGGGTCCGGACTTCCCGACCGGCGGAGTGGTGGTGGAAAGCGAGGCGGTGATTTCCGCCGCCTATGAAACCGGGCGCGGCGCGATGCGGGTGCGCGGGCGCTTTTCCACTGGGCGCGAGGCCGACGGATCGTGGGAAAGTACAGGGATCGAAAAACTCGGCGGAGGACAGTGGCAGCTGGTCGTCACCGAAATTCCCTATCAGCTGCAGAAGGGCAAGTTGATCGAGCAGGTCGCGCAAGCGATCGCCGACAAGAAGCTGCCGATCCTTGAGGACATCCGCGACGAAAGCGACGAGCAGATCCGGCTGGTCTTCGTGCCCAAGAGCCGCAACGTCGATCCCGAGCTGCTCAAGGAATCGCTGTTCAAGCTGACCGACCTTGAAACGCGCTTCAACCTCAACCTCAACGTGCTTGATGCGGGGCGCACGCCGGGCGTGCTGGGCCTGAAGCTGCTGCTGCAGGAATGGGTGATCGCCCAGATCGATATCCTGCTGCGCCGCACCCGCCACCGGCTGGAAAAGATCGCCAGCCGGCTGGAACTGCTCGATGGCTACATCATCGCCTACCTCAACCTTGACCGGATCATCGAGATCATCCGGACCGAGGATGAACCCAAACCGGTAATGATGGCCGAATTTGCCCTGACCGACCGCCAGGCCGAGGCAATCCTCAACATGCGGCTGCGCAGCTTGCGCAAGCTCGAGGAAATGGAATTGCGGCGCGAGCGGGATGATCTGCTGGCCGAAAAGGACGAGCTGGAAAAACTGCTCGACAGTCCGGCCCGCCAGCGAACCCGGCTCAAGCGCGATCTGGGCAACTTGCGCAAGGATTACGGCGAAGACACCGCGCTTGGCCGCCGCCGGACCACCATTGCCGAGGCCGCGCCGACGGCCGTGTTCAGTATGGACGCGATGATCGAGAAAGCGCCGGTCACCGTGATCCTTTCCGCCAAGGGCTGGATCAGGGGCGCTTCCGGGCACTCACCGCTCGGGGTCGATGGCAAAGGGGGGGAATTCAAATTCAAGGAAGGCGATGGCCCGGCCTTTGCTGTCCACGCCCAGACCACCGACAAGCTGCTGGTCGCCTGCGACAATGGCCGGTTCTACACCCTGGGGTGTGACAAGCTGCCATCGGCGCGCGGCTTTGGTGAGCCGATCCGCACCATGGTCGATATCGATGCCGGGGCAGAGATCGTCAGCCTGCTGGTCTATCGGCCCAAGGCGCAGCTGCTGCTGGCCAGCGATGCCGGACGCGGCTTTGCCGCCGAAGCGGACGAGCTGCTGGCCGAAACCCGCAAGGGGCGCGGGGTTATGACCACCAAGCCCGGCGTGAAGCTGGCGGTTGTGCGGGAAATCCCGCCCGAACACGATCACGTCGCCGTGGTCGGCGATAACCGCAAACTGGTGATCTTCAGCCTTGAAGAACTGCCGGTGCTGGCCAAGGGCCAGGGTGTGACCCTGCAACGCTACCGTGACGGCGGGCTGGCCGACGCCACCACGCTCAAGCTCGACGATGGGCTGAGCTGGAAGATGGGCGGAGAGAGCGGCCGGACCCGGACCGAAGGCGATATGCGGATGTGGAAGGTGGCGCGCGGCGCCGCCGGACGGATGCCGCCAACGGGGTTCCCGCGGGATAACCGGTTTTAGAGCGCGGCGAACAGTGTGAACCCAGTGGTGCCTAGGGCTCAAGAATCAGCCGATTGCCCTCGACCCGCCAGGATTTCAGCCCGGACAGGAAGTTCATGCCAATCACGTTGGTCTTGTCCTGATCGTGCTCGGGAACCGCGATTTGCAGTCCGGCAGCGGCAACATTGCCGAAGGTGAAGGTCCGTGCTGCGTTGATCCGGGCTTCGATCACGCCGTTTGCCGTATCGAGTTCGATCAAGGGTGTGCCCGCCAGCGGTTCGATCGCTGAAATTGCCGCCGCGCTTCGGCTCATCCCGGTATAGGTTGCGCCGGTGTCGATCAGGAAGTCATGCGCCACGCCGTTGACCTTGGCGGTAACCCAGAAGTGCCCATCGCTGGCCATCGGGACGACCGTGCTGGTGCCTTCTACCACAAGCGAAGGGTGCTGCCCCAGGATCAGCTTTGCGTCGGAATGTTCGGCTTCGTTGGCGGCCTGTCCGATCAGCAGCAGGGCAGTTGCCAGCATCCCCAGATAACCGCTGCGGCGCAGGGCCAGGGCAAAACGCGGGCGTTCGCGCTCGATCATCCATCCGGCGCTGGCCAGCAGGATCGCCACAATCGCGATGATCAGCAGCGGCTGGGCAAGGGCAAGTTCGGAAAGACCGGTCATGCCGGATCGGCCAGTCGGGCCTCCAGCAGGGCAGGGATCGCCGCATCGTCAAACCCGGCGGCGATCCAGTCCGTTTCCACCGCGCGCAGCAGTTGCGCCACGCGCGGCCCGGCCTTGATCCCGCGCGCAACGATCTCGCCGCCTTTCAGCGGGAACACGGGCACATCCCAGTCTGACAGTGGCGCAATCGACTGGCCAGTCAGCAACAGCCGATCAAGCGCCGCCTCGCGGCCCAGGCGATAGGCGAGGGCGCGTGGCTCCCCCGTTTCTTGCTCCCGCCCTGCTGCCAGCGCCAACCGCTTTTTCTGTGCGCCAGACAGGCGAAACCGACTGGCGATCTGTTCGGCCAGCGCCGCGTCGGGTGGGAGCAGGGCTGAAAGCCGCCGCAAGGCATCGGGCGCTGCGCCCTGCCGCTGTTCCTCATCCACCAGTGCGGTCAGCGCCGCAACATCGGCTTCGGGCAGGACGACGGCAAGCACGCCCAGCTCGGCCATCCGGGCAACCGTGGGGGCTGGATCGGGCAGGCCCAGCAAGTTCATCATTTCCATCCCGACCCGTTCGCGCGACAGGCCCTTGAGCGTCGCGGCCAGTTCGGAAACGGCGCATTCGGCTTCTTCATCAGCCGGTTGGCTGCCAAATCTCGCCTGAAACCGGAAGTAGCGCAGGATCCGCAGGTGATCCTCGCGGATCCGCTGGCGGGCATCGCCGATGAACCGCAGTCGGCGCGCGGCAAGGTCATCCAACCCGCCGAACCAGTCAGACACCTCCAGCGTTTCCGGATCGGCATAAAGCGCGTTGATGGTAAAATCGCGCCGCGCGGCGTCATCGCGCCAGTCGCTGGCAAAAGCCACCGTGGCGCGGCGGCCATCGGTGCTGACGTCATGGCGCAATGTGGTGATCTCGACCGGTCCGTGCGGCAGGACCGCGGTGACGGTGCCGTGGTCGATCCCGGTCGGCACAACGGTGATCGAATGGGCCTTCAGCCGCCGCATCACCTCCTGCGGTTCGAGCGGGGTGGCGATGTCCACGTCCTTCACCGCAATCCCCAGCAGGCTATCGCGCACCGCGCCGCCGACGTAGCGGGCGTTCTTCGTGCCCAGAGCCTTGACCAGAATGGAAAGGTCTTCGCGTTGAAGCCAGGGGGTGTCTGCCGGAAGTGTCGTCATGCTGGCATCACGCGGAGACGCGGAGGCGCGGAGAAAGTCCGCTTGCGGCTCCGCCGCTTTCGATTCCCTGCGCAGCGGCAAACGCAATCAATGCTGTTTTGGGCAGCATTCGGTTAGGCGCATCTCCTCCGCGTCTCCGCGTCTCCGCGTGATTAATATGCACGCTCACCACGCGATCCTTTTTGCCAGGTTGCTGATGATCCCTGCGGTCACGCCCCAGATGCGGTGTTGCTGCCATAGGATCTCGATGTAGCGCCTTTCGCGGCCTTGCCAAAATCCCGAATGTTCGGTGTGGTTGGCGGGATCGAACACGAAATCGACCGGGGCTTCGAACCAGGCGGCGACCTCGTTCGGGCTCGGGTTGATAGCCAGGTCGGGCGGGACCACGGCGATGATCGGGGTGATCGCATAGCCCGACCCGGTGCGATAGACATCGCTGGCGCCGATCACGGTCACGTCGCGTTCGTGGATGCCAAGTTCTTCGTATGCTTCGCGTAACGCGGCCTCTTCGGCGCTTTCGCCGGGGTCGATCTTGCCGCCGGGGAAGGCGACCTGCCCGGGGTGGGAGCGCATGGTGGAGGGGCGGTGGATCAGCAGAAATCCGGGCCGCTCACGCTCGGTCATGGCGACGAGCACCGCTGCCGGGCGCAATTCGGCCTCGGCAAAGCCGCTCTCGTCACGGTGTGCGATGGCGCGGGCGTGGCCCTCGGCATGGAGCCGGCGCAGGCGCTCGGCTAGGCTCATTGCGGCACCAGCGAAAAGCGGGCGCCCTGGCTGCCGACGGTCAGGTCGGTGTCGGCCAGATCGACCAGTTGCAGCCAGGTGCTGCGATTGATCCGCGCCTCTGTGCCGTGCCGCACCGCCAGATAGAGCGCGGGCGTTTCAGCATCGCCGCGCGCGGTGAGCGGGTGATCGGCCCCGGCCACCACCACCTCGTCAGTATTGAGGCGAAAGGCCAGGGCATCGCCGGTTTGCGAAACATCGGTGGCGATAAAGGCCGCATCCTCAACCGCGATGGCCTGTTTCTCGAACGGCGTGACCAGCCAGTGCTGGCCGCCCGCATCACGGCGCAACAGAACCGAGAAGGCGCGGATCATCGCGGGGCGGCGGATTTCGCCACCGTCATGAAACCAGCGTCCGTCCGCGCGGATCGTCATCAGGCTGTCGCCACTGACTTTCGGGTCCCACTGGTCCACCGGCGGCAGCTTGCGCGCGGCGTTCAGCCCGGCAATCTCCGCAAGGCTCAGCGTGGCAAGATCGGGTGGCGGTTCGTATGGCACCGCTGTGCGATGCCAGATGGCAGGTTTGGGGACAATGGTCTGCTTGCTGCAATGAACCCCATTCAACCCAGCCACGGCCCCAACTTGCCTTCGCGCGGCAGCACCGCCGGATTGGTACAGCGAACCAGCAGGCGGCGCGGCTCCCACGGGCCGGGCAAGGTCCAGCCGCCGGTATGCTCGGCGCTGAAACCCCAGAACCGGCCATAGTATTCAGGGTCGCCGATCATCACCTGCGGCAGCGGCGCATCGGGAGACAGGGCCGACAGGCTGGCGCTCATCAGCGCCTGGCCATAGCCCGCGCCCTGTGCCTCGGGCAGCACCGCCACCGGGCCGACCAGGATCAGCGGATGGCGGCGACCTTCCGGGTCGGTCAGCGACACCGGCCAGCACTGGATCGTGCCGACCAGATTTTCCTGCGCGTCGATCGCCGCAAATGAAAGGCCCGGCAGCCAGTCCACCCCATCGCGCAGCTTGTAGGCGGTACGCTGCTTGCGCTCGGGCTCGAACGCGCGGTCGAGCAGGGCTTCGACCAGCGCGGGATCGACATTGTCGAGCGGGATCAGGGTGGCGGTTTCGGTCATTGCGGCGCGCCGATAGGGCGCGGGGCCGCGCTTGTCGATGTTATTTGCGCGAAAGCCGCAGCAATCTGCCGCCCGGGCCGTCTTCAAGGACATAGAGCGAACCATCGCCCGCCTCACGGATTTCGCGGATCCGCTTGCCGAGCGGATAGCGCGCCTGCTCGATCGCCTTCTCACCATCGATCCGCACCCGCACCAGCCCCAGCGTCTTGAGGCCCGCGATCAGCGCCTGGCCTTTCCATTCGCCCCACATCTTGCCCGAATAGAAAATGAAATCGCCCGGTGCGATCACCGGGTTCCAGCTGATCGCCGGGGCGGCCAGATCAGGCCGGGTGGCGTGGCGCGGGATCGGCTTGCCATCATAGTGATCGCCATCGGATACCAGCGGCCAGCCATAATTCTGCCCGGGCCGCACCAGATTGAGCTCATCGCCGCCCGCCGGGCCGTGTTCCAGGTCCCACAGCCGCCCTTGCGCATCGAATTGCAGGCCGAGCACGTTGCGGTGACCGTAAGACCAGATCTGGGCGGAGATGCCGCCCTTGTCGGCAAAGGGATTGCCGGGGGCGGGGGTGCCATCAAGGTTCAGCCGCACGATCTTGCCAAGGTTGTTGGACAAGTCCTGCGCCGGGCTGAACTTCTGCCGCTCGCCCGACGCGACGAACAGGTACTTCCCGTCAGGCGAAAAGGCGATCCGGTGCGAAAAATGGCCGCGCCCGGTAACCTTGGGGGCCTGACGCCAGATGATCTTCAGCGGGTGAAGCCAGGCCAGATAGCCCGGATCGAGCACTCCGCTGGCGACGACCGCGCCGCGGGTGTTGTCCGCCCCGGCCTCGACCCAGCTAAGATAGACCATGCCGCTGGTGTTGAAATCGGGCGCCAGCACGATATCGCCAAGCCCGCCCTGACCGCCGTAATCGACCTTGGGCACATTGGCGATCGAGCGGGTTCCGGACGGGCTCCACCATTTGAGCGTGCCCGCCTTCTCGGTGATCAGCGCGCCACCTGCGCCGGGCAGGATCGCCATGCCCCAGGGTTCGTCAAACGTCCCCAGAACTTCGACCTTGAAGGCGTTCTCGACATCGGCGGCGGACTTGGCGCTATCCCCAGCAGTTCCTGCCCCACAGCTTGCGGCGATCAGGGTGAGGGGGGATAGGGCGATCAGGAGCTTGTTGCGCATGGCAAACAGTCTGGGCCAAACCATCCCCCTTGCCAAGCATGGGATCGTGATCGGCGTCGATGAGGCCGGGCGCGGGCCGCTGGCCGGGCCGGTAGTGGCGGCGGCCTGCGTGCTGGGGCCGGGCGCGCCGGATGGCCTCGACGATTCCAAAAAGCTTTCAGCCAAGCGCCGCGCGCGGCTGGAGCCGCTGATCCACCAGAGCTGCCGATGGGCTGTCGCGGTGGTGGATGCCGATGAGATTGACCGGGTCAACATCTTCGCCGCGACCATGCTGGCGATGACCCGCGCGGTCGCCTCGCTGGTGGCTGATCTGGCTGAAGATCCTGCCGCCGTGCTGATCGACGGCAACAAGACTCCCGCAGGCCGGGTGCCCGAGTGGCGCTGGAACGCCCGCGCGATCGTGGGCGGGGATGGGTTGGAACCCTGCATTTCCGCCGCCTCGATCCTGGCGAAGGAGCACCGCGACCGGCTGATGCGCGCGGCCGCGCTGGACCACCCGCACTACGGCTGGGACCGCAACATGGGTTACGGCACCGCCGAGCATCTGGCCGCGCTGCGCCTCCACGGACCAAGTCCGCTCCACCGCAAGAGCTTCGCGCCGGTCGCGCAGTTGGTGCTGACCTGAATGCACGCCTGCAATTGGTCCATCCATTTGAAGACGCTGGCGGCGGGAAATGGGTGGAAAGCGGACCATGATTTCGCCTCGTGCCAAGAAAGACATGGAAGGCGTTATTTGAGCTGGGACCACAGGTAAAAGCCGCCGAGGGCGGCGAAGATGAGGACAGGAATGAATATCTGCTTCAGCATTTCCTTTGCCACGGCGTGGCGTGCGGGCGGCAGAGACGGATAGTGTTGGGCGACATACGCCTCAACTTCTCCAGCCAGTTTCGCGGGCGAGCCACGTCGATCGACGTGGATGTCGTCAAGCGGAGCGCTCGGTCCCCAGCTGTCGTCGGGCGGGAACAGTTCATCTTCGATCAGGAGCGAAGCCCGATAACGTCGCCCCATGACCTCGTGGATCAGAGTGACCGTTTCGGCGGATAAAGTGCCCTTTCCCCCAAATGCCAGCAACGTGTCCCCGGCTTTGGCAACTCCGGACGGCAACTCATCATGATCAAGCTCAGCCAGTGAGTGAACGCTATAATTGAATCCGCTCTGCTCGCCATCAACGATCACCGGCACCCAGCCCTCGACATTTTGGTCGAGAGCGAAATCCGCGGGAAAGCTTACGATTACACCGGTTTCTGCAATGTCTGCCGCCAACTGGGCCGACATAGGCAGGGCATTACGGAGGACGATCAGGGCACTGTCGACGCTCATCAGATGGTCTCCATTAAGTCAGTTTGCCAAACGGGTTGTGAGCTTCCTGAATTTCATATCGAACGCTGATCTGGAGCAACGCCCAAGGACAACTATAGCGCATAGCTAACGGTGCATCTGTATGTCTGCAATGTTGTCGTGTCCGGACAGGCAGCTTTCAACCGCAAAGTGCCCAAAGGAGCCTGTTCTGGCTCTTCCACGCCGCCTGACGATCCTGGCCGCGCGCGATGGTGATCACCCGCATTTCCCCCTGCATCCCCGCGACGCGGCGGTCCTGCCGTCCATGCCGACGTGGCTTTTTTGCATTTTGAGTCCACCCGGCCACACCACCAGATGTTGAGTCCCCGGCGAATCCGCAGACTCAACATCCTGTGCCGGACTCGTTTCGTTCCGGTTTCTTCAACCCTTCCTTAACCATGAATCCCTAGGATTCCCGAGAGTTTCTGCTTGACGCGGGACTCCCGAGGACTCACCCTGTGGATAACTTTCGGGGGTTTGAAGAGCTGTTATGGGTCAGATGCTGGTAGGCGAAAAGGCGCGGCTGCGCGCCGCGAAAGAGGTTGTGCGCCCCGATCTGCCGGTCGGACGGATCCTTGATGGCGACTGCATTGAGGCGATGCGTTCGCTCCCGACCGACAGCGTCGATATGATCTTTGCCGATCCGCCCTATAACCTGCAGCTGGGCGGCGACCTTTCGCGCCCGGACGGCAGCCATGTCGATGCGGTGACCGATCACTGGGACCAGTTTGACAGCTTTGCCGCCTATGACAAGTTCAGCCGCGAATGGCTGACCGAGGCGCGACGGGTGCTGAAGCCCAACGGCTCGATCTGGGTGATCGGCAGCTATCACAACATCTTCCGGCTTGGCGCGATGATGCAGGACATGGGGTTCTGGATCCTCAACGATATCGTCTGGCGCAAGTCCAACCCGATGCCCAATTTCAAAGGCACCCGCTTTACCAACGCGCACGAAACGCTGATCTGGTGTTCGATGGGGGAAAAGGCGAAATACACCTTCAACTACCGCGCGATGAAGACCCTGAATGACGAGCTGCAGATGCGCTCTGACTGGGTGCTGCCGATCTGCTCGGGAGGGGAGCGGCTCAAGAAGGGCGGGCACAAGGTTCACCCGACGCAAAAGCCAGAGGCGCTGCTCTACCGCGTGATGCTGGCCACCACCAACAAGGGTGATGTGGTGCTCGATCCGTTTTTCGGCACCGGCACCACCGGCGCGGTCGCCAAGCGGCTGGGCCGCGAATGGATTGGCTGCGAGCGTGAAAGCGCCTACCGCGAAGCCGCGCTGGAGCGGATCGAGCTGGCCCTGCCGCTTGATGAAAGCGCGCTGACCACGATGCAGAGCCCCAAGGCCGCGCCCAAGGTGGCATTCGGCACCCTGATCGAGACCGGCTGGATCGCGGCGGGAACGGTCATTACCGACAAGAAGCGCCGGTTGCAGGCCACGGTTCGCGCCGATGGCTCGCTGGTTTCGGGCAGCGAAAGCGGATCGATCCACGGCCTTGGCGCCAAGCTGCAAGGCGCGCCCAGCTGTAACGGCTGGACCTTCTGGCACATCGAACATGAGGGCGAGGTCAAGCCGATCGACGCGATCCGGCAGCTCTATTTGCTGGCGACGGAAGACTGAGCTTTCGCACACGGAGACGCGGAGCCTTGGAGAGGGAATTCCGAGCCGCAAAGCCTGTTGTGTGTCATCAGGCGGCTTGATACCCCGCCAGTGCTGAAAACGGCTTCACAGAAATCAATTTCTCCGTGTCTCCGTGTCTCCGCGTGAGGAATTCTGACATGACCGCCTCATACTATCTCCGCCCGATTGCCCTTGTAGACTCGCCGCAGTCTGAGGAAGGGGAGGCGATCCGGCTGGCTGGGGGGCTGGTCTATGCCAGCCGTTTTGCCCTGATCGAGCGGAGCGGGGGCAAGGTCACCGCGCGGACCCGCTATTCGGTGCCTGAACTTCGTGCCGCGCTGCCGGGTCTGCCTGAGGCAGCGCAGGCGCAATTCGAAAACCTGCAGCGCGTTCACCCGCCGCTCCAGCTTGGTGCGCGCACCGTGCGGCTGGAAACGCCGCAGGTGATGGGGATCCTCAACGTCACGCCTGACAGTTTTTCCGACGGCGGGCAGTTCATGGACGATCCCGAAGTCGCCCATGCCCATGCCGCCGCGATGGTAGAGGCCGGCGCGGCGATCATCGATGTCGGCGGGGAAAGCACCCGGCCGGGCGCGGCGGCGGTGTGGGAAGGGGACGAGCTCAAGCGCGTGATCCCGGCGATCGAGCGGCTTTCGGCAATGGGCGCGGCGATCAGCGCCGATACCCGCCGTCCGGCAGTGATGGAGGCGGCATTGGCGGCCGGGGCGCACCTGATCAACGATGTTTCCGCGCTGCGGCATGATCCGCGCAGTCTGGAATTCGCCGCGCGCAGCGGTGCGCCGGTGGTGCTGATGCACGCGCCGGGCGAGGGTGAGGACCTGCACGCCGATGGCAAGTACGACGATGTCGTGCTCGACGTGTTCGACTGGCTGGCGGCGCGGCGCGATGCGGCGATTGCGGCAGGTATCGCGCGGGACAGGATCGTGCTCGACCCCGGCGTGGGTTTCGGAAAGTCGGTGGCGGACAATCTCGCGCTGATCAACGCCCTGCCGCTGTTCCACGCGCTGGGCCAGCCGCTGCTGCTGGGGGTCAGCCGCAAGCGGATGATCGGTGCGCTTTCGAACGAAGCGGCCGCGCACCGGCGGCTCGGCGGTTCGATTGCGCTGGCGGTCAAGGGAATGGAGGCGGGCGTGCAGCTGCTGCGGGTCCACGATGTGCCCGAAACGGTCCAGGCCCGCGATGTCTGGCGCGGCCTGCGCGATGCGGCACTGACCGATTTCAGCCAGTTGGTGGCCTAGTCGTCGCCGTACCCGCAGCGGCCTTCGCTGTCTTTCCATTCGAAAGTTTGCAGCCCGCCCTGGTCGATCACGACCGAACGGACCATGCCGGTCTTTTCATCCTTGAGCGAGAGGCCCAGGTTCAGGCCGAACAGGCCGCATTCGCTGTAGCTCTCGTCCGGCCCGGCATCGAGCCGGACCAGCGCGATCACGCGCTCCTTGATCACGCCGCCGTCGGGGTTGCGGGCCAGCGGCTCGGTCACGGCGACGATGTAGCTGTTGTCGCGGTGGAATTCGGCAACACAGCAAGTGAGCTTCTCGGTGGTGACTCCGTCGGCGGTTTCGCGGATCGTGTACATACTGCCGCGCGAATGCTGCCAGCCGTTGACGCTCGTGCCCAAGGTATCGTTGAGGACCTGGCCGAGGCGGATTGTGTCATCGGCGGGTGCCTCTGCCGACGGCTGCGCAGCTGATGGGGCTGCCACCGCGGCGAGGAGGGCGAACAAGATCGAACGGAGCTTCATCCGTTCACTCCCCGTAGCCGCACTGGCCCTTGGCGTCCTTCCAGGTTTCGAGCTTCATTTCACCGGCTGGATCAACGGTGACCGAGCGGACCATTCCGGTCTTCTCGTTCTTCAGCGAGAGCGCATGATAGGTCGGCAGACCTTCGCACATGGTTTCTTCCTCGCCGGGGAGGGCGGTGATCTTCATGACGGTGATGACCCGTTCCTTGATCACGCCGCCATCGGGGTTGCGTTCCAGGGGTTCGGTCCGGGCGACAGCGAAGGTGTTGCCCTTCTGGAACAGGGCCACGCAGCAGGCATAGGCATCGCCGGGAGCCTGTCCTTCGCCGGGCTTCACCGGATACATCGCGCCGCCCTTGCTCTGCCAGCCATTCACGGTCTTGCCTGAGACATCGTCAAGAATCTGGCCTTCGTGAATTCCGGTATCGGCAGACGGCTTCACCGCCGGTTTGGCCGACAGCGGCGCCGCCACAACGGCGGCCAGGGCGAGGATGAAAAATCTAGTCTGCATCGGATTGTGCCCCCGTATCGTTGCTATCCTGGGCATCTTGCCCCGCCGCACCTTTCAGCAGCTTGAACGCAGCAAAGGCGAGGATTGCGGTGCCGAGCAGCAGCACGGCCCACAGCGCCCATTTGCGCGGATCGAACGCCGGCTCCGGCGCGGCCGGGGCAAGCTGGATCACCGGCGCATCGCCCGCGGTCTGCACCTCGGCCGGGCGGCGCCAGGCGCGCAGCAGATCGCTGGGTTTGCCGAGATCAGCGGGGCTGAAATAGGCCGGCTTGGCATCCCTGTGGCCGACCGCCAGGTTGAACGGCCCCTGATCGTTGAACGCCGCGAGCAGGGTAACCGGCTCTACCGCAATGGTCACTTTCGGAACCTGTGAAAGGCCCGCGCTGCGCCGATCGGCAACGATCCGGTATTCGGCCAGCGTCGCACCGGAAAGCTCCAGCGTGACCGGCCCTTCGCCCTGCTTGAGCGTGGCGCGGGCCAGCAAGCCCCAGGGTTCGGCGGTGGAATTGCGACCGTAAAGCTCGATCGGGACGATCCCGTCAGGCCCGGTCATTTCCAGCTTGAAGGCCGAAATCGGGGCGACGATCTGCGGGGCAAAGCGCATTTCATGCGGATTGCTGAGCGTGGCGCCCTGCGTGTCGATATCGACCCGGCCCGGCTGCCGCTCGACCGCTTCGAACACGGTGGCACCCTTGACCGCAATCTCTGGCCCGGCGGCCCAGCTGACCCGCACATAGCGGTTCCTGAGGCTGACCGCGGGCAGCGCGATTCGCGGCTGGCCCAGCAGGTCCGGATCGTTGCCGGGGCGCAGCAGAACCTTGTCGGTGATCGGGGTCCAGGTTTTGAGGTCTTCGCTCCAGGCAAGCGAGAAGGTTACCGGCACACCGCGCGGCACGGTGGCATCCAGCTCTATCCCCGCGACCGGCAGCACCACTTCGCGGGTATCGATCAGCACGGATGCTTCCGGGTCGATCGCCGCAGCGGCATCGGTGGTGGTGACTTCAACGTCGGTCTGCCCGGCCTTTACCGCAATGGCCACGGGGACAGGTGCCTTGCCGCCCGCCTGATCGATCGGAATCGCGGGCAGGTCGGTGGACTTGAGGCTGGAGGACTGGCCGGTCTTGTCGAACCCCAGGGCGATCGACAGGGTGCGGCCCTTGGCATCGTAAATCCGCACATCGCCAAGGTCAGGCCGCTTGAGTTCGGCAACGGCGGCGGCGGGGAGCGAGACGCTGCCAAGCTCTCCATCGGATTGCGGCGCCACGGCCAGAACCACCGCGAAATCTTCCGCCTTCTTGGGCTCGGGCGGGTCCGCCTGGCTGCAGGCGGCAAGCGTGCCGACAAACAGCACCGGCGCGATAATCCGGGCGAGGCGGGCAATCATGCAGACTTCTCCTTGGCATCCGGTTCGGCCCCGGAATCACCCGCCTTGCGCGGGGGCAGGGGGACGAAATAGCCGATCAGCAGCATCAATACACCCACCCCGATGAACGCCACGATACGAGCAATGCCATCGGCCTGCGACATATCGACGAAAATCAGCTTTGCCACGACCACGCCCAGCAGGATGGCCCCGGCCAGCCACGGCAGACGCATCGCCCGGCGCTGGGCCAGCAGCATCAGGCCCATGGCGATCAGCGCCCAGAGGATCGAGAACCCGGTCAGTACGGTCGGGCTGGAAAGCGTGGTATAGTCCCACGGCACGCCCATGAAGTGATGCGCGCTGCGCACCCAGACCCCGTTGATCGCCGTAAAGCCAAGGAGGGCCAGCCCGGCAAGGCCGCCGTTCCCGGCCAGCCATGCGGCAAGACGCGGCCGCGGATCGGCCTTGGCCAGGACCAGCCGGTAGAATGCCAGCGCCGCGATTGCGAGGCCGACGGCAAGGTCAATCGGGTTGAGTAGCGGGACATAAGGCAACGGCTGGGTGTCGCCCGCAGCAGCCCATCCGGCATAGAGCGCGCCGATCCAGGTCAGCGCGGCCAGCACCAACCCGGCCCGCCACCAATAGGCCCGCGCGTGCGGGTGCAGCGGCCAGGCGTGACGCTCTGTTCCGCCCTGCGCAGCGCGCCCGGCCCAGCGCGAAAGGCCGAACAGGATCGCGGTTGAACTGATCAGGAAGACTACGCCGGCCCATGACGAATCCCACAGATTCGTCACGTCGATCAGCTTGAACAGTGCATCGCTGAGCATCACGGTCAACAGCAGGACCCCGCCAGTGTGCATCCCGGCATCCCAGCGGCTGTGGGCGGGCAGCGCGGCCCGGTCGCGCAGTTGCAGCATCCGGTAGTGAATGCCCAGTGCCGCAACCCATGCGATCAGATCGGGCAGGTCCACCACCCGGCGGCCCGAAAGCAGCACCGCTGCCAGGCTCAGTGCGATCAGCACCAGGCTGGCCCGGCCGGGCCAGGTGGCAACCGCCCATTCGCGGGTCCGGCCGAACCAGTTGGCCAGCGCCATCAGGCCAAGGATACCCAGCATTCCGACCAACATCTGATTGGAGAGGTTGAAGACCGGCACTGGCCAGGTCTGATCGCTTACCGCCGGAAGCGCACGGGTGGCTTCCTGAAACACGGCGCAAACGGCAAAGCCGAATCCGGCCAGGAACACCAGCGGGCCGATCTGCCGCTCGACCGGGATCCACTGCCGCGCCCAGCTCGATCCACTGTGCGGCCATTCGCGCCGCAGCAGCCAGGCGGTGAAGATCAGCGGCGCGGCAACCAGCAGCGGCCCGAAAAAGCCGTTGTTGGCAAACGGAATTGCCGAGACATTGAAGCCCAGGGCAGAGAAGGTCAGCACCGCGCCCAGCCCTTGCAGCGCAAGGCCGAAGGCGCGCGGCATCCACCGCGCCTGCCGTGCACCGACCCAGAACGCACCAGCACCTTCCAATGCCCAGGCGGTGCCGGTCCAGCTGACGTCGAGCGCCAGCGGGATCGCCATGGTGACGAAGCCGATCCCGATCGCCAGCACGCATTCGAACAGCAGGCCCATGCCCTGCTTGCGCCGCTGCATCGCCCACCAGGCGACCGCCAGATAGACCGCGCCGAAAGCCAGCGCCGACCAGGCGGCAGCATAGGGCTTGTCGTGGACCAGCCCGGCCTGAAGGGCGAACCCGGCCAGCGCCGTGCCGAACAGCAGCGTCGAATCCGCCATGTTGCCGAGTTTGCCCGGGGTGTTGTGGGCATAGAGCAGCGCGGTGGCGAGGTAGATCGCGATCGAAAGCGCCAGAAACACTTCGCAGATCAGGAAGTGCCGGTCCTGATAGGCGCCAAGGCCCCACAGCGAAGCAAGGCCGAAGGTGGCGAAGAAGCCCAGCAGGTTGAGCGCGCGCCAGCTTTTTTTCCAGGCGATCCCCATCACTGCGAGGTTGAGGATCGTGATATAGCTGAACAGACCCAGCGGGGTTTTTGCCTCTCCCCCCAGCAGCACCGGCACGGCATAACCGCCCAGGAACGAGGCCAGCGCCAGCACCCGCGAATTCTGCATCACGGCGAGCACGGCGCCAAGCGCGGCAAATACCACCATGAAGCCGAACGCGGCGGTTGGCGGCATGACGTCAAAATGCTTCGCTGCGGCATAAACGGTCAGGTACATCACCGCCACGCCCGCGCCTTGAAGGTGTAGCGCGAAATCGGGGCGCACGGTCCGCTTCCAGAAGCCGACGCCCAATAGCGCGGCCCCGGCCAGACCGACCGTTGCCAGTCGCGCCTCGATCGGGAACAGCCCGGCATTGGCAACCAGCCGGGCCAGGAACACCAGCCCGACGAACAGCACCACCAGCCCGACCCGGACGATGGTGTTGCCCCCGGTGAACCATTCCACAACCTTGCGCAGGCCTGTTTCAAGCGGGTTCTCGCGGTCGAGATAGGTCGGCTTGGCAGGCTTTGCCGGGGACGCAGCAGGCTCATCAGGCCAGGCCTGGACAAGTTCCGGTTCGGGTACGCGCGCCTGTGCGCGGGCGGGTTCGGGCCTGAGCGCCGCCGCAGCGGGCGGAGCAGGAGGCGCCTGCTCTGCCGGGCGCGTTGGTACATCGTCAGGCAGCGCCTTTGCCCGCTCGGCCTGTTCGAACCGGGCCAGATGCCGTTGCACCGCCGTTTCGACCCCGGCCTCGAACAGGTTGCGCAGCCATGTGCCCATCGCCGCGCCGACCATGCCGCCCAGGATCAGCCCGAAACTTTCCAGTCCCGCTGCCGCCCAGCCGATCAGGGCGCCTGCCACAATCGTCCACAAGATCATTTCGTGCGCCCCCGAATGGTAACCGGCGGTCAATCTGGCAGAATTCTTGTTGTTTGTAAGCAGGCGCCTTGAACCAGTCCCCCGTTGCTATCCGGGTGAGGCCGCCGATCCGGCGAGCAATCCGCCATCGATGCCCAGTTCCGCTCCGGTGATATAGGTCGCTTCATCCGATCCCAGCAGCACCGCCAGCGCGGCAACCTCCTGCGGAAGGCCAAAGCGTTTCAGCGGGGTATCGGCAACCAGCGCCGCCATCCGTTCGGCTCGGTCCGGCCCATCACCCAGCATCGGTTCCCACATTTCTGTCAGCACCGCGGCGGGGTGGATCGAATTGCAGCGGATCGTCCAGCCCTGCTGCGCGCAATAGAGCGCGACCGACTTGGTGTGGTTACGCACTGCGGCCTTGGAGCTGGCATAGGCTGCCGCGCCGGGAATCCCGACCAGGCCCGAGCGTGACGAGATGTTGATGATCGAGCCTGTGCCTTTGCCCTTCATCGCGCCGATCGCGTAACGGCAGCCCAGGAAGGTGCCGTCAAGGTTGACCGCATGGACGCGGTGCCAATCGGCCAGACTGGCGTTTTCGGGATCGTGCGGGCCGGTCGGCACCTCGAACCCGGTGATCCCGGCGTTGTTGACAACCACGTCGGCGGCGGGGACTTCGGCGGCCAGCCTTGTCCAGTCGGCCTCGCTCGACACGTCGAGCGGGACGAAGCGGAAGCCGGTCGCGGCAGCGGCGGCCCGGCCGGTGTCACGGTCGATATCGGTCAGGATAACTTCGCCGCCTTCAGCGGCGAAAGCTTCGCAGATTGCCCGGCCAATGCCGCGCCCGGCGCCGGTGACGACGCAGATTTTTCCAGAGAGTCTGGGCATGGGAATTCCTTGTGGATGCAATTGGTCAGCGCAGCGCCACTGGGCTGCGGGGAGGGATCAATCCGCCGTGGCGGTGTCACTGGACCAAGTGCGGAACTCCTGAATTGCTGGAGCGCCGTCTAGCGTGATCAGGCGGCGTCGCCAATCCCCAGCTCGCCAAGCTTGCGATAAAGTGTCGAGCGACCGATCCCGAGACGGCGGGCAACCTCGGTCATCCGGCCGCGATAGTGGCCGATGGCGAGGCGGATCACGTCGGCCTCGATCTCTTCAAGCGGGCGCAGGTTGCCGTCCGGGGTGTAGAGCATCACACCGACTCCTTCCTGAACCGGCGACTGGTGTGCGCCATCTGCGCCGAGCATATCGGACAGCTGGGGGAAATCCTCGGCGGTCAGGGCATCGCCATCGCAGAACACCGCCGCCCGGAACAGCACAGCCTGAAGCTGGCGGACATTGCCCGGCCAGTCATATGCGGCCAGCAGCGACAGCGCGGCATCGGTGATCCCTAGCGGCCTCAGGCCCGGTTGCTCACCGATCCGGGCCAGGAAATGCCGGGCCAGGGCGGGGATATCGCCCGACCGTTCACGCAGCGCCGGCAGGTGGACCGTGGTGCCGCCGATGATCGCCAGCAGTTCGGGCAGGAAGTGCCCGCCATCGGTCATTTCCCTGAGCGGCAGGTTGCTGGCGGAGATGATCCGGACATCGACCTTGAACGAATGGCGCGCGCCGATCGGCCGGACATCGCCGCGCTGAAGCGATTCGAGCAGGCGCTGCTGAACATGGACCGGCAGGCGGTCAATCTCGTCAAGCACCAGGGTGCCGCCGTCGGCGTGTTGAAGGGCGCCGACGTGCCTGTCGAAGGCCCCTGGAAAGGCGCCTTTCTCATGGCCGAACAGCGCCGATTCAACCGAATTGGCCGGGATCGCACCAATGTTCAGCATCCGCAGCGGCGCCTTCACCCGCGGACTCGCCGCCTGCATCGCCCGGGCAACCATCTCCTTGCCGGTCCCGGTTTCGCCCTCGATCAGCACCGACCCGTGCCCGCGCGCTGCCTTGGCAGCCACGGCAAGGGCGGTGCGGAAGGCTGGTGCGGCCCCGATCATCACATCGAAATCGGGGGTTGAAGGCATTTTTTCAGTCAGCGGCTGAAGCTCGTCACGCGGGGCTTCGCGGGTGGTCGCCATCCGCAGCGCCAGCATCAGCCTGTCCGGCGCAACCGGCTTGATCAGATAGTCGGTCGCCCCGGCGCGCATCGCTTCCACTGCCAGCAGCGGCGATGCACTGGTCGTCAGCATCAGGATTGGCAGGGCCGGGCGGCGGGCACGCAATTCGGCGATCAGCGCGCAGGCTTCCTCGCCCGGAACCCATTGATCGAGAACGATTGCGCCCAGCTGCATCCCCTGACGGGTGCCGAGCGTGGCGATGGCGGTTTCGCTGTCCTTGACGACCAGCGTGCGCCACCCCTCGCGCGAGGTAAGCGCGGTGATCAGCCGGCTTTGCGCCGGTTCATCGTCGATCAGCATCAACAGGCGCTGTTCGATTTCCGCCATTTGCCCCTTTGCCTATCCCCGAGGTCAGTCGAAGGGACCGCATAACGTGATTGGGTAAAGAGCCGATTAAGGCTGCGCTTTTGGTGGCAATGGCCCTTGAGCGGCGCGGAATTGGACGATAGAGACCGGGGCCGACAATGCGTTTACAGCAAACAGGGAAGACAAGATGGCCAGCGGCAATGACATGAAGGCACACGAAGCGACCTATTCAGGCTTTATCGGCCTGGTGAAGTGGGGCTCTGTGGCCACGGCGCTGGTCACCATCGTCGCGCTCTATTTCATCATCACCTGACCGGTCCGCGGCAATCATGCGGATCGCGGTCCTGAAGGAAACCGCGAGCGGGGAAACCCGGGTCGCGGCCAGCCCCGAAACGGTGAAGAAGTTCATCGCGCTGGGTGCCAGTGTGGCGGTTGAGCCCGGAGCGGGCGAAACGTCGTCCATATCCGATGCGGACTATGCTGCCGCCGGGGCGGAAGTCGCCAAGGATGCGGTCAAGGGCGCGGACATCGTGCTGGGGGTGCAGGGCCCCGATCCCAAAAAGCTCAAGGGCGCCAACGCCGGGGCCTGGATCGTCGCCGGGCTCGATCCGTTCGGCCAGAGGGCGCGGGTGGACGAGTACGCCAAGGCCGGATTCGAGGCGCTGGCGATGGAATTCATGCCGCGCATCACCCGCGCGCAGAGCATGGACATCCTTTCCAGCCAGTCCAACCTCTCCGGCTACAAGGCGGTGATCGAGGCGGCGAACGCCTATGGCCGCGCTTTTCCGATGATGATGACCGCCGCCGGAACCGTGGCTGCCGCCAAGTGCTTTGTCATGGGCGTGGGCGTGGCCGGGCTTCAGGCGATCGCCACCGCGCGGCGGCTTGGCGCGCAGGTTTCCGCCACCGATGTGCGCTCTGCCACCAAGGAACAGATCCTCTCGCTCGGGGCCAAGCCGATCTTCGTCGAAAGCGTCGCCGGGATCGAGGGTGAGGGTGCGGGCGGCTATGCCACCGAAATGAGCGAGGAATACCAAAAAGCCCAGGCCGAACTGGTAAGCGCGCACATTGCCAAGCAGGACATCGTCATCACCACCGCGCTGATCCCGGGCCGGGCTGCGCCGCGCCTCATTTCCGACGCCCAGATCAAAACCATGAAGCCGGGCAGCGTGATCTTTGACCTCGCCGTGGCACAGGGCGGAAACGTCGAAGGTTCAAAGGCCGACGAAGTTGTCGTCAAGCATGGCGTCAAGATCATCGGCTGGTCCAACACGCCCAGCCACCTCGCGGCGGATGCCTCGGCGCTGTTCGCCCGCAACCTCTACAACTTCCTTTCCGCCTTCTGGGACAAGGAAGCGGGCAAACCCGTGCTCGACGAGGAAATCGGCAATGCGGTGCGGCTGACCCAAGGCGGGAAGGTTGTGAACGAGAGGCTGTTGGGGGTTTAGGACATGGACTTCATCTCAATCCTCTCGATCTTCGTGATGGCCTGCTTCGTCGGCTATTACGTGGTCTGGTCGGTCACCCCGGCGCTGCATACGCCGCTGATGGCGGTGACCAATGCGATTTCCTCCGTGATCATCGTCGGCGCGCTGATTGCCAGTGCGGCGGCGGGTAGTGCCTCTTCGAAGTGGCTGGGGCTGCTGGCGGTGGTGCTGGCCAGCGTCAACATCTTTGGCGGCTTCGCGGTGACCGCGCGGATGCTGGCGATGTACAAGAAGAAGGAGACGAAGTGATGAACTTCGCGCTCCTTTCCGCAGCCGCCGCTGCCACCGGCCACAGCGCCACTCCGGCCTGGGCGATGCTGGCCTATCTCGCCTCGGGCGTGCTGTTCATCCTGGCGCTGCGCGGGCTGTCCAGCCCCGGCACCAGCCGCGCGGGCAACCGCCATGGCATGATCGGGATGGCAATTGCAGTGGTGACGACCCTGGTGGTGCACCCACCGATGACCACCGAACTGCTCAAGTGCGGCGGCTGCGTGCCCGATCCGCAAGTGCTTGATCGGTTGGGACTGGCGGAAATCCTTGCCGCCATCGCCATTGGCGGCGGGATCGGCTGGGTGATCGCCCGGCGGATCAAGATGACCGACATGCCGCAACTGGTGGCGGCGTTCCACAGCCTGGTCGGCCTGGCTGCCGTGCTGGTCGGCTGGGCGGCCTATCTCAATCCCGAAGCCTTCGGGATCGTTGGACCGGACGGGATGATCCACGGCGCCAGCAAGATCGAAATGGCGCTGGGCATCGCGATTGGTGCGATCACCTTCTCCGGCTCGGTCATCGCCTTCCTCAAGCTGGCCGGCAAGATGAGCGGCGCGCCGATCCTGCTGCCCGCCCGCCATGCGATCAATCTGGTGCTGCTGCTGGCAATCGCCTTCTTCACGTTCGGCTTCTGGCATTCGCAGTCGCTTGTTGACATCGCGCTGCTGACCGCTCTGTCATTCCTGATCGGCTTTCTGCTGATCATCCCGATTGGCGGGGCGGATATGCCTGTGGTCGTTTCAATGCTCAATAGCTACTCGGGCTGGGCGGCCGCGGCGATGGGGTTCACGCTGCACAACACCGCGATGATCATCACCGGGGCACTGGTCGGTTCGTCCGGTGCGATCCTGTCCTATATCATGTGCAAGGCGATGAACCGCGGCTTCCTTTCGGTAATCGCCGGGGGCTTTGGCGCAGAAGCCAGCGCAGCTGGCGGCGCGGCCAAGGAACAACGCCCGTGGAAGCGCGGCAGCGCCGAGGATGCGGCCTATATGCTGGGTGAGGCTGAAAAGGTAATCATCATCCCCGGATACGGCATGGCGGTTTCCCAGGCCCAGCACGCACTGCGTGAAATGGCCGATCTGCTCAAGGAAAAGGGCGTTGAGGTTAAGTACGCGATCCATCCGGTCGCGGGGCGGATGCCCGGGCACATGAACGTGCTGCTGGCCGAAGCCCAGGTGCCTTACGACGAGGTGTTCGAGCTGGAAGACATCAACAGCGAGTTTGCCACCGCCGACGTCGCCTTCATCATCGGTGCGAACGACGTGGTCAACCCGGCAGCCAAGACCGACAAGTCTTCGCCGATCTATGGGATGCCGGTGTTCGACGTCGATAAGGCCAAGCAGGTGTTCTTCATCAAGCGCTCCATGGGCGGGGTCGGCTATGCCGGGGTCGATAACGACGTGTTCTACATGGACCAGACCATGATGCTGCTGGCCGACGCCAAGAAGATGGTTGAGGATATCAACAAGGCGCTCGCTCATTGACGGTTAAGCCGCACGCCCGCATTGGGCGCGGCATGGTGACCCGATCCGCCCTGCTGCTGCCCGCGCTGATCCTTAGCGCCTGTTCGCCCTCGAAACTGGCCTATGGCACGGTCAAGAGCGCGATGATGGAGGGCGGACTGTCCGAACCCAACGCGGCCTGCATGGCCGAGCGGATGACCGATCGGCTCAGCCTGATGCAACTCAACAAGCTGCGCAAGCTCAAGGGCGAAAAGCGCAGCCTGGCCGAATATGTCGAGGCGGTGCGCAAGGTCGGCGATGCCGAGGCGCTGTCGGTGACTGCCAGCAGCGCGGCGCTTTGCACGTTGGGACTGGCGAAAGAGAAGAAGCAGAAGGGGGTTCACGCAGAGACGCGGAGAAGAAAAGAGAGACGCAGAGAGGCTGCGCAATCCGCGAAGCGACCTCTACCATTCCGACTATGCGGCAAAACGCACGCTGGAAGCGACAAGGCGGCTTCGCCGCAAGCACGGCACCTCCGCGGCCCTCTTTTCTTCTCTGCGGCCTCTGCGTGAACCCTTTTTCTGTACCGTCCCGGTTGACTTACACCGCTGTAAGTCCATCATCACGCCCATGAGGATGCCAGCACTGTTCATCGCTGCGGCCACGGCGCTTGCCCTGACTGCTCCTGCCCATGCCAAGACGATCGATGTCGCCGCCGGAGATGGCGCGCAGGCCCGCTTGCAGGAGGCGCTGATCGTTGCCGAACCGGGCGACGTTGTGCAGCTTGGGGCAGGGCGGTTCGTGTTGACCGATGGCCTCAGCCTTGACGTGAACGGGGTGACGGTGCGCGGTGCCGGGATGCAATCGACCGTGCTCGATTTCACTGGCCAGCAAGGCGCAGGCGAGGGGCTGCTGGTCACATCCGATGATGTCACCCTGCGCGATTTCGCGGTGGAGAACACCAAGGGCGACGGGATCAAGTCCAAGGGTGCGGACAACATCGTCTATTACCGGGTCCGCGTAACCTGGACCGGTGGGCCGAAGGAAACCAACGGCGCCTATGGCATCTACCCGGTTTCCAGCACCGGTGTTCTGGTTGACGGGTGCGAGGTTTCGGGCGCTTCCGATGCCGGGATCTATGTCGGGCAGTCCAAGGCGATCACCGTGCGGTATAATTTCGTTGAGCAGAACGTCGCCGGTATCGAGATTGAGAACAGTCGTGATGCGTTCGTAAACGACAACTTCGTGACCCGGAACACTGGCGGAATTCTGGTGTTCGATCTGCCCAACCTGCCGGTGATGGGTGGGGGGAATGTGATAATTACGCGGAACATCGTGTTCGGAAACGACACGCCCAACTTTGCCCCCAAAGGCAATATTGTCGCCACCGTACCGCGTGGTACGGGTATCATGGTGATGGCCAACGATAGCGTTAGCATTGCCAAGAACCATCTGGATGCCAACCCGACAGCGCATATCATGGTTGTCAGCTATCCAATGCCGTTCAAGGACGCGCGCTACATTCCCACTCCGCGTAATGTTTTGATCCTCTCAAACGAATTCGGGCTGGGCGGCTATGATCCGGCGTTCGATGGCGGTGCAGAGTTACTGGCTGGGTTAGAAAGCAGATCCTTGCCAAATGTACTATGGGACGGTTTGGGACAGCCGCCGCGGGCGTCTGACGGATCGAACTCGTATGCCCTGTCACTCAATTTGCCGTCACAGGGCTCCGGTCTGGGGCAGGCCCGTCCGAAAGTGCTCCTTCTGCCTAAAGACGTGCCGCCCCCACCGGTTCCTGTTTCCCAAGCATCCAAAGCGCCGCCCTATCCGGGTGCACCCCACGAGTTGGAGGCCCGGATAACGCGATGAGGCTGTTCGCAGCCGCTTTGCTTCTGATGGGCGCGGCACTGGCCGCAAAGACCGCGCCTGCGCCCGCAGCTAACGACCAGGCGGCAACCAACGGCACTTACCCCCAAACGCTCGCCGAGTACGGCTTCTTCACTGACGCGGCTGGGACCAAGCCGGCACCCGGCGTGACCCCCTATCGCCTCAATACTCCGCTGTGGTCTGATGGAGCTGAAAAGGCGCGGTTTCTGTACCTGCCGCCCGGGGCGCAGGCCAAGGCCAACGGCGATGGATTGCTGAACCTTCCGGTCGGATCGGCGCTGATCAAGACCTTCAAGCTGGAAGGGCGCCTGATTGAAACGCGGGTTCTGCTGCACCGCCCGGCGGGTTGGGTGGCGCTGCCCTATCAGTGGAACGCCGAACAGACCGACGCCCGGCTGGTCCTGGCGGGGGCGCGGATCGATACCAGAACCCCGGCGGGTGAGGCGATTTCCTATGCGATCCCCAACAAGAACCAGTGCAAGGAATGCCATGCGCTTGGCGGGCAAGTGGTCCCGATCGGTCCCAAGGCGCGCAACCTTTCGGCGCAGTGGCTCAAGGATTTCGCCCGGGCGGGAATGCTCGATACGGTCCCCAAGATAACCCGGCGCGTGCCGCTGTGGGAGGAGCGCGCCAAAGCGCCGCTGGCCGATGCCGCGCGCGGCTATCTCGATGCCAATTGCGCCCATTGCCACAACCCCCAGGGCGCGGCCTCCAATTCCGGGCTGTTCCTGGCCTGGGAGATCACCGATCCGGTGATGCTCGGCTTCGGCAAGCGTCCGGTTGCGGCAGGGCGCGGTTCAGGCGGGCTGCAATTCGATATTGTCCCCGGAAAGCCCGCTGAATCGATCCTCTATCACCGCATGGCCAGCCTCGAAGGCGGGGTTTCGATGCCGGAAGTGGGCAGGGCGAGCCTTGACCGCGATGGATTGCAGGTTGTTGAAGCCTGGATAAAGGGCCTGCGCTAGACCTGCGGCGATGCCTCGCCTAAAGCGCTGGCAACAGGGGTTTCCAACCCGGGGAGTTTGAATTTGCGCAAGATCGGCCTGATCGGCGGCATGAGCTGGCTGTCGACCCGTACCTATTACGACCACATCAACAAGCTGGTTCAGACCAGAAAGGGTTTTCCGGCCAGCGCGCCGATGCTGATCGAAAGCCTTGATTACACCTCGCTGTCACGGCTTTCGAGCGCCGAGGAATGGAAGCACGCTGCCGAAACTCTGTGCGATTCGGCCAAGCGTCTGGAAGGGGCAGGCGCCAGTGCGCTGCTGATCGGCGCCAATGCGATGCACAAGGTCTATGACCGGGTGGCTGAGGCCGTCGGTGTGCCTGTCATCCACATTGCCGAATGCGTGGCCGCGAAAATGGCTGCGGATGGTGTCAAGAAGGCCGCGCTGATCGGCACCCGCAACGTGATGCTGGAAAGCTTCTATCGCCAGAAGCTGATCCAGCGCGATATCGAGCTGCTGCCGCCGGAAATGGGCTTTGTCGAAACGCTCGACCGGATCATTTATGATGAGCTTCTGCAGGGCAAGGCCAGCCGGCAGGCTGAGCGTGAGCTCAAGACGATCCTGACCAACCTGGCCCAGGATGGCGCCGAAGCGGTGGTGCTGGGCTGCACCGAACTGGAAATGGTGGTCGATGTCGACGCCAATGTCCTGCCGATCTATGATTGCACCCGGATCCATGCCGAAGCGGCAGTGGACTGGATCTTGGGGGATTGATGTCTTTGCCGGTTCTTTCAGGCGTGAAACATCCTGAATTTGTCGGCCACGCCCGCCAATGAGCACCCGCGCGCCCTTTGCCTGCGATCCGGCGCACAGCCGCGGGCGGGAATTCCCGATCGAGCAGTCGCTTGCCCGCGGCCCGCGCAGTGCGTTTCAGCGCGATCGTGACCGGGTGGTCCATTCGATCGCCTTTCGGCGGCTGCGCCACAAGACCCAGGTGTTCATTGCCCCCGATGGCGATCACTACCGTGTCCGGCTGACCCACAGCCTGGAAGTGGCGCAGATCGGCCGGGTGATCGCCCGCGCGCTCGGCCTGGATGAGGACCTGACCGAGGCGCTGTGCCTGGCCCATGATATCGGCCATCCGCCCTTCGGCCACGCCGGAGAGGAAGCGCTGGACAATGCCCTCGCGCGGTTCGGCGGGTTTGATCACAACGCCCAGTGCCTGCGGGTGCTGATGCGGCTGGAAAGCCCCTATTGCGAGCATGACGGGCTGAACCTGTCATGGGAAATGCTTGAAGGGCTGGCCAAGCACAATGGCCCGGTCGGGATGGTTCCCTGGGCCCTGGCCGAACTGGATGCCGACTATCCGCTGGATCTGCGCGAATGGGGTTCGCTCGAAGCCCAGGTCGCCGCGCTGGCCGATGACATCGCCTATGACAATCACGACATTGACGACGGACTGCGCGCCGGTTTCCTCGATCTGGAGGAACTGCTGACGCTTGATTTCGTGGCCGACCAGTGGCGCGCGATCGAACGCAAGTTTCCCGGTGCCGCGCAGGATCGGCGTCTGCGCGAACTGGTCCGCAGCCAAATCGGGCTGATGGTCAACGATCTGATCGGTGAAACCGCCGCGCGGGCTGTGGACCTGTCCAGCGTCGATGAAGTCCGCGCCGCCGGGCGCGCCACCGCCGCCTTTACCCCGGCGATGGCCGATGCCGAGCGCCGCCTGAAGGCATTCATGTATGAGCGGCTCTATCATCACCCCCAGCAGCTTGCCACGGCCGAGCGGGCCAGGGCGGTGACGGCGGAGCTTTATGCCGCCTATGCCCAGAAGCCGGAACTGATGGAGCAAAGCTGGTCCGCCTCGCTCCCGCAGGAAGAGCCCGCGCGCAGCCGCCACATCGCCGATTACATCGCAGGGATGACCGATCGCTTTGCGATTGCGGCCCATGCCGCCGTCTATGGCCGCACCCCGGAAGGGCTGCGCAATGTCTAAACCGACGCGGATCGCTCTTGTCGGCGCGACCGGGCTGGTCGGCATGAGCCTGATCCGGCTGGCAGTGAACCGGCCGGACATCCGGCTGGTCGCAGTCTCGCGCCGCGAAGTGGCACTGCCGCCGGGCGCCAGAATGGAAGTCCTGGTGGCCGACCCATCGGGCTGGGGCGATGCGATTGCCGCCGCTAACGCCGATGTGCTGGTCTGCGCGCTGGGCACGACGATCAAGAAGGTTGGCGGCGATCAGGCCGCCTTTCGCGCGGTTGATCAGGATCTGGTACTGGCCTGCGGCAAGGCTGCCAAGGCCGCCGGAATCCGTCAGATGATCGCGGTTTCATCGGTTGGGGCCGATCCGCTGGCGCGCAATTTCTACCTCAAGGTCAAGGGTGAGACCGAGCAGGCGCTGGGCAAGCTCGGCATTCCTCGGCTCGATCTGCTGCGCCCCGGCCTGCTGCGGGGACCGCGCGGGGAGCTGCGCCCGGCGGAAAAGCTGGCGATGCTGGTCAGCCCGCTGACCGACCTGCTGATGCACGGCGGCTATCGCAAATACCGCTCGATCAAGGCCCGGACCGTGGCCGAAGCGATTGTCGGTCTGACGCGTGAGGCGATGGCCGGGCGGTTTGTGTTCGAGCACGATGCGATCCTGCGCGCCGCGCGCAAGGGGCAAAGCATCCTGTAACGGGGATCGCGGCAGCGGCCCCATTGACTCGCACGGCGGGCCAAGCCATCCCGATTGGCGTCGCTGATCGCGCGGGAGAGCTCCGGTGATTCGTTTCGGATCATCGGGCGCCGAAGGAGCAACCGCCCCGGAATCTCTCAGGCAAACGGACCGCGTGGGTCGATAGCGATACTCTGGAAAGAGGTGCGCCAGACGCATCCGCCGAAGGGGTAACCTCGGGCTTTGCCCCGGGGGAAAGCTCTCAGGTTTCCGTGACAGAGGGGGCACAGACTTTTTCGTTCTGTGCGGAGCTGTGCCTGTGTCCGAAGCCGAAGACCATACCGAAGAACAGCCGATCGAAGTGCTGACCCTGCCGCTTGACGCCTGGCACCGCGCGCGCGGCGGGCGGATGGTGGAATTCGCAGGATACTGGATGCCGGTCCAGTACGAAGGGATCATTGCCGAACACCAGTGGACGCGGGAAAGCGCCGGGCTGTTCGATGTGTCGCACATGGGCCAGTTGTTCATCAGTGGCGACGGGGTTGAGGCGGCACTGGAAGCGGTGCTGCCGATTGACCTTACCACGCTCAAGCCGTTCGGCCCGCGCTATTCGATGCTGCTTGATGAACACGGCGGGATACTGGACGATCTGATGGTCACCCGCTGGAATTCCGGTTTCTACCTGGTGGTCAACGGCGCTACCAAGTGGGACGATATTGCCCACCTGCGCGAGCATCTGCCGGACGAGATCACCCTGACCCATCTGGAAGACAGCGCACTTCTGGCGCTGCAAGGGCCCAAAGCGGCCGAGGCGCTGGCGCGGATCACGACCGGCGAGTGGCCTCTTTCGGCGCTGACCTTCATGAAAGGCGGGCAGTTCAAGATTGACGGGGTCGATGCCTGGATCAGCCGTTCTGGCTATACCGGTGAAGACGGGTTCGAAATCGCCGTACCGGCCGAAGAGGCAGCGCGAATTGCCGAACTGATCTGCGCCCAGAGCGAAGTGAAGCCGATCGGCCTTGGTGCACGGGACTCGCTGCGGCTTGAGGCTGGGCTGCCGCTTTACGGGCACGATCTTTCGCCCGATCACTCGCCGGTCGATGCCGATCTGCTGTTCGCGGTCAACAAGCGCCGCCGCAGCGAAGGCGGCTTTATCGGTGCCGAACACGTGCTGCGCGATCTGGCCCAGGGCACGGCGCAGGTGCGGGTTGGCCTTGCCCTCGAAGGCCGTCAGGCTGCGCGCGAGGGGGCAGAGGTTTACGCCGGTAATCAAAAGGTTGGCGTGCTGACTTCGGGTGGATTCTCGCCCACGCTGGGCCATCCGATCGCGATGGCTTATGTGGATCGCGAGCAGGCCGGTGAAGGCACTGCGCTGGAAATCGACGTGCGCGGCAAGCGACTGCCGGCGCGCATTACGCCCATGCCTTTCGTTCCCCACCGCTATCATCGCTGAGGAGTTACCTATGCCCCGCTACTTTACCGAAGACCACGAATGGATCGAAGTTGACGGCGATACTGGCACGGTCGGGATCACCGACTATGCCCAGAGCCAGCTGGGTGACATCACCTTCGTCGAATTGCCCGAGGCGGGCAGCGCCGTGAACAAGGGCGATGCCCCCTGCGTGGTCGATAGCGTCAAGGCTGCCAGCGACGTCTATGCGCCGGTCAGCGGCACCGTCACCGAAAGCAACGCCGCGCTGGAAGGCGAACCGGAACTGGTCAACAACGATGCCGAAACCGGCGGCTGGCTGTTCCGCCTGACCCTATCCGATCCGGCCGAGCTGGACGGGTTGATGGACAAGGCCGCCTATGACGAGTTCGTGAAGGGGCTGTAAGGTAATGCGCTACCTGCCCCTGACCGGAGCCGACCGCGCCGAAATGCTTGGCGTTATCGGGGCCGCCACGGTCGATGACCTGTTCGTCGATGTCCCTGCCGAAGCGCGCTTGCCAGGCCCGATCGCAGGGCTGCCGATGCACGCCAGCGAAATGGCGGTGGAACGGCATATGGGCGCGCTGGCGGCGAAGAACGTCAGCGCCGGATCGGCGCCGTTCTTTCTGGGGGCAGGGGCCTATCGCCACCATGTTCCGGCCAGCGTCGATCATCTGATCCAGCGCGGCGAGTTCCTGACCGCCTATACCCCCTACCAGCCGGAAATCGCCCAGGGCACCTTGCAGGTGCTGTTCGAGTTCCAGACCCAGGTGGCGCGGCTGTTTGGGGTAGAGGTGGCCAATGCCTCGATGTACGATGGCTCGACCGCCGCATGGGAAGCGGTGGCGATGGCCGGGCGGATCACCAAGCGCAAGAAGGCCGTTCTGTGCCGCGGGCTGCACCCGCACTATGTCGGCACGGTCCGCACTATGGCGAAGTTCACCGGCGATGTGATCGATTACAGGGCGCCGAAGCTGGAAGCCGAACCGGATACCGCCGGGGTGATCTCTGCGATCGATGGCGAAACCAGCTGCGTGGTGGTGCAGTATCCCGATATCCTCGGCCGGATCCCCGATCTGGCCGCAATCGCCGAGGCGGCCCATGCACAGGGCGCGCTGCTGGTGGCGGTGGTGACCGAGCCGGTTGCACTGGGCCTGATCGAGGCGCCGGGCAATCTGGGCGCCGATATCGTGGTGGGTGAAGGGCAGTCGCTCGGCGTCGGGTTGCAGTTCGGCGGGCCATACCTTGGCCTGTTCGGCTGCCGGGAAAAGTTCGTACGGCAGATGCCCGGCCGACTCTGCGGTGAGACGGTCGATGCCGAGGGCAAGCGCGGTTACGTGTTGACGCTTTCAACCCGAGAGCAGCACATCCGGCGTGAGAAGGCGACCAGCAATATCTGCACCAATGCAGGGCTTTGCGCACTGGCCTTCAGCATTCACATGACCTTGCTGGGCGGGGAAGGGCTGGGGCAGCTGGCTCGGGTCAGCCACGCCCGCGCGCAAGCGGCGGCGGCGCGGCTGGCCAGGGTGCCGGGTGTAACGGTGCTGAACCACGCCTATGTCAACGAATTCACCGTGATCCTGCCCGGCGATGCGCGAGAGGCGGTGCGGGCGATGGCGGACCGCTTCGTGCTGGGCGGCGTCTCGCTCGGGCGGCTCTATCCCGATGCTTCCGATCTGGCGCAGGGCCTGCTGGTCTGCACCAGTGAGCTGACCACGGATGAGGATATCGAGGCGCTGGGCGCGGCGCTGGAAGGAGTGCTGGCATGAGCGGGGTCAACGCAAGCGGCTGGCGCCCGGAAATGGGCAGCGCCGAGGCGGCCGACATGGCAACGGCCAGCGGCGACAAGGGGCTGATGCTGGAAGAGCCGCTGATCTTCGAACTGGCCGCCCCGGGGACGACCGGAGTGGATATCGATGCGCCGGGCGCGCAGCCGCTGGCTTCGCTCGGCAAATTCCTGCGCAAGGATATGGCCGCGCTGCCGGGGCTGAGTGAGCCGGAAACGGTGCGCCACTATACCCGGCTTTCGCGGCAGAACTATGCGATCGATCTGGGGCCGTTCCCGCTGGGATCGTGCACCATGAAGCACAACCCGCGCCTCAACGAAAAGGTCGCGCGGCTGCCGGGCTTTGCCGACGTTCACCCGTTGGCCCCGCAGCAGACCGTGAGCGGGGCGCTGGAAGCGATCAACCAGCTGGCCTTCTGGCTGATCGAGCTGACCGGGATGCACGGCGTGGCGATGAGCCCCAAGGCCGGTGCGCACGGCGAGCTGTGCGGGGTGCTGTGCATCAAGGCCGCACTTGAGGCCCGGGGTGAGGATCGTAAAGTCCTGCTGGTGCCGGAAAGCGCCCACGGCACCAATCCCGCAACCGCGGCCTTTGCCGGATTCACTATCGAGAATATTCCGGCCACTGACGAAGGCCGGGTCGATTTTGCGGCGCTGGAAGCGCGGTTGGGGCCGGACGTTGCCGGGGTGATGATCACCAACCCCAACACTTGCGGCCTGTTTGAGCGCGACATGAAGCGGATCGGCGATGCGGTCCACGCTGCGGGCGGCTATGTCTATTGCGACGGGGCCAATTTCAACGCGATCGTCGGTAAGGTTCGCCCGGGCGATCTCGGCATCGATGCGATGCACATCAACCTGCACAAGACCTTTTCGACCCCACACGGCGGGGGCGGGCCGGGGTCTGGTCCGGTGGTGCTGTCAGAGGCTCTCAGCCCGTTCGGGCCGCTGCCTTACACGGCGAAGATGCCGGATGGCTCGGTCCGGCTGGTCGAGGAAGAGAATGCAACCGAGATGGGCCACAGTCAGGCCTTCGGGCGGATGGCGGCGTTCCATGGGCAGATGGGGATGTTCACCCGCGCGCTGGCCTACATCCTCAGCCACGGGGCCGATGGCCTTAAACAGGTTGCCGAAGACGCGGTGCTCAACGCCAACTATGTCCTGCGCAGCCTGGACGGAGAGCTTGACGCCCCGTTCGGCGCCAGCGGCCCCTGCATGCACGAGGCGCTGTTCAGTGATGCCAACCTTGCTGAAGGGTTCTCCACGCTCGACATCGCCAAGGGCCTGATCGACGAAGGGTTCCACCCGATGACGGTCTATTTCCCGCTGGTGGTCCATGGCGCGATGCTGGTCGAGCCGACCGAGACTGAGAGCAAGGCCGGGCTCGATCGCTTTATCGGATCGCTGCGCAGCCTGGCGCGCCGAGCCAGGCAGGGTGACCCGGCGCTGAAAAGCGCGCCGCACTTCGCCCCGCGGCGGCGGCTCGATGAAACCCAGGCCGCGCGCAAGCCGGTTCTGGCGTGGAAGGGCGATCGGGAGGCATAGCGCGATGTGGGCAGGCCTGTTCAGCTTCGTTTCGATCGTGGCAATGATTGGCTGGGTCCTGCTCGCCGCCTTTCCGCGCAAGCCCTTGACCCATAGCGCGATCCTCTACCTCGGGGTCGGGCTGCTGTGCCTATGCTATGCGGTGTTTTTCGCCATGGTGAAGGGCGGGCTGGCTGACCCCGGATTGCCCGCCGGGGCCGCTGCCCAGTCGGTGGATTTCACCTCGATCGCCGGGGTGCGTGCGATCTTCCAGAGCGATGGCGGGGTGCTGATCGGGTGGACGCACTATCTGGCGTTTGATCTGTTCACCGGAATGTGGATTGCCCGCGATGCAGATGGGAAGGGCTTTTCCCGGCTGGCTCAGTTGCCGTTCCTGTTCTTCACATTCATGCTCGGCCCGATCGGACTGCTCGGTTGGCTGGTGATGCGTGAAAAGCGCGCCCGCGCGCTGGGGCGGGGCTGATCAGCCTGCGTCAGGCTCAATTTGTTATCGCCAGCGCACGGCGCGGCACTGCGACCAGTTACTTGATCGCGCGGTCGCCTGCTTCGCCGACGGACTCGATATCGCGTCCGAGGCCTTTGACGGTGTTGCAGGCGGTTGCCCCGAGCATCAGCCCGGTGGCGGTCAGGACAAGAACAAGTTTGCGAACCAAAGGACACTCCCGGCCTGAATACAGGGGAATGATGTGGGTTCACCGGCCCGCTGGCAAGCCGGGTCTATTCAGGTCATCGCTCATTCGGTGCTGCTGACCGCAGCGGGCGGGGCGCGGCGGTGATGCAGGTGCTCTCGCCACGCGATAACGGCGCCGGCCGCGATGATCGCAGGGGCACCCAGCCAGGTCGATCCAGGGGGCAGCTCGTCCCAGATCAGCCAGCCATAGATCGTGGCCCAGACCAGCGCCGAATAGTCCATCACGATTACCGTGGCGACCTGGCCGTAACGGAGCGCGGCCGTAAGCAGCAGTTGCCCTATCAGCCCCAATACGCCGGCGCTCAGCAGCAGGAACCACTGCCAGGCGCTGTGGTGGCTGGCATAGAACGGCAGGCCGAGCGCCAGTACCGGCGTTGACAGCGCCGAAAACCAGAAGACGATCGACAGCGATTCCTCGGTCCGGCCAAGATCGCGGACCTGGATCGAGATCAGCGCAACCATGAATCCCGCACCAAGCCCAACGAATGCGCCAAGCGGTGGGATCGCGCTGTGGCCGGGCTGGGCGATGATCACCACCCCGGCAAAACCAAGCGCAACCGCCAGCCAGCGCACCGGCCCGACCTGTTCCTTGAGCAGCAGCGCGGAAAGGATCACCGCGAAGATTGGCGTGGTGAAGCCCAAGGTGGTTGAAACCGCCAGCGGCAGGAGCACCGGCGCGCCAAAGGTGAAGGCCATGCCGATCGTGCCCATCACCGCGCGGCGGGCATGGACCGGAAGGCGGGTGGTTTTCAGCCGGTCGGTCTGTCCGCGCAGGATCAGCCAGGCCAGGATCAGCAGCGCCGATGGGGCCTGACGCCAGAACAGGATTTCGGGGAAGGCCACCCCGCTGGCGGCGGTATATTTCACCAGCATCACCAGGGTGGACAGAACCATTACCGCCAGCAATCGCAAGCCGAGCGCGTAAAAGGGCTTCTGGACAGGTTCCACCACTTCGCTCTAACGGCGCATGATGGACTGGCAAGCAGCGATCTCACAATGGCTCGACACGGCCTGGGTCCGATCCAGTCTGCTGTCGTTCAGCCTGCTGTGCCTGGCCGTTGTAGCGTGGCGCGGAGACAGACGGCGGATGACCCGCAGCGATGCCGATGCGGTGGGCTGGATGCCATGGCGTGACATCGCCTTCTGGTCGGCCTTTCTGGCCTTTATGATGGCGATATTCGGACCCTATTTCGTTTAGAGGCAGGCTTCCAGATAGGCCTGATCGAACCCGAACTGGCGGGCCTTTTCAAGCGTATAGGGGCGCAGGCCGCTCGAGCGGAATTCGCCGATGATCTTGCCGTCGTCGCTTTCGTCGAGGTATTCGAACTTGAACAGCGACTGGGTGACGATCACGTCGCCTTCCATCCCGATCACCTCGGTGATTTCGGTCGTGCGGCGCGAACCGTCGCGCAGACGTTTCACCTGAACGATCAGATCGACCGATTCCGCGATCTGGCGCGAAATGGCTTCCTTCGGGATCTTGATGTCGCCCATCAGGATCATGTTTTCCATACGGCCCAGACATTCGCGCGGACTGTTGGCGTGGAGCGTACACATTGAGCCGTCGTGGCCGGTGTTCATCGCGGCGAGCAGGTCGAAACACTCCGCGCCGCGAATTTCGCCCAGGATGATCCGGTCAGGACGCATACGCAGGGCGTTCTTCACAAGGTCGCCGATGGTGATCGCGCCCTGGCCTTCCAGGTTCGGCGGGCGGGTTTCCAGCGGCAGCCAGTGCGGCTGCTGCAGGCGAAGTTCGGCGGCGTCTTCGATCGTCAGCACGCGCTCACCCGGGTCGATCATCTTCGACAGGGCGTTGAGCATGGTCGTCTTACCCGAACCGGTACCGCCCGAGATGACGATGTTCATCCGGCAGGCCCCGGCGATCTTGAGGCAGGTCGCCATCTTCTCGCTCATCGAACCAAAGTCCTTGAGCATATCGATGGTGATCGGCTTTTCGGAAAACTTACGAATCGAGATCGCGGTGCCGCGCAAGCTGAGCGGCGGGACGATCACGTTGACGCGGCTGCCGTCCTTGAGGCGGGCGTCGGCCAGCGGGGTGGTCTGGTCAACGCGGCGGCCGACCTGATTGACGATCCGCTGCGCGATCTGGAACAGGTGCTGTTCATCGCGGAACCGGATCGGCGCGATCTGCAGCTTGCCCTTCTTTTCGATGTAGGTCTGTTCCGGCCCGTTGACCATGATATCCGACACGTCCGGATCGTTGAGCAGCTCTTCGAGCGGCCCGAAACCGAGCAGTTCGTCGATCAGCACCTTCTCCAGCGCGAACTGTTCGCGCCGGTTGAGCGTGACCTTCAGTTCGGCCAGCACTTCAAGGATGATTGGGCGGAATTCTTCGGACAGTTCGTCCTTGGTCAGCGTTGCGGCGGCTTCCGGATCGACGCGTTCGAGCAGGCGCGGCAGCACCTGTTCCTTGATCTTATGAACCGAAGCTTCGAAACCCTGGGCTTCATAGTTGCCCTCGGCAATGCCGTTGACGCGGTCTTGCAGGCGGGTCATCGCGTCCTGCTTGGCGGCAGGGCCATCGACTGGGGGAAGCGGCGCGGCAGCTTCTTCACCCGGCAGCGGCGGGAACTGATCACCGCCAAAGCCCGAACCCTTCGCACCATCGCCGCCGCCCTTCATCGGGCGGGCAACGCCGAATTGCGGCCGGGCTCCGGAAGCCATGCCACCTGTTCCATTGCGTCGGCCAAAAGCGCTCATTGTGCCTAAACCCCCCGGAATTCCAACTCTGCCTTGCCCCTGGCATGGATACCAACGGGCTTACTCAAATGGTAAATAGGACAGAAACCTTGCAAAACAGCTAACCAATCCAAAACGCTATCGATCCGGTTCAGCCGCGATCGTACCAGAACAGCGTGCGGGTCGGCAGGACATCGACCTGCTTGACGATCCGCGCACGTTCACCCAGCAGCCGGGCGAAGACATCCTTGTCGTAATCAGGAAAAATATCGTCGCGCTGGGCCAGCAGGGTCTGAACCATCGGATCGGCCTTGTGCGGGAATTCGATCACCCCGGTGGGTGCCTGCGAAACCAGCCAATCGGTTGCCATGTCGAGCGGCACGTTACGGCCGATCGCGATGTGGTGGATGAAGGCCAGGGCCAGCAGCGCCTGCGGAGCGGCACGCCCCGAAAAGCCCATCCGCTCGGCCTGGCCCCAACCTTGCGAGGGGCTGGGATTGGCGGCATCAAGCCACAGCGGCAAATAGGGCAGATTACCGTCTTTTGCCCGGCGATAGGCTACTTCCAGCGCGGCCTGATCGAAATCGAAACCGACCACTGATTTTGCCCCGGCATCAAGCGCTGACAGCGAATAATCGCCGCTGTTGCAGCCAATGTCGTACAGCAGATCGGGCTTTACCGCGCCGACCATTTCCTTGACGAAGCGGTGCTTGGCCTCAATCTCCGGCGAGGAATAGCTGGTGTTATGGGCATAATCGCCCCAGACTGTCCGGTGCGAGGGCACCTCAAGCTTGGCGATGGCCGAGCGCAGACCGTGCAGCATGCCTTCAAAACCGTTGCGCGGAAGTTTGGCCTGCCGATACTTCTGCGATCCGGTCGAGGTGTTGACCGAACGTTTCTGCATCGCCGCCTGGGCAATAACGTGGGTCAGCACGGTCAAGTTGAAGCGCTTGCGCAGCGGGATCAGCTTGGCCAGATCTTCCGGCGCGATCCCTTCGAGCGAGCCGCGGAACCACGCGCTGGGCTGAAGATCGAGCATCGACCACATCAGCAGCGGATTGAGGAACTGCATGCAGAACTGGCGGTGCCCAGCCCAGATTTCGCCATCGCGATAGGGTCGGATCGAAAGGTGGTCGATGAACACCGGCTTCACGCCTTCGAACTGGACGTTGTAGGCGGTGGCATCACTCAGCGTGAAACCGTCCCCCAGCAGACCGATTTGCAGATCGAGATGAGCCAGTGCCGCCGCCTTGTGCAGGCTGAAGCTCCATTCGTAGGGATAGGAAATGAACGGGATGCGCGGGTGCGACAGCACGACCTTTGCGGTCTCCAGCCCGAATTCCCCGGCCCGTCCGGTTACGTCGGCGAAGTCGACCAGCTTGCCACTATCGGCCAGCTTGCGCAGCACGCCGGAATCGTTGGCGGCATTGAAATTGGCCGCGGCCGCATCGGTCACGGTGCGCAGGATCGCTTCACCGGCTTTGAACACGCGCCCGCCCGGATCGCGGAACGATCCGGGTTCGACTACAGTCGCAGCGCTCATTCGTCGCCGCTCGGCTTGGAGCGGACGAACAGCGACTTGATGCGAAACAGCTGGGTGCGCATGAACAGCGTCGCACCCGCGATCGCGCCGATCACAGCCTGGAGGATGATGCTGCCCGTTGCAGGGTCGAGATAGGCCCAGGCCGGAGCGGCTACCGAGAGCATGGCCAGAGTGCCGATCAGCGATACGACGGTCTTACCGTTCATTGAAATGATCCCTTCGTTCAGACTGCGAACCTTGCGAAATGTAAAAAGGCTTTCTTAATTTTTGGAAAACTTTTGGACGAATCGTGGCAATGGAATGGTCCTTGCCGGGATCCAATTGTTATCCATCAGCCACACCTGTGCAGGCCGTTCCTGTGGACGCGGTGCTGCGCTGAAGTGTGTTGCGGCAAAGGCACCGACCAGTTCGTCGAGCGCGAATTGCCCTGGCACTAGCGTCGGTGTCTCACCCGGGACGCGGATCGCGAAGAAGGCTGAATAGGTCACCGCCATGGATCGTGGGTCAGGTGTTCCGGCAAGCGAGGACGGTACGCCATTCAGCGTACGCGATCCGTGATCGCCATGAATGATGACGATTGCCGCCCGCCCGGCTTCGGTCTGATCCAGCGCCTTAAGCAACGCGGCGATACGGGTTTCGGTCATGCAGTGGGCCTGTTCGGCATAGGCAGCATCACGAACGGCGAATGACGCCGTCCCATGCTCATCTTTCCAGTCCGGCTCGGGCAATAGATGACAATCGCGCGACACTACATAAGGATCATGCGGCAGCAGAAGGTGGATCACCCGGGCCTCGCCGAAATGCAGGTTGGCAAGATCGGCCGTAACGGCATCGATCCGGCTCAGCCCGGTCAGCGAATAGAGCTTGGCCCGATTGTACAGATGGCGCCCCGTGCTGCGGCGCAATTGGCCCAGCTGCTCGTCCATCAATCCACCCATCAGGGCGGTGAACTGCGAAAGTTCCAGCATTGTTGCGCCGATCACCAACGCCTTGTCGCTCACAGCAAGTTCACTCGCTGCCAGAACCGCAAGGTCGGATCGGTTGTAGTTCTGGCATTCGCTAAGGATCTGATTGGGGCAGAAATTGACGAATGAGGGAGTCAGCGCAGAGGTGCGAAATCCAGCCTGATCGAGATCGTTGAAATAGGCGAGTGACGGTGCCTGCGTGATCTGTACATTGCGGGGTTCGGTGGCGCGCGCCGCCTGGCCGTATGATAACAGTTCCGGCAGCGCGTTGATGGTCTTTGCGTGGCGGCTATACGCGCCGGGATAGAGCTGAAACCCATTGCTCAGGTAGAACTGCTCCTGCTCTTGCCGCAGGTTGCCGAAGTTGGTGCCGAGCGCGGTCATCCCGTCGAGCCCGATGTACGAATCGAGGATCAGGTGAACGATCGGACGCAGCTGGGCATTACGGGTTGCCGGGTTCTGGAGATTTTTCGCTTCATTGGCGAGCGGGACAGCCTCGGATGATGTCTTGGGTATATCGATAATTTGGAACAGCAACACCGAACTGAAAGCGGCGGCCATCAGCTTAAGCACTACCTGCTCGCGCCACCAGGCGATGGCCGCAAGGCCCACGACGGTCAGCGGGAACACCGTATTCGGCATATCGGTGCCCAGATCGATGATAATCGCCGAAACCAGCGCAGTGATCAAGAACGCCAGCCGCGGCTGGGCGAGCCGGTGCAGTCCTGTCAGAAGCAGCGCGACGATCAGCAAAACCGCGGCAACCAGCCCGACTTCGGCCGTAAACACGGGATAATGATGGTGGTTCAGCAGGTTGGCGAAGCTGGCCAGCAAGCCGATCGCAAAGGCAGTCATGACCAGCCGAGCGATCGGCTGCTGGCCCGGTGCCTTTTCGCTAGTGCCCTGATCGTCCACTTCGCCCCCGTTGCGGTCGTTTCGTTACGCGCGGTTTGGCGGAAGCCGGGTTAAGATCGCGTAAACCATGTTTCGAAATGGATCGGGCCGAGTACCTGATGAAGCGAGGCGTGCCGGAAGGTTGCGGCGTCCCCCCTTGGCGTAACGGGTTCGTCCGCCTAGAGCCGCGCCCGAAGGAGCTCCACTTTGCGTCAGAACGAAACCGCCGGATTTCTGTATGCCCTCTCTGGTTTCGCGGTTTTGTCGGTCGGCGATGCGGTGATCAAGACCATGGCCGGGCAGTGGTCGCCTGTCGCAATCGCCGCGCTGCGGTTCAGCATGGCGGCGCTGGCGCTGGGCGCCTTGCTGCGCTGGCGTGAAGGTATGGCCGGGTTCAGGCTCGCCATGCCGCGTGCCCAATTCGGGCGCGGTGCGGCGCTGGCGGTTTCCTCGACGGTCTTTTTCACGTCGCTGTTCGTTCTTCCTCTGGCGACGGCGACTTCGATCAGCTTCACCTCGCCAATGTTTACCGCCATCCTTGCCGCACTGGTCCTCAAGGAACCGCTGCGCAAGACCACGCTGATCGCATCGGCGGTGGCCTTTATCGGCGTACTTGTGATCCTGCGGCCCAACCTGGCTGAGGCCGGGTGGTGGGCGGTACTGCCGATCTTTTCGGCGATGACCTTCAGCCTGGTGATCATCGGCAATCGCCGGGTTGCGGGCACTGCTTCGGCGCTGGCGATGCAGTTCTGGATCGCGGCCTTTGCCTCGCCCGTGCTGATCCTTGCCGCGCCGCTGTTCGCGCAAACCGGGGCCGATCGCTTTGCGCTGGGCTGGCCCGATTGGAGCATCGTTGCGCGCTGTGCTTTCGTTGCAGTTTCAGCTACTTGTGCGCATTGGCTAATCTATCTTGGCACGACCCGGGCCGGGGCTTCTGTGGTCGCACCGGCCACCTACATCCAGCTGCTGGTGGCGACCTTTCTGGGCTGGCTGTGGTTCGATAGCCACCCCGATCTGGTCTCGCTTGCCGGAGCGGCGATCATTATCGGGGCCGGGCTTTACCTGTGGCGCGCCGGGCAAGTGCGCGAGCCGCCCGAGAGCGAATGACCGCCCTTCCGGCCCGGCACCATTCACGCTAAACCCCGGGTTCATTTCAATCCGGGCAAGGGTTTCCCGATGAAGACGATGCTTTCCGCCGCCCTCCTGCTGTTCGCGGTGCCGCTTGCCGCGCAGACCGTGGCTGATCCCAAACTGCCGGAATGGATGGCGGGCACCTGGATGATGCAGGACGGGGCCAGCTGGTCTGATGAGGTCTGGACCGACCCGCGCGGCGGAATCATGCTCGGCGTATCGCGCTCGGGCTTCGGACCTGACCTGCAGGGCTGGGAAGTCGCCCAGATCAAGGTCAAGACCGATGGCCGGATCAGCCTTTTCGCCCAGCCGCAGGGCAAGGCCGCGGCTGAGTTTCCGATGGTGCTGATCAGCGAGGAGGCGATCGAGTTCGCCAACCCCGCGCACGACTACCCGCAGCGGATCCGCTATTGGCGGCAGGGCAAGCTGCTGATGGCCGAAATATCGCTGATGGACGGTAGCCGGGCGATGCGCTGGAACTTCCGCCCGGTCGTGCCACCCCAAGATGAGGTTGAGTGATGCGCAAACGGCGTTTTGCCCAGGTTGATGTGTTCACTGCGGTACCGTTGAAGGGCAATCCAGTGGCGGTGGTGCTGGACGGCGAAGGGCTATCCGATGCGGAGATGCAGGCTTTCGCCAACTGGACCAACCTGTCTGAGACAACCTTCGTCCTGCCCGCAACCCACCCGGCGGCGGACTACCGGGTGCGGATATTTACGCCCAAGGCCGAGCTGCCCTTTGCCGGTCACCCGACGCTCGGCACCGCCCACGCCGTTCTGGAAGCCGGGCTGGCGCGCGCAACCGATGGCCGGCTGGTGCAGCAATGCGCAGTCGGGCTGGTTGATCTGGCGGTGGGGGAGGGCGGACTTTCGTTCCGTCTGCCGCGTTATGCCCTGTCGGACCTGACCGATCCCGAGGCGACGGCCTGGATCGGCGAGGGGGTGGAGCTGGTCGGCGGGGCGAGCGCGGTCGATGTCGGCCCGGTCTGGCTGATCGCACAATTGGCCGATGTCAGCGCGCTGGAAAACCTCGCCCACGATCCGGCCCGGCTGACCCGCTATTACGAAGCCACTGGTATGACCGGCGCGACACTGTTCGCGGTCGAGGGCGAACGCGTCGTCGTCCGCAGCTTCGCACCGGGCGACGGCATTCCCGAAGACCCGGTCTGCGGCAGCGGCAACGGCGCGGCCGCCGCCTTCCGGCTGGCAGCCGGGCAGGTGCGCGGCGGTGACGGCTATGTCGCCAGCCAGGGCCGCCAGGTGGGACGCGACGGCTTCGTCCAGGTGCGCTTCGAGGGTGCGGATATCCACATCGGCGGGCAGTGCGTGACCTGCATCGAAGGGGTGGTAACCCTGTGATCCACACCCGCCTGACCGAGCGGCTCGGCCTGGAAATGCCGATCATGCTGGCCCCGATGGCGCTGGCGGGCGGAGGAGAGCTGGCGGCGGCCTGCGCCACGGCGGGGGCCTTCGGGCTGGTCGGCGGCGGATATGGCGATCTGGACTGGACCTGGCGCGAATGGGACATTGCTGCGCAGCGGCTGGCCAACACGGCGGCCGCGCAGCACATAGGCTGCGGGTTCATAACCTGGAAGCTGGATCAGGATGCCTCGGCGCTGGACTGGGTGCTGGACCAGCCAATGTTGCCCAAGGCCGTGTTCCTGAGCTTTGGGGATCCGAGGCCCTACGCAGAGCGGATCCGCGCTGCCGGTGCGCGCCTGATCTGCCAGGTGCAGTTCATGGCGCAGGTCCCCCAGGCGGTAGAGGCCGGGGCCGAGATCATCGTGGCCCAGGGCGGAGCGGCAGGCGGCCACGGTGCGGCAGCGGCCTCGGCGCGGTCGACGATGGTATTCGTCCCTGAAGCCGCCGATTGGCTGGCAGCCAATGCACCGGACGTGCTGCTGCTGGGCGCAGGCGGGATTGCCGATGGACGCGGCCTCTCCGCCCTGTTGATGCTGGGCGCGGACGGCGCGCTGCTCGGTTCGCGCCTGTGGGCCACGCGTGAGGGACTTGCGCCGCTGGCTGCCAAGGAACTGGCGGCCCGAACCGACGGCGATGGCACCGCGCGCAGCCCGATCTTCGACATACTGCGCCGCAAGGACTGGCCCGCCGAGTACGATTTTCGCGCTCTGCGCAACGCCCTCCACCGCGAATGGGAAGGCCGCGAGGCGGAGCTGCGCGCCGACCCGGGCGCAGCCCGCGCTGCCTTCGAAGCGGCAGCGGCGGCGGGCGACTTCACCGGTGCCAATGTCACCGTGGGCGAAGCGACCAGTCTGATCCACGATGTGCCAGGCGCGGGCGAAGTGCTGCGGCGGATCGCGGATGAGGCCGAGTTTCGGTTGGGCGGGGCGCGAACGCTGCTCAAGCCCTGAACGAAAAAGGGCGACCCGCAGGCCGCCCTTTTTCTTGTCCGGCATTGCCGAAAGCCTCAGCCTTCGACGTGTTCCGCCAGCACGGTCAGGCCGTTTTCGCCGACTTCGGCAAAACCGCCCTGGACCTGGATTTCCTCCGGCGTAGCGCCGTCGGTCTTGTAGATCCGCAAGGTGCCGTCGCGGACGGTTGACATGAAGGGGGCGTGGCCCTCCAGCACGCCGAACTCGCCCTCTGTTCCGGGGACGACGACCATGTAGACGTCGTCCGACCGAACCAGACGCGCAGGCGTGACGAGTTCGAAGTGCAGTGCCATGTCCTTAGGCGTCCTCAGCCAGCTTCTTGGCCTTTTCGACCGCTTCGTCGATCCCGCCAACCATGTAGAAGGCGGCTTCGGGCAGGTGGTCGTACTCGCCGTCCACAACCGCCTTGAACGAGCGCACGGTGTCTTCGACCTGGACGAACTTGCCCGGGATGTTGGTGAAGACTTCGGCGACGTGGAACGGCTGCGACAGGAAGCGCTGGATCTTGCGGGCACGGGCGACGGTGAGCTTATCTTCTTCGCTCAGTTCGTCCATGCCGAGGATCGCGATGATGTCCTGCAGCGACTTGTACTTCTGCAGGGTTTCCTGAACGCGGCGGGCAACGTCATAGTGCTCCTGACCGACAACGGCCGGGGTCAGCACGCGGCTGGTCGAGTCGAGCGGGTCAACGGCCGGGTAGATGCCGAGTTCCGAGATCGCGCGCGACAGGGTGGTCGTGGCGTCAAGGTGGGCGAACGAGGTGGCCGGCGCAGGGTCGGTAAGGTCGTCGGCCGGAACGTAGATGGCCTGGACCGAGGTGATCGAGCCCTTGGTGGTCGAGGTGATGCGTTCCTGCAGCGCGCCCATGTCGGTCGCCAGGGTCGGCTGATAGCCCACCGCCGAAGGAATACGGCCGAGCAGTGCCGACACTTCCGAACCGGCCTGGGTGAAGCGGAAGATGTTGTCCACGAAGAACAGCACGTCCTGGCCTTCCTGATCGCGGAAGTATTCGGCCATGGTCAGACCCGAGAGCGCGACGCGGGCACGGGCGCCCGGGGGCTCGTTCATCTGGCCGAACACGAGGGCCACCTTCGAACCGTCCGGCGTGGCGTTGCCTTCGGCGTCCTTGGCGATAACCCCGGCGTCGAGGAATTCGTGGTAGAGGTCGTTACCTTCACGGGTGCGTTCACCCACGCCCGCGAAGACCGAGACGCCGCCGTGGCCCTTGGCGATGTTGTTGATCAGTTCCTGGATCAGCACGGTCTTGCCCACGCCGGCGCCGCCGAACAGGCCGATCTTGCCGCCCTTGGCGTAGGGGGCGAGCAGGTCGATGACCTTGATCCCGGTGACCAGAATGGCCGCTTCGGTCGATTGTTCGACGAATTCAGGAGCCTTGGCGTGGATCGGGGCGCGCATGTCGGTATCGACCGGGCCGCGTTCGTCGATTGGATCGCCGACGACGTTGAGGATGCGGCCCAGGGTGCGCGGGCCGACCGGAACCGAAATCTGCGCGCCGGTGGCGGCAACGGCCTGGCCGCGGGTCAGACCGTCGGTCGAGTCCATCGCGATGGTGCGAACGGTGTTTTCACCCAGGTGCTGGGCAACTTCGAGAACCAGACGGTTGCCGTTGTTGTCGGTTTCAAGCGCCGAAAGGATCGCCGGCAGCTCGCCGTCGAAGGTCACGTCAACGACGGCGCCGATGACCTGGCTGATCTTGCCGGTGGCGGCGGAGGCGGCGGCCTTCTTGGTGGTCTTGGTCTTGGCAGCAGTAGCCATGGTCAGTTTCCTTGCCTTTGATCTCTTAGAGCGCTTCAGCGCCAGCGATAATTTCAATGAGTTCGGTGGTGATCGCGGCCTGGCGGCTGCGGTTGTACTGAATGGTCAGCTTGTTGATCAGGTCGCCCGCGTTGCGCGTGGCGTTGTCCATCGCGGTCATCGAGGCGCCCTGTTCCGAGGCCGCGTTTTCAAGCAGCGCGCCGAACAGCTGGGTGCGCAGATAGCGCGGCAGCAGCGCGGCGAGGATTTCTTCCTCGTCCGGCTCGTAATCGACCGAAGACCCTGCACCAGCGGCCGCTTCGGCCTTGGGGGCGGGGACGGGGATGATCTGTTGCTGGGTCGGCACCTGCGCCAGCGCGCTCTGGAAGCGCGAGAAGAACAGGTGGGCGACGTCGAACTTGCCGTCGTCATACAGCGCCAGCAGTTCGTCGGCGATCGCCTCGGCTTCGGCATAGCCGGGCTCACGCACCGTGGTAGTGTCAAAACCGGCCAGGATCGCCTTGGGATAGGCGCGGCGGATCACCGCGCGGCCCTTGCGCCCGACGAGGTAGAACAGCACGGTCTTGCCCTGGCCTTCCAGCTCGCGCGCGGTGGCCAGAGCCGCCTTGACGATGTTGGAATTGAAGGCGCCGCACAGGCCCTTGTCCGAATTGGCGACGACCAGCAGGTGGACCTGATCCTTGCCGGTTCCGGCCAGCAGCTTGGGGCTGCTTTCCGAAACGGTCACCTTGCCCGCGATCGAGGCCATGACAGCGGCCAGCCGCCCGGCATAGGGCCGGGCCGCTTCGGCAGCCGACTGCGCCTTGCGCAGCTTGGCGGCGGCGACCATCTGCTTGGCCTTGGTGATCTTCTGGGTCGATTTGACCGAGTTGATCCGCCCTTTGAGTTCCTTGAGTGAAGCCACTCTATCGGTTCCTCTTTTGCGTCACCCCGGACTTGATCCGGGGTCCCGCTTTGATTGCACCGCCGCCGAAGCGGGACCCCGGGTCAAGTCCGAGGTAACGGTGCGGGTTAATTACGCGAACTGCTTCGCGAAAGCGTCAAGCGCGGCGACAGTCTGCTTTTTGGCGTCATCGCCAAAGTCGCGGCTGTCGCGGATCAGCTTCAGCGTATCGGCGTGCTTGTCGCGCATGAAGCTGAGCATTTCGGCTTCGTAACGGACCACGTCCGAAGTGGCGACAGCGTCGAGATAGCCGTTGGTGCCGGCAAAGATCGAGACAGTCTGCTCTTCAAACGGCAGCGGGCTGAACTGGGCCTGCTTGAGCAGCTCGGTCAGGCGCGCGCCGCGGTTGAGCAGCTTCTGGGTCGAAGCGTCGAGGTCCGAACCGAACTGAGCGAAGGCCGCCATTTCGCGGTACTGCGCCAGTTCCAGCTTGATGGAGCCGGCAACCTTCTTCATCGCCTTGGTCTGGGCCGCACCGCCCACGCGCGACACCGAAAGGCCGACGTTGATGGCCGGACGGATGCCCTGATAGAACAGGCCGGTTTCAAGGAAGATCTGGCCGTCGGTGATCGAAATCACGTTGGTCGGAATGTAGGCTGAAACGTCACCCGCCTGGGTTTCGATGATCGGCAGCGCGGTCAGCGAACCGCCGCCCTGGCTGTCGTTCATCTTGGCAGCGCGTTCGAGCAGGCGGCTGTGTAGATAGAACACGTCGCCCGGATAGGCTTCGCGGCCCGGCGGGCGGCGCAGCAGCAGCGACATCTGGCGATAGGCGACGGCCTGCTTCGAAAGGTCATCGTAAACGATCACGGCGTGCATACCGTTGTCGCGGAAGAATTCGCCCATGGTCGCGCCGGTGTAGGGCGCCAGGTACTGCAGCGGGGCCGGTTCCGAAGCGGTCGCGGCAACGACGATCGAATATTCCATCGCGCCGTTTTCTTCGAGCTGACGGACAATCTGCGCCACGGTCGAGCGCTTCTGGCCGACGGCGACGTAGATGCAGTAGAGCTTCTTCTTTTCGTCGTCTCCGGCGTTGACTTCCTTCTGGTTGATGAAGGTGTCGATCGCCACGGCGGTCTTGCCGGTCTGGCGGTCACCGATGATCAGTTCGCGCTGGCCGCGGCCAACGGGGACCAGGGCGTCGATCGCCTTGAGGCCGGTCTGCACCGGTTCGTTCACCGACTGGCGCGGGATGATGCCGGGCGCCTTGACTTCGACGCGCTGGCGGGTGGCGTCCACGATCGGGCCCTTGCCGTCGATCGGGTTGCCGAGCGCATCGACCACGCGGCCGAGCAGGCCCTTGCCGACCGGAACGTCAACGATGGTGCCGGTCCGCTTGACGGTGTCACCCTCGCGAATTTCGCTGTCCGAACCGAAGATAACGACACCGACGTTGTCGGCTTCGAGGTTCAGGGCCATGCCCTTGATCCCGCCGTTGAATTCGACCATTTCACCGGCCTGGACGTTGTCGAGCCCGTGGATACGGGCGATACCGTCACCAACCGACAGCACGGAGCCGACTTCGGAAACCTGGGCGGCAGAGCCGAAGCTGGCGATCTGGTCCTTGATGACCTTCGAGATTTCAGCGGCGCGGATATCCATTTCAGCTTAGCCTTTCATCGCGTGTGCGAGAGTGTTCAAACGGGTGCGGATCGAGCTGTCGATCTGGGTCGAGCCGATCTTGACGACGAGGCCGCCGAGGATCGCCGGATCCACGGTGGCGGAAAGAGTAACGTCCTTGCCCTCACGCGCCTTCAGCTTGGCGGAAAGCGCCTTGAGCTGGGCGTCGCTGAGCGGGTGGGCGCTGGTAACTTCGGCTTTCACTTCGCCGCGGGCGGCCGATGCGATGGCCGAAAAGGCGCCGATCACCTGGGGCAGAACGGCGAGGCGGCCGTTGGCCGACAGCACGCCAAGGAACTTTTCGGTCAGCGGCGAAAGCTTGAGCAGCTTGGCGATGCCGTCCATCGCCTTGGCGGCAGCATCACGGCCCACCTGGGGATTGCGAATCAGCGCAGCCAGATCGGCGGATTCGGAAAGCGCCTGGGCCAGCGCGCCAAGATCCTGTTCGACCGCGGCAACGGCCTTGTTCTCACTGGCCAGATCATAAAGTGCAGAGGCGTAGCGCCCCTGAAGACTGGCCGAAATGCCGCCGGAATTCTCCACGCGTTCAAGTTCCTTGCATCGGGTGCGTTGGCAGGGCAGGACCAGCACCGAAAGCGCCGACTGCCCCCTTGTCGGGGGCGCGCATAGCGACGAATTTGTTGCGATGCAAGGTGGGGCAGGGAACTAAGTTGCCGCCATGCACCGGGAAGGGGATATCAATGGGCGAGTGGCTGAAGCTGACCATGGCCGACGGGCACGAAATGCCGTGCTATCATGTGCTGCCTGAAGGTGCGCGGAGGGGCGGGTTGGTGTTGGTGCAGGAAATCTTCGGGGTGACCGAACATATCCGCGAGATGTGCGAGGAATTTGCTGCCGAAGGCTATGAGGTGATCAGTCCTTCCCTGTTTGATCGCCAGCAGCCGGGCTGCGAGCTGGGCTATTCGGGCGCCGACTGGGACCGCGCGGTGCAGATCGCGCGAGGCGAGCACGATTGGGACCAGGGGATCGACGATACCGCGCGCTGCATCGCCTGGCTTAAGGAGCGGGGCGGGCCGCTGTTCATCATGGGCTATTGCTTTGGCGGGTCGGTCGCCTGGCGGATGGCGCAGCTGTCGGACGATCTGGACGCGGCCAGCTGCTATTACGGCGGCTATATCGCCACGCGGTTCGCGGATGAAGCGCCCAAGTGCGCCACGATCACCCATTTTGGCCGGTACGATTCGATGGTTCTGATCGAGCCGGTCGAAGCGCTGATCGCCAAAGGCCACCCGACTGCGCAGCACTTTATCTATGAGGCCGGTCACGGCTTCAATTCCGACCGGCGCAAGGATTACCACCCGGAAAGCGCCGATCTGGCCAAGGAGCGGACCTTGATGCTGTTCCGGGCTTTGGGGGGATAGGCTGTGGCTCGCATCCTCATCATCCTGCCCCAGACCGACTTTGACCCCAGCGAAGTCGCGCTGCCGTGGCAGGTGTGGACCAGGGCCGGGCACGAGGTGGTCTTTGCGACAGAGACCGGACAGCCAGCCGCTTGCGATCCGGTGACGCTGAACGGGGAGGGGTTGCCATTGCTGGCCCGAACATTGCGGGCACGACGAGCGGGGCGCGATGCCTATGCCGAGATGCGGGCCGATCGTGCCTATAACCACCCGCTACGCTGGGCCAAGGTGCGAGCCGGGCAGTTCGATGCCTTTCATTTTCCCGGCGGCCATGCCCCCGGCATGAAGCCCTATTGCGAGAGTGTGGACGTAATGCGGATCGCGCGCGAGGCCTTTGCGGAGAACAAGCCGGTCAGCGCGATCTGCCACGGGGTGCTGCCGCTGGCGCGCGCCGGGGTACTGGCGGGCAAGCGCACCACCGCCCTGACCCAGCCGATGGAGGACCTTGCCGTGCGCCTGACCGAGCGGGCCCTACCGGGGCACTACCGGACCTATCCGGTCAGCGTGGAGACCGAAGTGCGCGGACGGATCGGGCCGCAAGGCACCTTCGAGCGCGGCCCGTTCTATCCCCGCTATGCCGGGAGCGCCGCGCCCGAGGCCGGTTTTGTGGTGCAGGACGGCAACTACCTTTCGGCCCGCTGGCCGGGCGATGCCTGGACCCTGGCGGTGCGGTTGGACCGCTTGCTGTCAGGCGGCTGAGCGGGCCTACCAGCCGCCGCGCCTCTGTCCGCCGCCCCAGCCACCGCCGCCACCACCGCCGCCACCGTCTGGGCCGCGCCCTGGAGTGCCGCCACGGGCGACGCAGCGTTCGAAGGCGGGCAGGTGGTTCTCGCGCGAGGCCCATTGCAAGCGCTCCAGCACGGACTTGGCGGCCGGATCGTCGATTGCCGGCAACAGCCGGTCATAGAGCGCGATGTTCTCAACTTCCGCCTGAACGCCGGTCTTGCAGGCATCGAGCAGGGTGGCGGGAGCGGTGATTTTGCCGCTGTAGGGATTGGGGCCATAGGACCAGCCGCGCCGATCCATCTCGGCCTTGACCATCTCCTGATGGCGCTGCTCGGCCCGGATGATGTTGCTGAACGGGCGGACATCCCCATGCTTGTCGAGCACGGCCTGATAGGTGGCCTCGGCCTTGTATTCGTCATCCAGAGCGGTGAGCAGAGCGGCCTTGACGGCTCCTTCATCATTGGAGCTGGCTCCGGCGGTTTGCGAAGCGGCCGCTGCGCCGGCGATTGCCAGAGCGGAAAGGGCGGCGACGGTTGCCTTGTTCATGGGTCTTCTCCTTCACCCATGATATTAGTATTATCTAATATAATTTCATGGGTCATTCGTGTCGCAAATTGTCGCCGCGACTTTGAGCGCAAGGCGCGGGGTGCGGGTTCTGGCCGTGTGCTCCATTTCGGGTGCGGAAAAGGAGAAGCCCACCATGACATATGCGATTACCGGCCTTGATTCCGATAGCTTTGCACCGCTCTTCGATCTGGATGACGCAACCCTTGCCGCGCGCAATGCTGTGCGCGTTACCGCCAGTGCCGATCGCGGCTTTCCCTGCCGGATCAGCCTTGAAGATGCGGCGGCGGGGGAAGAGTTGATCCTGCTGCACCACACCAGCCACGATGTAGCCACCCCCTACCGCAGCGCCTATGCGATCTTCGTGCGCAAGGGCGCCGAACGGGCGCGGTTTGTGGACAGCGTGCCGCCGGTGTTCCAAGGGCGTCCGCTGGGCCTGCGCGGTTTCGATGCGAACGGGGTGCTGCGCGATGCCCGGCTGGCCTTGCCAGACGAGGCGGAAGCCAAGATCATCGACCTGTTCGCCAACCCAGTGATCGCCTATATCGATGCGCACAACGCCGCGCACGGCTGCTTCGCTGCGCGGGTTGAACGCCACGGAGACGCGCCATGTTGATCGAGGAGGATTGCTGGACTGCCGTCCTCGCCCGCGATCGCGCCTTCGATGGGCGCTTCGTGACCGGGGTGCTGACCACGGGAATCTATTGCCGCCCCAGCTGCGCGGCTCGGCATCCGGCGCGGGCCAATGTGCGGTTTTTCGCCAATGGCGCGGCGGCGCGGGAGGCCGGACTGCGTCCTTGCAAACGGTGTTTACCCGACGACGTCAGCCGCGATGAACGCGCTGTGCTGGCGGCGATCGCTGCGATCAAGGCGGCGGAGCAGCCGCTGGCACTGGCCGCGCTGGCGGGGGAGGCCGGCTATTCACCGAGCCATTTCCAGCGCGTCTTCACCCGCCACACCGGCCTTTCGCCAGCCGCCTATGCGCGCGCGCTGATGGCCGAGCGAGCGGCCGAAGCCCTGAGCGAGGAACGCAGCGTTACCGGCGCGATCTATGCGGCAGGATATTCGGGGCCATCGCGATTCTATGAAGCCAATCAGGGGAGACTGGGAATGACGCCATCGGCCTGGGTGAATGGCGGCAAGGGTGCGGTGATCCATTGGGCGGTGGTCGATACCTCGCTTGGCCGAATGCTCGTTGCTGCGACCTCTAAAGGAATTTGCCGCCTCTCGTTCAACGAAGGGCGCGAGGCGCTTGAAAATCGTTTCCCCAAGGCGGAGCTGATTGAGGGCGACGCTGCGTTCGAGGATCTGCTAAGATCCGTGATCGCTGCGGTAGAGGCGCCAGGCGATTTCAGCCACATTCCGCTCGATGTGAAGGGCACGGCCTTTCAGGAAGCGGTTTGGCGCGAATTGCAGCGCATACCGGCTGGCGAAACCCGTTCCTATGCTCAGCTTGCCGCGGCCGTAGGCAGGCCCAAGGCGGTTCGCGCAGCGGGCAGTGCCAATGGGGCAAACAATGTGGCGGTGCTGATCCCCTGCCACCGGGTAATCAACAGTGGCGGCGGGCTGGGCGGCTATGCCTATGGCCTGGAAATCAAGCGCAAGCTGCTGGAAAAGGAAGCGAAGTGATGGACAAGATTGCGGCGTTCAAGGCCCTGCACGTTCCCGGCGACCCGTTGATGCTGTTCAACATCTGGGACGCGGGAAGCGCAAAGGCGGTAGCCGGGGCCGGAGCGAAGGCGATCGCCACCGGCAGCTATGGCGTGGCCGAGGCGCAAGGCTTCAAGGACGGGGAAACCTTCAGCATCGACGATGCGCTGCGCAACCTGGAACGGATCGTCTCGGTCACCGACTTGCCGGTCACGCTCGATTTCGAAAGCGGCTATGGCGCGAACCCTGCCGACGTCGAAACCTCAGTCCGCCGCGCGCTTGCGACCGGTGCCGCAGGGATAAATATGGAGGACCGGATGCCCGGCGAAGCTGCGCTGCTGCCTGTGGATGAAGCGGCGGAGCGGGTCGGCGCGGCGGCCGCGAGCGGCCTGTTCGTCAATGCCCGCACCGATGTCTATCGCGGCATCAAACCGGAAGACTATGGCTCGCATCTGATCGAAGCGGTGCTTGAACGGGCCGAAGCCTATGCCAGATCAGGGGCAAGCGGGCTGTTCGTGCCGTTCCTTGGCGATCATCCGACAATTGCTGCGATCTGCGCCGGATCACCGCTTCCGGTAAACATCCTGTGGGGGCCGGGGCGCGGCACCCGCGACGAACTGGCGGCGTGCGGCGTGGCGCGCATTTCCTATGGCCATGGCCCGTGGGCAGCGGCGATGGAGTGGCTGGCCGGGCAGGCCCGCGCGGTCCTTGCGGGTGAGGTCGTTCCTTACGCAGCCGGTTGAAGCCGCACTTGCAATCGCGGTAGGAATGGGTGAAGTGGGTGTATGGCTGATGTGATACACACGCCCGAACCGCCTGCGGACGCGGACGCGGGGACGGTGACGCCCGGCCTGCTACGCCGGATCATCGCCTTTCCGCTGACGCTGATGGTGATTGAATTCGCTGCTGTCGTGCTGCTCGCGTCGCTTTACTCCACGGCGGTATTTCATGCCGGAATGCCCAAGGATGGCCCGCTCCACCTACTGGGCGCGCTTGTTCTGGCGGCGGCGATCGTCGCGCTGTGGAAGGCTATGCAGCGCTGGCTCGAACGGCGCCGCGACGGCGAATTCGCGCTATCTGGCGCGCCGAGTGAACTGGCAATCGGCCTGGGCTTTGGCTTTGCACTGTTTTCGGTGATGACCGGGATCGTCGCTGCGTTGGGCGGGTTTGAGGTTCTGGGGCTGCGCGGGGCTGGTGCGATCTGGCCGATGCTGGCGATGGGCGTGACCACCAGCGTGTTCGAGGAGACACTGTTTCGCGGCATCCTGTTCCGCCACCTGGAAACAATGCTGGGTTCCTGGGCAGCACTGGTGGCAACGTCCGGTCTGTTCGGCCTGGCCCATCTGTCCAACCCCGATTCTTCCGCTTTCGCAGCCTTCGCGATCGCGATGGAGGCTGGGATACTGCTTGGCGCGGCCTATATGCTGACCCGGCGGCTGTGGCTGGCGATCGGCATTCACGCAGCCTGGAACTTTACGCAGGGCTGGGTCTTCTCGATCCCGGTCTCGGGCGGAGACGCGCCGCTTGGCTTGCTGATCACCCGGCGGGTCGGGCCGGAGTGGCTGACCGGGGGTGATTTCGGGCTGGAAGCCAGCGTGGTGGCGATGATCGTGGCGACAATCGCGGGCGTCGCGATGCTGGTCCGCGCAATCGGCAAGGGGCGGCTGGTTGGTCCAATGTGGGTGAACAGCGCCGCCGAATAGGTCGCCAGCCCACGTCTGGCGACCCCACCCTCAAACGAGCAGCGTTACGGCTCAATCCTTGTCGTCGTCACCTTCATACTTACCGATTTCCTTAGCCAGAATTGCAAGGGCACCGGGCAGATCACCACTTTGAATCTTGGCCATTGCCTTGCCAGCAAAGTTCTTTTCCGGGTCGCGCCCGTCATAGGAAAAGGCCAGCGGAGCCAGAACCTGCGAAGCCGGGTTGGCGCGGTTTTCTTCGAGCAGCTGGCGGGTAAGGATCAGGCGATAGTAGCCGTCATGCCGCGCCAGTTCATAGGCATCATCCAGCGCAAACAGTGCCGCTTCCGGGATCGGGCGCTCCGGCGCGCGGCGATAGGACAGATAGTACAGGATCAGCGGACGCGGATCGTACTTGTCGAGCCGGCGCGCCTTGATCAACAGCGTTCTTGCTTCGGCAAAACGCGGCGCAGGGCCCTCCTTGGCTTCGATCAGGGCGCGAGCTTTGAAGATAAGGGCCTCGACCGAGTCCGGCGCCAGCGCCAGCGCGCGATCTGCAGCAACTGTCGCAGCCGGGAAATTCTGCGCATCAAGGCTCGATTCCGCGGCAAGCAACTGCAGCGAGAGGTTGCCGGTATCGACTGCCGCCGCGCTGCTCAGATCCGCGCTGATGCGGCGGGCCTGGGCCCTGCTTACCCCGCGCGACAGCTGGATGCGCTGGCGCATGTACTTTTCTTCGCCCGCGTCCAGCAGGCGTATCGATACCAGTGGCGGGCTGTATCCCGGCGGGATGACCTCGATCGCAGGCAGGTTGGTGGACTTGTACTTCTGCAGTTCAGAATTGAGTTTGTTCAGATCGCCGAAGGCGGTTTCTGCGGCTTGCAGCCCGCCCTTTCCTTCGCCCATCAACCGAAGGTAGGTCGTCAACTGACCGGCACGGGGTTTGTTAAACGTCAGATAGTGGGTCAACAGCCAGCCAACGCTGTACTTTTGGACCGTATCCTCGATCGATTCGTACTTGTAGGTCGGGTCAAGCAATTTGCCGACGTGCAACTGGTTCATCTGGAACAATTCAAATGAACGATGGTTGGCAGGCTTTCCGACGATAAAGCTTCCGTCCGGGCGCAATTCGATGGTCGAATTCACTTCGGCAAAGCCCTCAATGTACCATCCGGGATAGGTTGCCGGAAAACTGCGAAGCATGAAATGGTGCGTATATTCGTGGAACAGCACGGTTTCAGCGGTGAGCTTGCCGCGCCCCTCGATTCTCTCGGCTGATCCCGTTGCGCGGTATTCCCGGATCGGAGTGAAGGCCACCGAATAGGCTGCACGAGGGATGTAAAAGCCTGCTACGCCCGGGCTGCCCGCCAGTTCGCCAATGTCGCGGTTGTCACCGTAACGGAAAATCACCACTTTGGCCGGATCATTGGCTGCGACGTTCACCGGAAGCCGCTGCAGCACCCGCAGCGCATTGTCATAACGCTCAAGCTTCTCGGCAAAGGCGATCGTATCGTCTTTCTTGCTCTCCGAATAGATAATGAAGTGGTTGGTCCGCGCTTCGTACCATTCGGCATTGGCTGTGCTGGAAAGCAGGGTGGCGACCGCCGCAACCGTGAATTTAAGACCCTTCATGGAATTCGATGCTCCGCAATGTCGATTTATGTACCGGATCATAACCAAAAAACGATCCTACACAAAGCTGTAGGGATCAATATCCACGCTCACCCGGACGCCCTGCGCAAATTCCAGCGGATTCAGCCATTCGCGGATCACATCCTGCAACTTTGCGCTGCGCCGGGCGTTGATCAACAGACGGTAGCGATAGCGGCCGCGCAGCAGAGATAGCGGGGCAGGGGCAGGCCCGAGGACCAGCACGTCGGGTAAATTTGGCGCAGTAGCGCCGATCGCGCGGGCGGCTTCGCGGGCTTCGGCCTCTTCCTCGCTCGAAACGATGATTGCGGCCCAGCGACCGAATGGCGGGGCGCCAGCATCCTTGCGGGCCTCGGCCTCGGCCTCATAGAATGCGTCGCGGTCTCCGGCGGCGAGGGCGGCGATCACGGCGGAATCGGGATGGCGGGTCTGGATCAGCACTTCGCCGGGCTTTTCCGCACGTCCGGCCCGGCCCGCAACCTGGGCTACCTGTTGGTAGGTCCGTTCTGCCGCGCGCAGGTCTCCGCCCTCAAGCCCCAGATCGGCATCGACAACGCCGACCAGCGTCAGTTCGGGGAAGTGATAGCCCTTGGTGACGATCTGGGTGCCGACGATCACATCGATCAGCTTTTCCTCCGCAGCTTCCACAAAGGCGCTGATCTTTTCCGGGCTGTTCAGCGTATCGGACGTGACCACCGCGACCCGCGCCTCGGGCAGGACTTCGGCCACTTCATCGGCGATGCGCTCAACCCCCGGGCCGCACGCGACCAGGCAATCGGGTTCGCCGCATTCGGGGCAGGCTTCGGGCGGAGGAACCTCGTGCCCGCAGTGATGGCAGGCCAGCCTGCGCGAGAGCCGGTGCTCGACCAGCCAGGCGGAGCAGTTGGGGCACTGAAAGCGATAGCCGCAATGGCGGCAGAGCGTTAGCGGCGCATAGCCACGGCGGTTGAGGAACAGCAGCGTCTGCTCTCCGCGCGTCAGCCGGGCCTGCATCTCCTCGACCAGCCGGGGCGCCAGCCAGTGGCCGCGCGCGGGCATTTCCTTGCGCAGATCGACGATCGAAACGTCTGGCAGGCTGGCCCCACCGAACCGGTCGGGCAGGTCGATCTTGGTATAGACCCCGGCCTCTGCCAGTTGCAGCGATTCCAGCGCCGGCGTAGCACTGGCCAGGATTATCGGGATGGCTTCAAACCGAGCGCGGATCACGGCGACGTCGCGGGCGTTGTAGCGCACCCCGTCATCCTGCTTGAAGCTGACCTCATGCGCCTCATCAACCACGATCAGGCCGAGATCACGGTACGGCATGAACAGTGCCGAGCGCGCGCCCACCACCACCTGCGCCTCGCCCGAAACGATTGCCCGCCAGGCGCGGCGGCGTTCGCTTTGCTTTAGGCCGGAATGCCACAGCACCGGCGGCACACCGAACCGTGCCTCGAACCGGCGCAGGAAGTTTTCGGTCAGGGCTATTTCGGGCAGCAGGACCAGCACCTGCCGCTTTTGCCTGATCGCCTGTGCGACCGCTTCGAAATAGCATTCGGTCTTGCCCGATCCCGTCACCCCGTCGAGCAGAAACGGTATGAAGTCTTCGGCCTGCACGGCCGCGACAAAGGTGTCGGCGGCAGCTTGCTGGTCGGAGGATAGGTCGGGGACGGCGTGGTCAGGACGGGCACGGGGATAGGGCCGATCGAGATCGACTGTCACCGGCTCAAGAATTCCGGCGCCGGCCATCCCGCGCAGCACACCTTCGGAAACCCCCGCGATGTGCGCCAGCTCACGGATTGAGGCCTGCTCACCGTGGAGCGCGTCCATTGCCGCGGCGCGCTGCGGGGTCAGGCGCTTGGGCTCTTCGCCAGACAGGCGATATTCGGTGGTAGTCCCGCCGCCGCGCAGCGCGGCCATCGATCCCAGCGCCATCCGCGCAACCGCGTTCATCGGCGCGACGTAATAGTCCGCGCACCATTCGATCAGCCGGCGTAGCGGGCTCGAGAGCGGCGGGACGGGCAGCACCTCAAGGATCGGGCGGAGCTTTGCCTCCGGCACTTCGTCGCCCGGCAGGCGGTCTGGTTCCCACACGATGCCGAGCACCTGACGCGGGCCTAGCGGTGCCATCACCAGCTGGCCGAATTCTGTCGCCATTCCAGCGGGAAGGCGATAGTCTAGCACCGGCAACGCGGGATTGAAGACGAGGAGTCGGACGCGGTTCATGCGGTTGTCTCTATGGCGCTATTCGGCGGCGGGTGACAGCCCCCGTCCGGCAATTGCTGAGGGAAGGAACAGGGGACCCATGGAAAATATCATCACCTATCCGATCGCGCGCCGCGGATTTCTGGCCGGAACCGCTGCAGGCGGGCTGCTTCTCATGCCGGGCTGCACCTCGCTCGGCGGGTTCTCGATGACCGAGGCGATCCGGCGGCTGCTGACGATTTCATCGCAGCGTGCCTTCGCCAAGCTGACCGCGCCCGGCGGGTTCTGGGATAGCGAAGTAGCGCGGTTCGATCTGCCTGAACTGTTCAGTGGCAGTGGCGGTACGCTGCGTAGCCTGCTTACCTCGGGCGTGTTCAAGAGCCAGCTGCAAAAGCAGCTCAATCTCGTGGCCGAGAAGGGCGCGGAGCGGGCTGCCCCCGTGGTTTATGAGGCGGTGCGCAACATCTCGATTGCCGATGCGGTGGGGATTGTCCGCGGCGGATCAACCGCGGCGACGACCTATCTGCGCGGCCAGATGGGTTCGGGGCTGATCAATGCCATGATCCCGGGTCTGTCCGATGCGCTGCGGGTTTCGTCCGATCCGGTGCTGGGCCAGGCAATCCGCGCGCTTTCCGGCGTCGATATCGGCGGCGCGGCCCAGGCGATTGCCATTAGGGCCGATAACTCGATCTGGTATCAGATCGGCGCAGAGGAAGGCGATATTCGCGCCAACCCGCAGGCGACCAACGATCCGCTGCTGATCAGCGTGTTCAAGGTGCTTTAGGGACTAGGCCGCGCCGCGCTTGAGTGTCTATAGCGGCTGCTGACTCGCAAGCAGGAGCCGCTGACCCGTGAAATTCTTCGCCGACACCGCCGAAATCGACGACATCAAGGACCTGGCCGCCACCGGCCTGCTTGATGGCGTGACGACCAATCCCAGCCTGATCATGAAATCGGGCCGCGATTTCATCGAGGTGACGAAGGAGATCTGCGGGATCGTCGATGGTCCGGTATCGGCCGAGGTGGTCGCGCTCGATCACGCCGGGATGATGCAGGAGGCGGAAAAGCTCCGCAAGATTGCCGATAACGTCTGCATCAAGGTGCCGCTGACGATCGACGGGCTCAAGACCTGCAAGGCGTTGACCGGTGACGGCACCATGGTCAACGTCACGCTGTGTTTCTCGGCCAATCAGGCGCTGCTGGCGGCAAAGGCCGGGGCGACTTTCGTTTCACCCTTTGTCGGTCGGCACGACGACAACGGTTTTGACGGGATGCAGCTGATCAGCGACATCCGCCTGATCTATGACAACTACAATTTCGTCACCGAAATCCTCGTCGCCTCGGTGCGCCACGGGATCCACGTGCTCGAAGCCGCCAAGATCGGCGCCGACGTGATGACCGCGCCGCCCGCCGTTATCCGGGGGCTGTTCAAGCACGTGCTGACCGACAAGGGGATCGAAGGCTTCCTGGCCGATTGGGCCAAGACCGGGCAGGCGATCTGACCGTCAGATCATGGCAGACGAATCCCCCCTCGACCGCTTCAAGAGCGTACTGACCGGCACCAGCCGGGCGATCGCGCATGAGCCTGAGGTGGAGGTGGCCTGGACCGCCGACAACCCGGTGATCAACGGCAAGAATATGCGCCTGCCGATGCCGGGCCGCAACCTGCCGCGCGATCAGGCGATGGAGGCGCGCGGCTTTGCCGACAGCTTCGCGCTGAAACTGCTGCACCACAGCGAAGGCCTCCACGCGCGAAACGCGCCGAGCGAACCGACTGCCCGCGCGGCCTATGATGCTATCGAGGCGGTGCGGTACGAGGCGCTTGGCTCACGCGGCTATGCCGGGATGCGCGCCAACCTTGATGCCGCGACTGAACTGCGTACCGGCGGCGATCCGATCGCCCGCGCCAGCCGCCCGGAAGAAGTGCCGATCCCTGCCGCGCTTGCGTTGATGCTGCGCGAACACCTGACCGGGCAGCCCGTGCCAGAGGCGGCGCAGGCCGGGGTAAATATGCTGCGCGGCTGGATTGCCGACCGGGCCGGAGCCGATTTCGATGCACTGGCGCTGAGCCTTGACGATCAGCAGGCCTTTCAAGGTCTGGCGCTCGATATGCTCCAGCACCTTGAGCTGACCCAGGCCCAGCCGACCGAGCAGGAAAGCACCGACGGCGACGACAGCGACGAACAGGACGACAGCGAGGAGCAGCCGGACGAAGGCGAATCGAGCGAGGATCAGAGCCCCAGCGAAGTCGCCTCCGAACCCAGCGAGGGCGACGAAGAGGGCGAGGAAGAGACCGAACGGCAGATGGAGGACGATTCCGCCGACGCCGAAGAGGGTGACGACGGTGAGGAGGGGATGCTCCCGACCCGGCCCAA
>JAKPHK010000053.1 GCA_029550345.1 Pseudomonadota bacterium
GAAGCGTGCAGGGTCAGCACCTTTGGCCGGACCTATATCTATCAGCTGATCAACGAGGGTCGGCTGGAGGCGCGCAAGTTCGGCAAGCGCACCATCATTACCGCCCGCAGCCTGCGCGCCCTGATCGAAGGGGAGGCTGCCTGATTGATCCTATCCCGGCTTAGCCGGGCTTCCTCGCCGGGGAGCTCAATACACTGGCGGCGAGGTCGTAACTGCCAAACCAGGGGGGGGCCGGTCACATTGGCAAGCCTAGTCCGTAAGGTGGAGAGGCGACCGGCGGCGCGGAGGATAGCGTCGCAAGCAACCACCAAGCTTCCGGCGACCTCTCGACCAGAAGCGTCCGATAAGCATACGGTCGGCTCCGACTGCCATGACTTCGAAGGACCGGACTGCCCTTGGCAACAGAGCGAAAGCCTCGCTCGCCGCCAGGGGTAGTTGTCCTATGTCCTTCAGCACCGGTCTCACCAACTACCATGAACCAGACGCCACGGTTGATAGGTAGTTCTAGGACATCCTGCGCTTTTCAGTCAGGCAAGCCTTTCCAGCCGCTCTTCGTCCCTGACCAGCAAATCGGCGGCCCGGATTTGCGCGCGGCTGATCATGCGTTGATTGCGGAATTCATCTGGCAAATTGCGGGTCGCGTAGTGTTCCGGCCCGTTGAAGGCGATTGTGCCGCGCCCGCGTTCCAAGTCCAGGTCGAAGAACAGCAGGTGATCGGCGCGGGTTTCGGTGCAGCGGAAGGCGGGGCCGCGTCCGGTGCCGGTGGCTTTTACCTGCACGGTCCGGCCATCGCGGGCATAACCGTCGATCCCTTCGGTGGAGCGGGTTTCCACCAGCCGCACGCCGAACAGTTCGGCGGCCAGCGCCTCGCCAATGTCGCCGATCAGGTTGCCGTCCAGCGTGAAGCCCAGGTCCACTTCGCTGCCCTGTTCGCGCAGGACGCGGCGGTAGTGATCGCGCAGCGCGCCGCGCGCCTGCACCAGCGCGGCAATGGCGGGGGGCAGGGCAAAGGTGCGGTCTTCCATCCGCTAACCCTCCACTTGCGCATCCGGCTGGCCGGCGATCAGGGCGTTGATCCAGGCGAGGCAGAGGTCGCGGCTGCGGTAGCGGCCCCAGCGGGCCAGTTCCTCGCGCTCGACGATCGGGAAGGTGGAATAGATATAGCGCACATCATCGCGCGACTGTTCGGGGCGGGCGGGATCGAACACGCCGTAGAGGATGAAATAGAGCGCATCGAGCCGGGCGCGCAGGCGCAGGCGGCGTTCCTCGTCCCACACGAAGGGCGGCCGCACTTCCCCGGCCTCGTCGACATGGCCCATGTCGCGGGCGAAGGGGGCCATGTCGTGGGCGGTGTAGGTCAGTTCCAGCACGGATTCGCGGACGATCTCGGCAGCGGTTTTCGCCCCGAAGGCGCGGGCGTAGGCGGCGGGCGGGATGACGGGGAGTTGTTCGACGATGAACCAGTTTAGATTCTGACCTTGAACCTTCTGACGCAGCACGAAGTCCAAAGGAATTGAATTCAGGCAAGTGACAGCCAAGCTCGCCAATTTGGGATCGCGCGGGAAGTCCAAAACCGGAAGCGAGTTTCCGGCACCACAAGCCGGGATGATGGCGGCAATCATCGATCTCATGTTCGTCGCCGCTGTCACGTGCTTAATTCCGAGGTGCCAGTCTTGGTGTCTCGGTGTGTTTGAGCGCTGAACAAAAAACTGCGGATCAGGCAGCCATTGTGGATCCTTGTGCTGTTCTAGTGACGTCTCAAAAGGCTGTGCGGGTCGTTTTACGTTATCTGGATTGACTGTTACACCAGCCGCTCGATGGTCGAAGGCTTGCACCATCTTGCCTTCGTAAAGCGGCACCCATTCTCCGCTTGGTGACTGCCAGCGGTTGCCGCCGATGGGCCATGCGCCTTCGCTGCCTTCCAGTTCCGCGCGGGTGCGGAACAGGTGGCTGTCGTTGGTCATGTCGAACATTCGGTTATACTTGACTGGCCATGCCGCCACCGGCTCCCCGCCGGAGCGGTCGACCAGCACGGGGCAGCGCGCATAGATCGCGGTGGTCAGCGCCATATCGCGGGCGGTGCGGAAAATCGGCGCGGTGCCAGTGTTGGGATTGACCCGCGCGAAATCCGCAGCGGCAATCGGGAAGCATTGGTCGGGGTTATGCAGTTCGGCCACGTTGTGGAGGTAGAAGGCGCACCTCGCCGCCTCGAACGCGCGGCCCGGACTGGCCACCATCACCGCAAACTTGAAGCTGGCGTGGACATCCGGGAAGAACACCTTCTTGTTCTCGAAATCATACAGCGCCTTGAGGTGCCCGCCGGTCGCCACCTTGCGGAAGAACTCGCTGGCGGACAGGTCGCTGGCGATGCCGCTGGGGGTGAGCAGGCCGACCATGCCGCCGGGCTTCACCAGCCGGTGCGCGCGTTCAACGAACAGACTGTACAGGTTGATGTCGCCCCGGCTGAGCAGCGGATAATGCCCGCCCTTGCGCGCCATGCGCATGGTATCGGCGGCGCGCCGGTCCGCCTTGGCATAGTCCGCGAACAGGGGATCGCCCGCCTTTTCCAGCGCCTTGATCATCTTTCCGCGATCCGAAGCACGCTGCGCCATGGCGATTTCCGGCCTGCGCGCGGCAAACCATTCGACCTGTTGCAGCTTGATCCGGTCCCACGGCGGATTGCCGATGACGGCATCGAAGCCGCCTTCCAGTTCGCGGCTGGCCCAGTTCTTCCACACGCCGGGGAAAGTGATCTGCCAGTTGAGGAAGCGCTCTTCCTCGATCAGTTCGCGCGCGGCCTGCCAGATGGCGCGGAAGGCTTCGGCCTCTTCCGGCTTGGCCCGGTAGGCTTCGGGTTCCTTCTTGCCCCGTGCGATCGGCAGGGGATCGCCAAAGCCGCCGTCGAGCCACTGGGTGATAAGCGGGCGCTGGGCGCGCGGCAGGTCCAGCCAGTCCAGCGCGTGGATGAAGCTGACGAAGCTGTCGAACGGGCCGATCTGGAATTCGACATCGCGCCACATTTCGGCGCTGGAATGGGCCTCGGCAATCTCGGCATCGGTCAGCGCCTCGATCCGCTGCATGGTCGCCGCCTGCCGCTCCGCCGTGCGCAGTTCCTCGATATACAGCAGTTCGCCGCCCGCGCCCGCCTTGTCGATCGCGTCGCGCACCCACAGCCCGAACAGGCTGTCTCCGCAGGCCAGGTGGTGATCGATGAAGGACAGCGGCGCCCCTACCGTGAAAGTGTGCAGCCACAGCGAAACCTTGGCCAGTTCAACGGCCATGCGGTTCTTGTCCGCGCCATAGACGCAGCGCTTCAGCACCATGCGCTTGACCAGCTGGGGATCGTCCAGCTGCTCTTCCGCCACGGTCCAGTTCTGGTTCTGGGCATTGTGGCGGATCGTGCCGCGCACATCGCGCACCTCTTCCGCCACGGGGCTTTCGTATTCCAGCCCCAGCTTGTCGCGCACCAGCGCGGCGGCCTCGGCCATCGCGTCGAGCGCGTGATTGGTCAGCCGGTCGACCAGAGAGACCAGGAAGTGCCCGGAACCCATCGCCGGATCGCAGACGCGCAGGCGGGTGATCGCTTTCGCAGGGTCCGCCTTTTGCAGCTGGGTCAGCTTGTAGTCTTCGCTGTCC
>JAKPHK010000078.1 GCA_029550345.1 Pseudomonadota bacterium
AAGTCTTGACGGCAGGCCCCGAGCCATGTTGACTGTGCTGCATGCCGGGTCATCGAACCGTCATCTTGCCTTGTCAGAAGAGGCCATGCTCAAGGCGGAGCTGATCGAGCGCGCGGCCCGGTTCCGCAGCGCCGGGGAGGATCTCTCCCGCAGTCTGTCCGATTGCCCCGCGCTGGTGCTGAACGCGGATTATACCCCGCTCAGCTATTACCCGCTCAGCCTCTGGCCGTGGCAGACCGCGATCAAGGCGGTGTTCCTGGAACGGGTCGATATCGTCGCCAGCTATGCGCGCGAGGTCCACTCGCCCAGCTGGACCATGCCGATCCCCAGCGTGATCGCGCTGCGCCAATATGTGAAACCGAACGAGTTTCCCGCCTTCACCCGCTTCAACCTGTTCCTGCGCGACCGCTTCACCTGCCAGTATTGCGGCAGCCCCCACCAGCTGACCTTCGACCACGTCACCCCGCGCCGGCTGGGCGGACGGACCAGCTGGGAAAACGTCACCACCGCCTGCGCGCCCTGCAACCTCAGGAAGGGCGGCCGCACTCCCGAACAGGCGGGCATGCCGCTGCTGCTGAAACCGATCCGCCCGACCAGCTGGCACTTGCAGGAACGCGGGCGGGCCTTTCCGCCGAACTACCTGCATGAGACATGGCGGGACTGGCTCTACTGGGATGTGGAGCTGGAGGCTTGAGGGACTGGCGCGCCGTTCAGGCGAAGAGCGATAGCCTGCTCTCGGAAGGCATTTTCCGGCTGCTCCAGGCACCTGCAGCCAGCCCGGCATCTGTCCGCGAAGCTTGGCCCGGAAATTACCTGATCTCTCGGGACAGCAATCCGCTCTACATCGGGGAGGCCAGCTCGCTTGCGGCCCGGATCAAAGTCCAGTTCGACGAAAAACGATCGACATTTTACAAGAATTACTTGAAGATCAATTTGGAATGCGGGGTTGAAATTACAGAATTTCAACTCAGGATTGTCGAAACCAGGATCGGTCGCAAGGAGATCGAGGATTTCGGCATTGTCAACCTGGGCACCTCACTGAACCGGTTCCAGCTCGGAAAGCGCCAGCCTGCCGCCATGGCCGCAGGCTGCGCGAATTGGGACGCCCTGCAGGACCGAGCCGCCGAACTGATTCCTGCCGGTGCCGACCTATGCCTCGAGCAATCCTTTCAACCCTGGCGAAGTGGGCGGACAGATGCCACGGCTGGTATCTATCTGATCAAGGATCCCGATGGCCGGATCATCTATGTCGGCGAAAGCTCGGACATCTTCGTCAGGTATCAGACATCTTCGTCAGGTATCAAACGCACAGCGGCACGACCTATTTCTCGGCAGTGCGGCGCAACCTGGGATGCGATATTCTGGGCTATACCCTGCAAGCCCGAAACGGAAAGAAGCGCTATTTCGACGACCATGAAGACCAAGCCGTGTCTGACTATCTTGGTGGATGCTCGATTGCTTTTTGCCCGGTGACGCTGGGCCGCTACGAGGTTGAAGAATTCCTGATCAGGAAGCTTCGACCAGTTCTCAACCGGAGGTCAAAGGAGAGCTGATGCAGCGCGGCAACGGGATCACCGCACGCAAGGCCAAGCCGCCCCGCTTACCATCACCCCGGACCTGATCCGGGGTGACGTTGCTGTTCGGAGTGACGGTGCTTTTGGGGGCAGGCCGGCTTGTGGTTCGGCGCCAGGCCCGCCAGTCCGGAAGCTATCCGAACAGCCCCCGCAGGATCAGCACCAGCAATGCTGCCGGCACCGCTAGCGCGGTGAAGCCGAGCAGGAACAGGCGCCAAATGGTCAGCGCCGGCCCCTGTCCCGGCCTGCCGGAATAGACCAGCGCGATCAGCACCGTGCCGGCAAGGATGAAGGGGATCGTCAGAAACGATCCGGCATGGCGCAGCGGCGCCAGCAGCCGAGCCGCCAGCGACAGGCGCGGTGGGGCGCCGCCGAGGCGAGTGAACAGGCCGTAGCTATCACCGGCGCTCCGGGGCGGGCGCTGTTCGCAATACTTGTCCAGATCGACGCCCTCGACCCGGAACAGATCGCGGATGGCCCGCTGGGCAAGACCGTGGATGGCGTCGTTCGGCGCGGCATCGATGCCGATGCCGGCGTCGGGACCATAGGTAACCTCGGCCAGGGTCGCGCCCGCGCCCTGGTCCTGCAACTCGGTGCGGAAGCGCAGGTAGCGCAGCACACCCCGCTCGGCCATGACGGCCATCGCATA
>JAKPHK010000116.1 GCA_029550345.1 Pseudomonadota bacterium
GGCGCCGGTTCGAGAAGCGGCTGTATGACGTTCCGACTCAAGCAGGGCAGGCGCCACCAGGCCTTGCCACCTGAGAGAGTCAGGCGTGAAGCGGCGAACATCCTTTCGAGTGGGATGCCAGGTCAACTCGAGCGGGTTGAGAGCGCCCCGCTCTACGCCTGGTCAGCATGCCTGGGCAGACGCCACGCATCCCCGATGCCGCGTTGGGCGAGCGGATTCTCGCCATCCCGCAAGCCGGCGTGAGGCGCCAATGGAGCCGGACCGCAAATCGGATCGCATCGGCAGGCAGGCGGGAGGCCTACGTCCGGAGGGGCGCTCCCTTTGCGGACAACAGGGCGAGTGCCGATTGCAGGTCCACGACCTGGCCAATCTTTGCCTGAATATCGAACAGGTTGGCTGCCTGAACTTCCGGCGAACGGTCGCCGCAGGCCTGTTCGACCACCAGGGGCACGAAGCCATGGCACAGCGCGTCTAGCGCCGTGGCCCTGACGCAGCCGGAGGTGGAGAAGCCGGTGATGAACAGGGTGTCGATGCCCCGCGCAGTCAGCATGGCGGCGAGAGGCGTTCCGAAAAAGGCGGAAGGGTATTTCTTCGTCAGGACGATGTCCGCCGGTGTGGGCGCCAGCGAGGGCGGAAAGGCGCCCATCGGGGCTCCCTCCTGGAATGCGGCCAGGGCGGGAACCTTGCGGAAGAACAGGCCGCCATCCACGCCGTCGGGCCGATAGCAGACGTTCGTCAGGATCACCGGCACTTCCGCGGTCCGGGCCGCAGCGAGCAGGGCCTCGTTCGCGGCAAGGATTTCGGGCACCCCGGCATAGAGCGGCGATTGCGGATCGAGGTAGGCCATGACCAGGTCGACGATCAGCAGGGCCGGGGAATTGCCTGGTTTCAGAGCCCCGCCGAACCCGGCGCGCTCGTAATCGGCATCCAGTTCAGCCTTCATAGTGCGCTCCAAGATCAAGCAGTTCGGCGGCGCCGGTAATCCGGTTCATATCGGCCAGGGCTGAAAGCTGGCCGCGCAAGGCGACCGTGCTCTTCTCCTGCTTCAGGTGGGCCAGCCATGCCGGCGCGGCGTGGGCCAGGCCATGCATCAGCAGAAGCGGGTGCAGGGCGATGGCATAGCCCAGATCGTCGAGCGCATTGCCATCGTCAGTGCCCGAAACCCCGCCTTCGACAAGGTTGTGGACCAGCGGGCAGCGGTTGGCGAAGCGCTCCGCCACGGTGATGACGCCTTTCATCGTCGGCGCGCCTTCGACGAACACAAGATCCGCACCCTCCGCCAGATAGGCTTCCGCCCGGTCGAGGGCCGCGTCCAGGCCCTCGATGGCGACCGCGTCGGTGCGGGCGATCACCAGCATGGACTCGCGCGTGTCGAGCGCGCCGCGCAGGCGGCCCAATGCCTGATCCAGCGGAACCACCGTCTTGCCGGCGAGATGGCCGCAGCGCTTGGGGAATCCCTGGTCCTCGATCTGCACGGCACTGGCGCCCGCCCGTTCCAGCAGCCGCAGCGTGCGTTGCAGGTTGAGCGTGCCGCCAAAGCCGGTGTCGCCGTCGACGATCAGCGGCAGCGCCACCCGGTCGCGGATCGTCATGACCGCGTCCACCAGTTCGCTGGCGGTCGTCAGGCCAAGATCCGGACGGCCAAGTCGCGCCATCGAAAGGCCGCCTCCGGTCAGGAAGGCGGCCTCCATGCCTGCCTGCTCGATCAGCAGGGCGGTCAGCGCGTCCCAGCAGCCGGGGACGGACAGCATCGGGCGCTGGCGCGACTGGCGCTGGGCCAGCAGCGCCCGCAACCGCTCGACATGGACCGGAGCCGTCATCCGGCCGATTTGGGCGTGAGCTGCCCCGGAATGTGGGATTCGTGGTTTTCGAGATACCAGGCGGCGATCTCTTCGCGCGACGCCCACCAGACGCCCGGCAGCGACTTGGCATGTTCGATGAATTCGCGCAGGGCGCGGACGCGATGGGCGCGCCCCGAAACGTGGGGGTGCAGCCCAACGTTCATGATCCGCCCCGACTCCGCACCTTCGGCATAGAGCACGTCGAGCTCCTCGATCAGCGCGTCGCGGAACTGATCGGTGGTGTAGTTCTTGCGCGTGATGAAGGTGAAATCATTGATTTCATTGGAGTAAGGCACGGAAACGATCGGCCCGTTCGGCGTGCGCAGCAGGTAGGGCTGATCGTCGTTCATGATGTCACAGTAGAAGGTACAGCCCTGTTCCGCGAGGATGTCCGCCGTCTGCAGCGTGCCGCGCAGCGAGGACGAGAGCCAGCCCTTCGACTTGCGCCCGGTGTGGGCTTCGAACTCGTCAAGCGTGCGCAGGACGATTTCCCGCTCCCGGGCCGGGTCGTTCGCGAAGCCGGTCAGCAGTTCGCCTTGCTCCCAGTTGTGCGCGAGAAGTTCCCAGCCGCGCTGCAGAACCGCGTCGGTCATCGCCTTGCGGCGCTGGAAGGTGACGGCATTGGTGGTGCACGATGCCTTGACGCCCAGGCTGTCGAACAGATCGAACAGCCGCCAGATCCCCACGCGCTGGCCGTATTCGCGCCAGCTGTAGTTGGGAAAGTCGGGCACGTTGCCCGGCAGGATGTCGGGCAGGATCGCCGGGCCGCCGGCATAGTACGGCTTGTCGGTGTCTTTGGTGAGATCCCACGTTTCGAGGTTGAACGTCAGGATCAGCGCGACACGCGCCCCGTTCGGCCAGCGCAGCGGCTGGCGTTCGGGCATCGGGATGTAATCATATTCCATTGGCCGGCGCTCCAGAATTCGTGCCTTCAGAAATCCAGCAGCAGGCGGGCGAAGCCGTCCACCTTGTCCTCGATACCCATGGTGCGCAGCGCATGCCAATAGGTCGCGGTGTTGATCGCGATCACCGGCTTCTCCAGCCAGAATTCAGCCATGGCCGCGACCTTCGCGAACGCCAGGTTGGTCCCGCACTGGATCACCGCATCGACGCCTTCGGAGACTTCGATCGCGGTGCGCTTCAGGGTTTGCGGGGTTTCGTGCGCGATCAGCATCGGCGAGCCGCACTTCAGCCCCTTGATATGAACCACTTCATAGCCGAGATCCTCGAAGAATCGCACCACCTGCTTGTCGCCGATTTCGGCATAGGGGGTCAGCACGCCGATCTTGCGGATCCCGCCATAGGCCTTGATCGCCGCGTCGACCGCGGTCGAGCCCATGACCACGGGGACACCGCCGGTGCGCTCGAGCATCCGGGCGTGAAGCTTGTCCGCGCCGTCGGCACCGTCCCAGAAGGTTTCCGCCGACATGCCCATGATGACGCAGCCCGGGTCCATCGTCATGGCGGAATCGATCGCATCCAGCGTGCCCCCGCGAATGTTCTCGATCATGACCATGAACGATGCGTCGTCGGTCACCTTCGTGTCGGGGATGGCGATGCGGCAGAAATGATTGGTGACGTTGCGCGGACGCATGTCGTCGTATTCCGGCTGCACGCTGGTGTTGGTGGAAGGTGCAATGACCGCAAATTTCATGCGACTGCCAAGTGAATCCGTCATTGGGTCGGTTCCTGTTCCGCGTTGATCTGTGCGCCGACGCTAGGCGCAGGCGGCCACAGCGCCAAAGCGGGACGCGTCTTTCCTCACCTGTCGGATAGAGACCATCACCGGTGCAGGCGTGCTCCGCTGCTGCCGTATGAACCGGCGAGAGTATTGTTCGGTCGGGGAATTCCGCGGCCGGCAACTTCATCGGGAGTAACGCGATGCCTGCTTTCATAGTTGCGACGGTCAAGATCACCGACGCGGAACGCTTCCAGCTTTATGCGCAAGGGATTGCCGGGCTGAGCGAGCGCCATGGCGGCGAAGCGGTCGTCAAGGGTCCGGTTGCGGAAACCCTGGAAGGCGACTGCGTGGATGGCGAGCGGGTGGTCGTGACGCGCTTTCCGACGGCCGATCAGGCCCGCGGCTATATCCGCTCTGCGGAGTATCAGGCGGCTGCGCAGCACCGGATCGGTTCGGCCGAGGTAACGATGCGCCTGCTTGTCGTTCCCGACTGAGCAGCCGGCGTTTTCAGCCAGATTCATGAAGATATAATGGAACGAGTGTGATGAACTTATCCTCTAGCGTGGTTGTAATCGGCGGTGGTCCCGTTGGCGCGGTGGCGGCCTTGCGGCTGGCGCAGCTGGGCATCGACGTAACGCTGCTGGAGCAGCATGCCGATTGCCCGGAAGACATGCGCGCATCGACGTTCCATCCGCCGACGCTGGAAATGATGCAGGAACTGGGCCTGCTCGACGCGCTTGACGCCGACGGGCTGCGGGCGCCGGTCTATCAGTATCGCAACCGCCGTTCGGGCAACGTCATCGAACTCGACATGAGCGAGATCGCCGACCTGACGCGCTTCCCGTGGCGCCTGCAGTGCGAGCAGTACAAGCTGGCCCGTCTTGCGACGCAGGCCCTGTCGGAACTGCCCAACGGCCGCGTGTTGTTCCAGCGCCGGCTGCTGTCGTTCGAACAGGACGAGAAGGGGGTTTCGATCCACGTCGAAAGTCCGCTCGAAATCGAGCATCTGCGGGCCGACTACCTGATCGCGGCGGATGGTTCCAGTTCGACTGTGCGCAAGTGGCTCGACGTGGCTTTCAGCGGGTTCACCTATCCCGAACGGTTCCTGACCCTGTCGACGGCCTACCCGCTTGAGGAGTGCTTCGACAACCTGGCGAAGGTGAACTACATTTCGGACGCCGATGAATGGTGCGTCATGCTGCGGGTGCCAACGCTGTGGCGTATCCTGGTTCCGGCACGCGGCAATGAAACCGATGCCGAACTGCTGAGCGATGCGCGCAAGGACAGCGTGCTGCAGGGGCTGACGGGCACGCAGGAAAGCATCACCACCTATCATCGCACGCTCTACCGCGTGCATCAGCGCGTGGCTGACAGCTTCCGCCACGGGCGCGTGCTGCTGGTGGGGGATTCGGCGCACCTCAACAACCCGTTGGGCGGTTTCGGCATGAACAGCGGCATCCACGATGCCTGGAACCTGTGCGAGAAGCTGCGCCGCATCTATCAGGAAGGCGCCGACGCGGATCGCGAACTGGACCATTACGACCGGCAGCGCCGCAACATCGCCATGGATTTTGTCCAGGCGCAGACCATCAGCAACAAGAAGGCGATTGAATCGCCTGATGCCAACGGCGTTTCCGAAATGGAGAGCCACCTGGCACTGATGCTGAAGGACGAGTCCGCGCGCCGGACCTACCTTGAGCGGCAGGCGATGATCCAGAGCCTGCGCCGCGAGTCGGAAATCGCCTGAGGCCTTCCCTTCGGATCAGGCGCCGAAGGGCGGTTCGCCAAACCGGCGAACTGCCCTTCGTTTTGTCGCCTGGCGAGATTGCCGCTCCCATGCCCGGCACGGGGGCGAATGACCGGTCAGGTGGTTTCCAGCCCCATCGCGCGCATCACGGTATCGATCATGTCCTTGCGCCTGGCGGCCAGCTTGTCCTGCAGGGCCTTGTCCGGCTGAAAGGTGTCGATCTGCGCGGTCGGGATGCCGTGGGATTCCAGCATCTGTTCCAGAACGCACAGGCGGTCGGTCAGCACCCAGACCTCGCGGGTCAGCGCCAGCACGCCGCGCGCCAGGTCGTCCACCTGATCGGGGCCGAGGATCTGGCCGGCGGGACGGTCGCTTGGTCTTGCCTTGCTCACGCCGGCTTGCTCCCCCTGATGTAGTAATACTTGTCGCCGTTCTGCATGGACCCGGCGGTGATGTCGACAAAACCGGCCTTCTCCGCCAGCGGAACGAAGTCCAGCGTGGCGGTTGCGCGCCAGAACGGCTCGCCGCCGTAACGGGCGGTCCAGTCGAAGCGCCAGGCGGTCAGCTTGTCGAGGTCGCGATAGCGGCCGACGTCGGCCATCAGCACGGTGCCGCCCGGACGCAGCACGCGGAAAGCCTCGGCGAACATGGCCTCGATCGCTTTGGGCGGAATCTCGTGATGAACCGCATAGCTGGTCACCAGATCGAAGCTTTCGTCCGGCAGGCCGGTATCCTCGCCGATCCCGACAATCAGGTGCCAGTCCTTGTCCAGCGCGTTCCCGACGCGGGCGGCCTGCTCCAGCATTCGCGGCGAAGGGTCGAGTCCGGTGATGCGGGCATCCGGAAACACTTCCGACAGGGCCACGGTATAGTGGCCGGACGAGGTGCCGAGTTCCAGAATGTCCTTGTAGTCGGTTCGCGGCGCCAGCCGCGCGACGGCGCGGCGATTGCCATAGATATCGCCGGGAAACACGCGCGACACGTATTTGCGGTGGACGATCTCGCCGTGGATGAACCCGTTCTGCGGGTGCCCGTCCCAGCCGCCTTCGGTGCGGTGGAACCAGGTCCGGGCGAAATAGGCCGGGGGCTCGAACCCTGGGCGGTAATCGATCGTCACCGCGCCTTGATTCTGCTGCGCGATGATCGGCATCAGGTCGACGCGTGCCTCTTCGAAGGCGGCGACGGCGGCCCGGCCATGTTCGGCGGAGCAATAGTCGCCCAGCATGTGCTTCCAGCGATAGGCGACCGATCCCGCCAGCGCCGTGTCGATCGCCGCGTGGCGGGCGTCCATGTCGTCCGGCAGGGACTCCGCGGTGATCCCGTGATCGGCCAGTTCCCGTTCAACGACGCGGTTGATCGCGGTGGCTTTCTGGCGTGCGGATACTTCAAAATCCATCATCGCGCGGCCGCGCTGCCGCAGGTTGATCTCGCTCGACATCGGTTGGTGCATCCTTTCTGGAATCGCATCGCGACGCATGGCCGGCATTACTGCCCGGACCGGGCCATCATGCCATTGCCCGGATATCTTGCACAACCCGGCCAGCCATCACGAGGATCAGGACCCATTAACCGCAGCTTCGAGGTTTGAGTCAAAATGGCCTGTCGCGAGGAGAGAAGGCGCAGGAATATGTCGATATTTCAAGACTTCTCGACGCTGCGAGAGGCCATTTTGGCCAAATCCCGAAGGGACGGCGGAATGGCTTCCATCTCGGACGGGAATTCCCTTGGAAAGGCAACCAGCCTTCCCGGCGGAAATTTCCG
>JAKPHK010000117.1 GCA_029550345.1 Pseudomonadota bacterium
CCCGGTCACCTCGGTCAGCGCGCCGGAGCGTTTGCCGGGGGCGATCACGCCATAGGAGGATACCTCGTCCTCCGGCACTTCCAGCACCGAAATCAGGTTGCCGCCCACCTCGTTATAGGCCTCGACCATCTGCTTCATGCAGCCGCCCGCACCGTCATTGCGGGCGATCATCAGCTCGTCCGGCAGGAAGATCGCAAAGGGTTCGTCCCCCACGATCGCCCGGGCGCACCAGATCGCGTGGCCCAGCCCCAGCGGAACCTGCTGGCGCACGGCCACCAGATTGCCGGGCTGAATCCGGGTCGGCTCCAGAATCTCGAGCGACTTGTCACGCTCGGTCATGGTCGCTTCCAGCTCGAAGGCGTGGTCGAAATGCTCGACGATTGCGGTCTTGCCGCGCCCGGTCACGAAGATCAGCTGCTCGATCCCGGCCTCGCGCGCTTCATCGACCGCGTACTGGATCAGCGGGCGATCGATGATCGGCAGCATTTCCTTCGGAATCGCCTTGGTCGCAGGCAGAAACCGCGTGCCCATACCAGCCACCGGGAACACCGCCTTCTTGATCGGCTTGCGGGGAGAAAAATCGGTCATGCGCGGCCCTTTAACCATGATCGTATTGCAGCCGTGTTAAAGCGGTTTCGTTTGCGCGGTGCAACCTGGATGGCGTGGGTTGAGCCTGATGGCACTGAATGGTTCACGCAGAGGCGCAAAGAAGAAAGGGCGGCGCAGAGGTTTTGGGGGATTCCCGCGTGGCGGCTTTCATTCCGGCCGCGCGCCAATCGAAGCGGCAGGAAGAAAAAACGGCTTCGCCGCGAGCACTTCGCCTCTGCGCCTCGCTTTCTCCCCCGCGCCTCTGCGTGAACTACCCCGCCCCCGCTTGCCGCACGGAAGTTTCCCGCTAAACGAGAGCTATGGACAAGATCATCATCGAGGGCGGCAAGCCCCTTTCCGGCACTATTCCGATTTCCGGCGCGAAGAATTCGGCGCTGACCCTGCTGCCCTGCGCACTGCTGACCGAAGAGCCGCTGACCTTGCGCAATCTGCCGCGGCTGGCCGATATCGACGGGTTCCAGCACCTGATGAACCAGTTCGGCATCTCGACCAGCATCGCCGGGACTCGCCCGGGCGATTTTGGCCGGGTGATGACGCTGGAAGCGCCGCGGATCACCAGCTCGGTCGCGCCCTATGAACTGGTTCGCAAGATGCGCGCCTCGATCCTGGTGCTGGGGCCGATGCTGGCCCGGATGGGAGAGGCGACCGTTTCGCTCCCCGGCGGCTGCGCGATCGGCAACCGTCCGATCGACCTGCACCTGAAAGCGCTGGAGGCGATGGGCGCGACGATCGAGCTGGCCGCGGGCTACGTCAAGGCGATCGCGCCCGATGGCGGCTTGCCGGGCGGGCGCTATAGCTTCCCGGTGGTTTCGGTCGGAGCGACCGAGAACGCGCTGATGGCGGCCGTGCTGTGCACCGGCAAGACCGTGCTGCACAACGCCGCGCGCGAGCCGGAAATCGTTGACCTGTGCAAGCTGCTCGTCGCGATGGGGGCTGAGATCGAAGGGATCGGCACCAGTGACATCACCGTTCACGGCGTGCCGCGCCTGCACGGGGCAACCTACCGCGTCATGTCTGACCGGATCGAAGCCGGGTCCTATGCCTGCGCCGCCGCGATCACCGGGGGCGAGGTGTTTCTCCAGCACGCCGTGGCGGAGGAAATGGACGCAACGCTTCAGGCGCTGCGCGATGCCGGGGTTCATGTCGAACCGAAGAGCGGCGGGATCCACGTTGCCGCGCAGGGCAAGATGAAGGCCGTGACCCTCGCCACCGCGCCCTATCCCGGTTTCGCCACCGATATGCAGGCGCAGCTGATGGCGATGCTGTGCCTCGCCGAAGGCAGCTCGGTGCTGACCGAGACGATCTTCGAAAACCGCTATATGCACGTCCCCGAACTCAACCGGATGGGCGCCCACATCGAAACCAAGGGCCGCACCGCCGTGGTTCACGGCGTGCAGAAGCTGACCGGGGCCGAAGTCATGGCCACCGATCTGCGCGCCTCGATGAGTCTGGTGATCGCCGGCCTCGCGGCAGAGGGCGAAACCCAGGTCCACCGCCTCTATCACCTCGATCGCGGGTACGAGCGACTGGAGGAAAAGCTGGCGCTGGTGGGCGCGCAGATTGAACGGGTCGGGGGGGATTGATGCGGCGTCCGCAGTCGATCAGATCAGCTCCTCGATGAACTGCGCGATCAGCATCGACTGGCTGGTCACCTCGGCTTTGGTATAGACTTGGCTCAGCTGGGACCGGACGGTGCCCTCTGCGGCGCGGCGCATGGCGGCGATCTCAGCGATTGTGGCACCTTTCAGCGCGAACAGCGCCACTTCCGCTTCGGCCGGAGATAGCTTCCATTCGCTGAAGCGTGCGTTCAGCAGATCGGCCATCGCGCCGCGCGCCACCGCGAGCGCGGCGGCCTGACGGTGGGATTGCTCGATCGACCGGCGCAGCTGCCGCGCACCGAGCATCACCGACAGCAGGAGAGCCAACGCCACCAGCAGTTCCATCACCAGCTCAAGGTCAGGGCCTTGCCGGAACTGCGCAATCGCATCGTCGATACCGTCGAAAACGAAATAGGCGGCGGCAATCGCCTGAATGGTCAGCGCGGCGATCGACAGCACGATTTGGCGGTTCGCAAAGAGCGCGGAACGGTCCGAAGGATGAAGCATGATGGGCCTGTGCAATGGTTGAATGCCGGTGCAATCAACGCCTGCTTATGGAGTGTCAGCCGCCGTAGCGCTAGCGGGATCGGGACTATGTCAGGAGACCCGTTTTGAACCCATCGTTCGACAATGAGGCGCAGACCGCCCTTGCCAAGGTCCCGGCGGTGACGCTGGGGTTCTGGGTGATAAAGATCCTTGCCACCACCTTTGGTGAGACGGCGGGAGATACGCTCAGTATGTCGTTTGATCTGGGTTACCTGATCAGCAGTATGGTCTTCGGACTGATTCTCGCAGCGCTGGTTGCAGCGCAGATCCGCGTGGCGGGGTTTCATCCCATGCTCTACTGGACGACAATCATCGCCTCGACAACGGCGGGTACGACCCTAGCCGATTTTGCGACCCGGTCGCTCGGCATCGGCTATCCGGGCGGATCGCTGTTGCTGCTGCTCAGTGTGATTGCCTCTCTGCTGTGGTGGCAACGGCGAATGGGCAGCATTTCGGTTGAGACCGTACACGAACCGCAGGCGGAACTGCATTACTGGGTAACTATCACCCTGTCGCAGACGCTGGGCACGGCACTGGGCGATTGGGTTGCCGATGGCTCATTGGGTTATCTTGGCGCGGCGGTGCTGTTTTCGGCCGCGCTCGCGCTGGTTTGCGCGGTGTGGTGGCGCAGGCTGATCACGCCGGTCGTGGCCTTCTGGGCCGCCTTTGTCCTGACCCGCCCGCTCGGTGCAGTGGTCGGCGATTTCCTCGACAAGCCGGTTGCGCATGGCGGACTGGAATTGAGCCGGGCCGGTGCATCGCTGGTCCTGGCGGTGGCAATCCTTGCGCTGATCCTGCTGGTGCCGCAGCGAGCGGCTCGGCGCGGCTAACCCAACCGCCGCGCCAGCCATGCTACCAGCCAGACCCGGACCGCACCTGCCAGTCCCGGCGGGACCGGGGCCTTGATCCGCTCGGCATCAATCCGGGCGACCAGTGCGCTGATCGGCAGGCCCTCTGCTTCGGCCGCCTGCTTCAGCAGTTCCCAGAACAGCGGCTCCAGGCTGATCGAGGTCTTGTGTCCGGCGATCTCGACCGAGCGTTTGCGTGGGGGGTGATAGGGCGTGGTCATGGCCCAAGGGATACGAAAAATTCGGGGTGGCACGCAACCGGGTGCAATTCTACATCCCGGGCATGACCGGCGGCATCCAGGTTCTGACCCAAAAGGAAAAGCAGGCGCTGCGGCTGCTGGTTGGCGGGCACGACGCGAAAAGCATGGCGCGGCACCTTGGGCTTTCGGTCCACACCGTCAACGAACGGCTGCGCGATTGCCGCCGCAAGCTGGGCGCATCGAGCAGCCGCGAGGCGGCGCGGATGCTGCGCGAAGCGGAAGGGCAGACCCCCGAATTGCTGAGGGACGAGGCTTTGGGGGATGCCTCCGCACCTGATCCGGCACAGTCTTTCGATCAGGCCGGGAGCCGGGGCTTATCGCGCCGGACCGGCTGGATGATCGGAGGATTTGCGATGACTGTTGCCCTTGCCCTTTATGCCCTTACCGCGCTGTCCGGTGCGATTGATGGTGCCGCTCCCGCTCCGGCCCCCGTCCCAAGCGCCGCCGAAACCGCCGCGATCGATGGCGCGCGGCAATGGCTGGCGCTGGTCGATGCCGGGAACTGGCAAGCCAGTTACGCCAAAACCGGCAGCGCCTTTCGCAAGCTCAACTCGTTGGAGGGCTGGACCAAGGCGGGGCAAGGGGCGCATGGCGCCATGGGCCCGGCGACTTCACGCGAACTGGTCAGCATCGATTACAGCCCGGCACCGCCGCAGGGCCTGTGGACGATCCGGTTCCTTACCAGCTTTGCCAAGCAGCAGAACGTGATCGAAACCGTCGCCATGGCTTATGAGGATGGTGACTGGCGCGTGGTCGGGCTGATGCTCGACTGATCGCGAAGGCGGTAATGGCGGGCAGTGTTTCCAACTGCTCGCCTCTACGTCAGTGATTTTGCCTCAGTACATATGCTGGCCGCCGTTGATGCTCATGGTCGAGCCCGTGACGAAGCCGCCGTTGTCAGAGGTCAGGAAGGCGACCCCGCGGGCGATTTCCTCGGCATGGCCAAGCCGGCCGACCGGGATCTTGGCGACGATCTTTTCCAGCACCGGCGCCGGAACCGCTGCCACCATGTCGGTATCGATATAGCCCGGCGCGATCGCGTTGACGGTAACGCCATACTTGGCGCCTTCCTGGGCAAGCGCCTTGGTGAAGCCGTGGATGCCGGACTTGGCGGCGGCATAGTTGACCTGACCGTATTGCCCGGCCTGACCGTTGATCGAACCGATGTTGACGATCCGGCCCCAGCCGCGTTCGCGCATTCCTGGAAAGGTCGCCTTGGCCATGTTGAAGCAGCCGCCAAGGTTGATCCGCATTACCTCGTTCCAGTCATCGAAGCTCATCTTGTGGAGCACGCCGTCACGCGTCACGCCCGCGTTGTTGATGACGATATCAGCCGGGCCATATTCGGCGGCGATGTCGTTGCAGTTGTGGATGCAGGCTTCGTGATCGCCCACGTCCCAGCGGATTGAGGGAATTCCCGTGCGGGCGGTAAAGGCCTTGGCCTTTTCCTCATTACCGCCGTAATTCGCGATGACCTGATGACCCTGCTTTTGCAGGCGCAGGCAGATCGCCTCGCCAATGCCTCTCGTCCCACCGGTTACAATTGCAACGCGTGCCATTCTGCCCTTCTCCCATTTGGACCTTTCGGCAGGAGCTTAACACCAAGATGCCGCCCGGCAAGCGGGTTGCACAGCTTTTTGGTCGTAGGAGAAAGGTCTTAGAAGCGGAACTGGGTTCCGACATAGACGGCCTGGTTGTCCTGTTTTCCGTCGGTCAGCGGCAGCAGCCGGTCACGGTCCGAGGTGACGCGCACCCCGGCGGTCAAATCGAGGTTGCGGGTGACGCGATAGGACCCGCCAACGCCGACGGTCTGGTCGCTCTGCTCGAAGGTGCGCGGGCTGCGCCCGGTCTTCTCGCGTTCATCCAGTTCGACCCGCGGGGCAAAGCGCGAAGGCTTGTCCGCCCCGGCCGCTTCCTTGGGCTGATACGCCGCCAGATCCGGCATCTGCGCACGCAGGATCGGCGATGCTGCGACCGGGCCGGTGTTCTGCGCGAAGGTACGATAGCCGCGGGCAGCGCCCAGGCTGTAGGCGGTGGGAGCGATCGCCAGTCCACCGGACTTGGCCGGCGTCGCCGCCGGCATCACCGAACTGACCAGTTTGAGCGCCGATGCGGTTCGGCCATCGACCCGCACCGCCACGGTCACCGCGCTGTCCGACCCGCTGGGGGTGGCGGCAGGGGTGAAGCGATAGGTGCGGTCCCTGGAGGAGAGCGCGCGAACCGTGATCGAGCGGGCCAGCCGCGGATCGACCTGGGCCGGAACGAATTCACCGCGCACCAGCGCGGGCGCTTCATCGGGCGATTCGAACCCGTGCGAAATGGCCAGCACCGCCGACGGCAGCGCGAGCAGGCTGACCGCGCCGAGCAGCAGTACGGTCCCGCCGCCTCCGCCGCGCTTGCGTTTGTCATCCTGCGAAAGCCTGGTCACCAAAATCGCTCCGAGTCATGGCCGTGAGAGGCATTATCGCGCGAAAACGCCAGCGGGCCAAGCCGAATCCTGCGCTTTTGCTGCTGAATTTGCGGTGAACCGATGTCGCGGCGCGATCATTCAGGACGGGTTCACCGCCGGGACCGGCTATAGCCTTTCCCACAGCGGGCTTGCCGCGCGAAACGCCTCGGCTATAGAGGCTGCGAACCAGCATCAGGCTGGACGTTAAGGTTACAGGATCCGGATAGACGATGATTGCCAGCACTTCGACCAAAGCGAGCATCCTGGGCCAGACCGCCCGCATTGCCGTGATTGCCCTTGCCGCGGTTTCGCTGGCTGGCTGCGGGCACAAGGATCGCCCCAAGGCCGATCTCGCGGCCAGCAAGATCACCACGATCGGGGTCAATTCCTATCTCTGGCGCGCCAGCCTTGAGGCGCTTTCGTTCATGCCGCTGCTCCAGACCGACAGCAATGGCGGGGTTATCGTGACCGACTGGTACACCAACCCCAACAACCCGAACGAGCGGATGAAGGTTACCGTCACGATCCTCGATCAGGATCTGCGCGCCGATGCGCTCCGGGTTGCGGCCAGCCGCCAGACCATGGCGAACGGCGTCTGGGTCGATGCCCCGGTTACGGCGGCGACTACCCAGAAGCTGGAAGACGTGATCCTGACCCGCGCCCGCGATCTGCGGCGCCAGGCATCCGCCGGGAAGTAATTTCAGGCCGCTCCGCGCTGCTCTCCCCGCTTGCGCGGGACCGGCAAGGCGCTAGAGGGGCGACATGACCACTGACCGTTTCGAAGCCGCCAGCGCCGACCCGCGCTGGCAGGCCGCTTGGGATGAAGCGCAGAGCTTCAAGGCCGACGATTCCTCGCCAAAGCCGCGCTCCTATGTGCTGGAGATGTTTCCCTACCCCTCGGGGCGGATCCATATCGGCCATGTCCGCAATTACACGATGGGCGACGTGCTGGCCCGCTACAAGAAGATGCAGGGCTTTGAAGTGCTGCACCCGATGGGCTGGGACGCCTTCGGGATGCCGGCCGAAAACGCGGCGATGGAAAAGGGTGTCCACCCGGGCGGCTGGACGCGAGACAATATCGCCAACATGAAGGCGCAGCTGAAGCGCCTCGGCTTCGCACTCGACTGGAGCCGTGAGCTGGCCACCTGCGAGCCGGACTATTACGGCCACGAACAGGCGCTGTTCCTCGATCTGTACGAAGCCGGGCTGGTCTATCGCAAGGAATCGGCGGTCAACTGGGACCCGGTCGATATGACCGTGCTGGCCAACGAACAGGTGATCGACGGGCGCGGCTGGCGTTCGGGCGCGCTGGTCGAAAAGCGCAAGCTCAGCCAGTGGTTCCTAAAGATCACCCAGTTTGCCGAAGAACTGCTCGACGGGCTGGGCGGGCTTGAGAACTGGCCCGAGAAGGTTCGCCTGATGCAGGAAAACTGGATCGGCAAGAGCCAGGGGCTGCAATTCCGCTTCCACAGCGCCGACCGCTCGACCGAGGTTGAGGTCTTCACCACCCGGCCCGATACAATTTTCGGGGCGAGCTTTGTGGCGATCGCTGCCGATCATCCGATCGCGCAGGGTCTGGCGGCAGGTGATCCTGCCGTTGCCGCATTTATGGAGCAGTGCAAGCAAGGCGGCACCACCGCCGCCGAGATCGAGACTCAGGAAAAGCTGGGCCACGATACCGGAATCCGGCTGGTCCACCCGTTTGACGATACGATCATCCTGCCGCTCTACATCGCCAATTTCGTGCTGATGGATTACGGTACCGGCGCGGTGTTCGGCTGCCCGGCACATGACCAGCGCGATCTTGATTTCGCGCGCAAATATGGCCTGCCGGTGACCCGCGTCGTCGCCGATGGTGACAAGACCGATCCGCTGTTCGAAGGCGGAGAGGCCTATACCGGCCCCGGCGCGCTGGTGAACTCGCACTTTCTTGACGGGATGGAAGTCGAAGCCGCCAAGGCCGAGGTTATCGCCCGGGCCGAGGCTGGCCAGTGGGGCCATGGCACCACAGTCTGGCGGCTGCGCGACTGGGGCGTTTCGCGTCAGCGTTACTGGGGCACGCCGATCCCGTTCATCCACTGTGACGGCTGCGGCGTGGTGCCGGTACCCAAGGACCAGCTGCCGGTGGTCCTGCCTGAGGACGTCAGCTTTGAAGTGCCCGGCAACCCGCTGCTGCGTCATCCGACGTGGAAACACGTCGATTGCCCGAAGTGCGGCAAACCGGCCACGCGGGAAACCGATACGCTCGACACCTTCGTCGATAGCTCATGGTATTTCCTGCGCTTCGCCAGCCAGCCTGCCGATCGGCCCTTCGATGCGCAGGTCATCAAGCAGTGGCTGCCAGTGGAGCAGTACATCGGCGGGATCGAGCATGCGATCCTGCACCTGCTCTATGCCCGGTTCTGGACCCGTGCACTGGCCCATATCGGGCTGATCGAGGTGAAGGAACCCTTTGCCAGCCTGTTCACGCAGGGGATGGTCACGCATGAGACCTATTCGCGCAAGGACGGCGGGCGCGACATTTTCTTCGGCCCGGAAGAGATCGTGCGCGATGGCAGCGGCGCAACGCTCAAGGCGGATGGCCAGCCGGTCGATGTCGGCAAGGTCATCAAGATGTCGAAGAGCAAGAAGAATGTCGTCGATCCGGATGACATCATTGCCCAGTACGGCGCCGATGCGGTGCGCTGGTTCATGCTGTCCGATAGCCCGCCCGAGCGCGATCTGCCCTGGTCCGAAGCCGGGATCGAAGGCTGCGCGCGGTTCGTCCAGCGGCTGTGGCGGCTGTTCGGCCAGGTCGGGGCCGGCGGCGCCGGGGCCGATGCCGAGCATGACCGCGCGCTCGACCGCAAGCTCAACCAGACGATCGCCGCGGTTGCGCAGGATATCGAAGCACTGTCCTTCAACAAGGCAGTGGCGCGGCTTTATGAGCTGACCGGCGCGATCGAAAAGGCGCCGCTTTCTTCCACCCGCTCCGATGCGATCCGCCAGCTGATTCTGCTGGTGGCGCCGATGATGCCGCATCTGGCCGAAGAGGCCTGGTCGCAGTTCCGGCTTGGGTTGGTGGCTGATGCCGCCTGGCCGACTTACGATCCGGCCCTGCTGGTCGAGGACGAGGTGACCATCGCGATTCAGGTGCTGGGCAAGCTGCGCGATACGATCACCGTCGCCAAGGGTCTGCCGCGTGAAGAGGTCGAGGCGCTTGCGCTCGCCTCCGAGAAGGTCCAGCGTGCGCTTGATGGCAAGCCGGTGAAAAAGGTGATCGTGGTGCCCGACCGTCTGGTAAATCTGGTGGCATGATGCGCTTGCTGGTTCTTGCCTTTGCCCTGATGCTTTCCGCTTGCGGTCTCAAGCCGATGTATGCCGGCGGGGCCAATGGCGCCGTGGCGCAGGGGCTTGCGGGGATTGAGGTTTCGCCGATCGAAGGCAAGGCTGGCTGGCTGATGCGCAACGCTCTGGTTGACCGGTTCGGTGCGCGCCCGGCAGGCAGCTCGGCGCGCTATCGGCTTGACGTGCGGCTTGATGACAAGCTCGAAGGGCTGGGCCTGCTCTCTGACGATACCATCGCCCGCGAACGCCGCACCCTGCGCGCGCGCTACCAGCTGGTCGATCTCGCGACGGGCGAAATCGTGCTTGACGCGAGTGCCGGATCGGATGCCGGGATCGACGTCACCTCGTCGGAATATGCCACGATTGCGGCGGAAAACACCGCGCTGGAGAACCTGACCAAGGAAGTGGCCGATCGGATCGTGACCCGGATTTCGCTGACCTTGCGCAACGGCGCGAAGTGAAGGCCACCGGGAAAGATTTCCGCTCGCTTGCCGCCCGCGCGGCCAAAGATGCGCGGGTGTTCTTTTTCTGCGGCCCGGATGAGGCCGGGGCCAGCGATGCGGCCCACGCGATCGCCGGGCTGCTGGCCGATCCGGGCGAGCGGATCGAGCTGTCCGGGGCGGAACTGAAACGCGATCCGGTCCGGCTGGGGGATGAGGCGCGGTCAACCTCGCTGTTCGGGGAAAGCCGCCACATCTGGGTCCGCGCCAGCGGGGATGAAGTTCACGATGCGGTCAAGACCCTGATCGAGGGTGAGGTTGCCGGCTGCCCGGTGCTGATCGTGGCGACTGGCGCGACCGACAAGTCCCGCACCGCTAAACTGCTGGCCAATCGGGACGATTCGCTGGTCGCGATGTTCTGGCCGCCGGATCTGCGCAGCGTGGCCGATGCGGTGCGGCAGATGGCGGGGCCGGCGGGGCTGCGGCTGGATGGCGATCTGGCCGAACGGATTGCGCGGGCGGCCGCGCTCGACACCCGGCTGGCGCAATCCGAGGTGACCAAGCTGGCGCTTTATCTCGATGCGAGCCCTGCTGCACCCAAGACTGCCGATTTTGACGCGCTGGAGGCGATCGGAGCCAAGGCCGAGGACGATGGTTTCGCCTCGCTCGTCAATGTCGTGCTGGCCGGGGAGGTGGCGAAACTGCCCGGTGAGCTCAGGCGGATGCACGAGCTCGGGCTCAATCCGGTCGGGGTCTTGCTGGCTTTTGAGCGCCGCGCCGCGCAGCTCGCCCAACTGGCCGCCCGGATGGGGCCGCGCGGCAATGTGCCCGCATTCATCAAGGGCGAGGTCGCCGCCCGCCGGGTGTTCTGGAAGGATGATCGCGACCTGACCCGCCAGCTGGAACGCTGGCGCGGGCGCAGGCTGGGGCGGCTTACCGCCCGGCTGATGGCGCTGCACCGCACGCTGCTGGCCAACAGCCAGAACGCCGAATTGCTCCTGTCGCGCGAACTGGGTGAAATCGCGCGTGTCGCGGCGCCGCGGCAATAGTCGGTCAAATCCACCCGTGCCCCGATTACGGGTTGTTACCGGGGGCGAATTTGCCCATCATCGGGTCAATCGTCATAGAATGATCAGGTCGCACATCATCAGCCATGCCGGTTAGCACAAATCTCGACTCGGATTCCGTCGATCGCCCGGCGCAGCGGCATGGTCCGTCGCTGGAGCGGCGGCGGCTGCAAAGCTATCTCGCGCTGATTCTAGGTGATATCATCGCCGTGTTCGCGGGCTTCGGCCTTTCCGGCTATCTCTATCTCGGCCGGGTCGGGCTGGAACAGGCCTGGGTCATGGCGCAGCTGATCCTGCCGATGTTCCTGACGGTTGCGCTTTATAACGCCGCCTATTCGCTGGATGCGCTGCGGCGCCCGTTCAGCGGTGCGGCAAAAGGCGTGGCGGCGCTACTCATCTCTGCCGGAGCGGTGGTGTTCATCGCCTTCTACACCAAGTCGAGCGCCGACTTTTCGCGCATCCTGTTCACCGGCGGAGTTATCCTGTCGGTTTTCCTGCTGGTCTGGGTGCGCGCGCAGATGCGCAGTTTTGTGGCCTGGCGCTGCGGGGGCAGGATAGTCAACGAACTGGTGATTTCCGATGGCGGCCCGCCGATAACCCTGCCCGCGGCGCAACAGGTGGATGCCGGGCGGGCGGGGATCGTCCCGCGGCTCGATGATCCACAGATGCTCAACCGGATCGGTACCCTGCTCAGCGGGGTCGATCGGGTTGTGATCAGCTGCCCCGCCGGGCGCCGGGCTGCCTGGGCAACCATTCTGAGAGGCGCCAACATCGAGGGTGAAGTTGTTGACGATGCCGTGGCGGAACTGGGCGCCCATGGCGCGCGAATCGTTGCGGGCCATGGATTGCTCAGGGTTTCGGTCGGCCCGCTGGGGTTTCGTGCCCGGGCGATGAAGCGGATCTTCGACGTGGTGGTGGCCAGCGCCGCGCTGGTCTTGCTCGCGCCCTTGCTGCTGCTGGTGACGCTGGCGATCCTGATCGAGGATGGCAGCCCTGTGCTGTTCATCCAGCGCCGCGTCGGGCGGGGCAACCGGTTCTTCGCGATGTACAAGTTCCGTTCGATGCGGCACGCCGCCAGCGATGGTGACGGGACCCGTTCGACCGGTCGCAAGGATGATCGTATTACCCGTGTCGGAAGCCTGATCCGGCGCACAAGCATCGATGAATTACCGCAGCTTTTCAATGTGGTGAAGGGCGATATGTCGCTGGTCGGGCCGCGCCCTCATGCCCTTGGTTCGCAGGCTGGTGACAAGCTGTTCTGGGAAGTGGACGAGCGCTACTGGACCCGTCACGCGCTGAAGCCCGGCCTCACCGGACTGGCCCAGATCAGAGGACTGCGCGGCGCGACCGAGCAGGAAGCCGATCTCGCCAACCGGCTCGATGCTGACCTTGAATACCTCGATGGCTGGTCGCCCTGGCGTGACCTGCAGATCATCATCGCGACGCTGAAAGTGCTGGTTCATGACCGCGCATTCTGAAATCCGCATGGCCGTCAGTCGCTCGGTGGGTGCTTCAGAAGGCCCGCCGGGCGGGGCCAGGTGAGCCAGAAATGCTGCAATTGCGAAAATTTTACGGTGGACTTTTTAAGGGGTTATCAGTAAACCCCCCTAGGTAACCAGTCGGAGATTGATTCAGTGACCTCTCAGTTTATCGCCGCTGCCGCTTCGATCGCCGTTCTTGGCGCTGGTTTTGCTGGGGTCGATGGGGTTCGCTCCGCTGAAGCGCTTCCGATGATGAGTTCCACCGTTGCTGCCGAAGCAGCTGGTGATGGCAATCGCTGCCGGGTTGACGTGATCCGCTCCGCGCCGTCGGGTGCGGCAGACATCACCCGCCAGGTCCTGAACGATGGTTCCTGCGTTTGCACCATCAACACCGGCCCGTCGAGCAACAATGGCGGTGCCGAATCGATCGTGACCAACCTGCTGCGTGACCGCACCTGTGATGGCGCTCCGGCGCCGGGCCGTCCGGTTGCCGAAGCGGCTACGGCCGGTGGTGGCTCCAGCGTGGTCATTCCGGTTCTGGTTGGCGTGGTCGGCGCGGCCGGCCTGGCCGTTGCAGTCGGTTCCGACTCGCAGGGCTGAGGCCCGGCAATCCCTTTCCTGATGATTGACTCCGGACCGGCCGAGGTGCTTCGTGCCGGTTTACAAACCTGTGCTTATGGCATGGGGCTGAAGCGGGGGTAAGGCTTATGAGGCGGCATTCCTTCATGGATGCTGGTCTGGCCGGGCAAGCGTCAGGCGAAGGGCTGGTCGGCTGGGCTGCGGCTTTGCTCCTGCTGCTGTCGATGGTTCTGGGTGGGGGCGGTTCCCCTGCGCCAATCCCTGAAATCGTGCTGCAACTTGCCGCCGCCGTGGTCGCGCTTGGCGTAGTTGCATCGCCCCGGTCCTGGCAATCGCTCCGATCCGCGCCGCGCCTGGCTTGGGTGATCGCAGGCCTGATCGCCTTGGTCCCTGTGCTGCAATTGATCCCGCTACCTTCCGGTTTGTGGCAGGCCTTGCCGGGCCGCGCGAATCAGGTCGCCGCGCTCGAACTGGTTGACGCGGATGGGGGCTGGCGTGCGATCACCCTGTCACCTGCCAGAACACTTTCAAGTCTGCTGGTCGCGCTTTCGGCCGGCCTGATGCTAGTCCTAACCGCCGCGCTCGATCCACGCGGACGTGCCCGGTTGATCGCTGTGCTAGCGCTGGTCGGCGCTATGACGCTGCTGGTCGGCGCTGCGCAACTCTCCGGCGGCACAGCAAGCGCGCTGCGCTTTTATGATCCCGAGCAGATCCATCTCACCGGCTTTCAGGCCAATCACAACAGCACTGCCGATGTCATTCTGATCGCGATGGTCGCTGTTGCCGTTCCGGCCCGCCACTGGCTCGATCGCAGCGGACGCGGTCTGCCTCGCTGGCAGTTGGCGGCGGCCGCAATCGTCATCGATGGGGTGCTGGTGCTGGGCCTGTTTCTGGCCGGTTCGCGCGCTGGGCTTGCGCTGCTCCCGGTCGCGTTGCTGTTCCAGTATCTGATCCTCAGGCCTGGGCGGGGCATCGGCTGGACCCGCCTGGCGCTGAGCAGTCTGGTGGCCGGGACTGCCGCTGCGGCAGCGCTGCTGCTGCTGCGCGGCAACCCGGCAGTGCAAGCGGTGATCGGCCGTTTTCGCTTCGCCGGTGAGTTTCGGCCCGAATTGTGGCGCGATTCGCTGTTCGCGCTGAAACAGACCTGGCCGTATGGTTCGGGGCAGGGCACCTTCATGCCGCAGCTGATCGCGGTCGAGCGGCTTGAGGTCGTCGATCCCACGCTGCCGAACCGCGCGCACAACGATTTTCTGGAGCTGGCACTGGAAGGCGGCCTGCCAGCCCTGCTGGTTCTGGTCGCCATTGTCCTGCTGCTGCTTGGCGCGTTTCGGCGCTCGCTGCGCATGGCGGGGCCGCAAGTGCGGCCGCAGGTGCTGTTCGGGGGCGGGGTCATGGTCATTATTGCCTTGCACTCCTTGGTTGATTACCCCCTAAGATCCATGGCATTGGCGGCCGCAGCCGCCACTGCGGCGGGCCTGCTGATTCCGGTCAGGCCGAAACAAACTCAACAAGCCAAGGGGTCGCTACCGTGAGCATCTTGTTGCGCTGGACCATGCTTGCATTTGCAGGCCTTGCACTGGCCGGGTGCCAGTCGGCGCTCCATTCGGAGGGCCTGCCTTCGGGTCAGGCCGCCTATGAAATCGCCCCGGCGCTGGATGCAGATGCCAAGCCCCAGGCCTATCGGATCGGTCCCGGCGATACGATCAGTGTGCAAGTCTTTCAGGAGCCTGACCTATCGAGTGACAAAGTGCAGGTGGACGATGTCGGGCGGATCCAGCTGCCGCTGGCGGGCGATATCCTCGCCGCAGGGCTGACCGCGCCAGAGCTTTCGGCGGTCGTTGCCGAACGGCTGGGACGGGATTTCATCCGCTATCCCCGGGTGGTCGTCAGCGTCGTCAGCACCCGCGAGCAGACCGTTGCGGTTGAAGGGCAGGTCAAGCTGCCGGGGGTATACAAGGTCAATCCGGGCGATACCCTGCTTTCGGCTATCGCCCGCGCCCAAAGCCCGACCAATGTCGCGCGGCTGGACGAGGTGATCATCTTCAGAACCGTCAACGGTCGCCGGATGGGCGCGCGCTTCGATCTCAATCAGATCCGCGGCGGCCAGGCCCCCGATCCGCAGGTGCTGGGCGGCGATGTCATCGTGGTCGGCTATTCCTCGCTGAAGGGCGTCTATCGCGATATCCTCCAGGCAGCTCCGCTGCTCAATGTCTTTACCCAGTTCTGAGGGCGGCTTTTCCATGGCTTCGCACCCGGCCGATCCCGGCATAACGATCCCCTCGCAGGCCTCGGTCACGCTCGACCATCTTGGCGATGAAGAAATTTTCGGCGAAGGCCGCAAGCCGGGGATCGACCTGCGTTATGTGATCGCGGCGATCAGGGCCAACCTGGTTGTGATCGTGGCGATCATTGCCGTTGCCCTGGCGCTTGGCCTGGTGACAACACTGCTCGACACCAAACGCTATACCGCCAATGCCTCGGTCCAGATCAACGATCAGTCGCAGCGGGTGCTTGGCGATGCCGGGGGAACCGCGGAAGAGCTGACCGGCAACGGCTGGGATACCGACCGTTTCCTGCAAACCCAGGTTGATGTCCTCAAAAGCAGGGCGCTGGCGATGCGGGTGATGCAGAAGCTGCACCTGCAGGGCAATGCCCGCTTTTACGAGCAGATGGGGATCCAGCCGCCCTCCGCAAATGTGGGAGAGGTCGCGCTGCGCGAACTGACGATCGGCCTGCTGCGCGGCAATATGCAGGTCCGCCTGCCGCGCAATTCGCGGATCACCACGATTTCGTTTGAAAGCACCGATCCGGCGATGTCGGCCCAGGTCGCCAACGCCTTTGCCGAGGAATTCATCCAGGCATCGCTTCAGCAGCGCTATGATTCGTCTTCTTACGCCCGCAATTTCGTTGCCGGCCAGCTGGACGACGCGAAGGCAAAGCTTGAGGCATCAGAGCGCAATCTCAACACCTACGCCCGCCAGGCGGGCCTGATCCGGGCCCGCGATGTCGGCTCCAGCAAGGATGGGGAATCCGGAACCGGGGCATCAAGCGTAACCACGGCCAGCCTGCTCCAGTTGAACGCTGCTGCCTCGCAGGCCCATGCCAACCGGATCGCGGCTGAGGCAAAGCTGCGGGCGCTGGGCTCAAAGTCGCCGCTGGCCGATCGCGATGCGCTGAGCAATCCGGCGGTCCAGCAGCTCTTTACCCAGCGCGCTGAGGTTGAAGCCAAGCTGCAGGACGAACTGACCCGCCATCTTGATGGCCACCCCACGGTTCGCCAGCTCAAGGCCCAGCTCGATGCGATCGACCGGCAGCTCAACTTGGCGGCCCAGAATGTCCGCAGCGCCGCCCGCGCCGAATATGAAGCCGCCGTCACCACCGAACGTCAGCTTCAGGCCCAGGTCAATGCGCTCAAGTCCGATACCCTGGCCGAGCAGGACCGCTCGGTGCAGTACAACCTGCTGGCGCGCGAGGCCGATACCAACCGCGCGCTCTATGACGGGCTGCTGCAGCGCTACAAGGAGCTGAACGCCACGGCCGGAATCAGCGCCAGCAACATCGCGATCATCGACCGGGCCGAACCGCCCTCGGCGCCGTCCTCGCCGAACCTGATGAAGAACCTGGCAATTGCGCTGCTGGCCGGGCTTGGCCTCGCCGCGATCACCACCTTCCTGCGCAACCAGTTCGACGATACCGTTCGTGTGCCCGAAGATGTCGAGCACAAGCTGGAACTGCCGCTGCTCGGCGTTATTCCGCGCGCGAGAGAAGCCGATCCCGATGTGGAACTGGCCGATCCCAAGTCGCCAGTGTCCGAAGGTTACAACTCGCTGCGCGGTTCGCTGCTCTATTCGACCAGCCATGGCTTGCCCAAATCGATGCTGGTCACCAGCTCGCAGCCCTCCGAAGGCAAGACAACGACCAGCTTCGCGATCGCCCAGGGCCTGGCCCGGATGGGACGCAGCGTATTGCTGATCGACGTCGATCTGCGGCGACCTTCGCTCCATCGGCGGCTCTCGCTCGACAACGAAAAGGGTATGTCAACCCTGCTGACCCTGCAGGACAACATCGAACACGTCGTGCACAAGAGCGCGCAGGACGGGCTAGACGTCATTACCTCGGGCCCGATCCCGCCCAGCCCGACCGAGCTGATCGCCTCGACCCGGATGGAAGAGCTGATCGAGGAACTGACCGCGCGTTACGACGTGGTGATCTTCGATAGCCCGCCGATCCTGGGTCTGGCCGATGCGCCTTTGATGTCGGCGCTGGTCGATGGCGTGGTCTTCATCATCGAATCCGAACGGGCCCGGCGCGGTTCGCTCAAGGCTTCGCTGCGGCGCCTGCGCACGATGCGGCCGATGCTGTTGGGTGCGGTGCTGACCATGTTCGATCCGTCAAAGGCGGGGCATCGCTATTCCGAATATTACGGGTACGAATACTATACCTACACCCCCTCTTCGGAAAAGCTGAAGGGCTGATATGCCGCGCGCTTCCGCCCTCCGTCTGGTGGCGATCGGCGGAGTGCTGGCCTTTGCCGCTCTGGCTCTGGCGAATGGTTTTGACCGCGCCTCGGCGCAGCGCCCTGCGCTTGCCGTCTATGTGCCGGCGCCGTTCAAGGCCCAGGCCTGGCGGGTTGAATCCGCTCGCGCGCTGGAAGCCGGGGACAAGGACGATGCAACCGCGGCGGCGCGCGCGGCGGTTCTGGCCGATCCGGTCGATCCGCGTTCGACCGCGCTGCTCGGTGCCGCGCAGTTGGCCGCCGGTGAACGGGTCAAGGCCGATCGCTCATTCCGGATTGCCGCGCGGTTCGGCTGGCGCGATCCGCTGACCCAACTCTATTTCATGAATGCCGCGCTGAATGCCGGTGAGCCGCGCCTTGCCGCGCTGAGGCTCGATGCGGTGTTGCGCCAGGCGCCCAACTTTCCGGTCCGCGATATGCTGCTGGCACAGTTCCTGGGCAGTGCCGATGCCCGCGCTGCCCTGGCCGAGCGGCTCGCCCTGCGTCCGGCCTGGACATTTGCCTTTCTCAACCACGCCAGCCAGCTTCCCCTGCCGGAGCAGCAGGCCCGGGCCGGGATTGTCGCCGGAATGAACCCGCCGTGGGGCTGCGATGTTGTTGCCCCGCTGGTTACCCGGCTGGTGCTGAGCGGCGCGGCGGGCGATGCACACCAGCTGTGGCGGGCGCAATGTCCGGCCGCTGCGGAATTGGTCGCCGACCCGCATTTCGCGGCCCTGCCGACAGGCCGCGCTGCGATCGCCTTTGAATGGAACCTGGCCGCCAGCGGCGATGTTTCGGCGATGCGGTCTGCCGTCGGCGGCGAGCCGGGCCTGACCGTCAGTGCCAGCGGTCCGGTGCCGCAACCGGTGGCCTGGCAAATGCTGGTGCTGAAGCCGGGCCGCTACCGGATTGGCTGGACTGCACTGGCGGGCGATGGCTCGGCCGCACCGGGCATCGGGGCGGCGCTCACCTGCGGCCCGGCTGATCGCAACCTGATCGCGGCGGGGCCTGCGCCGACCGGCGGCAAAGGCCGGTTCGCGGCAGAGGTCAGCGTCGATGCCAGCTGCCCGGCCCGCTATCTGGTGTTCTGGCAGACGCCCGGCCCAGGCGAAGCCCGGATTGACGACGTGACGCTCGCTCCGCTCTAAGCCCCGAGCCTAGGCGAACAGCGCCCGTTTCGGGCCGAGATAGCCGAACAGATAGGCGCCCACTTTCCGCATCTGGATTTCTTCTGCCCCTTCGGTGATGCGATAGCGGCGGTGATGGCGATAGATGTGCTCGAACGGCTTGTGGCGCGAATAGCCAATCCCGCCGTGCACCTGCATCGCCCGGTCTGCTGCCTCGCACACCAGCCGGTTGGCGTAGTAATTGCACATCGAAATCTTGTCCGAGAGCTTGTGCTCGATTTCCTTGTGGGGAAGCTGGTCCATCTCCCAGGCCGTCTTGTAGATCAGCGCGCGCAGCATCTCGCACTGGGTCGCCAGCTCGACCAGCGGAAACTGGATGCCCTGGTTACGGGCCAGTTCCTGTCCGAACGGTTTGCGTTCACGCGCGTATTTGACCGCTTCCTCAACGCAATAGGTCGCCGCACCGAGTGAGCTGGCGGCCTGCCGGATCCGGTTCTGGTGGACGAACGACTGGGCAATCGACAGGCCTCCATCAACCGGGCCAAGAACCGCGCTGTCCGGCACCCAGCAGTTTTCGAAATGCATCCGCGGATGGTCGGTCGGCATATTGAAGGTCCACAGGTATTCATCAACCACCATGCCGGGGGTGCCGGTCGGCACCAGCAGGCAGGTGATTCCCCGGGCATCGCCGGGATTGCCACTGGTCCGGACAAAGGCAGCGCAATGGGTGGCAACGTGCATCCCGGTGATCCACATCTTTTCGCCATCGATCCGCCAACCGGAAACGCCATTGCGGGTTTCGCGTGACGCGCGGGTTTCCATGTGGGTGGCGTCCGATCCATGATGCGGTTCGGTCAGTCCGAAGGCGACTCGCCGTTCACGCGCGAAGCCGCCCCGGATGAATTCATCCTGCTGTTCCGCCGTCCCGAAATGTTCGAACATGGCGACGAAGGGGAAGTTGCCGACGATCGAATGCTCGTTTTGCAGATCGTTGTGCAAACCCAGGCCCATCTGGGTAAAGCGATCGCGGATCACCGCCATCCACAGGTTCGAACCGTCCTTGCCGCCGTACTTCTTCGGGGCGGAAAAGCGCCAGTGCCCGGCCCGGTCCGCACGGAGCGAGGCTTCGCGCAGCAGCGCTTCCCACTCATGCCGGGGAAGGCCGCCGTTTTCGAAATCGGTTCGCGCCCATTCGCGGCGGTGATCGAAGAAGCGGATATTGTCATCGGCCTGTTCAAGCGGGCGGATTTCCCGTTTGATGAACGCATCGAGTTCGGCGAGGTAGGCGATCAGGTCCTGGGGGAGAGCGAAATCCATTTCAGTTACCTTCCCATTGCGCCCGGGCCTGAGCCAGAGCGGGATATTTCGGCATATCCGCAGTCAGTTTGTCGAGCGCCATCCGGCGCAGGCGCACGAGGACACCGGGGGTGGAAAGGTCCTGTCGCCCTTCCAGCAGATCCTGCGCCAGCGCCGCATCGGTTGCGACCGGGTGCTGCTCGATCTCGCGGGCGACGATTCCCAGGGCATTGCGGGCCACGGCCAGATCAAACTTGCCCCGACCGGCAACAAGCGGCTTGATATCCTGCGCCAGCCATTCGGAAATCGCCGTCAGGATTTCCGGGGCGCTCGGCTCCCCGGTGCCGGGTACGGCCGGGCCGGGCGAGGCGGGTAGCGGGCGGGCACGCTCGGCCTCGGGTGCCTGATCCTCAAGGAGCAGCAGCAGGTCGAGCTCCTGCTCGGCGGTGCGGCGGGCGATGACCACCCGTTCGACCGAACGATCCTGTCCCGCGCGCCAGTATCCGCCCATTCGCAGACAGCCCAGCGCCCACCACAGTGTGCGGTAGATCATCCAGAAGCGAAAGCGGGCGGGCTCAAACCGCGCTCCGCCAGCCTGCTCATAGGCGGCGGCCAGCGCTTCGATCGAAGTCAGTCCATAGGCCGGGCGGTCTGGTCGGGAAAAGCGCCAGACCATCATGCAACCGAAGGCCAGATCCTCGTGCCAGTCGCCAAGGTGGGCAAGCTCCCAGTCGAGCACGCCAGTCAGGCGGCCATGCTCGAACATCAGGTTCCCAAGCCGGAAATCGCCATGGACCAGGCAGGGTTGGATGGCGGGCGGGATATTGGCTTCCAGCCAGCGCAGTGCCAGCGCCAGGATCGGCCGGTCGCCGCCGTAATCCAGAAACCGCTTGCGCAATTCCGCCAGCGCTTGTGCGGTATCAAGCACGGGAACCGGCAGTCCGCCGCAATCGGTGGCATGGGTGGCAACCAGCTGGCGGGCAATGTCGGCGATTGCGGATACCGGATCGGCTTCGGCAAGGAAGGATACGGGATCGGGCGATCCGGCGATTGCCCGCATGACATAGCCCGAACCAATCCCATCGGCTGGGCCCAGCTCCACCAGCACCTGCGGGGCCAGTACCCCCGCCGCATGGGCCCGGCGGATCAGCGCGGCTTCACCGGCATGGTCCATCGGTCGGCCGACCATCATGTCCAGACTGGGCGCGCGGCGCAGGACGCAGGCTTCGTCGCCCGACGAAAAGCGCCAGCTTTCCATGTTGGCGCCGCCCGACAGCCGCTCAAGCCCGGTCGGCGAGGGAAGGCCGATCCGCCTGAGGGCCGTGGCCAGACCTTCGGCCAGGGTTTGGTTCAACCATGCTCTCCCACCGGCACCAAGGCCGGTTGGTGGAGAGAATTAATCGAACGATTAAACAAGATCAAGGATTGCGCGCAACCCTTACAACGAAAAGGGGCGCAAGGTTGCCCCTGCGCCCCGATCCGTTTGTCCGGAGGACAAGAAGGTTACATGGCCTTCTTGGCTTCTTCGGCGACAGCCTTGGCTTCTTCAGCGGCGGCTTCAACCTTATCCGCGCCTTCGGCGGCGGCGGTCTGCACGGCATCAGCACCGGTCTTGGCGGCGTCGGCCACCTTGTCGGCGCCGTCAGCGGCGGTCGAAGCGGCGTCGGTGGCAGCGTCGGTCATTTCAACGGCAGCGTCCGAAGCCATGGCAGCGGCATCTTCCTTGCCTTCCTTCGAGCAAGCCGAAAGGGCGAGAGCAGCGCTGGCGGCAGCGGCAACAAGAACGATCTTACGCATGAATTCAATTCCTTAACAGCGAGTGGACCACGTACGATCGCCCTTACGAAATGTGCCTGCGACCGCACGGAAAGACTACCAATGCGGTAGACTTCGGGGCGTCATTTAGTGCCCTTGCCCCCCCTATGCAAGCACTTGTCGAATCGGGCCACGCAACTGGCGCAATTCCGCCATTTTCGATTTGTTAGGCATGGAATCCGTGCCTGTCAGGTCGTACCTGTGTGGCCCGTCTGAGTGATTCGATGCCATGCTCCGGGGCCTTACCCTGCGCCGCCGGGCCTGCTAGTCAGGGCCAATGGACCCCAAACAGCATCTCTATCTGGTCGATGGTTCGGCCTATATCTTCCGCGCCTATCACCGCCTGCCGCCGCTGACCAACCCACAGGGAACCCCGGTCGGGGCGGTCTATGGCTATACCACGATGCTGTGGAAACTGGCCGACGATCTCAACAAGGCCGATGGGCCGACCCATATGGCGGTGATCCTTGACGCCAGCGGCAAGAGCTTCCGCAACGACATCTACCCCGAATACAAGGCCAACCGTCCGCCCCCGCCAGAAGATTTGCGCCCGCAGTTCCCGCTGGTCCGCGATGCCACCCGCGCTTTCAGCCTGCCCTGCATCGAGGAAACGGGGCTGGAAGCCGACGATCTGATCGCCTCTTACGCCCGTGCCGCCTGTGAGCGCGGCTGGGACGTGACAATCGTTTCGTCCGACAAGGATCTGATGCAGCTGGTCGGCCCCTGCGGGGAAGGCCGGATCGATATGCTTGACACCATGAAGCAGGTCCGGATCGACATTCCCGAGGTCGAGGAGAAGTTCGGCGTGCCGCCCGAGCTGGTCGGCGATGTGCTGGCGCTGATGGGCGATGCGGTCGATAACGTCCCCGGCATTCGCGGGATCGGCCCCAAGACTGCAACCAAGCTGATCCAGGAACACGGCAACCTTGAAGCGGCGCTGGCCGCCGCCGAAGCGATGAAGCCGTCCAAGCTGCGCGAAAACCTGATCGAACACGCCGAGATGGCGCGGCTCAGCCGGGTGCTGGTGCAGCTCAAGGAAGATTGCGCGCTGCCAGTGGCTCTGGACGATTTCAAGCTGGGTGAAATTCCGCCCGACCCACTTGCGGCCTTTCTGACCGAACATGGCTTCAACAGCCTGCTCAAGCGGCTGGGCGAAGGGCGCGGCAGCCCCGAACGCAAGACCCAATTGAACCCGGCCAAGCCGGTCACTGCCGGGGCGGCGGCCGCACCGACAGGGAGCCGCCAGGCGCTGGCCGAACTTCCACCGATTGACCGCAGCCTCTACCAGTGCGTGCAGGATGAGCGCGCGCTGGCCGAGTGGATCGACCGGGCCATGGCCGCACACCTGGTGGCTTTCGATACTGAAACCAGTGCGCTCGATGCGATCAGCGCCGATCTGGTCGGGGTCAGCCTAGCGCTTGGGCCGGGGCAGGCCTGCTACATTCCGCTGGGCCACGGCGGCAGCGATATGTTCGCAGAAAAGCCGCGCCAGATTGATCGCGACCGGGCGCTGGCCATGCTCAAACCGCTGCTGGAAAGCGATGCGGTGCTGAAAGTCGGCCAGAACGCCAAGTACGATCTCAACGTGCTGGCGCGCCACGGGATCGCGGTTGCGCCGGTCGATGATACTATGGTGATGAGCTTCGATCTTGACGCCGGGCGCAGCAGCGAAGGGATCGGCGGCGGTCACGGCATGGACGAGCTGGCCCAGCGGCACCTTGGCCACACCTGCATCGCGTTCAAGGATGTCTGCGGGACGGGCAAGAAGGCCATCTCCTTCGCCGAAGTGCCGCTTGACCGTGCCACCGAATATGCCGCCGAGGATGCCGAAGTAACCTGGCGGCTGCACCGTCTGTTCCAGCCCCGGATGGCCGATGAAGGGGCAAGCCGGGTCTATCAGCGGGTCGATCGTCCATTGGTGCCGGTGGTGGCCGAAATGGAACGCCACGGGATCAAGGTCGATCGTGAGAAGCTGGCCGGGCTTTCCGCGACCTTTGCCGATGAAATCGCCAAGCTCGAAGGGGAAATCCACGCGCTGGCCGGACAGCCATTCACCATCGGCAGCCCCAAGCAGTTGGGCGAAATCCTGTTCGACAAGCTGGGCCACAAGGGCGGCAAGAAGGGCAAGAGCGGCCAGTATTCGACCGATCAGTCAGTGCTGGAGGCTTTGGCTGGCGAGGGCGCGGAGATTGCCAGCAAGGTGCTGGAATGGCGCCAGCTGTCCAAGCTGCGCAGCACCTATACCGAGGCCTTGCAGGAAGCGATCAACGCGCAGACCGGGCGGGTCCACACCTCATACTCGCTGGTCGGCGCGCAGACCGGGCGGCTGAGCTCGACCGAGCCGAACCTCCAGAACATCCCGATCCGGACAGAGATCGGCCGTCAGATCCGCGATGCCTTCGTGGCCGAGCCGGGCAATGTCATCCTGGCCGCCGACTACAGCCAGATCGAACTGCGTCTGGCGGCGCACATGGCCGACGTACCCGAACTGAAAGAGGCCTTCGCCGCCGGGGAAGACATCCACGCCCGCACCGCGCAGGAAATGTTCGGGGAAGTCAATCGCGACACCCGTGGCCGGGCCAAGACGGTCAACTTCGCGATCCTTTACGGGATCAGCCGCTGGGGGCTGGCCGGGCGGCTGGGGATCACCCCGGAAGAGGCGCAGGCCACGATCGACCTCTATTTCCAGCGCTTCCCCGGGATCCAGCGCTATATCCACGAGACGCTGGCTTCGGTGCGTGAACATGGTTTTTCCGAAACGCTGTTCGGCCGCAAATGCTGGTTCCCGCGGGTCACATCGTCCAACCAGAACGAGCGGGCCGGCTCGGAACGCGCCGCGATCAATGCCCCGATCCAGGGGACCAGCGCCGATATCATCAAGCGCGCGATGGTGCGGATGATGCCCGCCCTGCAGGCGGCCGGTCTGGGCCACGTAAGGATGCTGCTCCAGGTCCACGACGAACTGGTCTTCGAGCTGCCCGAAGGCGATGTCGCGGCGGCCAGCGATGTGATCCGCGCGGTGATGGCCGGGGCAGCAGAGCCCTCGGTCCGGCTCAGCGTGCCGCTGGGGGTTGAGATTGGCACCGGGCCGAGCTGGGGCGCGGCGCACTAGCTTCATCGGGGGACTAACCTTGACAGATCGCTGCTCGCCCCTGTAGTTGCAATTGAAACCAATATCCTGCAGGAGCGCTTTTCCGATGGCCGATCTTTTCGACAATCCGCTGGGCCTGGACGGCTTCGAATTCGTCGAATTCTGCGCGCCGGAAAAGGCTGTGCTTGAACCGGTCTTCCAGGCGATGGGCTTTACCCGGATCGCGCGGCACCGGTCCAAGGATGTCGAGCTGTGGCGCCAGGGCGGGATCAACCTGATCGCCAACTACGAACCGCGCAGCCCGGCTGCCTATTTCGCGGCGGAACACGGCGCTTCGGCCTGCGGGATGGGCTGGCGCGTGCGCGATGCGGCCAGGGCCTATGCCATGGCGATCGAGCGCGGGGCCGAGCCGGCTGAGGTGCGGACCGGGCCGATGGAGCTGCGGCTGCCTGCGATCCGCGGGATTGGCGGGTCGATCATCTATCTGATCGATCGCTATGAAGGCCATCATAGCGGCAATGACCTGTCGATCTATGACATCGACTTCCTCTATGAACCCGGCGTCGATCGGCATCCGGTGGGGGCAGGCTTCCACACCATCGATCACCTGACCCACAATGTCTATGGCGGGCGCATGGCGCATTGGGGTGCCTTCTATGAGCGTGTCTTCGGCTTCCGCGAGATTCGCTATTTTGACATCAAGGGCGAATACACCGGCCTGACCAGCCGGGCGATGACCGCGCCCGACGGCAAGATCCGCATTCCGCTGAATGAAGAGGGCAAGGCCGGTGGCGGCCAGATCGAGGAATTCCTGCGTCAGTACAATGGCGAGGGGATCCAGCACATCGCCTTTGCCTGTGACGATCTGCTTGGCGGGTGGGACAGTCTGAAGGTCAGCGGCACCCCCTTCATGACCGCGCCCCCTGCGACCTATTACGAGATGCTGGATGAACGCCTGCCCGGCCACGGTGAGCCGGTGGGCGAATTGCAGAGCCGGGGCATCCTGCTTGACGGATCGACCAAGGAAGGTGATCCGCGCCTGCTGCTACAGATCTTTTCGGAAACGATGGTCGGTCCGGTGTTCTTCGAATTCATCCAGCGCAAGAAGGATGAAGGGTTTGGCGAAGGTAACTTCACCGCACTGTTCGAAAGCATGGAGCGTGACCAGCTGCGCCGCGGGGCGCTAGACGTGAAGGAGGATGCGCAGTGACCACTACCGCACCCAGCCTCAAGCGCATCCACCACGTTGCCTATCGCTGCAAGGACGCGAAGGAAACGGTCGATTGGTACGCCCGCGTCCTTGGCATGGAATATACCACTGCCTTTGCCGAAAACACCGTGCCGTCCACCGGTGAGGACGATCCCTATATGCACGTCTTCCTCGATTGCGGGGGCGGCAACGTGCTGGCGTTCTTTGAACTGCCGCAGCAACCGGACATGGGCAAGGACCCCAACACCCCGGCCTGGGTTCAGCACCTCGCCTTCGAGGTTGCCGATGAGGCCGCGCTTCTGGCGGCCAAGGCCCATATCGAGGCGCAGGGGATCGAGGTGCTGGGGCCGACCTACCACGGCATCTTCCGCTCAATCTATTTCTTCGATCCCAACGGGCACCGGCTGGAACTGGCCTGCAATATCGGCACGGCTGACCAGTATGCCGAACTGCGCGCGGTTGCGCCGGCGATGCTCAATGAATGGGCCGTAACCAAACGCGCCCCGCGCCACGCCGCCTGGCTGCACGAAGACCCGGCCGAGCGCGGAGACGGTTAGAGCGGCTTCCACCCATTCTGGCCCACCCTGACGGAGCCGATTTGGGCCCATCACGAGGAGCGAGGAGGGAGCCATGCCATTGCATAGTGACCGACAAGCGACGCTGTGATGGGCCTAAATCGGCCCGCCCGGTGGGTTACGTCACAAAATTCGCTGGACAGCGTTGCATCGCTTGCAGTGGCAACCAGCCCCTGCTGCACACTGCGCCTTGCCAGCGGACTGCCTGACGCAATCAGAGTGGGCCAGAATGGGTGGAAATCGCTCTAAGCGCTATTCCCCCGGCACGCTGACACGGGTCATCGCCGCTGCGGCCAGCACCAGTGTTCCGGCCGCAAAGGCCATGGTCCAGATCGGCTCGCCCGGGAACCATGCCTTCATGATCGATCCCATCACGGTCGCAACCAGCAGTTGCGGGATCACCACGAAGACGTTGAACAACCCCATGTAGATACCCAGCTTGGCCTGCGGCAGGCTGGAGGCCAGGATCGCATAAGGCATGGCCAAGATCGAGGCCCAGGCGATCCCGATCCCGACCTCGCTGAGGATCAGCACCGCCGGGTCCTTGATCAGGAAAAAGCTGGCATAGCCCGCAGCGCCGCACAGCAGGCCGATGATGTGGGTACGGGCCTTGCCGGTCCGGGCGGAAAGGAACGGCAGAAAGGTCAATGCGGCAATCGCGGCAACACCGTTGTAGACCGAGAACAGCACGCCAACCCAGTTGCCGCCGTCCTGATAGGCCGCGCTGTTTGGATCGGCCGAACCGAAGAAGTCCTTGGCCACGATCGGCGTGGTGTTGATCCACATGATGAACAGCGCCGACCAGCTGAAAAACTGGACCACTGCCAGCCGCTTCATGATTGGCGGCATCTCGGAAAAGTCACCGACGATCCCGGTCAGCATCGAGGCCGGACGCCCGGCCTTGGCCAGCTGGATCGCCAGCAGGCTGATCAGGCCATAACCGGCCAGCAGCCCGGCCAGCAGGTAGATCTCTTTCTCCAGCCCCCGCTCGAAAGTTGCGAAGGCCAGTAGCATCCCGGCGGCAATCCACCGTAGCGGAGCCATGATGCTGCGCTGCGCCAGATCGCCAACTGGCCCCGCCGCCTCCTCGTGTTCGCCGAAAGCGGCCATTTCCTCCGGCGAATACTCGCGGGTGGACAGTACGGTCCACATCACCGCCGCGAACAGCGCCAGTCCGCCCGCCCAGAACGAATAGCGTACCGTATCGGGGATACCCCCGCCGGGCGCTTCGTTTGCCACCCCGAAATGATCGAGCAGCCACGGGAACAGCGATCCGACCACAGCGCCCACCCCGATGAAGGCAGTTTGGACGGCATAGCCTGCGGTATGCTGATCCTTGCGCAGCATATCGCCGACAAAGGCGCGGAACGGCTCCATCGAAATGTTGAGGCTGGCGTCGAGCGTCCACAGCAAGACCGCCGCCATCATCAACCCGGGGCTGAGCGGCATCAGGATCAGCGAAAGCGCTGCAAGCAATGCTCCGGCCACGAAATAGGGCCGCCGCCGCCCGAGCCGCCCCAGCCAGGTCTTGTCGCTCATGTGACCGATGATCGGTTGGACCAGCAGACCGGTCAGCGGAGCGGCGATCCACAGCGCCGGGAGATCCTCTATGCTGGACCCCAGCGACTGGAACACCCGGCTCATATTGGCATTCTGCAGGGCAAAGCCGATCTGGATGCCGAAAAAGCCGAAGCTGATATTGGCCAGCCCAGCCCAGTTCTGGCGCGGTTTTTCCATCGATGCAGTCCCTCTCCCCGGTGTGGCGGCAAGCGGTCGCACTTTGTGCGCGCCGCGACAACACGCATACGAATACCTAAGGTTCCAGCCCTAACCGGAGGTGCTCTTTCGGATCACCAGCTTGGCGGGGATCGTACCCTGCGGAACCGGGCGATCCTCAATCTGCGCGATCAGACTTTCGACCAGCAGCTCGCCCCCGGTCTTGAGGTCCTGCATCAGGGTGGTTAGCGGCGGGCTGGTCTGACTGGCGGCGGGGATATTGTCGAACCCCATGACCGCGATCTCTTCCGGCACGCGCTTGCCCGCATCGGACAGCGCCTGAAGCGCGCCGATCGCGATCAGATCGCTGGCAGCGAAGACCGCGTCGAACTGTTGCCCTTGTTCGAGCAGGCGGGTGATCGCGCGGCGGCCGTCCTCTTCGCTGGACAGGGCATCGGCCTGCAATTCGGGCGGCGTCTGCAATCCTTGTTTTTCCAGCGCCGCGCAAAGTCCACGATAGCGCTCGGCAAATTCGGGATAATGTTCATCGGCCTGGCCGAGAAAGGCGATCCGCCTCCGCCCAAGCGAGAGCAGATGTTCCCCCGCCTGACGCCCCGCGCCGAAATTGTCGGAGCCGACGGTTACGCCGATATTGTCATCGCGCACCGACCCCCAGCGAACGAACAGGGTATCGCTCCCGACCAGCTGGCTCAGGCGCTTCTCATAGAGCGTGTAGTCGCCATAGCCGAGCAGGATCAGTCCGTCGGCGCGGTGGCTGTCCTGGTACCGGACGTGCCAATCATCCTCCATCTTCTGGAACGAGATCAGCAGGTCCAGTCCGCGATTGGCGCTGGCCCGGGTGATCGAGCCGAGCATGGCGAGGAAGAAGGGATTGATATTGGCGCCGTCGGGCGTGGGGTCCTCAAAGAACAGCAGGGCGATGGTGTTGGACCGCTGCGAGCGTAGCGAAGAGGCGTTCTTGTCCACCGAATAGTTGAGCTGACGGGCGATTTCCTCAACCCGCTGGCGCGTCGCGAGGCTGACCGACTTCGATCCGCGCAGCGCGCGGCTGACCGTCGGCTGGGAAACGCCGGCCAGATAGGCGATGTCGAAACTCGTTGGTTTGGTCGAGCGCTTGCGGCCCATCCGGTCCTCCCGTCGCCGGTAAGCCTAGGCCTTTGAGCAGACCGCTGCAATCGGCGGATTTTTCGTGGTCGGAACTGTGGCAAGAAGGGCGCAGCATCGCCTGCGCATAAAATAGGTATACGTATGCCATCTTCCCGGTGAAGGCCCCTGCGCCCTAAATGCGCGGGCAACTGGCAGGGATAAAGCCAAACGGCTGGCCTTGCCAATCAGTCTGCAGGTCGGGGGCCATCGGTTTCCGGCGAACAAACAGGGAGGGTTCCTGAAGTGGCACTTCGCAACACGTTTCTTGCTGGCCGCGGCGTTTCCGCGCTGGCCATCGCCGTCTCCGCAATGGTTCTTCCGGGCGCAGCTTACGCCCAGGATGCCGGCGAAGATGCGCCGACCGACGAAATCGTCGTCACCGGCTTCCGCGCCAGCCTTGAAAGCGCGGTCAACACCAAGAAAAAGGCGGAAACCATTGTTGAATCGGTTTCGGCCGAAGACATCGGCAAGCTGCCCGATGCTTCGATCGGTGAATCGATCGCACGCCTGCCGGGTCTGACCTCGCAACGTCTGTTCGGCCGCGCCAACTCGGTTGCGATCCGCGGTCTGGGGCCGGATCTCTCGTCGACCACGATGAACGGCCGTCCGCAAACCTCGACCGGGGAACAGCGCAACGTTGAGTTCGATCAGTTCCCGTCGGAAACGGTCAGCCGGATCGACGTTTACAAGGCGCCGATGGCCTCGCTCGTCTATCAGGGCCTGGTCGGTACGGTTGACATCAAGACGATCCGTCCACTCGACATCAGCAAGCCGATCATCTCGTTCGGCGCGCGCGGCACCTACGTTGACAAGGGCAAGGTCAACGCCGAATCGCGCGACATGGGTTTCCGTGTAACCGGCACCTATGCCAACAAGTTCGCCAATGACACGATCGGCCTAGCGCTGTCCGCGGCCTATACCGACGATCCCTATCAGTCGGAAGAATTCGAAGCCTGGGGCTATGCCGATAGCGGCAGCAACAAGGTGATCGGCGGGATCAAGCCGTTCGGCGTTTCCTCGCGGGTCAAGCGCTCGGCGTTCCAGGGTACCCTGCAATGGGAAGCCACGCCGACCCTGCGCCTCACCGTGGACGGGTTCTATTCGCACTTCACCGACAAGCAGATCAAGCGCGGCATCGAATTCCCGCTGGCCTGGTCGGGCGCTTCGCTGACCTCGACCGGAACCACCGGCAACCTGATCACTGGCGGCACTTTTGCGGGCGTCGGTGCGGTGGTCAACAACCACGGCTACGAACGCAATTCGGACATCTTCACCGGCGGTTTCAACGCCGCCTACAAGGGCGACGATGGCTGGTCGGCTTCGTTCGACGTCGGCTATTCGAAAACCAAGCGCAACGAACTGTCGCTGGAAAGCAATGCCGGTACACTCAATGGCGCGGGCAAGGTCACCGATACGCTGACCTTCGTCAGCGACATGAACGGCACCCACTTTACCAGCCATGTTCTCGATTATTCCGATCCCAACCTGATCGTTCTGACAGATCCGCTCGGTTGGGGCGGCGGCGCGCCGAGCGGCCACCAGGAAGGCTACTACAACGACCGCAAGATCGACGACGAGATCCTGAGCTTCCAGACCCAGGTCGCGCGCGAATTCGATGACGGGTTTGTTTCCAAGGTGACGCTGGGCATGGCCTACACCGACCGGACCAAATCCAAGACCCCGGACGAATACTATCTCAACCTGGCCGGCGGCGCGACTTCGCTGGTTCTGCCGGCCCAGTATCGCCTGGCCGACACAAATTTCGCGTTCATCGGGTCGGGTTCTATGCTCAGCTACGATCCGTTCGTGCTGCTGCGTGACGGTGTACTGGTGAAGACTGCCAACACCAGTAAGGACGTTCCGGCCAAGGCTTACGAAGTGTCCGAAGCGCTGATGTCGCTCTATGCCCAGGTTGATATCAAGGGTAATGTCGGTTCGGCCGAGCTGACCGGTAACTTCGGCGTACTGGCGCAGAACACCGAGCAGAAGTCGCGCGGGCTGGTCAACCTGGCCAGCTATCCGGTGGTGCAGGAATACCACGTTGAAGGGGCGAACTACTGGGACGTTCTGCCCAGCCTGAACCTCAACCTGCGCTTCCCCAGCGATTTCGTGATCCGCTTTGCGGCAGCGCGCGAAATCCAGCGCCCGCGGCTCGATGACCTCAAGGTCAGCCGCGAATACAGCTACAACATCGCCGGCAACTACATTTCGGGTTCGGGCGGCAATCCGCAGGTTCGCCCGTACCGCGCCTGGGCGCTGGACCTGAACTTCGAAAAGTACTTTGGCAGCAAGGGCTACATCGGCCTGCAGCTGTTCTACAAGAATTTCGACAGCTACATCTACCGCGCACCGGAAGCGTTTGACTACACCGGCCTGCCGATCACTGTACCGCCGGGTACGACGATCAACTGGATCGGTACGATCACCCAGCCGATCAACCTCAAGGGCGGCGAACTCTATGGCGCGGAACTGGCCGGCACCCTGCCGTTCGGCGTGATCAGCCCGGCGCTCGATGGTTTCGGCATCACCGGCGGGGTTGGCTATACCAAGACCAGCATCGTTCCGACGGTCGGCGGTCTGTCTGAAGATATGCCCGACTATTCGAAGTGGGTCGCCAACGGCACCGTGTTCTTCGAAAAGGGCGGCTTCAATGCCCGTGGTTCGGTTCGTTACCGTTCGTCGTTTGTCGGCAAGTTCGTCGGCTTTGGCGGGGAACTGGTCGATCGCCGGGTGCTGGGTGAAATGATCGTCGATGCCCAGATCGGCTATGACTTCCGGGGCGAAGGTCCGCTTTCGGGTCTGTCGGTCTATGTCCAGGGCCAGAACCTGACTGACGAGCCGTTTGTTGCGATCGACAACAATTCGCGCCTTCAGGTTCACAACTATCAGACCTATGGCCGCCGTTACATGGCCGGGTTCACCTACAAGTTCTGACAGTCATGAGGGGGGACGGGGTTTCGCGGCGCGATGCCTCGTCCTACTCATTACTTGCGGAACGGGCTGGCTTCGGGTTGACCGGGCATCGGGCACTTCCGGTGGGGAAAGGTGATGACCGCTGATTTGCACAAGCGCATCGTCATCGTGGGCGGCGGAACATCCGGCTGGATGACCGCGGCGGCGCTGGCCCGCTTTCTGGAAAGCGGCTGGTCGGTCACCCTGATCGAATCCGACGAAATCGGGACCATCGGGGTGGGCGAGGCCACGATCCCGATGATCCGCAATTTCAACCAGACTCTGGGGATCGACGAGGCCGCCTTCATGGCTGCCACCCAAGGGTCCTACAAACTGGGCATCCAGTTCGAAGGCTGGGGCGGCTTCGATCAGAGCTACATTCACGCCTTTGGCCTCGTCGGGCGCGGCCTGGGTCTGCTGCCGTTTCAGCATTACTGGCTGCGGGCGCGGGCAGAAGGATCAGCCGGTCCGCTTTGCGATTATGTTCTCAACGCGCAGGCGGCGGCGGAAAACCGCTTTGCCCATGTCGAACGGCGATCAGACAGCCCGCTGCCGCCGATGCCCTATGCCTATCATTTCGATGCTGCGCTCTATGCCCGGTTCCTGCGCCGTTTTGCCGAAGATCGCGCTGTGGTGCGGCGCGAGGGGCGGATCGTGGAGGTGCTGCGCCACGGTGAAAGCGGTGACGTTTCGGCCGTGAAGCTGGCCGACGGCGACATGGTTGAAGGCGATCTGTTCGTCGATTGCTCGGGCTTCCGTTCACTGCTGCTGGGGCAGACCCTGGGGGTCGGCTATCAGGACTGGAGTGCGTGGCTTGGCTGCGACCGGGCGGTGGCGGTTCCCAGTTCGCGGACCGATCCGCTGGTGCCCTACACCCGCTCGATCGCGCAGCGGGCCGGGTGGCGTTGGCGCATTCCCTTGCAGCACCGCACGGGAAATGGTCACGTTTTCTGTTCCGCGCAGATGAGCGAGGATGAGGCGACCGCGATCCTGCTGGACGGGCTGGATGGAGAGGCCCAGGCGGAGCCGCGCATGATCCGCTTTCAGTCGGGGCGGCGCGACCGGTTCTGGGATCGCAACGTGGTGGCGATCGGGCTGGCCTCTGGCTTTATCGAGCCGCTGGAATCGACCGCGATCCATCTGGTCCAGACCGCGATCAGCCGCCTGCTCGATTTTCTGCCCAACGGCCCGGTTGCCGATGCCGATCGGGATAGTTTCAACCGGCTTGCCGTGTTCGAGATCGAGAAGATCCGCGACTTCGTGATCCTGCACTATGCCGCCAACGGGCGGCATGGCGAACCGTTCTGGGATGCCTTGCGGACCATGGACGTGCCCGAACCGCTGGCACAGCGGATCGCGATGTTCAGGGCATCGGGCCGGATCGTGCGCGAACATGACGAACTGTTCGATGTGCCCGGCTGGGTTCAGGTGATGATCGGGCAGGGGATCATGCCCGAAAGCTGGCATCCGCTGGCCGATCAGCTCGACAGTTCGCAGCTTGGCGGCTTTCTCGAAACGGTGAAGGCGGCCTATGCCCGCGATGTCGCGCGGATGCCGAACCATTCCGACTATATTGCCCGGTTCTGCCCGGCGGGAGCCATTGATGGTTGATCTGAAGCGTATCTTCCTGGCCCTTGGCGGCGTGGCCTGTCTGGCGGCAACCGCTCCGGCAGCAAAGCCCGGCTTCCGTGCCCGCACGCCCGAACAGGAGGTGATCTATTTCGTTCTGCCCGACCGCTTTGAAAACGGCGACCCTGCCAATGATCGGGGCGGATTGAGCGGCGATCGGCTGGTCACCGGGTTCGATCCCACGGCGAAAGGGTTTTATCACGGCGGCGACCTCAAAGGACTGACCGCCAGGCTCGACTATATCCAGGGCCTGGGGATTACCGCGATCTGGTTCGCCCCGGTGTTCAAGAACAAGCCGGTACAGGGCCCCAAGGGCGATGAAAGTGCCGGCTATCACGGCTACTGGGTAACCGATTTCACCACGATCGACCCGCATTTCGGGACCGAGGCGGAATTCAGGGCCTTCGTCGCTGCCGCCCATGCGCGCGGGATCAAGGTCTATATGGACATCATCGTCAACCACACGGCTGACGTGATCCAGTACCGCGAAGGCGGCGACTATTCCTATCGCGGCAAGGCCGACTATCCCTTCTCGCGCCGGGGCGGCGTAAACGGCACGCCGATCAATCCGGGCTTCGCCGGCGATCATTTGCGCGCCGCCGCCAACTGGGCGAAATATACCGACCCGTCGTTTGCCTACACGCCCTACATGCCCAAGGGCGAAGAGAACGCCAAGGTCCCGGCCTGGCTCAACAATCCGATCTACTATCACAACCGCGGCAATTCGAACTGGATCGGCGAAAGCTCGCTCTATGGCGATTTCGTCGGGCTGGACGATCTGGCGACCGAGCATCCCCGGGTAGTTGCGGGCATGATTGCGATCTACGGCAGCTGGATCGACCGGTTCGAGATCGACGGCTTCCGGATCGATACCGCCCGGCACGTCAATCCGGAGTTCTGGCAGGCCTTCGTTCCGGCGATGCTGGCGCGGGCCAGGGCCAGAGGAATCCCGAATTTCCACATCTTCGGTGAAGTCGCGACCAGTGACGTCGATCCGGCCCTGCTGGCGCGCTGGACCCACATCGCGGGGCTTCCGGCAACGCTCGACATGGCTTTTGCCGCAGCGGCGCAGAAGGTCGTTTCCGGGCAGGCGGGAACCGATCTCATCGCCCGGATGTATGAGGACGATCCGCTCTACAAGGGCGGAGCAAAGGCGGCGCTGATTTCTCCGACCTTCCTTGGCAATCACGATTTCGGCCGCTTTTCGATGTTTGTGAAGCAGGCCAATCCCGGCATTTCGGATGAAGAGCTGCTGTCCCGCGTTATGCTGGGTCATGCCATGATGCTGACCCTGCGCGGAGTGCCGACGATTTATTCGGGTGACGAGCAGGGCTTTGTTTCCGATGGCAACGATCAGTTTGCGCGCGAGGATATGTTCCCCAGCAAGGTTGCCGTCTATAACGACAACGATCTGATCGGCACGGATGCGACCACCGCCGATGCCAATTTCGATACCGGCCATCCGCTCTACCGGTTTATCGCAGAGCTCTCCGCCGTGCGCCGCGCCACCCCGGCGTTGACCGGCGGGCTACAGACGGTGCGCGCCTTCTCCGACAAGCCGGGATTGCTGGTGGTATCGCGCTTTGATCCCCGGACCGGGCGCGAGGTGGTGCTGGCCTTCAACACTTCTGCCAAGCCGATTTCCGCCCGCGTGGCGATCGATCCACGCAGCCTCGGCTTCGCGCCGCTGGTCGGCCAATGCGCGCCCAGGGCCGATGCGCCCGGCAGCCTTTCCGTAACCCTTCCCGCATTCGGCTTTGCCGTCTGTGCCGCAAAACAATGAGCGCGAACCCGATCCGATGAACCGTCTGTCCCGCATCGATGCTGCCATTTCGCAATCCGGCCTCCACCCGTGGTGGCGCGGGGCGGCGATCTATCAGGTCTATCCGCGCAGCTACATGGACGCCAATGGCGACGGCATCGGCGATCTGCCGGGACTGACCGCGCGGCTCGATCATATCGCGGACCTGGGGGTGGACGCGATCTGGGTATCGCCGTTCTTCACTTCACCGATGAAAGACTTCGGCTATGACGTGGCAGATTACTGCGATGTCGATCCGATCTTCGGGACACTGGCCGATTTCGATGCGCTGGTGGAACGGGCGCACGATCTGGGCCTGAAGGTGCTGATCGATCAGGTCTATGCCCACACTTCGGACGAGCACGACTGGTTTGTGCAAAGCCGCCAGCGCCGCACAGGAGACAAGGCCGACTGGTACGTCTGGGCCGATGCCAAGCCGGACGGTTCGCCGCCCAGCAACTGGCAGTCGGTATTCGGTGGCCCGGCCTGGACCTGGGACGCGCGACGCGGGCAATATTACCTGCACAATTTCCTGCCCGGCCAGCCGCAGCTCAATTGCCACAACCCGGCGGTGCAGGATGCGTTGCTGGCGGCGGCGCGGTTCTGGCTGGATCGCGGGGTTGACGGGTTCCGGCTCGACGCGCTGAACTTTGCGATGCACGATCCGGCGCTCACCGATAATCCGCCTGCCCCGGATGACGGCAAGGTGCGAACCCGGCCGTTCGATTTCCAGCTCCACCTCCACAACCAATCACATCCCGCGATTGCCACCTTCATCGAGCGGATCCGGGCGCTGTGCGACGCTTACGGCGCGATCTTCACCATGGCTGAAGTGGGCGGGATGAACGCCCTGGCGGAAATGCACAACTTCACTCAGGGCGAGGCGCGGCTCAACAGCGCCTATGGCTTTGATTTCCTTTATGCCGATGCCCTGACGCCCGGCCTGGTGGCCGGGGCGCTGGCGAACTGGCCGGACGGCAGCGGGATGGGCTGGCCCAGCTGGGCCTTTGAAAACCACGATGCGCCGCGCGCCCTTTCACGCTGGTGCGCGGCCGGTGAACGCGATGCCTTTGCGCGGATGAAGGCGGTGCTGCTGACCGCACTGCGCGGCAATATCATCCTTTATCAGGGTGAGGAACTTGGCCTGACCCAGGTAGATATTCCCTTCGTACAGCTTCAGGACCCGGAAGCGATCGCGAACTGGCCGCTGACCCTTTCACGCGATGGCGCGCGCACCCCGATGCCGTGGGCGGCGCAGGACGAGCACGGCGGCTTCAGCCGTGCCGCACCGTGGCTGCCGCTGGGTGAAGACAACCTGGCTCGCGCCGCCGATCGGCAAGCGGGCGACCCGTCTTCGCTGCTGACCCTGACCCGGCAATTGCTGGCGCTGCGGCAGTCCATTCCGGCGCTGCGCACCGGCAGTGCCGAGGTGATCCACGCCGATGCGCACTGCCTGGTGATGCGCCGCCGTCAAGACGGGCAGTCTATCCTGTGCGCTTTCAACCTGAGCGGAAAGACTCAGGCCTGGCCGCTGGCCGGACCGGCCAGGGGACGGACCGTAGTGACCGTCAACGGGGCAGAACCCGGTGCACTGCCGCCATTTGCGGCAATCCTTGTTGAGGAGACTGAATGATGCGCGGACTGCGGTTCCTGTCCTTGCTGTTCGCGCTGGTTCTTGCCGTCCCGGCGGCCGCGCAGACGATCGCCGATGCCGCCAGCGTCACCTCGCCCGACGGCGGTCTGGTCGTCACGATCGGGACTGACGGGGGAGAGGGCCACCCGACATGGTCGCTCAGCCGCAAGGGCAAGCTGCTGATCGCGCCGTCGCGGCTCGGCTTCCTGCTGACCGATGGGCTCGCACTCGATCGCGGGTTTGCCGTGGTGGGCGCCGAAACCAATAAGGCGGATTCCACCTGGGAACTGCCCTGGGGTGAACGGCGCTTTGTGCGCGACGTGCATAACGAACTACTGATCCGCTATCACCAGTCGGACGATCGCGGCGGCCGCCTGATGAACGTGCGGGTGCGGGTGTTCAATGACGGGATCGGCTTTCGCTATGAGGTGCCTGCACAATCCGCGCTCAAGGTGCTGAACATCGCCGATGAACTGACCCAGTTCAACATTGCCCCCAAGGGCACGGCCTGGTGGATCCCCGGCGGGGACTGGAACCGTTACGAGCAGATCTATCAGAAAACACCGATCGATGCGGTGTCCACCGCGCACACCCCGATCACCATGCGGCTGGAGGACGGCACCCACCTGGCGTTCCATGAAGCCGCGCTGATTGACTATGCCGGGTACTGGCTTCGCCGGGCCAGCGGGCAGAATTTTCGCACGATGCTGGCGCCGTCATCACATGGTCCAAAAGTCAGCCTGCCCTTGCCGATGGCCACACCGTGGCGGACGATCCGGGTAACGGGCGATGCCGGGGGGCTGGTTGAAAGCGATCTGGAACTGAACCTCAACGAACCCAACAAGCTGGGCGACGTTTCCTGGGTGCAGCCGGGGCGCTATGTCGGGATTTGGTGGGGCATGATTTCGGGCCGCTGGACCTGGGCGACCGGGCCGAACCACGGCGCGACGACCGAGCGTGCCAAGCAGATGATCGACTTTGCCAAGAAGTACAATTTCCGCGGCGTACTGGTCGAAGGCTGGAACGAGGGCTGGAACGCTGACTGGTTCAGCCGCGGCTTCGAATTCAGCTTTACCAAGGCGGCGCCCGATTTCGATCGGCAGGCGGTGGCCGACTATGCCCGCAAGCAGGGCGTGCGGATTATCGGCCACCACGAAACCGGCGGCAATATCGCCAATTACGAAGCGCAGATGGACGATGCTTTCCGCACCGACGCCGCGCTGGGGATCGATTGGGTCAAGACCGGCTATGTCGCCGATGCCGGCGGGATCATCGCGCCGGGCGACAAGCCGGGTGAGGTGCGGATGGAATGGCACGACGGCCAGCGCCAGGTTCAGCACCACCTGAAAGTCGTTCAGACGGCCGCGAAATACAAAGTGGCGGTGAACGCGCACGAACCGGTCAAGGATACCGGCCTTCGCCGTACCTATCCCAACTGGGTCGCCCGCGAAGGCGCGCGCGGGATGGAATACAACGCCTGGGGCGCCTTCGCCAATCCGCCCGAGCATGAAGCAACGCTGGTCTATACCCGGATGCTGTCCGGCCCGATGGATTTCACCCCGGGCGTGCTCAGTTTGAAGGGTGCCGAAGGCGTGCCGCTGGCTTCAACCCTTGCCAAGCAGCTTGGGCTTTACCTGGCGATCTATTCGCCGATCCAGATGGCGGCCGACTTTCCTGAGGAGCTCGAAAAACACCCCCGAGAACTGGCCTTTATCAGCCAGGTTCCGACTGACTGGAGTGAAAGCCGACTGCTGGCCGGATCGGTTGGTGAATACGCGATCTTCGCCCGCAAGGACCGCAACAGCGACGACTGGTACGTCGGCGGGGTGGGCGGCGCGGAAGAACACACCGTTACCCTGACCTTCGATTTCCTCGACGCCGGGAGAAGCTACACTGCGACGATCTTCAAGGATGGCCCCGGCGCTACCTACAAGACCGAAGGGCGCCGCAATATTGCCTATGAAACCCGCAAGGTGAAAAAGGGCGATACGATCACGCTGTGGCTGGCCCCGGGCGGCGGCGCGGCGATGCAGCTCAAGGCCGGAAAATAGCAATCAGCCGGGCCGAGGAAGGACTGTCGTCGATTTCATTTTCTCCATCGAGAAGCTGGAGCTGACATCGGCAATGTCCGGAACGGCGGCGATCAACCGGCGATAGATCCGGTCATAGTGGGCGATGTCGCGCACGACCAGCTTCAGCAGGTAGTCGACATCGCCTGCCATGCGATGGCATTCGCCGATCTCATCGATCGCGGCGATCCCCTTGCTGAAGGCTTCGAGCCAGGCCGGATCGTGCCGGTTGGTCTTGATTGCAACGAAAACCGTGGTCGCCAGGCCAAGCCTTTCGGCGTCCAGCAGGGCCACGCGCCGGGCGATGATGCCGCTTTCTTCCAGCCGCTTGATCCGCCGCCAACAAGCATTGCTCGACAGCCCGACCCGTTCGCCCACTTCATGGACCGGCAACGATGCATCGGTCTGCAGGACCCGTAGGATCGCCCAGTCTATCGAATCAATTTGCGTATCTTGATCTATCATTGGGATAAAATATCAATATTGATCGAAAAGGGCCATAAAAAGGTGATGAAATGGCGATTGTCCTGCGGCATCATTGCGTCGTCATCAGGAGAACGTCCCATGGATCCCGTAAAGCTGTTCACCGATCATCCCGCCAGCGTCGGCGAAAGCTATGGTGAACATCTGGTGATGGCTTCCGGTTTCGGGGTGCGGATGATCCTGGGCGGTCTGGCCTGTCTGGTTCACGGCCTTCTGCCGTTCCTGTTCGTCAAGACCGGCAGCCGGCAGATTGCCTGCCTGCACGATACCATGGTCGCCAACCGCCGCCGCAAGCCACTTCCCGCAGTGCTCGATTTCGTGATCTGACTTCACGGTTGACAGCGGCCCGGCCGCTCCGCCCATCATGCGCGCGTGAGGCGCTGCGCGGTGGGAGAGAGCGATGAACCCGATCAGATTGCTGGCGGCGGCGGTGCTGCTGGTCGTTGCCGGTCAGGCCATGGCTGGCCCCGCCGGGTGCGGCGCTGCCGAATTCAGGGCGATGACCTACAACATCCGGCTTGATACGCCGGCCGACGGGGAGAACCGCTGGGCCATGCGGCGTGATCTGCTGTTCGGGCAAATCCGTTTGCTGAAACCTGCCGTGCTGGGGATGCAGGAGGTTTTGCCCGGGCAGCGCGCCGATCTGGTCGCGGCCCTGCCGGGCTATCAGGTGCTTGGCGGCGGGCGCGACGGTGCGCGCGAAGGTGGTGAGGCTTCGCCGCTGCTTGTCGATCGACTGGTCTTTCGCGTGGTGAGCGTGGGGATGTTCTGGCTATCCCCAACCCCGGACCGGCCTTCGCGCGGGTGGGATGCGGCCTATCCCCGGATTGCGACCTGGGCCCATCTGGTGCGCCGTTCCGATGGGCGGCGGTTGCTGGCGGTCAATACCCATTGGGACCATGTTGGCCTTCAGGCGCGGCTCAACGGCGCGCTGCAGCTGACGGGCTGGATCGCAGCCCACCGCCGCGAGGATGAAGCGGTTCTGGTGCTTGGTGATTTCAATGCTGTGCTGTCCGAACCCTCGCTTCAGACGTTGCTGTCAGCCGGTCTGCGCGATGCGCAGGCGGCAGCAATCGAACCTGTCACTGGCCCCGCCGCCACCTTCAACGGCTGGACGATGATCCCCGACAAGGCCGAAGCGATCGACCATATCCTGGTTGGCAAGACACTGGCGGTTCGACGCTATCAGGTGCTGGCGCAGCATTTTGACGGGCGGCTGGCATCGGATCATTTCCCGGTGATCGCCGATCTGATTTTCGACGCGCCGGGCACTTGCGGCGGGAATTGAAGGAAGCGCTTCCAGATTCGCCCTCCGCTATCGAAGGCTGGGCGCTTGCCAAGGGACGATGACCTTGCGACTATGACTCGGCAGAAGCAGGGCAGCAGAGACAAACCGGGGCAGATGTGAGCAGGCCGACAATCGACGATGTTGCCGCCCTGGCGGGGGTTGCGCGCACCACGGTTTCGCGCGTGCTCAACAACCAGCCCAATGTTCGTGCCGAAGTGCGCAAGAAGGTGCTGGGCGCAGTTGAAAAGCTGGGTTACAGGGTCAACCTGCAGGCCCGCAATCTGGCCGGGCGCCGGGCGGTACGTGTCGCCCTGATCCACGCATCGGACTTTGACAGCGAGCCGAACTCCTATTTCTCCTCCGCGCTGGAACTGGGGGCGATCCGGGCCGGGGCCCGGCTGGGTGTCCAGCTGATCACTCATGTCATCAACCAGAACGATCCCGGCGCCGCTGCCGAGATTGTGGCCCGTTTGAGCGACGAACAGTGCGATGGCGTCATCCTGACACCGCCGTTTTCCGATGATGAGAACCTGCTGCGCACCTTGGCCGGTCTGAGCGTGGCGGCGGTTTGCATTGCCGGTGGGCCGCAGGCGGAAAAGCACGCCCTGACGCTGGGAATCGATGATTATCGGGCCGGATTCGATATTGGCGCGCATCTGGTTTCACGGGGTTATCGGCGCTTTGGTTTCGTCAAGGGCCTGCAAGGCCACAGCTCTGCCGAAACCCGGTTCGACGGGTTTCTGGCTGCACTGGCCGAGGCCGGTCTGGGCGACGACGCGGTTGAATGGCGGCGCGGCAATTTCACCTTCCGCTCTGGCCTGGACTGCGCGCAGGCTCTGCTCGGCGGGGCGGGCAGGGTCGATGCGCTGGTCTGCGCGAATGACGATATGGCGGCGGGGGCCTTGCTTGCGGCGCACAAGGCCGGGCTCAGGATTCCGCAGGATATCGCGATCACCGGGTTTGACGATACCCCGGTTTCGGAAATCGTCTGGCCGCCGCTGACCACGATCCACCAGCCCTTGCGGCGGATGGGCGCGCGGGCCGTGGAACAGCTGGCCCAGCTTGCGGCCAGCGGCGCACCGTCCGAGCCCGGGCGGGAGATCGTCGAGCACAACCTGATCGTCAGGGATTCCAGCCACTTCACTGGCTGATCCCGATTTTTTCCTGGGCCTTGCGCTGCCTCCGCGCGACCTTCACTGCACTGCGGCTTGACCGGCGCAGGAAAAATGGGCATCAATTGGAAGCGCTTCCAACAGGGAGGGCGGACGCGGTCGCTCGACCCCGACAAGGGGTGGCGGGAAAACCGCACAAAACGGAGGGGTTGAATGGTGATGAGGGTGCATGGGCGCAAGGCTGGTACCGGCCTGCCGCGGTCCTATCGATTCGGTGCCAGTGCCGCATCAGCGCTGGTCTTGGCGGCTCTGCTGCCCCAGGCGGCGATGGCTCAGGAAGCGACGGAAGAGGACAGCGGCGCGGAAATCGTCGTTTCCGGGATCCGCTATTCGCTCGCCAATTCGATCAACACCAAGAAGAACAACGACAGCATCGTCGAGGCGGTTTCGGCCGAAGAAATCGGCAAGCTGCCCGATGTCTCGATCGCGGAATCAATCGCGCGCCTGCCCGGCCTTGCCGCACAGCGCGTTGCCGGCCGGGCGCAGATCATCTCGGTCCGCGGACTTCCGCCTGATTTCGCGACCGTCCTGCTCAACGGCCGGGCCCAGGCCAGCTCTGGTTACAACCGCGCGGTCGAATTCGATCAGTACCCGTCGGAACTGCTGTCTTCGGTGGTGGTTTACAAGAGCCCCGATGCCAACATCACCGGCATGGGCCTGTCCGGATCGGTTGATCTCAGGACGATCCGTCCGCTCGCTTACGGCAAGGACACCATCTCGATCAGCCTGCGCGCCGAACTTGACGAAGACGGCGGCCGGAATGCCGATATGTCCAAATGGGGCGGGCGCGGATCGATTTCGATCATCGGCCAGAACGATGCCGGAACCCTGGGTTGGGCCTTTGGTTATGCCTATCTCGATGCGCCGGGTCATGTCGATCACTACAAGGCCTACAGCTACGAAGCCTTCGACTTTGCAGTAACCCCGGATTCGGCCGACAGCGCGCTCCAGCTCAACGGGCAGGAGGCTTTTGCCGTAAACAGCCGTGATCGGCGCCATGGCTTCATGGGAACGCTGGAATGGCAGCCGAGTGACGGCGTCCACACGGCGCTCGATCTC
>JAKPHK010000127.1 GCA_029550345.1 Pseudomonadota bacterium
AGTCCTTGCGGGCCATCGTCGGAAGTGGACGGCCGCACAAATTGGGGGGCGTGGGCCGCGCCGGGCCTCTAGCATAAAATTACGGCCCTGCATCCCCGGCGTTGATACATTCGTCGCGCAGGGCGCTCGATTGAGCTGCCCCGATCGCGGTCGCCTCAATCGGCATAGCGAGCTGGCAATATGCACATACGCGCATAATTTCCGCTTGCGCGCTATGTATATTTGTGCATAATGGCGGCGATGGATACGGAACGGCCGGTTCGATGGGTGGCGTCATCAAAGCGCGATTTTCGGGAGTTCCCGGACGATGTGCAGGACGTAATGGGCTATGCCCTGCACCTCGCGCAGCAAGGCGGGCAGCACGCCAGCACTAAGCCGTTGAAGGGCTTTGGCGGCGCTGGCGTGGTCGAGATCATAGATGACCACCAAGGCGATACGTTCCGCACGGTCTATACGGTCAAATTCGCGGAGGCGGTCTATGTCCTGCACGCCTTCCAGAAGAAATCCAAGCAGGGCAAGGCCACGCCGCAGGCCGATATAGAGTTGATCCGAACGCGGCTGAAATCCGCCGAGGAGCATCACCGGCAACACCAGACCCCGCGAGGCACAGCATGAGCGCACAGGACGAAATCATTGAGGAAGGCAGCGGCAATGTCTTTGCCGATCTAGGCTTTGCCGACCCCGATACCCACCTTTTGAAAGCCCAGCTCGTTACCCGTGTGGCCGAGGCCATGCAGGAGCGGAAATTGACGCAGATCGCCGCCGCCAAGGTTACGGGATCTACCCAACCGGAATTGTCGCGCATCCTGCGAGGCCAGTTCCGCAGCGTCTCGGTTGAGCGGCTTCTAGCCATGCTCACCCGGCTTGGCTGCAAGGTCGATATTGTCGTGCGCCCGCAGGGGCGGACCACTGAATCGGCCGTGATCCACTTCGCCTAATGTGCGATGATTTCGCGCAAGCCCGGCTCGATATGTTCGAGGCCGGGCTATTCGGCCAAGGGCCTGCCTTCTGGCGCTGGATCGAAACCGACGCGGCGCAACCCTATCTTGCCGCTTTCGCCGCCGATCGACGGCCGCCCGAACCCGGCGAACCCTTCGCTATCGACCTTGCGGCCGACGACTTGCTTGCTCCCGATCGCCTCGCCCAGCTCGCCCTACAGATCGAGGCCGACCATGCTTGATCCCAATCCGTCCGTAGCCGACCTTGACGCATTGCTAGATCGCCACCGCAATGACGATGCGGCTATGGAAAAGATCGTTCGCGGGTATCTCCGTTGCGCGATCTACAGCTATCAGAAGCATTGCGTTTGGCGCGCCTTGCGCCACATCGGCAAGGACGATTGGAGTTTCAAAGAGGAAGACGTTGCCGCCTTGAGGGCCGAAGGCGCGAAATCCATTTCGGACTTTCGAGACTGGCTCATTGAGGAGCTGGCCGGGATGGGGATCAGCGCCCACACCGGCTTGCCGAATTGAGCGCCTAGCGCGCCGTCGCTTCAATTGCTGGCGGTGATTGTGCGCGGAATAAATCGCGGGTCCGCCGTGGGATCGGTAGGCGAAGGATGCAGCATGTCGCGCCGGAAATTCACCGCAACGG
>JAKPHK010000010.1 GCA_029550345.1 Pseudomonadota bacterium
CCGGTGTCGGGTTCCACCACCCGCAAGCCGTGGCGCTCGTGGGCGGCTTCTGGCGCGGTCGCCTGCGGGGCCGCTGTGCGCCATGCCTCGCGCTCGTCCGTGGGCCTAGAACCGTCTGCGGGGCGTTCTGGCGCGTTTTCCAGTGCAGGGGCGGCCTGTGGTGGCTCCTCCCTCAAGGACACGGCTTCCTGTGCCTTCTCCTCGGCATGTTCTGGCTTCTGCTCCGGCTCGCGGGTGAGTAAATCAGCGCGGGCCTGCGCCACAGTCGGGACGTGCTCGCGGTCAAGGTCGGCCAGTTTCGCCCGCACCTCGCGGGCCGTGGCTCCGGTCGTGCGCTTGCCGATGCTGTACACCCCGCCTTGCGCATCCAGCGCCACATAGTCGCGGCGTTCACCCTGCGCCAATACCAAGCCGCGCTCGCTCAAGGCGTCGGCAAACTGCGGGCCGTTGGCGCTCTGCGCCCATGCCTCCCGAATGGCGGCGCGGATTGCTGGCAGGTCTTGCCCCTTGCGGCGGGCCTGCTGTTCTTCCGCCATGGTCGGCGCGGCTAGTTCTTTTTCCGGTTCCCGTTTCTCGTCACGCACCCGCTGCAAGCCCAACTCTTTCTCAAGAGCGCGGGCCGTCTCCTTGCAGCGCAAATGCTCAAAAGGCAGATTGACCGCCTTCAAGGTGTGCGCGTCCACCCGATCCCACACCACATGCAAATGCTTCTCGCCCTTGTAGGTGTGCAGCACCATAGCGCGGTGATGACCATCCAGCCCTAACCGCTGCTCTAGCGTGTCCGCGCAATGCTGCCATTGTTCCGGCGTCAGCGCTTCGCCAGCGGGCAACCGAAACGAAACATGATAAAAAGGCTTCGCGCATTGCGTTTTTCCGAGCGCGATTTCTTCGGATAGAACGAGCGCGTTTTTCAGCGTGGCCGCCGTCCAGCCGCGCATATACAACAGCTCGGCGCGGTCGTTCTTCTTGTCCTGCAACAGGTAGTCCGCCAGCTTCGCGCCATTCCCGCGTACTGTGCTTTTGATAATCATGACCCCCGCCCCAACGCTCCTAAAATCGCCTCGATCAATCCCATGAGTTCGGCGCGGGCTGTTGTCAGGGCGGCAGGGTCGGGATGTCCGCCACTGTTCAACTGCTTGGCGATTTGATTCAGGTTATTGCCGACGCGATTCAAATCCGCCAAAGCTTCGCTCAATAAGGCCCGATTGATGGGCAGCGCGCGCTTGGCGCGGGGTCCGCTGTCACCCAAGGCACAGGCTCGCAAATAGGCGGCGGTGCTTAATCCCGCATTCTGAGCGCGTTCCGTAATGGCGGCGCTCTCCTCCGGCGTCATCCGCACCATGGCCGTTTTTGTCCGCTGTCGCTGGTTGCTGCCGTGCGTTTTCTTTTTCCTATCGCCCGCTTCGCTTTCTGTCATGGCAACGCCTCCGGTGAAGTCTCCCGCAGAACGCG
>JAKPHK010000030.1 GCA_029550345.1 Pseudomonadota bacterium
CTTGTTGATCGCGATGATGGTCTTGGAGTCCTTCATCCCGGCCAGGTGCTGGATCGCACCCGAGATGCCGACCGCGATATAGACTTCGGGGGCGACGATCTTGCCGGTCTGGCCAACCTGATAGTCGTTGGGGACATAGCCCGCATCGACCGCGGCGCGGCTGGCGCCGATCGCGGCGCCGAGCTTGTCGGCCAGCGGCGTGATCGTCGCGGCGAAGGTTTCCGCGTCCTTCAGCGCGCGGCCGCCCGAGACGATGATCTTGGCGCTGGTCAGTTCCGGACGCTCGCTCTTGGCGATTTCCGAGCCGACGAAGCTGCTGGTGCCCGCTTCGCCAGGGCCGGACACGGCCTCAACCACTCCCGAACCGCCGCTGGTCGCCGCCTTGGCGAAAGCGGTGCCGCGCACGGTGATCACCAGCTTGGCGTCCGAGCTTTCGACCGTGGCGATCGCGTTGCCGGCATAGATCGGGCGGGTGAAGGTCTTGGGGCCTTCAACCGACAGGATGTCCGAAATCTGCATCACATCGAGCAGCGCGGCGACGCGCGGCGCGATGTTCTTGCCAGTGGTGGTGGCGGGAGCGACGAAAGCATCGTGATGCCCCATCAGATCGGCCACCAACGGCGCGACATTTTCGGCCAGCGCATTGGCATAGGCGGCATCATCGGCGAGGTGGACCTTGCCCACCCCTGCGATCTGCGCGGCCTGATCGGCCACGGCCTTGCAGCCCGATCCGGCGACCAGCAGGTGCACTTCACCCAGCTGCGAGGCGGCGGTGACGGCGGCCAGGGTAGCGTCCTTGACCGCGGCGTTGTCGTGTTCGACCCAAACGAGAGTTTTCATCTCAAGCTACTCCCATTTCCTTGAGCTTGGCGACGAGGGCATCCACGTCTGCCACCTTGATCCCGGCGCTGCGCACCGGCGGTTCGCTGACCTTGAGGGTCTTGAGGCGCGGGGCAATGTCCACGCCGTAGTCACCCGGCGCCTTGGTGGCGAGCGGCTTGGACTTGGCCTTCATGATGTTGGGCAGCGAGGCATAGCGCGGCTCGTTCAGGCGCAGGTCGGTGGTGACCACTGCGGGCAGCGCCAGCTTGACCGTTTCCAGACCGCCGTCGATTTCGCGCTTCACGACAACCGAATCGCCTTCGACGGTGACTTCGTTGGCGAAAGTGCCCTGCGGGCGACCCATCAGCGCGGCGACCATCTGGCCGACCTGGTTCGAATCGTCGTCGATCGCCTGCTTGCCGGTGATGATCAGCGAAGCGCCTTCTTCCTCGGCCACGGCCTTGACGATCTTGGCGACCGCCAGCGGCTCAACATCAACCCCGTCGTCAACCTGGACCAGCACGGCCCGGTCCGCGCCCATGGCCAGCGCGGTGCGCAACGTTTCCTGCGCCTTGGCCGGACCGACCGACAGCGCGACGATTTCGGTGACCACGCCCTTTTCCTTCAGGCGGATCGCTTCTTCGACGGCGATTTCGTCGAAGGGGTTCATGCTCATCTTGACGTTGGCAAGATCGACGCCGGTGCCGTCGGACTTGACCCGCGGCTTCACGTTGTAATCGATCACGCGCTTTACGCAGACCAGGGCTTTCATGTGCTTCAAGCCTTTCCCAGTGAATGACGCCTAGGCGCCTAGTTTACGTTTACGGAAACGTCAACCCGTGATTAGGCGGGCGGTTAAGTTTCGCAACGGCACTGCCATCGCCGCGCATTCGTATGGGGTCAAGGGGTTCCGGGAAAGTAGGGCCAAACCTTGCGACGGTCTGATCGAAGGATTCGATCTTCAAACTGCGCTGCGGACCCATCCCTGAACAAATCATATGGGTGCGGCCCGTTTGACAGAATCATCCGGCGACGTTCACCAACATTTTCGAGATTGAGTGAACAATCACTCCCCGCATACGGGCCGCCCACCTCGATAAAATCAGGTGGATATCCTTTTAGCACATGCTCGACCCTGACCAGCGCCGGCTTATCTGGCGTCCACGCGCGAACGACTTCGCCATCGATAATGACCGACGCCCGCTCGATATCCTCACGCACATCGCGGCGATGCTGGGCGCTGCCCCAATATCCTTCGGGCATGACAATCTGGCAAGCGTTCACGGGACTTGCGGCAACAAGCCCCGCGACGGTCAAAGAAATTGCCAGCCGTCTTTTCATCCCGCCTTGCGCACTTCCGCCACAATCTTTTTGGCGGCATCGCCCAGATCGCTGGCCGAGACGATCGGCAGGCCGCTGCCTTCGAGGATCTGCTTGCCGAGTTCGACATTGGTCCCTTCAAGACGGACCACCAGCGGAACCGAGAGGTTCACTTCCTTGGCCGCGGCGACGATGCCTTCGGCGATGATGTCGCACTTCATGATCCCGCCGAAGATGTTGACGAGGATGCCCTTCACGGCGGGGTCCTTGAGGATGATCTTGAACGCTGCGGTGACCTTTTCCTTGGTGGCGCCGCCGCCGACGTCAAGAAAGTTGGCCGGGAATTCGCCGTTCAGCTTGATGATGTCCATCGTCGCCATGGCCAGACCTGCGCCGTTGACCATGCAGCCGATGTTGCCATCGAGCTTGATGTAGGCGAGGTCATACTTGCTGGCTTCGATTTCGGCCGGGTCTTCCTCGGTCTCGTCGCGCAGTTCCATCACTTCGGGGTGACGGTAGAGCGCGTTCGAATCGAAGCTCATCTTGGTGTCGAGCACCAGCAGCTTGTCGCCGCATTCGGCCAGCGGGTTGATTTCCAGCATCGAGCAGTCGAGCGCCATGAAGGCGTCATACAGCTGCTTGGCCATGACCTGGGCCTGCTTGTTGAGGTCGCCCTTGAGCTTGAGCGCGAAGGCCACTGCGCGGCCGTGGTGGGGCATGAAGCCCTGGGCTGGATCGACGATGATCGTGGTGATCTTTTCCGGCGTGTCATGGGCAACGTCTTCGATGCTCATCCCGCCTTCGGTGCTGGCGATCACCGCGATCCGCCCGGTGGCGCGATCGACCAGCATCGAGAGGTAGTATTCCTTGCCGATGTCCACCCCGTCGGTCACGTAGAGGCGGTTCACCTGCTTGCCAGCATCGCCGGTCTGGATCGTCACCAGGGTGTTGCCGAGCATATCCTTGGCGTGGGATTCCACTTCATCCAGGCTCTTGGCCAGGCGCACGCCGCCCTTGGCATCGGGGCCCAGTTCCTTGAACTTGCCCTTGCCGCGCCCACCGGCGTGGATCTGCGACTTGACCACATAGAGCGGTCCGGGCAGCTGCTTGGCGGCTTCCACCGCTTCCTCTACCGTAAGGGCGGCAATGCCCTTGGGGATGGCGACGCCGAACTTTGCGAGCAGTTCCTTGGCCTGATATTCATGGACGTTCATGGAAACGGTTCTCCAATGGGGAAGGGGCACTGGTCCTTGTTTGCGGGGCCGCATAAGCACAGCGGGCCATGCTTGAAAAGTCCCTCAAAGGCCTCATAGGGTAGAAATATGAACGCTAGTTGCGAACTATTCTCAATAGATCGGCAATCTGCCGCTTGATCGACCGAATCCGTCTTGAAGCGATCGTGCGCGAGGCCGGACGGATCGCCCTGGCGACCTGGCCGGGGCATGGCCACGCGCTCGATTCGTGGGAGAAGCAACCTGGCAGCCCGGTCAGCGCCGCCGACATGGCGGTTGATGGCTTCCTCAAGCAGGAACTTGGCGCCTTGCTCCCTGCAGCGGGCTGGCTTTCGGAGGAAACGCTCGATGCGCCGGAGCGGCAGGCACGGGGGCTGATCTGGCTGGTCGATCCGATCGATGGGACCCGCGATTTCATCCGTGGACGGCCGGGCTGGGCGATTTCGGTGGCGCTGGTCAGCGCGGGACGGCCCTTGTTCGGGATGCTCGATGCACCGGCACGCGGGGAATTTTGGCAGGCGGAAGCTGGCAAGGGCGCCTGGCGCAACGGCCAGCGACTCGTCGCCAGTCGCCGCACCGAACTTATCGGCGCACGGGTTCCCGCCCTGACTTTGCCCAAGATTGATGCCGATCTCACTCAGGTTGATCAGCCCAATTCAATCGCACTCAGGATCGCGATGGTTGCCGCAGACGAGGCCGATCTGGTGGCAACCCTTCGCTGGGGCTATGAATGGGATATCGGTGCGGCGGCGCTGATCGCGCGCGAAGCGGGGGCAGCGGTGACGGACGCCTTCGGTCAACCGCTGGCCTATAACAAGCCCGATCCGCGCGCCTTTGGCCTGCTGGTCAGCGCCCCCGCAATCCATGCCGCTGCGGTTGAGCGCCTGGCGGGGCGGGCCAGGGAGCTGGCGGGTTAGATTTTCGCGCCTTCGCGTGTGAATAGAAAAGGCCCGACCTTGCGGCCGGACCCCTTCTGACGATCTTCCCGACCGAACTCAGGAGCCGGCGCGCGCGGCGGCCACGTCTTCCTGGGTAACCGGAACGATCTTGATTTCGACCCGGCGGTTCTTGGCCCGGCCTTCGGCGGTGGCATTGTCGGCCACGGGCATGGTTTCGCCAAAGCCCTGGCTGCGGATCCGCGCGGCCGGAACGCCCTTGGAGATGAGGTAGTTCATCACCGTCTTGGCGCGATTTTCCGAAAGCGTCTGGTTGAAGGCGTCGCTGCCGGTCGAATCGGTGTGGCCGTAAACGTCAACCAGGCTGTTGGGATAGTCGATCAGGCTCTGCGCCACCTTGTCGAGCGTTTCGCGGAATGCTGGCTTGAGCGTGGCGCTGCCGACGTCAAAGGTCACGCCATCGGGCAGGTTGACCAGAATCGCGCTGCCGTTGTCGGTCTCGGTCACGTCCACGCCCGAGCCGGAGGTCTGTTCCTTCAGCTCCTTGATCTGCTTGTCCATGGTGTAGCCGACCGCAGCCCCGGCAACGCCGCCGATGCCGGCGCCGACGATCCGTCCGGTCTTGCCGCCGATCAGCCCGCCCAGCAGCCCGCCGACCACGACCCCGCCAACCCCGCCGATGGCGGTGCGCGAAATCTTCTTTTCACCGGTGTTCGGATCGGTCACGCAGCCGGCCGTGATCAACGAGAGCGCAGCCACGCCCGACATCAGTTTCTGGGTCTTGGTCATCGAATTTCCCCTTCCTGGAAAGATACTTGGCTTTAACCCTATTATTCCCAACCTGAATGACTCCTGCATTGCAGACTTGTCAACAAAATGCGCCTCTTCGCGTCGGGCCGCAACTCTGCTATCGGACGATCCGTGCAACCTTTCCCCTGGACCGACGTTTTCATCATCGCAGGCCTGATCCTGCTTAACGCCGTCTTCGCGCTGTCGGAGTTGGCGATTGTATCGGCGCGCCCGGCGCGGCTCAGACTGGCGGCCGATCGCGGCCACCGCGGTGCGCGGACCGCGCTGGCGCTGGCAGCCGATCCTGGCAAGTTCCTCTCTACCGTGCAGATCGGGATCACCCTGGTCGGGATCATTGCCGGGGCCTATTCGGGCGCCAGCCTGGGCGGCCCAATGGGTGAACGACTGGCGGCTCTGGGCGTGCCCGATCGCTGGGCGCCGGAGACAGGCTTTGCCATCGTCATCGCGCTGACCACCTATTTCAGCCTGGTGGTGGGCGAACTGGTGCCCAAGCAGGTCGCCCTGCGCGCGGCAGAGCCGATTGCCATGGTCGCTGCGGTGCCGATGGCGTTCATTGCCAAGGTGACCGCGCCGTTCGTCTGGCTGCTCGATCGCTCGTCCGCCTTTCTGCTGCGGCTATTGGGGGTGCGGGCCAAGGGCGAACACGCGCTCACCGCAGAAGAGCTGAACCTGGTCTTTGCCGAGGCGACCCGCTCCGGCGTGATCGAGGAGGAAGAACGCCAGATCATGACCGGGATCATGCGGCTGGCCGACCGCCCGGTGCGTGAGCTGATGACCCCCCGGACCGAACTTGACACGATCGACCGCAAGGCCAGCGAGGCCGATGTCCGCGCCGCAATCAAGGACAGTCCGCATTCGCTGTTGCCCGTGGCCGACGGCAGCCCGGACAATATCGTCGGCGTAATCAAGGTGAAGGATGTGCTGGCCACTTTGCTGGCGGGCAAACGGCTCCAGATTGGCCGCCTGATGCGCAAGGCCGAAGTGATCCCCGATCAGCTCGACGCAATGGACGCGCTGCGTCTGCTCCAGCAGAGCGACGTAGCGATGGCGCTGGTCCACGATGAATATGGCCACCTTGAAGGGGTGGTGACCCCGGCCGACCTGCTTTCCGCGATAGTCGGCAATTTCGCCAGCCATCAGGATGAGGGCGACGAGCCGATGGTGGTTGAGCGGGAGGACGGCAGCCTGCTGGTCGCCGGATCGCTCCCCGCCGATGCCCTGGCCGACCGGCTGGGGATCGAGCTGCCGGACGATCGCGATTTCGCCACGGCGGCGGGCTTTGCCCTGTCGGTCCTGAAAAAGCTCCCGCACGAGGGTGAGCATTTCCACGAACAGGACTGGCGCTTTGAAGTGGTCGATATGGACGGCCGCAAGATCGACAAGCTGCTGGTCAGCCAGGTTGCTGATGAAGCGGCGGCCTCTGCGTGAACCCAAAAAAAGACCCGCCTTCCGGCGGGTCCCTTAAGCCTTCGAACCAAGCTGAGGCTCAGTTGCCGCCGGCGGCCGTCTGGGCTTCGCGGCCGTCGCCTTCTGGGGCGGCGATGATGTCGCGGGTGACGTCGCCCTTGGCGACGGTCTGGGTTGCCGGATCGCCCACGGTCGAGCGGATCGACGGGGCAGCCTGACCGGCCTTCTGGTCAACCGCGGTTTCCACGCTGGAACGCGGCTGGGCCGGGCCGAACAGCGCTTCCTGCGCCTGGGCGGCAGCGCCCTGCTCGGTCGGACGCGGGGCGCCGGGGGCCGGCGGAACCAGCGCGAAATCAGGCGGCACCACCAACGGGGCCTGCCGCTGCACCGCGAATTCATCGGGGCGCTGGCGGTTGAACAGCCCGCCGCCACCGCAGGCGGAAAGCAGCACGGTGCTGCCGACAAGAACGATCAGGGCCGACTTACGCATGGTCAATAGTCTCCGGGGCGGGGTTGCCCGCCGGTTTTGCAGCGCCCTTTTCGCGGATCAGGAAGCTGCGGGCAAGGATTATCACGACGCCGATGGTTATTGCCGCATCGGCCAGGTTGAAGATCAGGAACGGACGGAAATCGCCGATATGAAAATCGGCATAGTCCAGCACATAGCCAAACCGCACCCGATCGCGAATGTTGCCAAGCGCGCCGCCCAGCACCAGCGCCAGCGGAACGATATCGCCCAGCTTCTTTTCGCGCAGCAGCCAGACGAACACGACCAGCGCGATCCCGGTGGTCAGCGCCACAAGCCCCCAGCGCATCTCCATCGAGTTAGCAGTCAGAAAGCCCAGCGAAACGCCATAATTGTGGGTGCGGGTCAGGTCGAAGAATGTCAGCAGATCGCGGTGCATTCCCTCGTCGGTCAGGCCCCAGGGGCCATCGACCATCCGCTTGATCCACTGGTCGATCCAGAAGATCAGCCCGGCCAGGATCAGGCCGAAGATGCGGGGGCGGGCGGACAGCAGTTTCATGCGCCAGCGTCCATGGCCGCGACTACCTGATCGCAGCGTGAACAAAGCGCGCCGTCCTCGGTCACTTCGGGCAGATGCCGCCAGCAGCGACCACATTTGTGATGGGTGGTGCGGGTTACGGCAACTGGACCGTTGAATTCGCCAGAAGGAGCGACGACTGTCATGTCGGCGGTGATGCAAATTTCCGACCAGTCAATCCCATCGTACTGACCATCGAAGGCCGTGTGCATTGGTAGCACAACATCGGCTTCGAGACTGGAACCAAGTACTTTTTCTCGGCGCAGCGGTTCGATGGCCTCATTGACGCCCATACGGACTGTGCGGATGGATTTCCACCGTTCAACCAACTCGTCGCCCCGGACTTGATCCGGGGCTTGGCTTTCTTCTGCGACGTCAGCAGAAGAAGAGCCTTGGCCCGCATCAAGTGCGGGCTGACGCGAATGGCAAAGAGCGGGAAGTTCCGGCCACTCCAGCAGATGCACTGACCCGCCGTCCGGATAGCGCGTGCCCCACACTTCCTCGGACGTGAACACCAGCACCGGCGCGGCATAGCGGATTAGGGCGTGGAACAGGGTGTCGAGTACTGTACGATAGGCCATCCGCTTCGGATCGTCCGCCGTATCACAATAGAGGCAGTCCTTGCGGATATCGAAGAAGAAGGCCGACAGGTCCTCGTTGCAGAAATCAGTCAGCGCGCGGACATAGGTGTTGAAGTCATAGTCGTTCACCGCCTGCCGCAGCGCCGCATCGAGCTTGCTCAGCAGTGCCAGAACATAACGCTCCAGCTCGGGCATCGCCGAAACCTCGACCTTTTCCGCGTCCGAGAACTCGTCGAGCGCGCCGAGCAGGTAGCGGAAGGTGTTGCGCAGTTTGCGGTACTGGTCGGCCACGCCTTTCAGGATCTCATCGCCGATCCGGTGATCCTCGGTGAAATCGACCGAGAGCGCCCACAGCCGGATGATATCCGCGCCATAGGTTTCCATCACCTTCAGCGGATCGACCGTGTTGCCGAGGCTCTTGGACATTTTCATGCCCTTCGAATCCATCGTGAAGCCGTGGGTCAGGATCTCGCGATAGGGGGCGTGGCCGCGGGTGGCGCAGCTTTCCAGCAGGCTCGACTGGAACCAGCCGCGATGCTGGTCAGAGCCTTCCAGATACATGTCGGCCAGCGGGCCGACATGGCCTTCGGGCCGGGTCAGGTCGGGCCAGCGCCCGCTTTCCAGCACGAAGGCGTGGGTGCTGCCCGAATCGAACCAGACGTCGAGAATGTCGGTGACCCGCTCGTAATCCTCCAGCCGGTAGTCCGGCCCAAGGTATTCCTGCGCGCGTTCATCGGACCAGGCATCGACCCCGCCGGCCTTGACCGCTTCGATGATCCGCGCGTTGACGGCGGGATCATTGAGGTAAAGCCCGGTTTTGCGATCGACGAACAGCGTGATCGGCACGCCCCAGGCGCGCTGGCGGCTCAGCACCCAGTCAGGCCGCCCTTCAACCATCGATCCGATCCGGTTGCGGCCCTTTTCGGGGACGAAGCGGGTGTCGGCGATCGCCTGCAGCGCGGCCTGGCGCAGGGTCGGCGCGGCACACAGCCCTTCCTCGGCCGGGTTGATCGCTCCGCCCTCATCTTCCCAGCGCTTTTCGCCGCGGGTCTTGGGCTCGATATGGGTCATCACCCTGTCCATCGGCACGAACCACTGCGGCGTGCAGCGGAAGATCACCTTGGCTTTTGACCGCCACGAATGCGGATAGCTGTGCTGGTAATCCGCGCTGGCGGCCAGCAAAGCTCCAGTGGACTTGAGGTCGCTGCAGATTGGCCCGTCGGGCGCGTTGAACTTGGGGTTGATGACCGAGCCTTGCCCGCCGAGCCAGACCCAGTCGGCCCGGTACTTGCCATCGCCCTCAACCGCGAAAACCGGATCGATTCCGTGGGTCTTGCACAGCAGGAAATCGTCCTCGCCGTGGTCGGGTGCCATGTGGACCAGCCCGGTGCCGCTGTCGGTCGTGACGAAATCGCCGGGCAGGAACGGGCGCGGTTTGGCAAAGAACCCGCCAAGGTGGTGCATCGGGTGGCGGGCGACGGTTCCGGCTAGGTCTGCGCCGCGAAAAGTCGGCCACTCACTCTCATGATACACGAAGGTACCCGAAAGCGCATTGCCGCCACGTTGCTGAAAGCTGGCGGCTAATTCCTTGGCCACCAGATAGCTGCGCGGCGAACTGCCATCCCGCAGCAAAACGTACTCTACCTCCGGCCCATAAGCCAAAGCCTGGTTCGCCGGGATCGTCCACGGCGTGGTCGTCCAGATCACCGC